>ONBA01000014.1 GCA_900315975.1 uncultured Ruminococcus sp.
CCATTGCATTCGATCCGTCCTTTACGGGTGAAAGCGGAGGACAGCCGAGATACATGGCTTCTCCCGACATCAACACGGAAGACTTTATGGCAGCGGTGGACTTCCTCTCGATTCAGGAAAATGTTGATCCTGAACGCATTGGTATCCTTGGCATCTGCGGCTGGGGCGGTATGGCTCTGAATACAGCGGCACTGGATACCCGTATCAAGGCGACTGTTGCATCTACCATGTACGATATGACAAGAGTGAATGCAAATGGCTATTTCGACAGCGAGGACAGTGAAGAAAAGCGTTATGAGAAAAAGGTTGCTCTGAATGCCCAGCGTATCAGGGATTATCAGTCCGGCGAGTATGAGCTTGGCGGCGGTGTTATTGATCCTTTGCCGGAAGACGCTCCCTACTTTGTCAAGGACTACCACGCATACTACAAGACCGAAAGAGGCTATCACCCACGCTCGCTCAATTCAAACGGCGGCTGGAACAAGATCGGCTGTATGTCGTTTATCAATATGCCTATCCTGCAATACAGCAATGAGATACGCTCCGCTGTGATGATCGTTCACGGTGAAAAGGCTCACTCCTGTTATTTCGGCAGGGACGCTTACGAGAATATGACGAAGGACAGCAAATACACCGATAACAAGGAACTTCTCATTATTGAGGGAGCTTCTCATACCGATCTGTATGACGGCGGTGAAAAGAAGGTCATTCCGTTTGATAAGCTCGAAGCGTTTTATAATGAGTATCTGAAATAAAGCTATCACGGAGGAAACAGCGATGACAACACAAGAATTCCTTGATTTCATGAACAGCGGAAAACAAGTCAAGGCGGAGTGTGGTGTGCATCAGACGATGCACAGGCTCAGTCAGGAAGCTATCCGCATCACAATGGAGATCAATAATCATTATCATACTCCCGATGAGATCAATGCGCTGATGTCGGAGCTGATCGGTGCGCCTGTTGAGGTAGGGCTGTTTCCACCGTTTTATACGGACTGCGGAAAGAACATTAATCTCGGAAAAGGCGTGTTCATCAATGCAGGCTGTAAATTTCAGGATCAGGGCGGTATTTACATAGGTGACGGTGCGCTGATCGGTCACAATACGGTGCCTTCTGCCCGAAGAACGTCACGACCTGATACCGAAACCTATTCACATTGGTAAGAATGTGTGGATCGGCTCAAACTCAACTATTCTTCCAGGCGTGACGATCGGAGACAATGCCGTTATCGGTGCAGGCTCGGTGGTCACAAAGGATATTCCCGAAAACATGGTAGCTGTGGGAAGTCCTGCGAGAGTTATAAATAGTATAGGATGACTATAATATGAGTCTCTATTCAGATGCTCTATGTTGTGTCAATAGACCACAGTCTATCCAGTATCTCACGTCCTGTCTTCTCATAGCCGTAACGAGCCGCCCAGCGGTTCATCGAATACTCAGAACGACGACTGAATCTAAGGAGTTCCGCCCAGTGTGTCTCAACAAAGAACAGGATGCGACTTATAACGTCTTCCTGTTCATCGTGTGTCTCACCGAGACTGCTTCTGTTTACGTGGATATGCAGTCCGCAGGTCGAGGTCTGATGTGAGCGATATCCCAGAGATATAGCTTTTTTCATTATCTCCTCCCACTGATAATTCTTGTGATATTCAAGGCTTGCAGGATGACTTACAAGCTCCATACCGTCATCTAATGAGCCGTCACCTTTAATGTAAATATGCTCATCGCCCCTATTGGCGATAGCAAGTAGCTCGTCAGCATTATCGCTATCTTTACCAGCCCCATCAATCTCCAGCTCAATGCCGAAATACCGCTTAGAATCGCCGTAGAATATAGGGTCAGGCTTGTAGCCGTAGTCGTGGATAGAGCGGTTCTTGTCAACTTCATCGTGGTAGCATTCTGAGCAGTAGTCGTATCCGTCGAGATGATAAGCGTCATCCTCATGCAGTAATGCATCGCAGCAGGAGCAGCGAGTATAGTGGTTTTCGTAACAGTGACGGCAAAGCGTGGTATATTCGTCACCGTAGCTATCATCTGTCCATACAACCTCACCGCAGCGGTTGCAGGTTGATGTGAACCTTTCATAACAGTCGGTGCAGACTATCTCGCCGTTTACCTCCTCATAGTCCTCATCTTCGACGATAAGAGCTCCACATCTGGAGCAGTACAGTGCGTTCTTCTTGTTATCTTCCATTGTAAAAAACTCCATAAATAGAAAGAACCAGCCCCCGAAGGGGCTGGCTTTACATTCAATATTCTTCTGCTAAAAGCATAGTGCTGTGGTCGCCATCATCGATTATATAGACTTTCTCGGCGATTGGATTATCCATAGGAATAACATATTCCATTTTATATGCAGGCTCTTCCGAGCTGTGCGTTATGGACTGTAGTATTCCTACCGGTTTCAGTTGGAATACCTGTAGGTAGTCACGCAGAGCAGGCATACGGTCTACGCACTCCCAAAGGAATAGCTGTAATTCCAGCGGTATTGTGCTGTCCACGCCACAGGTCAGATAACGTTGTTGAGACATCGATCGTTCCTCCTTTCTGAATTTGATTACCACGAACATGGTATCAATATAATCATATATATACGGAAAGGACAAATAATAGGAATTGGCTACAAATGAAGAAAAAATTCAATTGAATTATGAAATAATTATTATTTCATAATAATTATATATATTTACAAAATCAAAATAATAGGAATTCTATCTTGACATTGTATTTCAATCCTTAGTATAATAAGAAAAATACTGATTCCAAGCTCTACCGCCCCATTACGGGGCGGCGTGAGAATAAAAAAGCAGCTGTACCGATATGATACAGCTGAGAGAATAAGGAGAATTATGATTATAAACACAGGAATGCGGACTGATATTCCCGCATTTTACTCTGAATGGTTCATGAACCGTATACGAGAAGGCTACGTTCTTGTGCGGAATCCGTATCGACAGGACTGGATAACGCGATATGAGTTGGATCCTGAAGTAGTTGACTGCATAGCCTTCTGTACAAAGAATCCTGCTCCGATGCTGAAGTATATTGACGAGCTGAAAAGGTTTCATCAATACTGGTTCGTGACAATTACTCCCTACGGAAAGGACGTTGAACTGAATGTTCCGCCGAAGGAGCAGGTCATGCAGAACTTTATTACTCTCTCAAAAGCGATAGGCGTCAATTGTGTCGGCTGGAGGTACGATCCGATATTCATTGACAGCACCTACACGCTCGAACGTCACTTATCTGACTTTGAGACTATGTGCAGAACTCTTTCAGGTTATACAGAAGTATGCGTTATCAGCTTCATTGATATCTATGAGAAGGTCACTCGAAATTTTCCGCAGGCAAGAACAGTAAATATGCTGATAATAAAACCTGCTAACTACGAAGATATAGAGAAAGAGTGGCTCTTTCAGCGCAGTATTCCTGTTGAAGAGAACGGTTTTCTAAACGATTATCCTGATATAAGCCGTGATGATTTTGATTCTGCTCTTGAAACGATTATTGCTCAATCAAAGGGCGAAAAGCTACCAGAAGGATATGTTCCGCAGACAGTATATTACCTGTGGGATGATGATACTATCGTTGGCACATTTCACTTCCGCCATTATCTCTGCCAGTCGCTTATTGAGGGAGCAGGACATATCGGCTACTACATAGCTCCTGAATATCGCGGTAAACGCTATGCTTCTCAGGGACTTAAACTCCTCATCGACGAGATAAGAGACGATGTTCAGGATGATGAAATATATCTGCGTGTTAACAGGGATAATCCAGCTTCTCTCAGAGCTATGCTGAATAACGGCGGGTATATCCATCACCAAGACGATACGAAGTACTATGTCAGAATCAAGAAATAAACTAAAATCACAGGTGAAATAATTGAAACAATACGTCGTTGACGCTTTCACAGATAAGATTTTCTCAGGTAATCCCGCTGCTGTAAGCGTTCTGGACTCGTTCCCAAGTGAAGATATCATGCAGAGTATCGCAGATGAGAACAATCTGTCGGAGACTGCATTTGTTGTCAAAGAGAATGACCATTATCATATCCGCTGGTTTACTCCCAAGAGTGAGATTGATTTCTGCGGTCACGCTACTCTGGCAACTGCGTTCGTACTCTTCAATTACTATGCCCAGGATGTGGATACTATCAACCTTTATGGTCAAATCGGTGAGCTCACCGTTCAAAAGAGCGATGAGCTGATAAGAATGGAGTTTCCGGCTTATAAGCTGGAACATATCGAGATAACTGATACAATGATTGAAGCTCTCGGAACTATCCCACTTGCAGCATACACGGATCGCGATATTCTATTTGTCCTCAGGAATGAAGACGAAGTTCGGGACTTGCAGCCTGATATGGAGCTTATTTCCAAACTGGACGGAGCTTGTGTTGCTGTTACTGCCAAGGGTACGGAATACGACTGCGTTTCACGGGTATTCGCTCCAAAGTACGGTATGAACGAGGATCCCGTTACCGGTTCAACGCATTGTATGATTGCTCCGTACTGGTGCAAACGGCTGAACAAACCTCAAATCCCAGCTTTTCAAACCTCCCACCGTACCGGTATCCTGTACTGTGAATGTGTTGGAGATAAAGTAATTATCTCTGGTAAAGCCGCACTATTCTCAATAAATGAAATTGTTGGATTATAATATTATATGCACCGCCTACGGGCGGTGCTTCTTTTTTACTGTTGCGTGCAAGACTTGATGTTGCTGTTTTAAGTACGATAATTAAAATTTGAGGAAAATGAAGGTTTTACGATCAACTATATGTAGCAGTTGAAATAATAAACATTTTTACGAAGTTTGGCTTGAAATAAATTGTGAAATATGTTACAATATCTAAAATGTCATTTATGTGCCAGATTCATATCATAATAGATTCCGGAGGCGATAATATGCCGTTTCATATAATCAGGAATGATATAACAAAGGTCGAAGCAGACGTTATAGTGAACACTGCAAATCCTGAGCCGATTATCGGTGACGGAACTGACAGCGCTGTATATCAGGCGGCTGGCAAGGAGAAGCTGCTTGCAGAGCGCGTAAAGATAGGCAAAATGGAGCAGGGACAAGCTGCTATAACTCCTGCATTTGACCTCCATGCGAAATACATAATACATACCGTCGGACCTGCGTGGATTGACGGTAAGCATAATGAACGCGATATACTGCGTTCCTGCTATTCAAATACTCTTGCACTCGCGGAGCAGGTCAAGGCTGAGAGTATTGCTTTTCCGCTTATTGCGACAGGTGTATACGGTTTCCCGAAGAACGAAGCTCTTGATATAGCGCTTTCGGAGATAGGCAAGTATCTCCTTACACACGATATGGATATAATTCTTGTTGTATTTGATAAGGAGTCTTTTCAACTGTCATCGGAACTGGTCGGTGCTATTGATGAATATATAGACGAATTCGGCATAAAGAAGATGTACAGCGATGAATACTCCATTAGCGGAGAAGAATATATCCACCGCAGAAGAGCGGCTGCTATGCTTGAAGATGCTGAAGATGAGGTGCTTTCCGCATCTTATACGCCTTTACCGGCGGATACAAGCCTTGACCGGTTGCTTGACAATGGCGAAGAAACATTTCAGCAGTGCCTTTTCAGACTGATTAACGAGCGCGGCGCTGATGAAATCGAGCTTTACAAGAAAGCCAATATTGACAGGAAGCTGTTTTCCGCTATTCGCTGCAATGTCAACTATAAGCCGAAGAAGAAAACGGCTGTTGCGCTGGGCATAGCCCTTGAGCTTGATATGATGGAGATGATGGATCTGCTCCAAAGAGCAGGAATAGCTCTTCACTTCATTCTTGGCTTTGAAGGTGGGGAATCGATTAAGAAGCATCACCTTCGTCAATTTGATGCTCTGCCACTTGCAAAGAATGGTACGCTGAAAACAAAACTCGATTCTATATTTAACGACTGAAAGAAGTGAATCTATGCCAGAACAGAAGATTATCGACCGAGATACCTACTGTGCAATAAAGAAAATGAGCCGTGAGGAGTTGCAAGCCTTTCTGATGCGCTACGCTGACGGACTACTGGAGAAAGACGGCAAGTCCATCGATCTGCGTGAGGTAGAGAAAGACCTACGTCAGATCAAGGGCATCGGCGATAAACGTGTCGAAGAAATCATGGCAGTATTTGAAAAGCATCTGGGCGTATGAAAAAAGCCGCTGAGTGGTACATTCCACTCGGCGGCTTTCTATATTTTAACGAACCCAGATAAGATTTAACGAACCTACTGGGTTCGTTAAATTTTGCACCCAGCCGCATTCAGCGCACCGGCGGCGGGGCAAAAAATAAGACCTCATCGGTCTGCCATTCGCAAAAAGCCCTGAAATAGCGCCTATTTGCGGTATTCTTTGTATCAATCTCGGAACTGCTTTATCGGCAACAGTCTCAGTTATCTTCGGATCAATAACGTCCACGATTGCTGAGATAAGCGCTCTCGGCGTGAAATACTGACCTGCTCCGCTCTTCTTGTCCTGTCCGTTCTTTTCAAGGATACCCTCATAGATAGCACCCTTGAAGTCGCCGTCCATAAGGTACCAGTTCTCCTCAGATACCATATCAAGAACCTTTTTGAGCATAACGGGACGGTCTATCTTGTTTGTAGCTCTTGTGAAGATAGTACCGATAAGACCTTTCTCATCTGAGAGAGTTTTCAGTATCTCTTCATACTTCTTAACGAGATCGTCGCCGTTCTCCTTGATAAGAGCCTTCCACTTGCAGTCCTCGGGAATGGAACTGCCGAGACCGAATTCTTCCTTTTCATCGTCCATTTTCAGGAACAGGATATATGTGAGCTGGGTTATGTAGTCGGTAAATCCAACGCCTGCCGAGGACATTACGTTTGCGATGTCCCATACCTTTTTGAGCAGTGCCGATTCTGTTTTCTGGTTTGCCATATATTAAGCCGCCTTTAGTAATATTCTTGATAATGCTGTAATTTCCACGCCGAACAGCTGAGGCTTTCCAAATACACGGATGCCCTGCCTCCAGAGGTCGGCGTCTATGTCGTTGAGTTCTGCCGCAGTGATAGCGCCGTCATTAACGATGAATTCAGCTATCTGCCGCATAACATCTGTTTGATCCTCGGAGAGGTCACGCTGAGTCTGACCGCAGTACAGGTTGAAACGCTGAACAAATCCGTTCATAAGGCTGGTCAGCTTGGGATTCTTCTTGTATGCGTACCTGACAAGCTGTATCAGGTTAGTGAGAGCCTTTACATTAGCTCTTGTATCAAGGTCGTCAACACTGCCCGGATCGAGTGTCTTATAGTACTTCCACAGCTGAGGAGCACTGAAGTGGCTGCTCTCAGACAGAAGCCTGTCTCTCAGGTCTACAAGCATAGAGTGAGTTATCAGCGTATCTTCCGAGTTGTATATGATACGCAGAGCCTCAATACTGTCCTTGTTGTCGTTGATGTATTTCGCGAAGTTCTCGGTATATGTCTTGGCAGTCTCCTTTGAGAAGCCAGCACTTATAAGCGTATCGGGATCTTCGTCAGTTGTGAGGATGTAGCCCTGTCTCAGTTCAAGGAGCTTCTTCCTTGCAGGGATATTGCTGATAAGCCTGTCGATAAGAGCCATACGGATATGGTTGTCATCCGAAGGACTTATATAAGGAGGAAGCTTTCCGTCGTCAAAAGCTTCCTGTATCGCTGCTGCAAGCTCTTTCGGAGAGTAGCCGTAGTTGTCAATGAAGTATTGCAGATGATGTCCGAAGAAACGGTTATCCTCATAACGCCTGTTTATCATAGCACAATAGTCACGGAGCAGGAACAGGTTATCGTCGCTCAGCTCATTATGCGACAGACGCTCCAACAGCTGTTCGAGTGTCAGCCTTTGTTTAACAGGACTTGGACCGGGGCCAGGCCCCGGTATATCCTTTTCATGTTCTGTTACGCCGATAGCATCGACAATGTAGTAGCATTCTTTGACATCGGCATTGGGCGTTACTTCACGGAGCTTATCTTCGTTGATAACACGACAGCCTCTGCCTTTCATCTGTGTATACAGTACCTCAGAGAATACGTCCTTCATGAAGAGTACAATTTCCAGAGGCTTAACATCCGTACCTGTAGCAACGAGAGTTACTGTTACTGCAATACGGAAGTCCTTCTCATTACGCAGGTCGCGGATAAGTCCGTTTGAATCATCGGATGAATAAGTGATTTTCTGAACAAAATGCTCGGGAACTTCTTCGTTCGGGAACTCGCGCTTGAATACGTCCTTTACAGCCTCTACAATCTCAGTAGCATGATTATCGTTCTTAGCGAAGATAAGCGTTTTAGGTATGTATTCCCACGACTTTTCACGTTCCGGATAAAGGTCGTCATATATGGCCTTTTTGAATTCTCTAAGCACTTCACGTATCTGCTCACGATTGGTGATTGATCTGTCCAGCAGTTTAGCATCGTAATCCTTGTCCTGATCAACGGTATAGGTTGTATCGTTACCTGTCCTTCTTGCTGTTTCTGTAACAGATGTACCCTTATCAAGCGAACCGCCGTATTCGGTAACCTCCGTCATGATACGGTATACACGGGCTGGAACGTTAACGCCGTCAACTACTGAACGCTCATAGGTGTAGTTTTCGACAATGTTATTATTGAAATAGGCGTATGCCTCTGGAGTAGGAGTAGCTGTAAGGCCGAGTATGTTAGCGCCTTTGAAGTAATCAAGTACAGCCTTCCACTTGCCGTATATCGAACGATGGCACTCATCAACGATGATAAGCTGTAAATAATCCGGCGGTATCTTCAGATCATCGCCGAGCTGAATAACGGTATCGTCCTTCTTTTCAGATGCTTCAGCGATACGCTCATCCTCAGCATCTTCATCATCGTCGCTTACAGCCTGTCCTGTCATTATAGCAAACAGTTTCTGAATAGTGGAAATGACGATATCTCCCTTTATATCACCTTCGTGTCTAAGCCTTCTTATATCATAAAGGGCGTTCATTTCCTTTTTATTCTCAGTCATATTGAACTGGCTGAACTCGCTTTCAGTCTGTCTTGCAAGGTTATTTCTGTCTACAAGGAACAGTATCCGCTTTGTGGAGGTATAGTTGAGCAGACGGTAGCTTGCAAGGCAAGCCAGATAGGTCTTTCCACTGCCGGTTGCAAGAACTGCCAGATTCTTCTTCTTTCCGTTCTTTATGGACTTCTCAAAGTTGAGTTCTGCGTTGTATTGGCAGTCTCTGAGAGACAGTTGCTCAAGCTTAGGCAGAGCGCCGTATTCAGAGGAACGCTTAATCATACGAAGCATCTGCTTAGGGGTATGTATAGAATCGATCTCTGCGTACTCCTCGTCTCCGGAAAGAAGATTCTTGAATAGTATCTTCTCGCCGTTTGACATATATACAAGTGGAATGAAGCCGTCTTCCCATAATCCGTACCATGAAAGCGGAGTACGGGCATAGTTCTCTGCCTGTGATTCAACATCTTCTCCCAGCGGATTATCAGCTCTCTTTGCTTCAAGAACGGCGATAACCTTGTTGTCTATGAAAAGCAGATAGTCGCTCTCTTTATTGCCCTGAGTTAGAGCTTCTCTAATGGCAGAAGTAGTCTGTGGGACATACTCGTCCCTGTCAACTATATACCAGCCGGCTTTATTGAGTTTATCATCAATTTTTACGCGAGCTTTTTCTTCTGGGAGCATAACTATACCACCTTTCGCAAGATTCTATATTTAATTTATTATAGCATATTTCAACAAAAAAATCAATAGATTAAAGCCGCTGATTATAAATAATTGATCTGTTATATTTTTCTCATTCAATCCGTGTTTGGCCATTTTGCCGAAAATATGTTCGGATGATTTGTATACAGTGACGATTTTATAGAAAATGCCTTTAGCTCATTGACGGAACAGATGTTCTGTGATAAAATAATTGATACCAACAGATGAGTGAGGGGGGCGTATGTATGGGACAAGTGTATATGTGTATCGACCTCAAGTCGTTCTACGCTTCCGTCGAATGTGTCGCCAGAGGCTATGATCCGTTCAAAGTACCTCTTGTTGTAGCTGATCCGACCAGAGGCGACAGTCGCCTTGATACGGGTATCGAGGGCTGCTGTATTGATCGCCATACCGCCCCAGCCGCAGATACCGCATATTCCGATACGGTCTGCATCGACATTATCCTGCACGGACAGAAAATCGACAGCCGCCTGAAAGTCCTCGGTGTTGATGTCGGGAGAAGCCATATAGCGAGGCTGACCTCCGCTTTCTCCTGTAAAGGAAGGATCAAATGCGATAGTCAAGAAACCGCGCTCCGCAAGTGTCTGAGCATACAGACCGCTGCACTGCTCCTTGACCGCGCCGAACGGTCCGCTGACAGCGATAGCAGGGAGCTTTCCTTCGGCGTTTTTCGGGATATACATATCGGCTGCGAGTGTGATACCATAGCGGTTATGGAATGTCACTTTCTTGTGATCTACCTTGTCGGACTGCGGGAAGGTCTTGTCCCATTCCTGTGTTAAAATCAACATTTCTTCTTTCATCTCAGATACCTCCGTTTTTAATATGATAGTGTTACGGTGATATTCCCCTCACCGAACAGCTTTGCAAGTTCTTCGCCTGTGATATTGTCGATATGTCCGAGCCTCGTATAACTCCATGAATTCGAGTTATAGAAGATCGTCATCTGATTGCCCTGATAAAGCATAATATCTCCCGCTTCGGTCACGATACTCTCATCTGTTTTGGTAAGCGACCACGGCAGCTTGCCGACATTTTCAAATCCACCGTATTCGTTCAGGGTAACGGTCACCGGCTCTGCTTTCAGCTTCTCTGCAAGCTCTTTTGCGGCGGTGCTGTCGGCAAGTGTTGCGGTAAGCTCCGTACCGTTGACGGATATTTTCAGCATGTTGTCTAATTTGGTGTTCATAACTTTTAGAACCTCACGCTTCATAAGAGCCGGAGATTTGATACGAATGGAGTTTCCTGCGTATAAGCTGGAGCATATCGAGATAACGGACATGATGATCGAAGCTCTCGGAACTATTCCTCTGGCAGCATAAAGAAAACGGCAGTCACACAGCTCGCCGTTTTGAAAAAATACTGAAAAATCAAAATAGTTCTTGACAAATCTAAATATATGTAGTATACTGCGTATATAGGGAATATACTACATATATTTGAAGGAGGTTGCTTATGTACGATTTTGAAAACATGGATCCGAGGATCATCGCCTTTGTAAACATCTTTATCTGCTCCAACAGACTTCAGGCTATAATGGATAACGGACTTGTGGATATTACCGCAAAACAATGGCTTGCTATTGCAATGATAGAGGCGTTTCCCGAGCCACCAACGCTCAAGCAGATGTCTGAGCTTTCCGGCGTTACGCATCAGAGTATGAGACAGATAGTTGATCGCCTTGTAGATAAGGGCTTTCTGGAGGTCGTTCCCGACAAAAAAGACAAGCGTGCAATAAGGCTTGTCAAGACTGAAGCGGCTAATCATATCCGGACAAAAAAATCAGATCAGAACATTCAATTCGTGTATAAGCTGTTCGATTGCCTGACAGAAGAGGAGCAGCGAGTTTACTGCACGGCACTTGAAAAACTCTGCAACAGGCTGAATGAGCTGAAAGAGGAAAATGATGCGTAAATTCCAAATGATGCACATTTTGTCCACTGCCGCTATTGTGCTCCTTATCATGATAACTCTGTGCGGTATGCTTTCGTGGGATACTTCCAAAACGTATGAAACAGTGAATCAGTACGGCGAAACTATAAAGATGTGGGGCAGCGGTATATATGCCCGTGACAGCTATCTTAAAGCGACGATTTTTATCGGAAGCGATATGTGTATGCTTTTTGTTGGTATTCCACTGACTGCAATATTAGTGATATATGATGTGAAGAAGAAGGATAAACTCAGCTTTCTGCTGCTTGTCTCGGTACTTGCGTGGCTGTTGTATTATGCAGCGAGCCTGTGCTTCGGAGTAACATACAATATGTTATTTCTGGCGTATACCGCTCTTTTTGTATGCACTTTTTTTGCCTTCATCACCGGCATATACAGAATATCAGGTGAACACTTTGATGTACCCGATATACTTTCAGGAAAACCATATACAGTCTTTCTGGTGCTTTCGGGAATATCAACTTTTATTGCCTGGCTTCCGGATATCGTTTCTTCGTTCGGAAGGCTGCAGCTCATAGAGGTCTATACAACAGAGATCACATATATCCTCGATATGGGGATAATAAGTCCCACAGCTTTCATATGCCTTTATCTGCTGAAGAAAAGGAACTCATTCGGTGTGGTGCTGCTTTCCGTTCTTCTGATTGGAATAATTGTAGTAGGGATATTGGTGATTTTTCAGACAGCCGTACAACTCGTTTCGGGAGTTGATCTTCCGATATCGGCTATCATTACAAAATCTGCAATATTCACCTTGCTGGGGATATACGCGGCAATACTCGCCAGAAAGCTTTATAAAACAATCAAAGAAGGAGAATAACATGAAAACGATAGTTGCTTATAAGTCTAAATCAGGTTACACTAAAACATACGCTGAGTGGATCGCACAGGAACTTGATTGCGACATCAAAGAAAATGCTGAGATTTCCGATATTATCGGTTATGACACGATAATTTACGGAGGCGGAATGTATGCCGGAGGTTTCAACGGTATTAAGCTCATCACCAAAAATCTTGACAAGCTGTCCGGGAAGAAAATCGCTTTGTTTGCGGTAGGATCAAATCCCGGCAGAGAGCATGAGATGCAGCCGTTCTGGGAAAAGGTGCTGACCGCTGAACAGCAAAAACAAATAGGACATTTTTATCTCAGAGGCGGTTTTGATTTCAGCAAGTTGACTTCCGGGGATAAGATCCTTATGAAAATGCTCAAAGTACGTTTGCAGATACTTAAAAAACGTACCGAAGATGAACAAGGAATACGCTGAAAAACTATGGAACAACAATGGAAGATGCTTATTGGCAGTTCATAGAGTTCTGCTATGACAGCGAGCTGGTAACTGCCCACTACAACTTTGATATGAAGCTTATCGAACGCATATGCAAAGAGTACGACCTGCCTATGCTAACAAATCATATCACCGACCTTGAAACCCTTTTCCGTATGAAGTATAACAGAGGCTACAGTACACGATTTGCAGAAAAGCAGTTGGGTATTTCCACAGACGAGGAAGCTGACTGGAGACATCTTGATATTGCAGGGAAAACGTATATTGCTTTAAAAGAACCATATAAAGAGGAAAATTACATAGAACAACTACGGTCCTGCGAAAATGAGATAGAGCGGATAAAAATACAATTACTGCCTCAGGAGCAAGAGAATAAGCCGTCTTAGGACGGTTTATTCCTTTTTAAATTAAAAACCACATGAATATTTCAAGTTTTTTCGCTATACAAGTAAAAACTTCTTGACTATTGCAAATGTTTTGGGTATAATAGAATACAGAGGTGATATTATGATTCTTAGACCTGATTATATTAACGCAATAGGGCCTTTTATTGACTCTCCTATTGTTAAGATACTTGCCGGAGTTCGTCGCTGCGGTAAATCCACTATACTTGAAATGGTGGCAGATGAACTCATAAAGCGCGTCGTTTCAAAGGAAAATATAATTGAACGCAGATACAACGAGATTATATATGAAGACTATTCTGCAAAGGATATGTATTCTGACTTAAAAAAAGAAATATCCGGTAAAGGCCGCTGTTACCTGCTCCTCGATGAATTGCAGGAGATCAAAGGCTGGGAAAAAGTTGTTAATGATCTGCTCGAAAACAGCGATGTTGACTTATACGTTACAGGTTCAAACAGCAAGCTTATGTCAAGTGAAATATCAACATATCTCACCGGAAGGTACGTTACTATCCCAGTCTATACGCTTTCGCTCAGAGAATATCTTACATTCAAAAACAAAGACGAATCCAAGGCACGGGATGTATTCGATGAGTATGTTCAGTATGGCGGATTTCCTCTTGTTGGTATCAGCAATTTTGATACAAAGGCAGCGTATCAGATAGTAGACGGAATATATGCTTCCGTTATCACAAGAGACATCTCCAAACGTCACAAGATACGCAACAAGGAGCTTTTCGACAGAGTTGTCAGGTACGTTATCGAAAACGTTGGTATGACGTTCTCAGCTAATACCATTGTAAAATTCCTTAAAAGCGAAAACCGCAGTCTCTCTGTTGAGTCAATATACAACTACCTGAAGTGGCTCAGTGAAGCTTTTATCATCTATCCATGTCAGCGTTACGACCTGCAAGGTAAAGCTGTACTCAAAACTCAGGAGAAGTATTATCTCTCCGATATATCCATAAAGTACAGTCAGATGGGCTTTGACACAAAGATGCTCTCAGCTGTATTCGAGAATATAGTATATCTTGAGATGAAACGCCGGGGATATGAGGTATATATTGGCAAGAACAACACAAAGGAAATTGACTTTGTTGGCGTTCGCAGAGATGAAAAAGTATATGTTCAGGTATGCGTTCAGCTTCCGGACGGCTCGGATCGTGAGACCGCCAACCTCATGGACATAAAGGATCACTATCATAAATATGTAGTTTGTCGTGATACGCTTGCTTTAGGCAATGACAATGGCATTGAGATAGTTCATATCGCAGACTTCCTTATGCGCGATAACTGGTAAAGGAGCTACATATGGGAAATCAAGAGATTATTGACAGAGATACCTATAAGAAGATTAAGAGGATGAATCGTGAGGAACTTACAAAGTTCATTATTCAATACGGAGATCAGCTTCTCGGAGAACAGGGTAAAACCAGTGATCTCCCAGCACTTGAGGCGGAACTCAGTAAAATCAAAGGTATCGGCGGTAAACGTCTTGAAGAGATAATGGTCGTAATAGAAAAATTCTTAGATATTGAATAGAGGGTTAGTATGAAAAAAGTAATTTTAGCAGCCATGTTATGTATGGCGATATTTACAGCGTGTGGTGATAAAAACAGCTCGGAGTATTCTGAAAAAGAACAAGTTCAAACAACAACGGCTGTTGCTTCTTCGACTACCATTACAACAACAACTTCAACTGTAGAAACTACAACTACCGCTACAGAAACAACTTCGACTGCTACAACTACAGACGCTACTGCTACAAAAACATTTCATGCTGAGCATTCCGTAACGTTTACGCCAAATGACCTTGACAATATCCAGTTAAAAGATGGCTATAAGATCGCAGAAGGGAATAAAAGCTCTTACCGTGAAATGCGTGACGAATACCTCTCACAGTTGTTGGAAAGCGGAAGCGAAATACCTGTGTACGTCGGTGATATAGCCGTGGATCATCAGAATAACTGTGTTTATGTTATTGGAAAATACGACTGGTGTACTATGGAAGAACCATACTGCGGAGATGTAGCTGTATTCCGTATAGATGAGGCAACCGGAGATATAACTCAGTGCTGCCGCAAAAATCTATTCAGTCCAGGACAGAAAAATGGTTTTGGATTGTTTAATGTACGTGGAAAGACCTTTATGGATACTACAAAGGGCTTATATCTTGTTGATGAAAGAAAAAATGAGTTCATAACTCTCGAACCGGACTTCAATCCACAAGTTTCCTCTCTTTATATAAGCGATGAACGGGTAATCGTTCAGGTTCCTGTCATGAATGAAGAAAGCAATACATTTGACCTACATACCACTGAATTCGATTTTGAATCAAATACCATGAAAGAAATCGAACTCAATGTCGAGGATACCAAGGACATGAGATATTATAATGAATATGATGTTGAAAACATCAACGTTGAGTACGAATATGCGATCCCTGAAAACCATTACTCTAAAACGAAGATAAAAGTAGAATGGTAAACCCAATATTATATGCTTATTAAATATCAATAATTCAATTAAGCAAAGAAAACTACAAAAAAACAGCCTGCCCCATACGGTGCTTATCGGCGAACGTGATTTTGTTGACTTTCTTGAAATGTACAGTAACAATATCAGGTAATAAAAAAGCCTCCGACCGGAGGCTTTCGTTATGTGCTTTGAGAGGCAGTCGCAAGGTGTTCCGGCATATAGCCGATGACGATTTTTCGCGCATTTTCGTCCCAGCAGAAATAAATTCGCACCAAAACCTGCGAGCTCACGCCGTACTTGATGTGCATATCGAGGAGGTGCTTTTCGCCGTCAACAAGAACCTCATAATCGTCCCGGTGGATCCTCAGCGCACCGCTTCCGCAGCCGCCGACTTCCCAGTTATAGCTCTCGGCGTAAAGGGACAGTTCCTCCTCTGTGATCTCGGACTTCCGGTATTTTGCATAGGCGTTCAGGTAGTAGATTCCGTCGCAGAGAACGGCGGTATCCAGCGCACCGCTGTACTTCCTGAGGGCAGATTCAGCCCTCGGAGCAACGACGATATTCCCGGAGAAATTTCTCCGTGCCCAGTCGCAGACCTCGTCCTTGTACGTTGGAAATTCCGCTGTATCAAAGGCTTTCTGACGGTAGAACGCAACGAGTTCAGCTGCTTTACGGTAGGCTTTCTCCTTGGCCTCCGCCTCCTTTTTGGAGTTTTCGATATAAACTTTCAGTTCCTCGTTTTCGGCAGCGAGATTTTTCATCTGCTTCTGCAAAAGCCGGACATTTTCCGCGCCGATTTGCAGGTCGGTATTCTGCTGGCTGAGTTCACGGTTGTGTGCCCGGAGCTCAGAATTTTCCTGCTTGTAAATAGCCAGCTTATCCTCAAGGGAGATGTTTTCGTGACGTCTTTCGCGGAGCTCGGCAAGCCTTGCGTCGGAGTAGAACAGCACCTCTCCGTATGTGAACGCGCTGCGCTTCAGCATATCACGGAGCTCGATTTTAAGCCTTTTGTAGATATTCTCAATTGTCGGTTCGGAGTAGTGCAGACGCTCGCTCTCCCTGCCGTTATCAAGGACAATTATCTCGTTCGCAGCAATGCTTATGCCCAGTTTGTTTTTCAGAAGTCCGAAGCAATTCTCAGTGACAAAGCACACAACAGCAAATCCCATTGTCTTGAAAGCGAGCCGTTCGCAGCAGAAAACCGGCTGCTTTTTCTCAGCGGTTTTTTCAGCCGGAACGTCCTTCGGCGCTTCCTTTTCAGCCTTTTTGCCGCCCGTTTTTACAGCGTTGGTCTTTATCGTGACCTTGGACGTATCAGCGGTCAGGTCAGCCGTAAAATTCATACTCCCGAAGCCCGTGAACGAGAGCGCATTCTTGTCCGGGAGAGCAATGTCCGTGCTGACGGACTGCTCATATCCGCTGTCGGCAACGATAGCAAGCGGCATATCAAATTCGTCGGAATTCAGCAGGCGTTCAAGGTTTCGCAGCTCGGTCTGATTAGTCACCATAAGCGGCTGACCGTTCAGCCGGAAGCCCTCAATGACAAGTCCCACATCAGGATTTTTGGCAAGCTCACGCACGACAGCCGGACGAAATACCGAGCACGGCTCATTGCAGCCGGAAGGCTCAGAACAGGTCGTCCTCACGCCTATCTCAACACTATCACTGTGCCTGCGAAACGATATTTCGGTGCGGAAAGTTCTGCCGTTGACGGGAAGACGTTCAGTCTCAGTACCGATGTTTTCGCCGTTATCCGGCTCTGTTATCCTCAGTGACCACACTCCCTGACCGGGAATGAATGTGCAGTCCATTGTCGCTCCGACATTTATATTGAATGATGTGAGCTGCTCCACTGAAAAACTCTAATAATTCTCCGGTTCGGGAGCAGTCAGCTCCTGCGGCAGCATATCATACTGATTAAGGCGCAGTCTCAGCCATTTCAGGGTTTCAAGAACACATATACTGAAAACCTTGTCAGTGCCCAGCTTGTCATTAGCCGTAAATGCGTGGAGCTGATAGGTCGGATAGCTCTTTATCGGCTGAAGTCTGGTTGCGATATACTCCAAAATGCTCACCTCGCATTATGTTTTGCTATTCTCAGTCTTTTCCCAGCATTTCGCAATCTCGGCTGCTTTGTCGTTCCCCGGGGACAGCTTTTTGAGAAGCTTCTGATAGAATGATTTGACGTCAAGATCGTTCAGAAGATAGCGCACAGGGTGTCTGTTCAGCGCTATGTCAAGGAGCATTTCTATCTCGTCGGCAGTCCAGCTGTCTATCAGGAGCATCTCCTTGATAAGCGTGTGAGTCGTGCCGAAAGAAGCGCTGCCGTCCAGCGAAAGAATGAGGTCGAGCCTGTCGCGTTTTTCCTCGTTATTGCTGCGTCTTGTGTCATTCTGATCGCGCTCGTCCTTGCAGTCGTAATACACGTTCTCAAGGACTTCATTTGCCGCGGTACGGTCAATGATAGCCTTCACCAGCAGGTCGAGCTTCGAGCCGTCGGTATAGTCCGCAGGTGCAAAATAGCGGATACGGTTATCGTGCAGCATCTTGTACACCTTCGACTTGTCAAGGGTATCGTTATTGTACACACCTATCGAATGTCCGCCGTTCGTGTTCACCAGTTTCATGCACGGAATATCGGTATCGCTGTCGCCTATGTAGACCATATTTCTGAACGGCACACGGAGGTCCTCCGGTGCAAAATAGTCGTTGACGCCGGAATCGTTGACGTCAAGGATACCCTTCTCTATCCTGAAAAGGAACTGCGTCTTGTTGGTGTAGTTGATGACCTGTGCAGGCCATATCGGAACGTCCTTGTCGTCGAACATGAACGAGCTCGCGTATATCTTCTCGAAAGCGCCTGCCTTTGCAACGGAAGTTCCCTCGATCATCTCTTTCAGTCCGGAGGAGATGATGTAATGCTCCACGATCACGCCGTGTTCCGAGCCGTATTCTCTTATGCGCTCGAACCAATCCTCAACTCCGGGGAAGAGCTTGACCTTTGCGCCGTATTCCTGCAAACTCTTTCGCGTTAGCACGATGCGTCCGCGGGCTTCATTAACCATTTTGAACATATATGCTAGGTTGGAGTCCATTTCGTTGGCTTCTGCCATTTCATCAGTTTCTTTCCAGAAGGACGGTACGTCGCCGTCGTAGACCGCCTGTATGTAACCCTGCGCCTGCATATCGTCAGGTGAGAGGGTCTTGTCAAAATCGTAGCAGATCGCGAGAACAGGCTTGTCCTCTTTGGTTTTTCTTATTGCTGACATCGTTTCACCTCTGTTTTGATGTTGTATCAGACAAAAATCACTCGAAATTTGCCGCAAATATATTTATATTATACCATTTTCCGAGCCGTTTTGCAATACTTTTATGACAGATCCAAACAATATTCGTTTTCATTTCAAAAGCTGCAAATCGCTTGACATTGTCCGTAACGAGTGGTATAATATATATGATGAAAATTTCATACGGGAATGATGTTCTCCCTTGGGAAACCTAAACCGCTTATCAGGCTGATGACTTCTGCAATTTTTATGCAGAAGCTGTCGGCTTTTTTATTTTGGAGGAATACTATGCTTTTATCTCTTGCTACTTGAAAAGGAGGAGCATTTTTCGGCAGATACGCAATAACAAGTCCAGTCTCAACACGCGGTCATCGGCGGCACAGAACGCATTACTGCGGACCCTCCTTAATGAAAATGAGATAATGCAAAAAACCTCCCACGGTCTTGCCGCAGGAGGTTTTATAATGTACGTTTTTACCCGGACGTTCCGGGAGCTCAGATCAGTCCGTTGCCTGGAATACAGCTCTTACGAAGCAGTACAGGCTCGAATGGATAGAGTCGTCACCGTGGTGACCGTTCTGGACAACGTGCCATACATGAGGAACGCCGTTCTTTGTGAAGTTGTTGTGATAGCCCTGCGGAGTGGTGAGTCCGACAACGTCATCGGAAGTACCGCCGGTTATGAATACGAGATGAGGAGTTGTTTCCTCGCTGTCCCATTTCCATGCGCCCTGAGCACCCGGTGCAGGACAGATAGCGCCGACATAGCCGAACTTGTCGCCGTACTTCATACCGATCTGGAGTGACTCCATACCTCCCATTGAGAAGCCGGTAACGGCTGTATAGTCTCTGCCGGTCTTGACGCTGTATTTTGATTCGATCTCAGGCATGAGGCTGTCAACGATATCGTCAACGAAGTTGTTGTAGCCCTCGACCGATGCAGGATCGCCAAAGCCTGTAGCGCTTTCCTTTGTTGCACTTGTGAAGATAAGCGGGCATACAACGATCATATCCTTTGCTTCACCGGAAGCGATAGCGTTTTCGACGATCTGGCGGGTGTACATGGTACCGTTGCCCTTTACGATCATACGGTCCTCGTTCTCGAAGAAGCCGTGGAGCACATAGAGGACAGGATACTGCTTGCTCTCGTCGTAATTTGCAGGGAGCAGGATATTATAGGGCTTGTTCTTGTTAGCCTTCTTGGAGAAGTAGGTCTTCTTAACGATAGTGCCGTACTGAACTCCGGGCTTTTCCTGGTGAGAATCGCCGGGCTCATTGTTAACGAGCTCGTTCTGAGTCTTTTCGGTGAGCTCCTCCATAGTGTACTTCACCTGTCCGGGAATCGGTTCAGCAATGGGGAATTCCTTGATCCTTCCGAGGCAGAAGTCGTTGATGAGGACGAAGTCCGCGATCTCGAATACACCGTTGCTGTCAGCATCGGCAGCCTTCAGTGTTTTCTTTTCGGTAATGCCGTCGATAACGCCTTTGCGGGCGAGCATGATGTCGTAAACGTTTATTGAACCGTCGTAGTTGATATCGCCCTTTGCCAGCTTGACAGCAGCCGGCGGCTCGCCTATTTCCGTTCCGCTCTTTGCACCGACCACTTCGTCAATATAGAAGCTGCACTTGCTTTCCTCTGTCTCAACATAGAGGTGAATGTCAGCCGCATCACTTGGTATAGTGAAATCATTGTTTTCGAGATGCGCCCACTTACCTTTTTCAGCCGTGACCTTAGCTATCTTGGGGTATTCGGTAGTATCCCCGCTTTTGTACTGTAGCGTCAGGCAGAATGTTACCGGTTCATCAGTGTCCTCGGTCATAACATATGCGCTGAATGCGTAGGACTGACCTGCCTTGAATTCGGAACTGAGTGGCATTGTGGCACCGTTCCACGCAGCCTCTCGGCCGCTTGTCATAAGCGAGCATTGTCCGGAACGTGAAATATCGGTCACGACTCTGACAGATGCCGAACCGCGTCCTGACCACTGATCTTTTCCGTCCTCAAAGGTGCTGTGCAGCATATAGTCAGATTCGGCTGCGGTTACAGAAATTGATGCAGTGACGGAAAGTGACAGAGCTGCGGCAGTGATGATAGATATTGCTTTTTTCATTTACAAACCTCCTTAATTTTTTATTTTATAATAAAAATCTTTTGTGCATATTATATCATATCCTTTACCGTGTGTCAACCTGTATACAGAAAATTTTTTCAAAATAATAAATAACATCATTGTTTTAACAAAACCGCATTCTGTTTCCTGACGTTCCGCTGATATCATGATATATGTCCATATTAAAAGGGATACCGTTCAGCTCCTGCGCCGGAAGATGCACTATCCGGCGTGTTTTGAACGGTATCCCCTTATATTCGGAGGTTTTCAGTTAAGCTTCATCGTATCAGGTCGTTCAGGTTCCGCCCTCATTCGGGATGGTTCTCCTCAAGGTACCGGTCGAGTATCTCCGCTGCGGTCCTGACAAATCTGACGCAAGGTCTGACCTTATAGTATTCCCCGGTCCTTTTTTCGGGAACGGGTCCCTTCGTGACCGCAAGTCCTTTCAGAAGGTCACGGCATATTATCGTTTCATGCTCTCTGCGGAATTCCTCCGCAAGATGCTGTATCCTCTTATAGTGTGCCGCTTTCAGCATATCGTCAGTTTCAGTCCCCTGACCGTAAAGTATGCCTGCCACCATAAACATACCCGAACAAGCGCCGCACACCTCGCGCATTCTTCCCATTCCGCCGCCAAATGACGATGAGAGCCGCTTTGCAAGCTCCTCGTCCATGCCTGTCACGTCACAAAATGCCGTGAAAACAGCCTGAGCACAGTTACAGCCCTGCGAAAAAAGCTCTGCCGCTTTTTCTGAGTGAGCGTATCTCATAAGTGTTCACCGCAGGAGTGACTTCCGCAGCCGTGGTCTCCGCAGGAATGTCCCTCAACGTGTTCGTGGTGGTGGTCACAGGTCGGATTTGAATTCTGCGCGAGTGTCCGCGTAAGGAAAGCCTTTACCGCTTCATCAGCGCTGCCCATATTGCCGCCGTAGAGGGCAATTCCAGCCTCCTGCATAGCCATTTGTGCGCCTCCGCCGATGCCTCCGCAGATAAGAACGTCAGCCTGAGCGTTCCTGAGAAAGCCTGCAAGAGCACCGTGTCCGGCGCCGTTCGTGTCAACTACCTGCTCGTTTATTACCTTTCCGTCGGCGATATCGTAGAGCTTGAACTGCTCTGTCCTGCCGAAATGCTGGAAGATCTGTCCGTTTTCATAGGTTACTGCTATCCTCATGATACCAAATCCTTTCCGTGCGATCTCCTCTGAGACCGTACTGTCAAGAGTGTAATTTCCGCCCGAAATTACGATGCGTCTGCCCTCGACAAGTGCAGCGGCAAGCTTTTTCCTTGCGCTGTCGTATATCGCCGTGACGGTAGTCCTTGCGACGTTCATCTCGGCAGCGCACTGCTCCTGAGTTTTCGCCTGATAGTCTATCAGACGTATGGTCTCGAACTCGTCAAGCGACATTGTTACCGTATCGTTTGCGGTATCCTGATCGGGTGCAAAGCTCCAGTAATCGGGGTAACAGCATATACGGCGCGATTTCTGAGGCCTTGGCATAAGCACATCTCCTTTCTGACTTATGTCAATTATACCACCGTTTCCGACTTATGTCAAGTATTATTTCTCAACTTCCATGTTTTTCAAAGCTGCACTCCGCTATTGTAAAAGGGAACGCGATATGTTATAATTTAGGAAAGAAGGTGTGCATTATGAAAAAGCAGATATTATCTTTACTCATTTCAGCAGCGTGTTCAGCCTGCATCGTCCCTGCAAAAGCCTCCGCTTCAACGGAAGCTCTGGCGGTAACAGGCGATGTCAACTGTGACGGAGAATTCAGCATCGCGGATATAGTCCTTCTTCAGAAGTGGCTGCTCGCCGCCCCCGATACCGGCCTTCCCGGCTGGGAAGCGGCTGACTTCTGCACGGACGGCAGACTTGATGTGTTCGACCTCTGCCTTATGAAGCGTCACTATTTCACCGGCTCGGAACAGCGCCTCATATGGAGCGACGAATTCAGCGGAGACAGTCCCGATGCGTCAAAATGGTCTTATGAGCTCGGAAACTGGAAGCTCGATGCTGACGGGAACTACATCACGAGCGGCTGGGGCAACAACGAACAGGAATTCTACACTGATTCAAACGTCTCCGTTCACGACGGTATACTGACGATTGCTGCCCGCAGAGAAAAATATACCGATCCCGTACAGGGTGAATACGAATACACCTCGGCCCGTCTAAGCAGCCAACACCTGTTCTCGACCTGCGGCGGACGGATAGAGGTACGCGCCCGCTGCGATTCCGGAAGATCACTCTGGCCTGCTATATGGATGCTCCCCGAGGACAGCGTTTACGGCGGCTGGGCTGCTTCCGGAGAGATCGACATTATGGAAGGCTGGGGCAGCGATCCCGGGAAAATATGCGGCACTATCCACTTCGGTGACGTTTGGCCCGGAAATACCTACCTCACGAACGATTACATCTTCCCGGAGGGCGATTCCACGGAGAACTGGCATACCTACGCAATCGAATGGGATCCCGGAGAGATACGCTGGTACGTTGACGGTCAGCTTTACAGCACCCAGACCGAATGGTATTCCGCCGGACACAGCTATCCTGCTCCTTTCGACCAGAACTTCTACCTGATACTCAATCTTGCGGTCGGAGGACATTTTGACGGCATTGACGGAGTTCACGCCGATCCCTCGATATTCGAGAACGGCGAAAAGCACTTCGATATCGACTACGTCCGCGTTTACAGCCTGAACAGCTCATTCGTCCCGACTCCGGTCACATCTCTGCCGCTCGAAGCCTACATCGAGGGTGCGGAAGCAGCACTTTCCAACAAGGACGGCGAAACTGTCGTAAAGATCAGCAGCACAGGCTCCCTCGAATACGGCGTTATGGGACTTATCCGCGGCAATAAAGTCAAAGCCGGCGAAAAGCACACGCTTTCGTTCGATGTATCCTCAACAGCAGTGCGGGACATCATCGTTACCGCTGAGGACTCCGCCTACACGCGCTATCTCGATGAAAAGCTCACGGTAGGTCCGGAGGTAAAGCATTACAGCTTCGATACCGTTTTCAGCGAGGATATGTCCGTTGACCTGAAATTCCAGCTCGGTAACATAGGCGATACCGCTTCTGCCGGGGAACATACCGTAACGATCGGCAGCATAAAATGGGAATAACACGATCAAAAAAGCCCGGACAACTGTCCGGGCTCTGCTTTTATCTGCTTTTTTCAAGCTGTCTGAACTCATTTTCAAGCTCTTTTCTTTTGACGGTCGCACCGCGCAGGAAACGGTAGCCGTATGCCGCCGGTATGAGCAGTCTGCTCTTTTTCACCCACGGTACGGCAGTTTCAAGGACTCTCAGCGGCGGGAAGAAACGGTATCTCAGATATCCGAGCTTAGAGCCGTTTCCGCGGTTCATGATGCCGTTCTTCACGGAATTCTCCGTATTTCCGTATATTCCGGACATAACGTAATATTCGAGCTGTCTCTTTTCATCAACAGTGAGCTTCTTCATCGAGAATACCTTCATTGCAAGCTCACGGTTGCTGCGCTCAAAATCTGCGATGCCGAGCTTTCCGAATTCTTCATCAAGGTACCCCCAGTCGAGGAGGTCGCCGTAAATATTCATGAACACATATGTGTCCGCAAGTGAACGCACGCCGGTACCGCCGTATGTGAAGTGCTTGTACTCATGCGCCACCATAAATAGGTAGAAGTCCTCATCGCTGAAATGGAAGCCGTATTTGCTGCCCTCATCAGGAATGAGCCGTTCCTTTATGTCCTTGAAGTGATCATAGAGACCTCCGATGTGTCTGCTGTCGAAAAGGCTGCTGTGCATCTCGAAATTCAGCACAGGCGCCTTGAAATACGCATCATCGTTGCCCTGACCGAAGTGCTCGCAGGTGTATCCGTTTCCGAGGAAAATATCGCGCACATCAGCCATTCGGCTGCCGTCGCAGAGTATATCGTTGTCCGACATCTGACGCATACCGAGCCTCGGGTACCAATACTGGAGCAATGCGCCTTTCAGCGGCATATACCATATCCCTTCGGATTCAAGCTCACGCAGTATGGTCCTGCGTTCGGCATCAAGGAGGATATTCTTGCGGATAGCCTTTTCCTTAGCCTGAGTAAATTCGCTGTCCCTGAAACCGGCTGATTCAAGAGCATAGGCAGCGCAGGCTGTGAGGATATGCTGCTGGCAGACCTCAAAAAGCTTCGGGAGGTCCATTTTCTCTATGCGTTCCGGACTGGGCTTCCTGCCGTTTATCGCACAGGCGGTAAGGTAGATCATATCCGTGGCGTTCCTGCGGAATTCAGGCTTTTCCATTCTCTATCACTCCGTTTTCAGTAAATTGCAGTATCCTGTCGCATATATCGAGTGCAGCAGGACGGTGGGTAACAATAACAACGGTCTTGTCCGTCATATCCCTGAGATTTTCGAGGACCTTCCGCTCTGTAGCCTCATCGAGGGCACTTGTTGCCTCATCAAGGAGGAGTATCGGGCACCTTGAATACACAGCCCTCGCGATCGCGATACGCTGCATCTGTCCCTCCGAGAGACCCGTTCCGCGCTCTCCGAGGAGGGTATCGGCTCCGTCGTCAAGCTCGCTGACGAACTCGTCCGCGCAGGCTATTTTCAGGGCTTTGCTGATACGCTCGTCATCGCCGAGACCTCCCTTGTCCGCAAAGCACACGACCTCGCGTATCGTTCCGGACATGAGCTGATTGCCCTGCGGAACATACGCAAAAAGGCGGTGGTATTTCGCGGAAAGCTCCTCGGTATTGCCGCTGTTATCGGTCACATAGCGTCTGCCGCCGTCGAGCTTGTAAATGCACATCAGCAGCTTGAGGACGGTGCTTTTGCCGCAGCCGCTGTGTCCCGTGAACGCAACGTACTGTCCCTTTCCTATCTCAACGCTGATGTTTTTCAGCACCACAGGCATAGCGTCCTTGCTGAGCTGACGCACTGTATCAGAGGAGGGATAGTACGCAAAATCGGCGTTTTCAAGCCCCATAGCCGCAAAGCTCTCCCTGTAATAATCGAGCGTTTCGTCTATGTCCATAGGCGTAACATCGGAATCGTTCTCGAATTCCTCTATCTCCATAAGTCTCTCAGCGCTCGCGGTCATCGCGTAATATTTCGGCAGATAGCCCGTAATATTGGCAAAAGGCGACTGTATCTGCGAAATGAGCTGAGTTATCGCAGTCAGCGTACCGTAGCTGATAGCTCCCGTGAGTATGCCGTAGCCGCAGTAGATAACGCCGACGACGTACATTCCCTGCATACCTGTCTGGAAGCCGATATTGCAGAAATTGGCGAAGCGTGTGCGTTTCATTCTTGTTGACTTGTGGTCGAACATTTTTTCAAGGGCTTCGTCCTCGGTCTGCTGTTCAGCCGCAAAGGAGCGAATCATCATCATGCTGCTGAGGCGTTCCTGAAGGTAGACCCGGAGCTTGCCGTCACGTTCCTGAATGTTCTTGTGGAGCTTTTTCAGCACCTTCCGGAAGCCGTATGTGGCGAAAAACAGGACTATCCCGACCGGCAGAAGGACGAGCGCAAAGCGGTAGTCGAGGACTATCATCATCGCCATTGCGCTGACCATTTTCACTACCATTCCGGCGAGTCCGGGAAGTATCTCCACGCTGTTATTTGCCACGACGACCGTGTCATTGGTCAGGCGGTTGAGCCACTCTCCGGAGTGGACCGCGCTGACGGTCCCGAAATCCTTGCTGAGGATATTGTTGAGCAGCCGCTGCTTGAAAAGGTTCTCGAGCGAGGCACGGGAAAGCTCCTCCAGCCAGCGTATTATCGCCCTCATCAATACCTGTGCGAGGACGAGGAGGACTATCAGCAGAACATAGAGCTTGAAGCCGTCCCTGTCGCCGTCAACGGCATTGTCCACGATATTCCGGAGCAGCAGCGCGTAAAGTACGCCGCTCGCACCGTGAAGTGCCTGGATTATCATAAGCCAAAGGATATTCCATTTTTTCTTTCCGGTGACGGCACAGAGCCATTTTACTGCGGTGTTCCTCATCGCTTTATCAGCCTTTTCAGCTTATTTGCAGCGTGGAGGACAAACGCCCGCACAGGGAAAAGGTCGCACCACAAATGCACATACAGCCTGTATTTCCGGCTGTTCACGGAGACCTCCCTGCCATTGCGGATGACCGCCGTCAGAACGCCGATGATGTGGCGGTCGGTAACGCCGTACTCCTTCGACCAGCGGTTGTCTCCGCAGATAACATAATCACTGTCACGGACTTTGAGTATGCGGTGCAGCACATACTGTCCGCTGTCGCGCTTATACAGCGGAACATCGTACTTTTTCAGCCTGCCGTGAACGGGCTCGATGACGAGCAGGTCCCTGTCCTGCTTGATTAGCGGCATCATGCTGTCGCCCTTATTGGTGTAGATGAGCTTGCCGCTTTTTGCAAGCTGTTCCTCGAAAGTTGACTTAGCCATCTATCGCCCCGATTTGTCTGAGCTGGTCGATTATCTTCTTCACATCGCGCTCCATAGCCTCTTTCGGACCGTCGAACTTCTGCTGCATCTTGGAAACTATCTCAGCCTCGGTAGTCTCATTCTCAAGGCAGCCTATGATGAAGCCTGCCGTTTTATTGCTGCGGACAAGTCCCGAAAAATTGCTTTCTCCCGTGGAAACGAGAATCTTCTGATCGCCGTCGTCATGTGTTAAAAATGCCTTGTTGAGTATCATAACCATTATCCTTTCATTCCGTTGTAAGCGACTTCCGCCGCTTCGATATCCATATTGCAGGCAAGCCTGTAGAGCTCGGTCTTTTCCGCCAGCTTGTCGATAAGCTCCAGCGTTTCAGCCATTTTCAGAGGCGACTGCGGACGGTAGACCTGCTGTACGAGCATTGTATACGCCTCGGATTTTTCAATGCGGACGATGTTGTTTTTTTCGCCGCGGGTGAGTATACATATCGCTTTCAGCGGGACTGCAATGTCATTACCTAGCCTGTGCTTGCCGTTGTAGGGCGTACCGTAGGCGGTAACTCCGCTGTCAGTCACCTTCAGCATGGGCTTATCGTCGTTGACCATGACTGCTCTGTCCCCGAGATACTCCCGCCAGAGCCGCGTATGCGTGGACTTGCCCGTGCCGCTTTTGGCTGTGAACAGGTACCCCTGACCGTCCACAGCTATCACCGAGCCGTGGAACACGAATATACCGTGATCCGGCATTATCTCGGCTATCTTTCGGTAAACTGCCGTTTCCTCAAGAATATCGTCCGTGAAGTCCGGCAGAGGGAGCCCCTCATAGGCGTACTCCGAATCGGATTTCTTCTTCTCAAAGACAATGTCCTCCGGCGTAACAGTAACCGAAAAATCGGCAGTTTCATCGGAAGCATAGTCCTTGCAGTAATTCTGGACTCTCTCATAGATCGAGTTGATCTCAACGACCTTTTCTGCAAATCTGTATTTTCCGGTATACATCATTCTCTCCCTGATAATAATGTTGTAAATGTCTGCATTCATTATAGCATAAAATCTTATCCAATGCAAGAACGTATCTTGCAGATATACCTTCTTCCTGCAAAAAAGTTAAGGCTGTACAGCGTTTGTAAACTGCACAGCCATTGCATTTGTTATTTGGAACGGACAGGCTCCCCGTTTTCTTGCAGGAGACCGTCCCCTTTTCGGACTGCTCAGGCGGTTACAGCGGCGTATCTCTCCGATGAGAGTATCCTGTTCATTACGGTCTCAGGCGAACACTCGCCGCCCATTACCATATCGAATATTGCCGGTGAATAGCCGGATACAAGTGCCGCACCGGTCTGTGAGCGCTGGACCGGTATCGCATCGCAGCGGGCATTGACGTTCCAGAAAATGATCTCGGGAAGCATATAGCCGTAGTTATGGTAGAGCCTCTGCATCGTCTTGAAAAGAGTGTCGTTGTTTCCGCCGATTATGCAGCTGTCGAACTGCATATCGGAGATTATGTAGAGCTTTGACGGCATATCGCTCGCGGCAACGTTGTTTTTCAGTGCCGTGCGGAGTATCAGCATGAAGACCGCTTCAAGGTCGGTATTCGCTACCTCGTTGAATGTACGGCAGTAATTGACCTTTTCGACGATATCTGCGCCCTTTATCTCGACAAGACGGGGCTTCTGCGAGAATGTGATGAAGTGGTTCGCAAAGTCTCCCCTGTTGTGTTCGGCGAAGTATATTCCCAGCGAAAGCGCTGCGTCTATCGGACGTATACCGCCGCAGCCGCAGGTCATCGAGCCTGAGCCGTCGATAACGGCAAGTGCGTTCTCCTGCTTTGAAGCAGTGAGGTCGGGCAGG
The DNA here is from genome assembly GCA_900315975.1 of uncultured Ruminococcus sp. Next base: position 29,516 of record ONBA01000014.1, read on the forward strand.
GACTTCCATGCCGTATCAAGCGAAAGGGTCTCCTCGCGGGAGATATTCCCAGCCATAGCGGCACGGACTATATCATAGGGGAACAGTCTGTCGGCGTGGAGCTTAGCCTCTCCCCTGTTCACACGTTCAAGATATTCCGTGTAGCGCTCGTTATCGTTGCGGATAAACGCATTGCGGTACTTGAACATGGCGCAGGAGGGCTGCACCTCGTATTTGAAGGTGTAGTCACGCTCACGGAGACGGTTCTCCAGAATGTCGGTATATCTGCGGAGACCGGAAAGCATTTTTCTGTAATTGCGCTCGGTCATGCCGAGAAGTGCGGCAATGCGTCTTCCAAGACTGCGCGTTGCCGTTGAGGAGGTATTCACGGAGGGAAGCCACTTTGCAAGCAGAGAGGCAGGCTTTCCTGCACTCATTGCGGCAGTGTCAATATCAAGCCGGTTCCTTATAACGCTTATGGCGTCGCTCTCAAGGGGAGTTCCGATGAGAACGAGGAGGTCATCGTATCTGCCGTATTCCGCAAAAAGAGGGATATTCTTCTTTACAGCCGCCGGTGCAGTTTTTACAAGCGAAGCAACTGCGATACGGAAGAAACGTCTCTCGCCGAGACCGCCTCTTGCGTCACGGGCAAAGAAAATTATCTTCATGGTCTTGTCTGGATCCTCCGCATAGGCACGGACAACTGCGTCCGCAATATCCTCCGCCTTTGAATTACGCATAGCGCCTGCCTTGAAGAAAAGGTCAAGGCAGAACGACTCAGAGGAAAGGTAGGCTGTTCCGCCGTTCTCGGTCGTTGTCATATTGGATTCTTCTTTAAGATAGTTGAGCATGGTCATTACCTCTTTTCTGAGCCTTTTTCAGCGGTATATTCCGCATAAACTGCCGTGTGCGAAAGCAGACTAAACCGTCCGCACAAACGGAGCGAGCCTGCGAGCGGCATCGTGGAAAACAGCGGTATCGCCCGAGCCTTAAACTGCAATTTTTCGTTATCTTCCGTGTGCGAAAGCAGACGCTGCCGTCTAAAAAAACGGAGCGAGCCTGCGGGCGGCAGCGTGGAAAACAGCGGTATTGCCCGAGCCTTAAACTGCAATTTTTCGTTATCTTCCGTGTGCGAAAGCAGACTAAACCGTCCACACAAACGGAGCGAGCCTGCGGGCGGCAGCGTGGAAAACAGCGGTATCGCCCGAGCCTTAAACCGCAATTTTGAGTTAACTGCCGTGTGCGAAAGCAGACTAAACCGTCCGCACAAACGGAGCGAGCTTGCGAGCGGCAGCGTGGAAAACAGCGGTATCGCTGCAAGTCAGCTCTGCCGGGGACACCGGCAGAAACATGGCGGTGAAGCCTTGGAGTCGTTCTTTTGCTGTAGCTGACTTAGTTTTAGAACAAGACGCATTATAATTTCGTGACTAGCGAAATCCTCAGATCGCTGTGTGCGTCTTAACAAGGTGCTCTTAGTTATCATATTACACGAATAGATATCCACATCTTTTTGCTGCAAGCACCTTTCTTTCCCGGCTTTACGCCGGCAAGGCACGTTTTTTATCGACCAAGATAAAATGACCGCTGTTAGTGCCTTGATGATAGTATACCACAGTTCCTCCCGGAAATCAAGGGCTTTTGGAAAACATTCCGCGGCAATCATTCAAATATGTTAACTATACATCATTCCACTTCGTATAATTTGCAGTAAATTGTCCCCGATATTAGCAAAAGTAACCAAAAGTGGACTTTATAATTCTACGTCCCGGCAATAAACAAAACTGCCGGTTTTCATTGATTTGTTTTGAGCAATATGATAAAATTAAAATGACATAGTGTGTTCAGACACTATATTATCAATTCTAAAAGGAGGATGATTAAAATGAAGTCATTCATCAGAAGGACAGTCAGCGTTTTCTCTGCTGCTGCCTGTATGCTGACAAGCTTCCACTTCGCTAAGATAGCTGATGTTACGGAAGCTAACTCGGCAAGCGGTATGAGCGCATTCGACATCACCCGCGAAATGAAAATAGGCTGGAATATAGGCAACAGCCTCGATGCGACCGGCGGAAACGGGTACTATGGCGTGAATACCGAGGAAAGCTGGGGCAACCCCAAGACAACTCAGGCGATGATCGACACTGTCAAAGCTAAGGGCTTCAACACCATAAGGATACCTACTACATGGTACCCTCACCTCGACGGCAGCAACCGCATCGACAGTGCGTGGATGAGCCGCGTCAAGGAGGTCGTTGACTACTGCATCAAGGACGATATGTACGTTATCCTCAACGTTCACCATGAGGACTGGGTAAACGTCAATCAGTTCAACGACCAGACCTATCAGAACGCTGAGACCAAGCTCACCGCTATATGGCAGCAGGTCGCCGATACCTTCAAGGACTACGACCAGCACCTCGTCTTCGAGGGCATGAACGAGCCGCGTCAGACCGGCAACCCTAATGTCAGCCAGTGGGGCAACGGCAGCGGCGACGGCGGCTACACATGGAACTACATCAACAAGCTCAATGCCAAGTTCGTTTCGACCGTCCGCGGACAGGGCTCGGCTGCAAACAAGGAGCGTCTGCTCATGCTGCCCGGCTACTGTGCATCGTCCGATATGCAGGCTATCAAGGCTGTAACATTCCCTGCAAACTGCGGAAACGTCGCCTACTCGGTACACGCTTACCTCCCCTACTATTTCACTATGGCAGAGGATCAGTACGCCAACCACAACTATCCCGGTCAGAGCGGCTGGGGCGAGGACTATACAAGCAGCATCAACTCTTTCTTCAGCAATCTCAAGCAGCTCGAGGATCAGACGAATATCCCGGTCGTTATCGGTGAATTCAGTGCCTCGAACTTCAACAATCTCAGCGCTCGTCAGGCTTGGGCAAAGGACTACATCACCGCTGCAAAGAAAGCCGGCATTCCCTGCATACTATGGGACAACAATGTTGAGGGCGGCAACGGCGGAGAGTCCCACGGCTACCTCAACAGAAGCGCTAATTCGTGGTATTCAGCCTCCGAGCCCGTTCTCGACACTATGATGTCCGTCATCAACGACAAGTCGATACTCTGGGGCGGCAAGGAGACTCCCGTTATCACAACTACTACCACTACTACTACCCGCGAGCCCTACCAGTACGACGACTACTTCAAGAACGACTTCGAGAGCAGTACCGAGGACTGGACCGCAAGAGGCAGCGCTTCCCTGAGCCGCGACAGCAAGAATTACTACACAGGCTCGAATTCTCTCTACGTCACCGGCAGAGAAAAGGACTGGCACGGCTGTGCGATAACCCTCGACAGCAGCCTTTTCGTTCCCGGCGAGACCTACAGCTTCAGTGCGGCAGTCCTCCAGAAGGGCGGCTCGACAGCTTCGATACAGATGTCCCTCCAGCAGTCGGACGGCACCAATACCTCCTACAACGAGATAGCTACCGTTCAGGCAAAGAGCGGCGAATGGACAAAGATCGAGAATACACGCTACACTATCCCTGCGGGCGGCAGTGACCTCGTCCTCTACATTGAAACAACAGACGGATCGAACAACCTCTGCGACCTCTACATTGACACGGTTCAGGTCTCCAAGGCAGGTATCGCCTCCACTGTTGTTACAGGTCAGGGAACAGTCGATTCCTCCGCGGTAGTTACGGGACCCGTCGGTGATCTCACCAAGGACAGCACCATAAAGGTCATGCCTATCGGCGACTCTATCACCTTCGGCTACGGTCATACCGGCGGCTACAGAAAGTTCCTCGACTATTACCTCAAGCAGAAGGGCTTCACAAAGGTCGATATGGTCGGTCCCGAGGGCAGCAGTTCGGCTCAGTTCAGCTACAACGGTCAGAACGTCACCTACGACGACAACCACGCCGGCTACAGCGGTTACACTATCGTTCAGAAGTACCCGATCCCGAGCTGGGGCGAGAACGGTCTCCTTGAAAAGCTGAAGTCAAAGAACGCTATCGCAAGCGCTAAGCCCGATATCGTCCTCCTCATGATAGGAACCAACGATATGACCGCAAACCGCAGCATGAGCGAGTGCGAGGAGGACCTCCACTCACTGCTCGACTATATCCTCGCAGACCTCCCCTCCGGCGGCATCGTATACCTCGCATCTATCCCCGAATTCACCGCTTACGGCGGAAATGCTCAGCGTGTTGCGAATTACAACGCTACAGTTAAGAAGGTCGCTGAGTCCTACGGTTCAAACGTGGTGTTCGCAGACGTTCACGGCTGTCTCGACGGCATGAACGATATGGACAGCGATCAGCTCCACCCCACCGAGAAGGGCTATGAGAAAATCGGCAAGTTCTGGGCTGGTATCATCGACAATTACGTTTCCGCTTCGACAGTTTCCACCACAACTACTACCACGACCACTACGACTACCACCACAACGACAACTACTACGACTACAACTCCTCCCAGCGATACCGAAAAGACTCCCGGTGATGCAAACTGTGACAATGCGGTCAATATGGCGGACGCCGTATTTATCATGCAGTGCATAACCAACCCCGACAAGTACAGGCTCACCGAAAAGGGCGAGCGTAACGCTGATACCGACAACAGCGGCGATATCACCAACCTCGACGCTATGATAATCCAGCAGTACAAGCTCGGACTTCGTCAAGCTATCTGAGCCTCCGCGCTGCCGCTTACTCTATGCAGAGCACAGCTCTGATTCCGCACACGGCAGTTCTAAAAGGGACAGATAATACCTAACAATAAGCACAAGGGGCGCGGTCTTTCCGCGCCCTCTGCAATACCAAAAGAAAAGATGATGATATATGAACAGGATAATCGACATTTCTCAGGAGGTCTTCTCCTGCCGCGTTTTCCCCGGTGACCCCTCCCCGGAGGGAAACACCTCCCTGAGCATTGCAAACGGCGATATCTGCAACCTTACCGACTTTTCAATGTGCGCCCACAACGGTACTCACGCCGATGCGCCCTTCCACTTCATAAACAGCGGCAAAACGATAGACCAGCTCGGACTTGAGCCCTTTGTCGGGGACTGCTTCGTTGCCCGTCACGAGGGCGACGTAACTGCCGCGGACGCTGAACGCATAATGGAAAAGGCAAGAGCTGCCGGTGCTGCCGAGCGTATCCTCATCGCAGGAAAAGTGACCGTTACCGCAGAGGCAGCGCGTGTTTTCGCAGGCATACTCCTTCTCGGGAACGAGAGCCAGACCGTCGGTCCGGAGGCTTCCCCGAAGGAGGTACACCTTATCCTTCTCGGTGCCGGGACTGTTCTGCTGGAGGGCATCGTGCTTGACGATGTTGCCGAGGGGAAATACTTCCTGAGTGCCGCACCGCTGAACCTCGGCGGCTGTGACGGAGCACCATGCCGAGCATACCTCATAGGAGTTGAGAGTTGAAAGTTGAAAGTTGATTTGCAGGGAAAGGCGCACTCTATATTACTGTCAAACCAACGGCAACAAACCGTAGGGGCGGATATTATCCGCCCGCGGATAACAAACACACCACCGGCAGCGATGTAGGAACGCCCTTCCCTACTATTTCGATAAAAACTCTTGCTTTTTTTCAGCAGATGTGTTATAATAACAAATGGGGAGCTTGTGGACAGGCTGAGAGGAAGGTTTCACCTTCGACCCGTAACCTGATTTGGATAATGCCAACGTAGGGAAGCTGATAACGACTTTCAGGGAACTGCGCTGTGCGGTTCCCTTTTTTTCGGAGGTATGCTATGGTTAAGGTAAACGGCGAAATGCTCGATATGAACGGCAGAACGGTCACTGAGCTACTTGCTGAGATGAACATCAGCGGTCAGCGCGTTGCCGTTGAACTGAACGAGGACATCGTCCCCAAGGCTAAGTACGGCGAGACCGTTCTCAGCGACGGCGACAGCGTTGAGGTCGTCCGCTTTGTGGGAGGCGGCTGATATGGCTGTCCCGACAAGGGAGGAGATGTACCGTGCCCTTAAGGAACGCCACGGCGCTGAATTGCAGGCGAAGCTCTCTGCGGCTTCCGTTGCGGTCTGCGGACTTGGAGGCCTCGGCTCGAACATCGCTATTGCCCTCGCAAGGGCAGGTGTGGGACATCTTCACATCATGGACTTCGACTGCGTTGACATCTCGAACCTCAACCGGCAGCAGTATTTCCCGGAGCAGATAGGTCTGCCCAAGACCGAGGCTATGCTCGATACTCTCCGCAGGATAGCGCCTTACTGCGATATCAAGGCGGACTGCGTGAAACTCACAGAGGAGAATATCCCGGGGCTTCTGCGGAACGAGGAGATCGTCTGCGAGGCGTTCGACAGGGCTGACCAGAAGGCTATGCTGGTGAACTGTGTGCTGGAGAATATGCCGGAGAAGTACCTTGTGGCAGGCTCGGGCATGGCAGGCATAGGTCCCTCGAACCTCATAACGACAAAGCGCATAGCAAAGCGGTTTTACCTGTGCGGCGACGGCGTCAGCGACGCGGGCGAGGGTCTCGGACTTGTATCCTCGCGTGTGCTGATATGTGCCGCTCATCAGGCAAACGCGATAATCCGGATAATCGCCGGAAAACTTGAAATAAATTGAGAATGCAGAATGGAGAATGGAGAATTGTTGTGTTCGCCTATCGGCGAACCATTTTAAATATTATCGCCTCAGCGATACATTCATTCTCAATTCTCAATTTTCAATTCTCAATTACAGTTAAAGGAGCAATCACAATGAAAGACGATAAGCTTATTTTAGGCGGTCACGAATTTACTTCGAGATTTATTCTCGGTTCCGGCAAATACTCCCTCAGCCTCATCGAGGCTGCTGTCAAGTACGCCGGCGCTCAGATAATCACTCTCGCAGTCCGCCGCACCAATTCCAAGGAGCACGAGAATATCCTCGACTATATCCCCGAGGGCGTTACGCTTCTCCCGAACACCTCCGGTGCAAGAAATGCGGACGAGGCTGTCCGCATCGCAAGACTTGCCCGTGAGCTCGGCTGCGGTGACTTCGTAAAGGTCGAGATAATGCGCGATACCAAGTACCTCCTCCCCGACAATCAGGAGACGATAAAGGCTACCGAGATACTCGCAAAGGAGGGCTTCATCGTAATGCCCTATATGTACCCCGACCTCAACGCTGCCCGCGACCTTGTGAATGCCGGTGCAGCCTCGGTAATGCCTCTTGCTTCGCCTATCGGCTCTAACAAGGGACTTGCAACTCGCGATTTCATTCAGATACTCATTGACGAGATAGACCTGCCGATAATCGTTGACGCCGGCATCGGACGTCCCTCACAGGCTTGCGAGGCTATGGAAATGGGCGCTGCTGCGGTAATGTCGAACACTGCCCTTGCTACGGCAGGCGACCTCCCCGTTATGGCGGACGCTTTCCGTCAGGCTGTTGAAGCCGGAAGAAAGGCATACCTCTCGGGGCTCGGACGAGTTCTCACAAGAGGGGCAGCACCCTCCGATACACTCATCGGATTCCTGCGCGACTGAGCGGTGAGCCACCGCGGGCTTCCACGGGTCGCCCCTGAGGGGCTTGCGTTCTTACAAACCGACAGTCTGCTTTCGCACACGTTGGTTTATACTGCCGTGAGCGATCAGGAAATTGACCGTTTGTAATTACTGAACGAGCTTGCGAGTGACAACGTGGAGGGCAGCGCGGACTCCGCGCCTGCTTTCGCCCACGATAGTTATATTAATGCGTACAACTTTCAACTCTAAGAAACTCTGAAAAGAGGCAAGGTAAAGAAATGGATAACAATTATTTTGTGGATTCGGACAAGCTTTCCGAAGCCGCACTTGAAAAGAAGCACCGCTTGGAAAGCGACCCTTCCTCCCGTACTGACCATATGCAGTACATGGAGGGTATGGAACGCATCAGTTCCGATATCATGGACCGGGTACTCTCCGAAATGAACTCCTACGACTGCAATTCCTACACCTATGCGGACGTAAGAGCTGCACTCGCACACGACACCTGCACCGTCGAGGACTTCAAGGCTCTGCTCTCACCTGCTGCCGAGCCCTTCCTCGAAAAAATGGCTGAAAAAGCCCGTCTCGAGACACAGAAGCACTTCGGCAATACGGTCTACCTGTTCACTCCGCTGTATATCGCCAATTACTGCGAGAATTACTGCGTCTACTGCGGCTTCAACTGCTACAACGATATCCGCCGCATGAAGCTCAACATGGAACAGATAGAGCACGAAATGAAGGTCATCGCGGACAGCGGCATGGAGGAGATCCTCATTCTCACCGGCGAGAGCCGTGCTCAGAGCAGCGTCGAGTATATCGGCGAAGCCTGCAAGCTCGCCCGGAAATACTTCCGCATGGTCGGTATCGAGATATACCCCGTCAATACCGACGAGTACCGCTACCTCCACGAATGCGGCGTGGACTACGTCACGGTCTTTCAGGAGACCTACAACAGCGACCGCTATGAACAGCTTCACCTCCTCGGTCACAAGAGGGTGTTCCCCTACCGTTTCGAGGCTCAGGAACGTGCTCTAATGGCTGGTATGCGCGGCGTGGCAGGTTCGGCTCTGCTCGGACTTTCCGACTTCCGCAAGGACGCTCTCGCAAGCGCTCTCCATATGTACTACCTACAGAGAAAGTACCCGCAGGCTGAGATATCGCTGTCATGTCCAAGACTACGTCCCATAATCAACAACGATGAGATAAACCCTCTCGACGTTCACGAAAAACAGCTCTGTCAGGTGCTTTGCGCCTACAGGATATTCCTCCCGTTCTGCGGCATAACCGTTTCTTCAAGGGAAAGCAAGACCTTCCGCGACGGCATCGTCAAGATCGCCGCTACAAAGGTCTCAGCCGGTGTTTCGACCGGTATCGGCGACCACGAGAGCAAGTACACCGGCAAGGAGGCTGACACTGCCGAGGGCGACGAACAGTTCGAGATAAACGACGGCAGAAGCTTCGACCAGATGTACAAGGATATGTCCGGCGAAGGTCTCCAGCCCGTCCTCAACGACTACCTCTATGTCTGATATCATCTGCGTCACGAACCGGAAGCTCTGCGGCGGAGACTTCCTCGCTCAGATCGAAAAAGTCGCCGCTGCCCGTCCGAAAGCACTGATCCTCCGCGAAAAGGATATGTCCCCGGAGGAATACGGTCAGCTCGCAGGACGGGTCATGGAGATCTGCCGGAGATACGGCATTCCGTGCATTCTTCACAGCTTCACGGACATTGCAATTGAACTCGGTGCCGATGCGGTACACCTTCCGCTCCCAAAACTGCTCGAACTGCCCGATGAGATGAAGTCCCGTTTCAGGCGCATCGGTGCCTCCTGCCACTCGGTAAGCGACGCCGTTTCCGCAGAAAAAGCAGGGGCAGCCTACATAACTGCCGGTCATATTTTCGCTACCGACTGCAAAAAAGGACTCCCTCCGCGGGGACTTGACTTTCTCCGCGAGGTCTGCGGCTCGGTGAGCGTTCCGGTCTACGCTATCGGCGGTATATCGCCGCAAAATATCAGTGAAGTCCTCGCCTGCGGCGCTGCCGGAGGCTGCATTATGAGCGGTCTTATGAGGTGTCAAGACCCGCTCGCCTACCTCGGAGGTGAAGACCATGTTCGATAAGAAATACCTCAAGCTTTACGCTATTACCGACCGCGGCTGTCTTCGCGGACGCGACCTCGCAGAACAGGTCGAGCTTGCGATACTCGGCGGTGTTACCTGCGTTCAGCTCCGCGACAAGGGCGTCAGCGACCGCGAACTGCTCTCGGAGGCGAAGCTCCTCATGAGCGTTTGCCGTCCCTACGGCGTACCGCTAATAATCAACGATAACTGGCAGGTCGCTCTCCACAGCGGCGCGGACGGCGTTCACGTCGGCATAGAGGACGCTCCCGTTGACGAGATAAGAAGCGCTGCCGGCGAACGATTCGTCATCGGTGCGACCGCAAAAACTATCCATCAGGCTCAGCACGCAGCAGCCTGCGGTGCGGATTACCTCGGCGTGGGCGCAGTATTTCCCTCCCCCACCAAGAAAAACGCCCTCCGTATTACCCCGGATATGCTCCGCGGGATATGTGCCTCGGTAAGGATACCGGTGTGCGCTATCGGCGGTATCTCAAAGGATAACGTCAGCGAGATAAAAGGCTGCGGACAAGCCGGTATCGCCGTTGTCTCCGCAGTTTTCGCCCCGGACGACGTCAGGCAGGCTGCATCTGAACTCGTTCAGCTGATTGGCTGACCCGTTGCAGATACAAGCGGCAAACTGATCGGGGGAGAACCCTTTTTCAAAAGGGTTTCCCTCAATAAATCTGTTACTTGTAACTGTAACGGATAAACCAAATAACCGAAAGGAGAATCAGATGAAGACAGCATTGACTATCGCCGGGAGTGACAGCTCCGGCGGTGCAGGAATACAGGCAGACATCAAGACAATGACGATGAACGGAGTATATGCGATGAGTGCGGTGACGGCTCTCACGGCTCAGAACACCACGGGTGTACGGGCGGTAAGCGCTGTGACGCCGGAATTTCTCCGTCAGCAGATAGACGCGGTTTTCGAGGACATCAGACCGGACGCTGTAAAGATAGGCATGGTATCAGATGCGGCACTGGTTGAGGTCATTGCGGAAAGGCTGCGTCACTACGAGGTCGAGAACATTATCGTTGACCCGGTAGCTATTTCCACAAGCGGCTCGAAGCTCAGCTCCACGGAGGCTTACGATGCGCTGAAAAAGCTGCTCCTGCCCATTGCGGCGCTTGCAACCCCCAATATCCCGGAGGCAGAGCTGCTTTCCGGAATGACTATCCCGGACGAGGACGGTATGCTTGCTGCGGCTAAGGCTATAACTGAAAAATTCGGCTGCAACGTCCTTGTCAAGGGCGGTCACAGCGTGAATGACGCCAACGACATTCTCTACCGTCTCAACGGCTCGCACTACTGGTTCACCGGCAAGCGTGTGGACAACCCAAATACCCACGGCACAGGCTGTACGCTTTCGAGTGCTATCGCGGCTAACCTCGCAAAGGGGCTTTCCATGCCGGAGGCTATACAGCGTGCAAAGGACTACATTTCCGGCGCACTCGGAGCAATGCTCGTCCTCGGCCACGGCAGCGGTCCGCTTGACCATATGTTTGATCTTAAAAGTAAATTTGCGGACTGACCGCACGAAAGGAATAATCTATGAGAAATTACAGCACACAGATGGAAGCAGCCAAAAAAGGCATCATCACTCCCGAAATGGAGATCGTCGCAAAGAAGGAGTACATCGAGCCCGAACAGCTCCGTGAGCTCGTTGCTAAGGGCGAGGTCGCCATTCCCTGCAACATCAACCACAAGTCCATTTCACCCGAGGGCATCGGTACCCGTATGCGTACCAAGATCAACGTGAACCTCGGTATCTCCGGCGATGTCAAGGACTATGACATGGAAATGGAAAAGGTCGATATGGCACTGAAATTCGGCGCTGAGGCTATCATGGACCTCAGCAACTACGGCAAGACCAACAAGTTCCGTCAGGCTCTCGTTGAGAAGTCGCCCGCTATGATAGGAACAGTTCCGATGTACGATGCTATCGGCTACCTCGACAAGGACCTCCTCGAGATCACCGCGAAGGACTTCCTCAGAGTTGTCCGTGCTCACGCTGAGGAGGGCGTTGACTTCATGACGATACACGCCGGCATCAACAAGCGTGCAGTCGAGGCTTTCGTCCGTGACAAGAGAAAAATGAACATCGTTTCCCGCGGAGGCTCGCTGCTTTTCGCTTGGATGGCTATGACGGGCAATGAGAACCCCTTCTATGAATACTACGACGAGGTGCTCGATATCCTCCGCGAATTCGACGTTACTATCAGCCTCGGAGATGCACTCCGTCCCGGCTGTCTCGACGATGCTACCGACGGCGGTCAGATTGCGGAACTCATCGAGCTCGGCGCACTCACCGAACGCGCATGGGCTAAGGACGTTCAGGTAATGGTCGAGGGTCCCGGTCACATGGCTATGGATCAGATCGCGGCAAACATGAAGCTCCAGAAGCGCATCTGCCACAATGCCCCGTTCTACGTCCTCGGACCTCTCGTTTCCGATATTTTCCCCGGCTACGACCACATCACCTCGGCTATCGGAGGTGCTATCGCTGCCGCAAACGGTGCGGACTTTCTCTGCTATGTCACACCTGCCGAGCATCTTCGTCTTCCGGACGCTGATGACGTTAAGGAGGGTGTAATCGCAAGCCGTATCGCCGCTCACGCTGCCGATATCGCAAAGGGCGTTCCCCACGCTATGGACGCTGACAACGCTATGGCAAAGGCTCGTCACGCTCTCGACTGGGAGGAGATGTTCAAGGTCGCTGTTGACCCCGAAAAGGCTCGCCGCTACTACGAGAGCACTCCCATTGCCGAGCGCCACACCTGCTCAATGTGCGGAAAGATGTGCGCTGTAAGGACTACCAACATGATACTCAACGGCGAAAAGGTCGAATTCTGCACAGAAAAATAACCGTCATAAGGAGTTGACCGATATGCTTGAAGAACTGAAAAAGAGGGTTCTCGAAGCCAATCTTATACTGCCGAGAGAGGGACTCGTCAAGTTCACATGGGGCAATGCCTCCGGTATCGACCGTGAACGCGGACTTGTCGTGATAAAGCCCTCCGGAGTTGAATACGACACCATGACCGCGGACGATATGGTGGTCGTGGATATGGAGGGGAATACGGTCGAGGGCAGCTATCGTCCGTCAAGCGACACCCTCACTCATCTTGAGCTGTACAAGGCTTTCCCGGAGGTAGGCGGCGTAGTCCACACCCACAGCAAATGGGCAGTCACCTTTGCACAGGCTGGCAGAGGTTTAGTACCTTTAGGTACTACCCACGCCGACACCTTTTACGGTGAGGTCCCCTGCACCCGTCTTCTTACTCCCGAGGAAATAGCCGGCGAATACGAAAAAGAGACCGGAAGAGTTATTGTTGAGACCTTCCGCAATACAGACCCGCTCTCTATACCGGCAGCTCTTGTCTACCGTCACGGTCCTTTCACATGGGGAAGGGACTGCCTCGAAGCGGTACACAATTCGGTCATACTTGAAGAGGTCGCATTCATGAACTTCCACAGTCTCATGCTCGAACCCGGACTTGGCGCGATACAGCGCGAGCTGCTCGACCGCCACTACCTCCGCAAGCACGGCAGCAATGCCTATTACGGACAAAGCTCTAATAACTAAGGAATCGGTTTGTAGGGAACGGCGCCATCGGATTTCCCTACACGGCGTTGCTGACGGTGCATTTTGTTATCTGCGGGCGGCGGAACGCCGCCCCTACAACTTGTTCCGGAACATTATTCAGATCAGTCCGCATATGCGGACACCACAACTCTCAGCTTTCAACTCTCCACTCTAAACTATAATTACGAATTATGCATTGAAAAAGGGACGCTTTCGCGTCCCTTTTGTTGTTATGTTGCCTTGAAGATGTATCTCAGGAAGTTGTACATATGCGGTCTAACGGTGCTTGCATCGTGACCTGCATTGGGTATTACCTGCCAGAGATGCTCAACTCCGTTGCTTGTGAGAGTATCGTGGTATGTCTGAGGGTACTTCTCAACTACATCGTCGTTCTGTGCTGCGGAAATGAGTATCATATGCGGCATTGTGGAGGGCTTGAACTCTCCGGGCTGGATACAGCCAGCGTGAGTCATGTACTTATCCACTGTTGCGAAAATTCCGGGTGCGGGACAAGCGCCGCCGACATAGCCATAGAGCTCAGAGCGTGTGATTCCCGTGTAGAGAGCCTCACGTCCGCCCATTGAGAAGCCTGTGATAGCGGTATTATCTCTGCCGGTCTTGACTGAGTAGTGTTCTTCGAGATAAGGCATGATGCTGTTCTCGATGTCCTCGCGTATAAGGTCGTAAGCCTTTGCTGCCTCAGCCGTGAAGCCGGGAGCAGTGGTCGAGGAGGTAAACATCGCCGGGAAGACGACTATCATCTTTTCAGCCTTGCCGTCAGCAACGAGGTTGCCGAGCATGGTCTGTATCTTGTTGTCCTCGCCTGTCATTGAGGTCTCATCACCGAAAATTCCGTGGAGAACGTACAGGACCGGGTACTTTTCGGACGAGCTGTAGCCGGGAGGAAGCAGAACGTTCATCTTCTTGTTCATGTTTCCGTCCTTGGAGAAGTATGAAACACTCTCCATTTTGCCGTAGTCAACGCCGTTTCTCTTGGAGGTGTAGCTGCTGTCCTCCTTGAGCTGCATATCTTCTGAGATCTGAGCCATATAGTCACCGCTGGGCTTATTGCCTGTTGTAACGGTAGTGGGCGTGGTCTGAGTGACAGGAGCTGTCATAGTAGTCGTTTTCGCCTCGAATTTCTTTGTTCTTCCGAGGAGGAACTTGTGCATCTGAACGAGGTCGGCAAGTGAATAATCGCCGTCGCCGTCAACATCGGCAGCCTTGATGACCTTGGCATCGTTTGAGCTGCCCGCGAACTTGTTGACGTAGGTCTTTCTCGCGATCATCATGTCGAAAACGTCTATTTTTCCGTCGAAGTTAAGGTCGCCGGGGATAACAGTATATTCGGAGTGTCCTGCACCTTCAATGACTGTTCCGCCCTTAGCTGCCACGATGTCGTCAACATAGAAGCTTATGCCCTCATCGCCCTCGGTCTCGACGTAAACATAGCAGCTCTTTGCACCGGCAGGTATCGTGAAATCGGTATTTGCAAGCTGCGTCCACTCGCCCTTTGTGACGGTCTGCGTGTCGATCTTCTTGTAGACCGTATCCGTACCGTCGTTGTACTGGAGCGTGAAGTGGAAGGTGTTTGTCGGTTCGCCGGAGGTATACTTTACGTTAGCTGAGAAGCTGTAGGTCTCGCCCGCCTTGAACTTGTAGTTGAGAGCCTTTGAGATTCCGTTCCATGCGGCTGTTCTGCCGGAAACGTAAGCGGAACTGTTTCCGTTGAGAGCCTCGTCAGTGCTCTTTTCTACTGTAGCGGCACCTCTGCCTGACCAGCCGTCCGTGCCGGTCTCGAATGGGCTGTTGAAGATGTAGGTGTCATCAGAAACGGAAGCGCTTCCCGGACCGCTGAACTGCCACCAGTCAACGTTCATGATATAGTTGTCGCTGCCCTTGAATACGAAGTAAACGTCGTGCTCACCGCTTGCACCGGCAACGTCACAGGACGCCTCCTCCCACTTCTGCCAGCCGCCTGTTCCGGAAACACGGAGTGCGCCGACCATGGGACCTGTCTTGGAATCAAGGTGAATCTCCATAGTACCGCCATTGCTCTCGGAGGAAACGCTTGCTGTGAACTTGTCAGCGCCCTCGCCGAAGTCAACGCCGCTGACCTTGATATAGCTTCCGTCCTTGATATTGCCGATATTGACGCCGCCCTCGCTGCACTTTTCGGTCTTTACGCCCTCGCACCAGCAGATGGTCTCAGCCTCATTGCGGATAAAGGGATTGAGCGGCTCGATCTGATCGGGACCGCTCTGTGTGAGTTTCATGACAGGGAGAGAACCGTCGGCATTATAGGTGAACTCCTCGCACGATGCGCTTCGGTTAAATGCACCGCCGCCGGGCAGACCGTTCTTGTGATAGAAGAAATATGAGTGGTCTTTATAGTCGATGATACCGCCGTGTGTAGTGAAGCAGTTCGAGCCCTGCTGGATAACACCGCCGTATGTCCACGGACCTGTGGGCGAGGGACCTGTCGCATAGCACTGGCTCTCACCGCCGTATCCATCGACAAACGAAGCCCATACCAGATAATAGAGGCCATTGTGCTTATATATCCACGGACCTTCGCCGTAAGATGTCTGGTGATCGCCCGAAGGAGGACCGAACTGCTGTGAGTTCATGTCAAAATGCTTTATCTGACCGTCGAGGGTTATCATATCCTCCTTGAGTTTGACGTAGTAGCAGGTGGGATTTCCGAACATCAGCCATGCCTGACCGTCATCGTCGATCATAACGGTAGGGTCGATGTAAGCCCAGTCAGGACCGCAGAGCGGCTTTCCGATGGGGTCACTGTAGGGACCCTCGGGACTGTCTGCAACGGCAACGCCGATAGCACGTCCGCCGCCTGCCTTATTCGTGGTCGTGAAGTAGAAGTAGTATTTTCCGTTTCGTTCGATACACTGTGAAGCCCATGCGTCATTCGCGCCGCACCAGCTAAAGCTTGTATCCTCGAGTATTCTTCCGTGGTCAGTCCAGTTTTTCATGTCCTTGGTCGAAAAACACTGCCAGCCTGTCATAGTGTAAAAGCTATTGTTTCCGTCACGGTCGCAGCCGGTGTAGACGTACAGCTCATCGCCGAAAACGACCGGTGCAGGGTCAGGCGTGAACGAGGTCTGCACGATAGGGTTTTCAGCCTTAACAGTCTCGGGGACGGTCAGATTGACTGCTGAAAAGGCTATAGCCGCTGAAAAAACGGCAGCTGCTAATTTCTTCATAAAAACTTCCCTCCAAATCATATTAAGTTAAATATTAAAAATGAACACAATATTTCTTTATGCACATATATTACCACTGTAACAAATTGTTTACAACCCACATTTCGCAGATTTGGTGGACGTTTCACGACTTTTTTATTAATAATACCTTATAACATTGCTCATATTTTGTTTTTACTGTTACCATTCACCAATCCGGAACCAAAAAAGGACGCATAAGCGTCCTTTCCTGAATATATGCTGTGACCGTCAGAGGTGTCCGAAGTTTTCAAATGTACGCCTGCTTTTTGAGGAGAGCAGTTATCGTGCGTCCGATTATCGCAAAATAGCTGATATCCGATACCGACCACTTCTTGAACCGCGAAATGTAGCAGAAGGATATCATGCCCTTGACCACGCTGTCCTCCGTCATGAGGTACTGAACTGCGCCGCCGATATTCTGCGAGGACAGCTCCGCGTAGGCATTGTCGTCGCGTCCCTCAAGCTCGTTCACGTTGTCGATGACAAGAATGCCGTCACCGGAAAAGCGCTCCGTATAACGGTTCTGGAACAGGTAAGACGCACTCTTTGAGCTTGCATTGCCGCAGCTCAGTATCAGCGCCATGTCGTTGCCTGCAAATACACATATATCGTCGATCCCGAACTTCGAGCGTATCTGTTCGAGCAGCACGGAGATATCCGGCACCCTTCCGAGCACAAGGCTCTCCGCAAGCTGTCCCGCAAAGCTCAGCTTCTCCGAAGTCTCGCCCTTTCCGCTAAGGTAGACTATCTTATTCTCGGCGTCCTTTTCAACGGGACCGTGCTTGTTGATGTCGTAGATGACATAGCGGTTCTGACCCTTTTCCTGTGCAAGGTAAAGAGCCTTGTCCGCCTGCATGAAAAGCTCCTCGTAGCTCAGGCTGTCCACAGGATAGGTCGAAACGCCCATTGAACAGGTCAGCCTGAAATTCCAGAAACGGTCCGCAAATGCAAACTCGGTCTTCGTCCTTATCGCCCGAAGTATGCTGCGGAGGTCCTCCTCATCGCGCGTATTTTCAAGGACTATCAGGAAACCGCCGCCGCTTATCCTGCCGGCAAAGCCCCTCGCTCCTATCTCGCTCCTTATGATACCGGCAATGGTGTATATCACCTCGTCGCCGAACATATGACCGTAGCTGTTGTTCACACCCGTGAAATCGTCTATGTCAAGAATGACAAGATTGACGTTATATGGCGGTGCAGCGGCAATTATCTCCTTCGCAAAGGTGCTGACCGCACGTTTATTGAGAAGTCCCGAGAGAGAGTCCTTGTTCGCTTCGATCGCAAGGTTGACGTCCTTGCTCTTCTGACGCGAGCTTATGACCGAGATGATGCCGCAGACCTTCCGGACGTCAGGATCGTCAAACCGCGTTATCCCGCGGAAAAGACACAGCTCGCGAGCCTTGCCCTGTGTGAATGCGGAGGTCTCAAGCTCATAGTCAAAACGGTATACTCCGCTGTGGATATCCCTGCAAAGACTGTTGAATGTCTCGATATACCGCGATACGACATAGCCTGAGCTGATACAGTCCTGCCGCCATTTGTCAAGCTCCTCGTCCGTCAGGATAAGGTCGCGGCAGCAGCCAAACATATATATGCGTATCCTCTTCGTCTCAAAGGAATACTCAAACGCAAGATCACTTATCAGGCTCAGTATGTACCTCTGATCCGACAAAGCCCTTTCACGGCTGTATGCCGCGGCTTCAAGCGAGAATATGTCGCTGAATGCTATGCTGTACAAGGGCTCGGCACTGCTTCCCGTAAGTCTGTGTACAGTCGCCGCCGTCCACCTCAGCGAGCCGTTTCTCCCCTTCATGCGGATAACGGTCTTGCACTGCGGAACGCTGTCCGCTGAGGCTATGCAGCCGCAAAGCTTCTCATAATCCTCGTCGTCCATAGTGCGCCTTATCGAGTAGATAACATCGTTCCCGAAATAGCTGAAAAATCTCTCATCGGCACTCTGAGTATGAAGACTGCTGTCTACAGTAACCCTTCCGACACTGTATATCTTCTCATTGAGGAATTCTTCCATAAAACCTCCTTTATATATAAAAAAGCCCGATATCTTGCTATCGGGCGATCGTGCAGCTCCTTACCGGACTTTGAATATAACAGTACATCTCCCCTGTTATCCATTCCGTGCTGTATGTTATTTTTGCCCCATAGCTAGGCTATGGGGCAATGTTGGTGGAGCATAGGGGATTCGAACCCCTGACCCCCACACTGCCAGTGGCTAATTTTACCTTCAGCACTTTTTTACACCCTCACCAAAAATGCTATAAATAGCCAAATAGTGAATAATCGCTTTTATTTGGTTTTCCAGTTTCTTATTATTTTTCATCTCAATGGCGCACAAATGGCGCACAAAAATAATCAGCTCAGAAGATGCTCTTTCCAGTTGTCCGGAAAGCCCATTAGTCTTATATCAACGTGCGGATATTTTTTCAGAAATGTTTCAAGAGTATCCACAAAATCTGTCCAGTGTTTATCCCTCGGAAGTATATGCTTCAAGCATATCAAGGTAGCAAACGCACGGACATTGCTTATCTTAGCCTGATTATATTGCTTATACAGCATAGGTGTCTTAACAAAGTTGACGTTATACAGTCTGCCGTAATGAGCGCATATATTCCGCACGAAGGCGATATGCTCTATCCAGCTTTCGAGATATGTATATCCGATGCCGTACTGTGAAGCGATAGCCTTTTTGTCAGCCGGTTTCATATTCTTGAAGAATTTGGAAAGAGTTCCGAAGCTGAAAAGCTCAATAAGAGCGTAGAATGGTATTTTGCCGTCAGCATAGTTCTGACGGAAGTTCCTTACAAATGGCGCACGGCTGTTGCGGTCAGTCTCGCTCTGTATGTCGGCTAAAAATTCAGCGTGATGCTCTGAATCAACAAAGTTGTCAGGGTTTTCATAGCCGAGTACACCGTAAGCACAAGAAATATAATTTGCTATCCTACACCGGAGATTGACCTCGACCTGTTCTATCCTTGCAAATAGGAGCTGCCGAAAATTCGCATTAAACAGGTATAATTCCACGATCTGCTCAAAGGTTGTCTGACCGTCAAAAGAACCGTTTTTCTTTTTCAAACCAAGTCCATAAGCCTTGATAAGCCTGAAATACGAAATATCGTTCAGAATAGTCTTTGCATAGTCCTCATCATTTATGATAAGACCAAGTTTTTTCAGATTATCTATCTGCTCGTCAACGTCCATAGCAGGCTGCTGCTGTTTTAGTTCCATATTCTTCTCCAATAATTAAATGACCCGACGTGGTACGCATAGTTTAGAGGCGTGTCGGGTTCTGTTACAATATATTATATGCTATTTTTGTGAGAAATGCAAGAGGTAAAATAAGCATTTTTTTATAATATACATTGTGTTATCTTGCATATTCTACTGTTTTTGCAGTTTTTGACGAATTGCAGCTTCACTATGCCGCATAGGTTGCATTAGGCATATTAACTGCGAGCACCGGATTTACAACGATATACAACTCCCAGACCGCAAGATCATTGATAAGCCTCAGCTCCTCAAAGTCCTCCAGTGCGATGCCGAGAGTGCCAAAAAGTGCCCTCGTTGCTTCAAGCACGTCCGCAGCACTCTCAGCTGCGGATAAATCCGTGCTGTAAGTGTAGATATGCCGGTCAATCTCGAGCTTCGATTCTTTGCGCATATTGTTTAACGTTTGCCTTGTCCTGCTCGTCATAACGCTGATGCCCAATATATCTATTCTCATATTCATCACCCTTTCGTAAACTGTCGCATAATGTTTCAAAGATCGTTTTGAATTTGCCATTTTGAGCCTTTACAATTGCCCTGACAGCATAATATACTTCTCGTTCCTTCTTGTAAACGTCCTCCGCTCGCTGATTTATAACCTCAGCACGTTCCTTGATCTCCCTCAGCCTTTTGTCAATTTGCGTTTGCTTGCTGTCGATCTCAGTCAAAAGCACCTTCTGGCGTTTATCCGCATTTTGTACCACTGCTGCAAGCTGATATGTGCTGTCCCATTTGCGGCAATCCTCCTCCCAATTCGGAAGAGCCTTTTTTTCATATTCAGCAAAAGCTTTGTTGTACTCCTTCATCGCCCTGTCATATTCCTTCTGTCGTGCTCTATCGCAGTTTGCAGGAGGCGTTAAAGGCTTATCCGGACACTTAGGTTTATAAGGACGTGGAGGTATATCAAGGCGCTTTACAATCGTTATATCAACGTCAGCAAGCTCTTTCGACTTGATTTCAAGAGCCTGTGACTTTTCTTCAAGTTCTGTTTCCACCTGATTCTTTTTATCCTCTGCATTTTTTGCAGCAGCTTCATTCGCCTCACGCTTTATCTTAGCCATTTCCGCTGCTTGTTCCTCCTGCTCACGGAGCGCCCTGAGCTGTTCCAACTTTTGCTGCTCCT
Organism: uncultured Ruminococcus sp.; assembly: GCA_900315975.1. The sequence goes on from ONBA01000014.1 coordinate 50,300, forward strand.
GAGCTATTTGCTGCTCAACATCGTGCTTGTACGCTCTGCTGTCTCTGCCACGATCAGCTTTAAGCGCCCTGCGGTATTCTCTGTACTGCTCCTCGCCCATTTCAAGGCGTTTCTGTTCTTCCTCAGCCTTGTCATAAGCTCGGCAGTCATCGACCATAGACCAACCTTTGGCTCGGAGACGCTTCGGCATTTCACGGTTTAGCTTGCCAAAAAACTTGATATTGTGCATCTCCTTTGCACATATCCTGTGTTCGTCCGCCATAGGCTCCCAGAAGATGTGCAGATGCGGCACACGTTCATCTAAATGAAACGCCGCCGACTTTACATTATCAGCGCCAACAAGCTCTTTGAATATTTCAAGACTATCATTGAGAAATTTCAGCTGATTTTCGGCAGAAAGCTCCAACATCATCTCCGCAGGCGGCTTGATAACTGTTGCACACATCACGACCGTATCTTTTTTGAGCTTTCTGCGGTCGCAAGCTCGTTCTCCGTGCTCCGCTCGCCATTCGTTTAACTCGTCAATATGACTGTCAGAGTAGTCAATCAACTCCGCAGCCGTTGCAAATCCTTCATAGATATTACGATCTGCAAGCTCAGGATTAATGTCCAAGTCCAAGCCTTGACGCTCTTTCAGAGCCTCGGCAGCTACCTTGCGGAAGTTGCCGCAGTGTTTGCCGCCCTTGCCTTCTACATTGCTCAGTTTAAGCGACGGCATACCAATTGTATAGCCCATTTTAATCCCTCCTTCGACCTGTTGCTGCGGATTATATGTGTATCATCACAGGTATGTGACCTCGGACTTATTTGCTATGCGCATAAGTCCCCACTGCACTTACGCTACGTTGAGGTCGTCTGCGACGCTTTTGACATTGCAAGCAAGCGCCTTGCTTAATCCTTCATCTCCTCAAATGCGGCATTGAGATATGCAGTTACCGCATTTCTGCTGCTATTCGCACGTTCAAGCATCTGCTCCTCGGCGGAAGAATCCGTGAAGATGCGGCGTTCACCGATGTGCTCAATGAAGTCGTCAAGCAGAAAGCGCAGAAAAACTGCATCGTTATAGTTAAGCTCAATTTTGCCGATAATATCACCGTTCTGGAGCTTGCTTAATTTTTCGCTTTGGCTCATAATTTATGCCCCTTTCATTAACTTTGAGTAATTCGTAGTCCTCTATATAAAGCTCAACACTCTCACGTTTGCTAATCGGAACATCGCTGCCAAAGTATATTGTTAGTGTTCCGCTTTTATCGTCCTTATTGAGAGCGTCCGTAGGTGTAAACATCACAGCGGAGTCGCCGTATTTGATGAGAATATCCTCGATAAAACAGCCTTGTCCCTCAGTAATGCCGCCGTTTCCGGTGAGATCAGCTTTTAGCATATCCAAAGCCGCCGGAATATCAGCACAGTTGATGACGAGAGCAGAATCCTCGCCATTGTAATACTTTACATACGCTGCGTATGTGACAGGAAATTCATTCTTATTCATATCCCCAACTCCTTTACTTTCCGATAAAAACGGTTTGGTTTCATTTCGAGCTTTGACATTGTTGCTCTTGCGGTCTGCTCGCCGTTGCGCCACTTTTTGCATTCCCTCCGGAATTTAGATTCATCAAATTCAAGCGCCTGTCTTCCCTTATACACGCCACGTTCTTTCGCAAGCGCGATTCCCTCACGCTGACGTTCCAGAATCATTTCACGTTCAAATTCTGCAAGTCCGGCGAATATCGTGAGCATCAGCTTACCCTGCGGAGTAGATGTGTCAAATTGCTCCTTGACACTGCGGAGCTGAACGTCTTTCGCCCTTAGTTCGTCAACTATAGACAGCAAATCCCTTACAGATCGTGCAAGTCTTGCATACTCGGTCACAATTACCGTATCGCCTTCTCGAACGTAAGTTCTCATAGCCGTGAGCTGCGGACGTGCAGCGTCCTTACCTGAGCATTTGTCGATGAAATACTTGTCAACGCCAAGCTCCGTGAAGGCTTCAAGCTGCCGTGCTTCGTTCTGTTCCTGCGTAGAAACACGGGCATATCCAATGAGTGCCAAAACGATCACCGCCTTTAAGAATATATGTTCAGAATATATGTTCTATGTCCTGATAATATTATACCATAAATTTGAAATATGTCAATAGGAAAAATGGTATTTATACGGGATATTTTCACGCTGTTTCGCTGAGGTATAGCCAAATGCAAAACAGGCACAGACTCTTTGTCTGCACCTGTTGTTTTATTAACCGTATCTTGTAAAAAACATATAAATCGGAAGAAAATGAAGGAATATGAGATTTATTCCGGCTATAACAAAAACTGTATATTTGAACGGCGTACTTACAGCAATATCTTTACATATCTCAAAAAATGTGTCTCCTGTATCGGCTTTTCTGCGACTAACTAAATGAATTAAACCGCCTATTATACATACCACTATGTATATTGCCAATAATACAGCTATGCTCATAAGCAATGCAATTAGTATTCTTAACAGTGCATATATTAGACATTTTCCAAGCAGCGCCGAACCACCAAGCGAATAGTTATCGTAGTTATAGTACATATCAAGACCAATCGGGAAAAGAAATGTCAGAATTATTGAAATCCATATTGCTGCTTTGCCTATTTTATTTAATCCGATAGCTACGCCAAGAAATATACTTAAAGGTACTTCCACTGCACCAACTACAACAAAAATTATTCCTGCGGCGATAAAAATAATAAAAAGCAAAGAATATAGAACATATTTTATTTCTTCGCCAAAATGAAAAATAATCTTCTTTATCGCTTTTGTAACCTCGTCCCAATAAACTTCAACCTGTTCCTCGGCTTCCGAATCTGCGTTATCTGTTGTCTGAGTTGTTACAGTTGTGATACGCTGTCCGGTAGCCTCCGCAAGAGCGTTAATCGTTGCCGAATCAGCTTTGCCGTTAGCGTCGATACCCTTACTCTTTTGGAACTCAATGAGCGCTGTTTCTGTGTTGCCTCCGAAGTTTCCGTCAACTGTCAAATTTGCGTTCATCGCCGTATTCAGCGCTGATTGAAGCCACTTTACATCTTCTCCGGTCGCTCCTTTGGCAAGCACGACAGAATCCGAGGGTATTGCATATTCCGTTGTGATCTCAGCCGCAGACTCAGCCAATGCCGGAAATGTTGTTAATGATATAATGCTGAATAGAGCCATAAACGCCGCAACGAGCAGAACAATCATTCTCGGCAGTTTTCTTACTTTCATATAACCTCCAATCTATTTCAAAACGGCTGCCGTTTGACAGCCGAAGTTATTTATATCCAATTTCTGTTAAGATAATCCGGTAACTTTTGAATTCTATTAGTTTTCTACTACAATTTTACCGTCGCCGTCAGGGTCTTTTAAAGTCTCTCTCATTTTATCGCTGTTAAGTGAAGTATCAACTTCTTTTAAGAAATACTGCTTAGCAAGTACAAATGTTACGTCACCATTTGAAGCATTACTATTATCAGTAAGTCTATAAATATATGCCGGATATTCACCATACATATTCTTTTCAGCACTTCTAATTATGCTGTCAACTTCTATTGTATTGCAGCCAGTATCAATTTCTCTATAAGTGTTTTCATATTCTTTTGTATCGTAAGCTGAAATGATTCCGTCATCTTTCATAATGTTAATTATTTCATCACGATAAGCTGGATTAGTTGATTTGTGGGAAATACCACCGGCAAACCAAGTAAAATCATTGACATTGTTTTCAGCTGTTGAACTAAATTCATATACTGGCTGTTCTCTTAATGTTCCCGGTTTATTTGCTCTTTTGGCTTGAACCTTTACAAATAATATGATATTATTGTCCGCCTTATTTACACAATGGAATCTTACTTCGTCCTGATTTGATAATTCTTTATCGGGGTCATAATCAACATAAGTAACATCATCGTAACTACCCTTTATTGCTTTAATTTCATATTCATCACCATATTTGTCAAGAAATTCACCAAATGTTGTATATCCGCCGTTACGAAAAACATTATTTCCTATCTGAATCATACCAGAATGAATATCTGCATTTATTATCTCCTGTGAAGGTGAGTATGAGACTGATGATACTTTATTTTCGCTCTCCGTCACTGATGTTTCGTTGTTTGTAGCGGCTTCTGTATTTTCAGCTACTTCCGATGAACTATCTGTCTTTTCTGCTCCTGTCGTTGACTTTGCTGTACTTTCCGAGCTTGAACCGCTGCTTCCGCAACCGGCAAAACTGCCGCAGATACAAAGTGCTGCTGCCATTGCAATGATTGACTTCCTTTTCATATTGATTTCCTCCATAATAAAAAAGTGCGCAGCCGAAGCTACGCACTGAAAAATGCATAACTCCAATTGCTGCGACACAACTCGATACTCTAAAAGAAAGCATACGAAAAAAGAGTATGCACTTTTACCATAATAGTAAAAGTATATACTTTACTTTTAGAGTTTATTCAGTTGTGTCGCACTTATTATTATAGCTCATCTGACATATATTGTCAACTATTTACAGAAAAAAACACGCTGTAAAAATGCAGCGTGTTATAACGTAGATATAAAAATATGAGTGGTATTTTTATCTGTTATTCATCTTATTATAAACAAATAAAGTTGCATAACAGTCCGCAAGACTATTGTGTGCCTGCTCCGCACGACAATTCCAGTCATATCCGTAATATTGAGCTGCAAACGTCAGCTTTTTATATTTGTAGTTTTTGTAATACTCATCCCAATCATCATAGATAATGGCAAACTCTTTCATCGCATCAATAAATTTGATGTTTTCCGGAAAAACTATTCCATTATTTTTTAGGAAATTCACATCAAATTGCGTATTATAGCCAATAATTCTATCAGCACGGCGCAGGATAGCATTTATCTCAGTAACTTTACTTGCAAAAGACGGTGCAAACCTTACCATTGCAGGGCTGATATGGTTAATACACTGCGCTTCATCCCACGTCTCGACACACGGCTTAAAATAGCTGTTGAACACGATTTCACCCTTGTCGTTGATAATTGATAGCTGTAACAACTCGTCATACTGTGGGTCGAGTCCTGTCATTTCTGCATCAATGACGTAGCATTCATTTCCTTCACAGCTTGTCTTGATTTGATTTGACATCTCTAAGATGATCTTATGAAGCTCCTCAATTTTGCACTGATAAGGAGTGGCAATCTCTTTAATAAGTGCTTGATGTTGTTTCTTAGCCTCACGCGCTCTCTCCTCTAAGACTTCATTTCTATGCTGTTCTCGCCGTTCTTTATCCTTTTTTCTGCGCCTTTCACGTTCAGGAGCGAAGAACTCATCAAGCTGTGCCTTGGTAACTTTTGTCACTTGATCGGGACTATAATAAGTATAGATTTTTTGATAATAACCACTTGCCCATAGTCTAATTCCTTCCGCACCTTGCATTGGTAAGTAGCCGTGCAATGCCCACTGCCTTGCGGTCTTATACTCTGGATAACTGTATGATTTTACTTTCATTTTTTTCTCCTTTTTATCATAATAATCAATCGTACAAAGCACTTAAACTACAAACGATCAACCACCGATATAGGTGTTATAAAGCGTAAGAGTATCAACAATGCTCATTGCAGCCCTATAAATCGCCTCACAATCAAACTCTAATTTCTTTTCATTAGCTTTGATAATTGCTTCTATTTTCTTCTTCTCTCTATAGCAAAGTCTGTTCCAGTAATTGAGCTTCTTAGGTGATTCCAAAAGGAGATCAACGAGAACTTTTTCTGTATCATTCAATTTGACTGAATAAGTTTTTCTGCGAGCAATACCCTGTTTTATGTAAATCTCCGGAAGCGTCTTGATAAGATCGCTATTCCAATTACTGCCTAAAGGATTTCCCAGAGTAAGTTCAACTCTTGTAAGGTTATAAGGCAGTCCTGCTTCCTTATGCTTATCGTAAACTTTCACTCTTCCGCGAGTGTTCCTCTTCTTTCCGAGGTATTCGGAAGGCGAATCTTTGGTTGTGTAAATATCAATTTTAGTGCGCTTATCCTTGATAACTGAAACGGATTTACGAACAACAGGAACATCAACAGCAGCGTCAAGACGCTTGATAGTATATGATGTGCTGTTGCTTAAAAGAAACATAATGTCATCTAAGCACTGCTGTATATTAAAGCACTTATTAGGATTTACCTCCAAATAACAGCGGTTAGGCACAACAGATGAATTGAGAACAAGACGCAGACACATAGTTGCATCTTTATCGTAAACTACTTTGTATACCTCAGTATAATGGTGCGGTCTCTTATCGGTATCAGTGCATACAGCATTTTTGATGTGCTGCTTAATCCAGTGTTCGTCAGCACAAATCTTATGGCTGATCTCGTCCGTAAGAAAGAAATCGACCCTAAGATTGTCCACTGAATAAATATTATCACCAGAAATTATCGGAGCATAATAAGTCATTCCGTTGACAATTTCGTTTAAACAAACATCTTTGTTGCTAACAAGAGCGGTTTGCTCAGAAAAAAGCTCTATATTTTTTCTTTTTGTTTCATCTATTTTTTTCATAGTATCTCTCCTTAATTACATTGTTTTCGGGTGTTTTTATATAGCTTTCGTTAAAAAAATCAACTACGCTCTGTGCGTTAATAAGGATTTTTCCTCTGCCGACACGAACAGCCTTTACCTTTCCAGATAAAGCAAGCTGCCTTGCGTAGTGCTGTGCGATTCCGAATTTCTCGGCTGTTTCTTTCACGCCGAGCATTGTAGGAATACTATTGGAATTTTCCATAGTATTAACTCCTTTCATTTTTGAATAAATTGGATTTTCCCTTGCACACACTCCGAAAAAATGTTATAATAGGAGTGGGCAAGTATTATGATGTGGATATGGTATTTGCTTAGCGTCTGGCGTCGCAACCGCCGGACGTTTTTTATTGCTTTTTGAGTTCATCAATGATGCGGCAGAATTCTGCTTTTTCATTTTCCGTAAGCTCAAAACGCAATCGACGAAATACTGTGTTTTCGTGAACTCCCATTTTAGCTGCTATTGCGTAAACAGGAACGTGTTCATTCTTCATCAGTTTTCTGAGGTCTTTATTTGCTTTCTCCACTTTTTTTCTCCTTTCAAAAAAAATTTGTGGTAGGGGTTGTAATTTGATAACATAAGTGTTATAATAATGTTTAGAATAACATCACCGCTATCACCACTATCATAATACAACGCAAAATGATAATAGTCAAGCAAAATCCAAAATAATTTTCAGATACCCGCAAATAAGTAACAAATATGTTATCAGAAAGGAAGATATCAATGAATGATAACACAAATTTAAAGAAAATAATTGGAGCGAGAATACAAGACGCTTTAACGCACAGACAAAAAAAACAAAAAGATCTTGCTGATCACTTAGGCGTGACTCCAAATACAATTTCATATTTTTGTAAAGGTAAACGTATGCCAAATACTGAACAAATATACCAAATATCAGAATATCTGAATGTTCCAACAGATTATCTGTTCGGAAAGGTTAAAATGAGAAATCCTCAAATAATGGAAGATAACTTTCTAAAGATTTGTCAACAGACAGGATTATCAGCCGATACTATTGAGTTGTTTAAACAGCTTGATTCCTTTAGTTTTGAGATAAATAATGGTGACTTCACTATGAGAGACGCTATCACATTGTTGCTAAACAATAATCATCTTAAAACTTTGTGCATTAATATTGTAAAATTTAAAAATTTATCAAACCACTACATCAGCAAAGTAATTGAAGAGTTGTCTTATATTATGGAAGATAGCAATAATATTAATTTATTTAATCTTGATGAAGAGATGCAAGATTTATCTGAAAAAGTAGAATACAAGAAATACAAAACAGCTAAGACTTTTAATGAAATTCTCGTTTCTTCCTATTGCTCGCTTTTTGACGAAGCAAGAGCATTGTACAATACTTACCGCTATTCAATTAGTGGAAAAACAGCTCAAAAGCAAGATATCAAAGATGCTCAGAAAGAAGTAAAAGAATTAACAGAAAAATTTGAAAAGGAGATGTTAGAATATGGCAAACATAACCCCACGCAAGAATAAGGACGGCAAGATAACTTCTGTCTCGATCAGAGTTTATCACGGCTACGATTCCGAAGGCAACCGCTTAAAGCCTTATACAATGAGTTGGAAACCGGAAAGAGAAATGTCCGAAAAGCAGATAATGAAGGAAGCCAATCGTCGTGCTGCACTGTTTGAGGAAGAGTGTAAAAACGGTAATATAAGCAGTACCCCTAATATGAAGCTGAGAGACTTCTGCAATACCTACCTCGATATAAAAACCGGTATCTTATCACCAAGAACATACGAATACTATACCAGAGTTATCAACGATCTCATAATTCCGTTATTAGGGCATATCAGAATCACTGACCTCAAACCTGCACACGTTCAGCAGTTCATCAAGTATATTCAGGATAACAGCGAAAAGACCCCCTCACCGTCAACTATCAAGCGTAAAGTTGCTATCTTGCAGTCAATACTCCGTCAGGCTGTAAAGCTCGGTCTGATACAGACTAACCCTGCAAATGCAGAACGCCTTACAATGCCTAAGCAGATCGCCCCGCAGGTAGAAATCTTCACACGTCAGGAAGCTGTTGATATGCTTGAAGCCCTCGAAGATGAACCGCTACAATATAAGGTTATCATCTACCTTGCGATAATGTCCGGCGCTCGTGAAGGTGAACTTGTCGGGCTGAAATTCTCAGATATTGACTTCATTAATAACAGGATCACTATTGAACGAAGCGCATATAAGCTCACAGGAAAGCCGATAGCAACTAAACCTCCGAAGGATAACGATGTGCGAACGGTCAAGGTCGATGATTATACAATAGACCTGATAAAGCAGCTCAAAGCTGAAAAGGAGCGTGAGCGTTTCCGGCTCGGCACAGCTTGGCAGGGAGACGAATGGCTGTTTACAAAGTGGGACGGCTCGATTATGTTCCCCTCAACTCCTTCACATTGGTTCAGAAGTTTTCTCAAACGTCACGGTTTGAAGCATAGGAAATTCCACGCCCTGCGCCATACCTCCGCTACACTGCTGCTTCTTGCCGGAACTAACGTCAAGCAGGTCTCCGGAAGATTAGGACACGCCGATCTCCGTGTAACAAATCAGTATCTCCACTGCATCGCTGAGGCTGACGAAGCCGCCGCCAACGCTCTCGGAAATATGCTCATAACTCAGCACAAGCGTACTTACGAACAGGAAAGCATCAAGAAAACAGGATAAAAAATATGGGACTCTCCTTCACGGAAAGTCCCTTTTCTTTGCATATCGTGTTCTGATTTCGCGTTTCTTTTTATCTGAATAGCGCACAAATGGCGCACAATTTACGCTTAACAAAAAGAACAGGCATTCTCTCAAATCTAAAAGAATGCCTATCCTAAGCCAAATTCAATTGGTGGAGCATAGGGGATTCGAACCCCTGACCCCCACACTGCCAGTGTGATGCGCTCCCAACTGCGCTAATGCCCCAAGTACCTGTATATTATACCACAGAGCACCGGAAATGTCAAGACTTTTTTCCAAAAAAGTAAAAAAAGCGGTGCAGAAAGTTCATCTGCGGGGAGGGAGATACGTTACGTAGGAAATTAAAAAGGGCGTGATAAACACGCCCTTGATAACAAATTCGGATCAGACACCGTACTTTGCAGTAGCAACCGGAACTCCGGGGCCCATTGTTGAGGTAACAGTGCAGCTCTTGAGGTAAGTACCCTTAGCAGCAGCAGGCTTAGCCTTAACGATAGCCTCCATGAGAGTAGCGAAGTTCTCCTCGAGCTTAGCAGCGCCGAAGGAAGCCTTTCCGATAGGACAGTGAATGATGTTGGTCTTGTCGAGACGGTACTCGATCTTACCAGCCTTAGCGTCTGTAACAGCCTTTGCAACATCGGGAGTTACAGTACCAGCCTTCGGGTTCGGCATGAGACCGCGAGGTCCGAGAACCTTACCGAGACGTCCTACGAGACCCATCATATCGGGTGAAGCAACAACAACGTCGAAGTCCATCCAGTTTTCCTTCATGATCTTGTCAACGAGATCCTGACCGCCTACGAATTCAGCGCCGGCAGCCTGAGCAGCCTCATACTTGTCCTCCTTGCAGAAAACGCATACACGAACTGTCTTACCAGTACCGTTAGGGAGAACAACAGCACCTCTTACCTGCTGGTCAGCGTGACGGGAGTCAACGCCGAGGCGGATATGAGCCTCGATAGTCTCATCGAACTTAGCCTTAGCGTTCTTGCAGACGAGATCGAGAGCCTCTGTGGAATCATACTGCTTTGCATAATCAACAGCCTTTGCGCTGTCAACATATTTCTTGCCGTGTTTCATTATATTTCCTCCTATTTAAGTGGTAATACCGGGATTTATACACCCGGTTAGCGGAATTTTCCTCCCACCAATAGAACTCTGAACGGGACAAAGGTCCCTTCATCATTCAAAATTTTGATTAGTCAACAACTACAACGCCCATTGAACGAGCTGTACCAGCGATCATGCTCATAGCAGCCTCGAGTGAACCTGCATTGAGGTCAGGCATCTTTGTCTCAGCGATCTTCTGGATCTGCTCCTTGGTGATATTAGCGACCTTGGTCTTGTTCGGAACACCTGAACCGCTCTCGATATTGCAAGCCTTCTTGATGAGGACAGCTGCGGGAGGAGTCTTGGTGATGAAGGAGAATGAACGGTCTGCGTAAACAGTGATAACAACGGGGATTATCATACCGATCTCGTTCTTGGTTCTCTCATTGAATTCCTTTGTGAATGCCATGATGTTAACGCCGTGCTGACCGAGTGCCGGACCAACAGGCGGTGCAGGAGTAGCCTTTCCTGCTGCGATCTGAAGCTTAATGTAGCCAACTACTTTCTGTGCCATGTATTCGCACCTCCATAAATGTGGT
>ONBA01000017.1 GCA_900315975.1 uncultured Ruminococcus sp.
AGGAAGCCGAGAGACAGCGTATCGAGGCTGAGAGAATAGCTGCCGAAGAAGCCGAGATACAGCGTATCGAAGAAGAAAATGCTGTCGATGAAACAGAGTCCTCTCCGTTCTCTTTTGAAGAGGAGATCAACGTTGTTTCATCGTCTACCGGTGAAGGAGAACTCTCTGTCGACGAACTCATGGAAGCCGCTATTGCCGCAGTTAAGGGTGAAACCGACCCCGTAGGCGATATGATCGATAATATCCGCGACGATGCTGAAAAAGCTATCGCTGATTTGGATAACGATAAGTCCGAGGAAGAAGTCACCGCTGACGATGCTGACGATGCTGACGATGAACCGGCTGAGGAAAAAGAAGCTGAGTCCACCACTCCCAAAGGCAGAATAACCTCAACCCTTGAAAAAATTATGGCTGAGGACCCCGATGAAATCATCGAGGAACGCAGTGAAAAAGCCGAATCTGATGAACTCGCTGAACCTCCTTCCGGTAACTTCAAAAAGCGCCTTTATGCAGTACTTGGTGTCATTTTCGCCGTTCTTGCCTGCATCGGTCTTGTAACCGTAATTTCCAAGAGTATCGGATTCTTCGGAAACTTTACTTCCGGCAATTCCAAAAAGGACGGCTTCGCTGACGTTATTTACCCGACCGTTATCATGGATATCGAGTCGTTCGACGACCCGTCTCAGCTTACTTCCGACCAGGTAATCACTGCGGCGATATGGTCAATGATTATGTCAGACGGAACTATGGACCAGTACGAAAAAACCTTCGACGTTGTTAAGGTTCCTTCCGTTGACGTTGAGTCATACGCTGTTAAGCTGTTCGGCGATAATCTGCCTGAGCTGACTCATACAACTGTCGGACCCGCTGAGTCCAGATTCTATTATAACGATGAGACTAAGTCTTACAACGTTCCTATCACTCCCGTTACATTTACATATTCACCCGAGATAAAGTCAGTCACAAAGAACGGAAACGATTACACTCTTGTAGTCGATTACATCGACGAACTCCCTGAGTGGCTGCCTAAAACTTCATCAAAGTCGGTACAGTACACTCTCGTTGATACAAATGAAGGCTACACTATCAAGGCAATGAAGGTACTCTCGGAATCAAATAATATTTAATGCATAACAAAATGCGGACGACTACAAGTCGTCCGCATTTTTCTGTATATAGCACTTATTCCTGAGATGTACCATGCAAAAGGCGCTCCAAGTGGAGCCACCCTTTGCAGTTTCGCAGGATACCGAATATGGTCCGTAACTTTACGGCTCGGTCCCACACAATCGCCACTAAGGTAAGCACACTAAGGGGAGCCCCCTTTGGCGGTTTCGCAGGATACCGAATATGTACCGTAAATTTACGGCTCGGTAGCCCACAAATTCCGCTAAGGGAAGCACTCTAAGCGCCTTTATTTTTCTATCAGCCAAGTACTACTGTTATCTCGTTTACGTCTGCAAGCTTGTCAGCAGGTACGTAGTTGCCCTCAAGCTTTGTGCCATTGAGCACTATCTCCTTGACTCCCGACTGTACATGTGCAGTGTTGTCAACGTTGATGTTGAGCTTCTTGCCGCGGAAGTTCTTTGTTATCTTGAATCCGTTCCACTCAGCAGGAATTGAAGGTGCGATCGTAAGTCCACCAAGGTCAGGACGCATTCCGCAGATACCCTCTACACAGCCAACCATTACTGTCGATGCCGTACCTGTGAGCCAGTGTACGTGTGAACGTCCCTCATACGGTGATGCCTTTGACTCGGTAAACTGACCGTGTACATACGGCTCCATTACGCGTATTTCAGCCTTGTCGTTCATTGCGGCAGGCGAGCTTTCAAGGAAGTACTCGAATGCGCGGTCGCCGTGTCCGAGAAGTGCCTCGGCAAGTATCAGCCAACCCTGTGACTGCGAGAAGATACCGCCGTTTTCCTTTGTATCAAGGTTGAACACCTGCATAAGTGCGCCCTCAAAGTGATGATACTTGTAAGGCGGCTCAAGGAGCTTCGCTCCGTAAGGTGTGTTGAGTATATCGTGTACGCTGTTCATTGCCTTTTCTGCCTGCTCCTCAGATGCAAAGCGCGAAATTACTGACCAGCTCTGCGGGTTGAGCCACATATTTGCCTCGGGGTCCTTCTTAGCGCCAACTACTACTCCGTTGTCGCGGATACCACGAATGAAGCGGTCCTCGTCCCAGCACTTGCCGAGTGCATCAGCCAGCTTAGCCTTTACTCCGTCAAGGTATGTGATGTACTCGCTGTCGCCGCGAAGCTCTGCAAGTTCCTTCATCACGTTCATTGCGTAATAGAGCTGGAATGCAACGAATGTAGACTCGCCCTTTGCTCCAAGACGGAGACAGTCGTTCCAGTCAGCGTGAAGTCCTGCGGGCATATCGTGTGCGCCGAGACGCTCCATAGAGAAGCGGATAGCGTTCTTGAGGTGGTCGTAAACTGTAGCTTCTCCGCCGCCTTCTTCTGCGTATGTTATAACTTCGTCGAGGAATGCCTTGTTGCCGCTTTCACCGAGGTACTTGACAATTGTCGGGAAGAGCCAGAGTGCATCGTCTGCACGGTAGGAAGGATGTCCTGTTTCCTTTGCGTAAACGCTGTGCTCGTCATTCTCATCGGGGCAGGTCTCGTGTCCTGCATTGTGTGTGAACTTTACAAGCGGAAGTCCGCCGCCGTTGCTGACCTGTGCGGAGAGCATGAAGCGTATCTTTTCTGCCGCCATTTCAGGGGCAAGGTGAATGATACCCTGAATGTCCTGAACTGTATCACGGTAGCCATAGCCGTTGCGGAGTCCGCAGTATATGAATGATGCCGCTCTTGACCAGATGAATGTGATGAAGCACTGGTATGCATTCCATACATTTATCATGTTGTTGAACTCGTCTGACGGGGTCTCTACCTGGAAGTTGGAGAGAAGTCCGTGCCAGTGGTCCTTGAGCTGCTTTACTTCAGCGTCTACCTTGCCGGGTACCTTATACTCGTCGAGTATAGCAGCTGCTTCTGCGCTGTTGCGCTGACCCATGATGAAGATGAATTCCTTTGTCTCGCCGGGGGCAAGAGTGATATCGCTCTGAAGTGCGCCGCATGAGTTTGAGTTGAAGTTCATTACTCCGTCGCACTTGCCCGACTCTACTGCGATAGGATTCGAGAATGTTCTGTAGGGTCCGATGAAGTTGCTGAGTGAACCGTTATAGCCTGTTACAGGCTGTCCTACCATACCGAAGAAACGCTCCTTATGATTAGAGCCTGTCTCGTCAAAGCCGGTATTCTCGTTCATGTGCTGGATTATGCGGTTCTCCTCAAAGCTTGTACGTGTTATGAAAAGTGTGTACTGGAGGTTTACCTGGTCCTGCTCGTAGTTTGGCTCGTTAGTAAACTCTACCATGCCGTATACTGAAAGCTTTCTCTCCTTGTCAGATGCATTTGTCACCTTTGCACGCCATACTTCATATGTCTTGCCGTAAGGTACATAATATGTTACCTCTGACTTTATTCCTGTGTATTCAGCTGATATTACAGTGTATGCAGTACCGTGGCGGCATTCGCTCTTATACTTGTCAAGAGGCTTGCCTACAGGCTGCCATGATGCCGACCAGTAATCGTTTGCATCGTTATCGCGGATATAGATGTAACGTCCGGGGAGTGCCATATCAGAGTTGAAACGAAAACGTGAGATACGTCCGTTTGCGCCTGACTTTACAAAGCTGTAGCCGGCAGCATTATTTGATATCATTGCACCGTATTCGGGGTCGCCGAGGTAGTTTGCCCAGGGCGCAGGAGTTGCGGGGTCAGTGATGACGTACTCCTTATTTTCAAGGTCGAAATGTCCGTATTTCATATATTTTTCTCCTAACTCATATTCATTATGCCGAGAAATCGCATAATGCAGATATTATATAAAGATTATATCATCTTTTCACCATTATTGCAAGGGGTTTTAAAAATTAATTCAGAATTAAATCGTATAGTTAATCAATTTAATAGTTGCTATTTTTTAAAATATGTGTTATAATCATTATATATGCACCTTCAAAAGGAGGCGAACTTATGGAACTTATTCTCGTATTGATAGTTGTTATCGTTTTATGCAAGATACTCGGTGTCAGCAACGAAATGATAATTGCAGGCGGACTCGTTCTTATTGAGCTGACTATTATCGCTATGCTCCTGCTTTTTGCCTATTTCATCGTTCGCCTGCTTTTTACCAAAAGAAAAAAAGCTCGCTTCTCACGTATCGACAAGGCGGAAAACGGTAAATACAAAGTCGCATTCTACATCGTTGACGGTGAGGAGTATCCATGTATTTTCCCGAGTGAGGTCATTCTTAATGATAAGATGTACCGCACTGATAAAGAATACCATGTCATGTTCAGTAAAAGCATGAAAAAAGTTTATGACATTTATACCATCATTACCTGCGTAGTCGGCTTCTTCGCAAGTGCTTCTGCCGTTTTTATGACTATGCAGATAGTTTCAATGATGGAGCTTTTTTAAGGCTATACCACACAAAAGGAGAGATAGTATGGATGAACTCACCTGCACAGAACATAAAGTCCATCAGGATATAATCGATAAAGTCGCTAAGGTCATGCCGGACGAGTCTGTCCTGTACGATGCGGCTGAGCTTCTCAAGGTCTTCGGTGACCCGACACGTATCCGCATTATCTTCGTACTGGAGCAGAGTGAGATGTGTGTCTGCGATATCGCTAATCTGCTTGGTATGACACAGTCGGCTATCTCGCATCAGCTGAGAGTTCTGAAACAGGCTCGCCTCGTCAATGCAAGGCGCGAGGGCAAAACCGTCTTCTACTCACTCTGCGATGACCACGTTCAGCGCATTTTTTACTGTGCTATGGAGCACGTTATGGAATAATCCCCCGACAAACATAAAACATATTTACAGAACCTTAATGAATCATGACTAAAAATATAACACTATCTGTACCATTATGTGATAAAATGTATATATGATCGTTCAGGAGGTGATCGGGTGAACGAAAACAACCGTGATGAGGTCAGATCAGTCATAAACGTTATCGACGAGTTCGACTACTCTACTCAGACCGACTCTTACAACGAATTGTTCAAAAGCTGGAGACGTAAAAAGAATAATCGCTTCGCCTTCCGCTTTCAGGCAAATAAAAATGAAAAAGTTTACATAGACGGCAAAGGTTTTGTCGCAAGTTCTGCTATAGATGATGAAAAAGAAGTGCTTACCCGTATTTTCGGAGTTATCGGCGTTGCCGCGCTCCTGTGGATGATTTTCTTCCATATCCTCAATAAACTCGGTTTGCTTCTGTTCTCTGCACTCGGTTTCAATATCCATATCGATTTCTTCAGTTCGTCTATCTACGGCGGCAGTAAAGAGATCGTTACCGCTCAGATAGTCATGCCGCTTATTCAGATACTCGTTCCGTTTCTATACGTCCATTTCAGATTCAAACTGCCGAGAAAAGTCGAATTCATGGGACATCTCCACAACAGTTTCGCTATGATGGGCGCTATCGCTATGGCTCTTATCGTCTGTACTGCCGCTGCCCTTCCGAGTGCGTATTCAAGCGATTCAAAGGAGATCTACGACTATTTCAGAAGTATCAATGCCGACGTATCTGTATGGGATCAGTCGGAATTCGTTATCTATACCATTTTCGACGTCGTTGTTATGTCAACCATCACTCAGCTCTTCTTCTGCGGCGCAATGTTCGCTGTTATGAGACAGTTCGGCGACCCGTTCGCTATTATCATGACCGCTCTGACTGCGGGTCTGCTCTCTCAGGACCTCGCCGAAATGCCGATAAATATCCTCATTTATCTTGTCGCTGCCTATGGAATGGTCAGCAGCGGTACTATCCTTACTGCTATTTCGGTAAGCATGATTTATAAGATGTATAACCTCGCTATCCTCGTCATAGAGACCGACCGCACCACTAAAATGCCTCTTACACGTAACATCTTCATGATCATCGTTTTCTTCGCCGGTGTTATCGCTTTTGCTGTTTACTGGTTTGAATGTGTAAGAAAAAAACGCAACGGCATCGCAAAGTTCAACTCCGAACTCACCCCGTTCAAGCGCTTTGTTCATTGCCTTAAGTCTTTCCCCTATTCGGCGGTCGCACTGGTTTGCATCGCTTATGCAACTGTGGTGTCTGCAAGATGACGGACTTATTCATGGAAAAAGCTTTGGCTCTCGCTAAACTCGCAGGCGACGAAGGAGAAGTTCCCGTGGGAGCGGTGGTAGTGAAAAAATCTACCGGCGAGATAGTCGGCGAAGGCAGAAATAAACGCGAATCTGCTAAAAATGCCCTCGCTCACGCTGAGCTTATCGCTATTGACGAAGCCTGCAAAAAACTCGGCGGCTGGAGACTCCCCGACTGCGCATTATATGTAACTCTTGAACCGTGCCCGATGTGCTGCGGTGCTATCATCAATTCCCGCATCGACAACGTTTATTTCGGCGCTTATGACTTCAAAAGTGGCTCGGCTGTCTCGGTGCAGAATATGTTTGAGTTTCCATATAACTATAAACCGGAGGTCGTCGGCGGTGTTATGGAGGAGGAATGTGCGGCTCTGCTGACCGATTTCTTCAAAAAACTCCGTGCTGAACGAAAACTAAAAAAATAGCCTCATTTCATCAGTATCTCCATACTACGGCATATTTCGCCTTCAAGACGGTAGCTGACTTTCATGGTCAGTCTGCCGTCTTTTTCTTCTGTTGCGATGTCTCGTTCAAGTATGTCGCAGTCACTCAGAAAATTTTTCTCGTACAGATACACCTTCTCCATAAGCTCTGCGGATAACTCCTCCTCTGTGAAGGTCACCTCTGTCCGCTCATACTCGGTGTATCTGTCAGTCTCTATGCTGATAGGAAGTGTACTTCCAAATGCTGTGAGCGGCTTTGAATAATGCTCGCATGAACGGTACTCATAATTATTTTTGCCTATATACAGCGGTATATCAAGACTGAAAAGCCGTATCTTCCGCCGTGTATCTTCGCTTCCGGCAGGAATCAGCCGTTCCTTTGTGAAATCGCCTGTGAAAACCGCTTCATCACTGTATTTTCCCTTTATAGACCCCATTGCATGATGAAGTGTCGTGTGTCCGGTATCGTCCGTCGTTACTCCGCTCACTATCATGTCGCCCGGTCGGACGTAGTCGCCTACGATGTGCATTAATCTGCCGTCAAGGACTGACGTGTACGTTATCTCTGCCTCGCGGTCGGCTATTAGGTTGCACGGAATACGGTTATTCACCATTTCCGGCTTCTCAACTATCTCCGTGACCTCAACTACTAACCGGTGTCCGGTACGGTGCATTCCTGCCCATGATATTCCGTTCACCATCACCCTTAGCTGATTCTCGCTCTTGATATAGTCTATCTGCCCGAATGGTGTACCCGAATGTATGCCCATTTCATCAAGCGCCGACAGTATCGCCGTATCGCTCACTCTTTCGTTCCCCTGTATGTCTATGGTTACGATAACTCCCGAAAAATAGAGCGATGCCGCAAGCACAAGAACAAGTCCGATTATTATCCCGAATCTTCCGCGACGACGTATGACCTCCGCCGAAAGTGTGTCGTACTCAAAGCTTTTCAGCTCTATACCATGCTTTTCCGCAAGGTCAGAAATACTGCTGAGGTCGGCACGGTATATTTCCGCACTCAGTGTGCCGCTCTTAACGTACTGACTGAAACAGCTTATGCGGCTGTCGTGTATATCGTTTATGAAACGGTAAAGATTCTTTCCGCTTGCATTTATCTTAACACTTCCCTTGAGCTGATTTTTCATCCGCAGTACTCCTTTCCGCAAGCTCTATACGCGATATCTTCCCACGTATCACAACTCCATGAGTCTTAAAGTCAAAGGCGCGGAGCGAGTTTCCCCATATCTGCACGCGCAGTCTGCCGGAAATAAGCTGCATGAATACCTCGTCATACTCCTCTATACGGCTGCAATTCTCAATTATCAGCTCGCGGTTGCCGTCTATGTGCATACCTGCACCGAGTGAAAAACTGCCGCGCATTTTTTCATGTAGATTTTCAAACATAATATCACCCTCTCAATAATATGATTGACTGGGTGATAATTATGAAAAAAACAAAGTCTTTCATTGCTGCCGTTATGCTTATCACTGCTGCGGCGGCTTGTATTTTCAATGCGGACGCTGTAAAAGCAGGAACTGTCTGCGGAATCGAAAGGTGCCTTACGACAGTTATACCCTCCCTTTACGCGATGATGGCTGTGTCAGGACTGCTTCTGCACAGCGGCACTGTCTCCGCTGCCGGAAAATTCCTGCACAAAGCCGGCAGACTTTTTTTCGGTATGGACGGCGATATTTTTGCGATATTCCTCTTTTCTAATATTGCAGGCTACCCAGTAGGCGCAAAAATGCTGTTGTCGCTGTACCTCAGCGGCAGAATATCACGGCGTGACGCCGAATTACTGACCGGTATCTGCTTCGGAGCGGGTCCTGCATTCGTTTTCGGCTGTGCCGCCGGACTATTCTACTCCCCTGCTTCTGCCGGTCTGCTGCTGATTCTCTCGTGCACCGCTTCAAACGTAATTCTTGCTTTTGCTGTTTCATTCTTTTTAAGAAAGCACGGTAACGGACGTCCTCACACTGCCGGAGTCAGACTGCGCGCAGATATGCTCGCTGACTGCGTTTCTGCCGCCGGTCGGTCTATGGGCGAGATTTGCTTTGCTGTCGCAGCTTTTGCCGTCATTTCGTCACTTCTCGAATGTTTCGGAATTATCCCTGCCGCTGCTGAACTTCTCTCCTCCGCAACCGGAAGAGACTTATCCTCTGCCACAGGAATCATCGGTTCCGTTATCGACGTCACTGCCGTAAGCAGTCTCCCTTGCGGCAACATGACACTCCTGCCGCCTGCTGCCGGTCTTGTCTCATTCGGCGGACTGTGTGTATTCATGCAGCTTTCGGCAATATACCGCGGTGAACTTTCGCTCGCTCCGGCTTTTTTGCTCCGTATTTGCGCCTCTGCGCTGAGCTTCGGCATTTGCAGAGTCCTGCTGCCGCATTTCTTTGTCGGAAAGACTGTATGTGCCGCAGCTATGCGTTCTCAGCTGCACCGCGGTGCTTCTCCTGTACCTTCTGTGCTGCTGATACTTATGACTGTCATGCTCTTTGCCGAATACTCGCGGATAAAGAAAAGCCACCGTTCCTGATGCAGATACCAATACATAAATCTATACCTTTACCGGAAAAATTCTGAGGAGGAACCCTTGGGATAAGGTTCCTCCTCAATAAAAGTATAAACTTATATATCAGTTCAGACATCAAAAACGATGGTTTTATTATTCCTCAGATTCGAGAAATGTTACGATACCGTCCTTACCGCCTGTGGACCTGTAGCTGTAGTATGCAAGTATATCTGATGCGTCTCTTGAATCTACCTTGCTGTCGCCGTTTACGTCACTTGCCATTCTCTCAACATCTGTTATACCATCACCTGTTGCGAGTGCGGCATATGCACTGAGTACAAAAGTGGCATCCTTTGAATCTATCTTTGTATCGTTA
Organism: uncultured Ruminococcus sp.; assembly: GCA_900315975.1. The sequence goes on from ONBA01000017.1 coordinate 9,537, forward strand.
TTTGGGTCACCAAGCATATAAACTGCCTGGTTGTAGAACTTTGCAAATGCTCTGCTTACCTCATAGGGGTCAAATGCTGTTGAGAAGTCCTTTACAGTCGCACCTGTTTCTTCGTCAGTTGAATTTATAACATAGTTGAAATCAGGTTCTGTTCCTGCATCGATATTCTCGCCTTTATGATTTGCAAATCTGATCTTTGCTGATGAAATCGTTATAGGCATACCGTCAGCTGTCATGTAAGTCATTACACTGCATGAGCCGCCTCCGGACTTCTCGCCAAGAATAAGTATCTGCGAGTCTCTTGCATCTGATGGAAGAATATTAGCAGATGAGAATGAACATCTTGATGTCAGGACACCAAAGTTGAGGTCAAATTTAAGATTATTGTCTGCATCGTCAAATTTACCGTCGAGATTTTTGTCGGCTGTATAAAATGTTGTTGTCTTTACTCCAAGTCTTACATTTTCATTTACAGAAGTTTTCTGATCAGCCATAATTGCCATCATATACTGCTCTACAGGAATAAGTCCGCCACCGTTTGTAGAAATATCTACTACGAAATTCTTGATAGCAGGGTTCTTGTCTGCCTTTACTACACAGTCATAAAATGCTGAAACAATATCGGCTGGACGCTCGCCCTCACCTTTGTAATATGCAGTCCAGCCTGCCAAATCACACGACATAAAGCTGTCGAACGAGAAATAAGCCGTATCGCCCTCCTCGATATATCTGTATAATACAGGTGCAGTCTCTTCGCCCATTAACGCCGTTCTTGCGGCAATTGCTCCCATTGCAGAAGCATTATTCATATCATTATCTTCAAATAAATCTGAAGCAAGCTGATAGCCTCCATGGCTTAAGAATCCATCAATAGCCGGTTTGGTCAAATCGTTTGGAAGAAGTCCGAAACCTGTAGAAGCAATAGTTGTATGACCGCCGTCCCAGAGATAACCTTCAAGCTCGACAAGTCCCAGAAGGTACTCCTTGTAATCAGTTGAGAGAAGGTGACTTCTTACAAGCTTTGTATCTGTGTTTGTCTCGGCAAGTGTTTTATCAAGTCCCTTTTCTGCTATTATATCGTTAAGAGGGATTCTTCCGGGGTAGCCGTATTCGCTGTCGAATGTACGGCAAAGCTCAAAGTAATTATACTTTACAAGGTCAGCAGGTCTGCCGTTTTCAATCATATTATTCGCATATTCCTGTGCCTTCTGCATTGTGAGTACAGAGTTTCTTGTAAAGCTGGGGTCTAGCATATTTACAAAAGCGATAGAGTCCTGACAGTATACACCGTCAAGTATGTCACCTGTAAAAATGTTGCATATCGTTGGTGCAGGCATCCATATCTCATTGTCATCGCCGTAGATATCTATATTGTAAGACGCAAAGTCAATGGTCATGGGCTTGGGGTCACCCTCAGTTTTTACATCCGTACTATTTACAAACAATTCTACAAGACCGCTATCTTCGCTGAGTTCAGCTGTCGGGCGGAAAAATGCCTCATATTCTGCGGATTCAAGAGTATCACTGTTTACATCTATAGTTGCTGTTGCTCCGATGGGAGTTGTAACGGTATACTTGCCCTTTTCGCCCTTTATCTCAAGTGCATCGCCGGAATAGTTTTTATAGTAATCAGAAATCTTTATATAGGGTACATTCGGCATATCCTCGTAGAATCTGCACTCTATATCGACCTTGTTATCAAGCGAATAAACATAAGCCGGTATAGTACCCTTTGTAAATGTATTTTCCTTAGCTGAATCAGCAGCAAATGCAGCGGCCTGTGAAAAAGGAAGTGCACCTGCAGTGATGAGCATTGCAGAAATACCTGCAAAAGATTTTCTTAATTTCATTATAAGCCTCCTAAATGTATAATAGATATTGAAATTTAATATCTGTATATTATGATATCATATCGCATATTTCTTGTCAAGTCAAAAATAGCTAAACGCTACAATTTTTAATAATAAAAGGCAGCATACCTCACATATGCTGCCTTAAATCATTTCTGATTAAGTTTTATTCTGCCATTTTTGAAGTCTCTGCTATCGCTTCCTCTGCCTGTTTCTGCGCCTCAGCCGCTATTTTCTCGCCCTCGGCAATCCCTGACGCTATGATCTTGTCTATATCGTCTTCAGTGCTGAGAGTTGTATCAGCCGCTTCTGCTGAGTCTGTTGATTCTTCCGCAGACTCTCCGGCTGTTTTTTCAATGGGGAGAGATTTTCCGTCGCTGTCAAGGAAAACGATGTTGTCGATATACATATTTCCCTCGTTCTGAGCGCCCCATCTCATTATCTGCATAACTGCTTCGTCCATGCTTTCGTCCCAGCATTCGCCGCTGTCTGCAAGCAGGAACTTGAATGTAACGTGTGATGCGCCCGACATTTCAAAGTTGTACTCGCCGCCGCTCCATTCTTTGAACTCGCACCATTTGTCGCCGGCAACGTTTGCACCGCCGCCTCCGCCTATCCAGCCGGGAGCTTTCAGCTTTTCGCCGTCCTCATTTTCGTAGTCTTCGGCAGTAGCGTCAGCGTAGACATCAAGTTCAATTGAGCGTACCTTTGCAAGGTTTTCCGGTGAAAGGAGCTTTACCGCGTCAATTTTTATCTTCTGAACAGTTCCGTCGGCAAAGTTTGTACCGCTGTCTTTGAATCTGAGCATTTTATTTCCTTCTACCTCGGCAATCTCAAGAGTTCCCTTTGCTGAGTCAACGTCGTCCTCGTTCACAGAAGCGAATGAGAAGTCGCCGTCGTCAAAGGTTATCGCATTCGGGTCGTCGCAGTCAACAGGGTGAGGCGGCTCAGGCTCGGTTGAAGGCTCGGTAGTCTCCTCTGCTGTTGAAGCAGTAGTCGAAGCCGCTGTTGTTGACTCCTTATTCTCCGATTTTTCGCCTTTATCTGAACCCGCACAGCCTGTCATAGCCGCTGCGATAGTAAGTGCCATTGCACCCGAAATTATTCTTCTATAGTCCATTTTATCATCTCCGTTTTTCCGTATGAATTATGTCATAATTTTACCATAAATACTGCTGATTGTAAACTGTGATTATGCACAACGTATCAGCCGGTTATATGTGCATTTTTACTATCTTCCGACACCGCTGAATTGATTATCCCTACAACTTCCTTCATCATATCAAACGGCAGTTTTTTCGGGTCTATCTTCACCGATACGTATGACTTTCCAGAGCCGTTGAACGTTATTTTACCCTTGTATGCCGCCGAAAGTGCACTTATCTGGTCTATCGTCAGGTACTCCGTGTAGAAGTACATTTGTGCGTTTTTCTGCGATATTTCCGTGATTCCGAGATGTGCTGCGGTATTTCTCAGCAGTGACACCTCGATAAGTCCGAGTACCGACTTCGGCGGTTCACCGTAACGGTCGATAAGCTCGTCAACAAGGTCGAATTTGTCCTCGTCGCGTGTGACGTTCATTATCTTGCGGTAGAGGTCGATACGCTGATTCAGGCTTGAAATGTACTTTTCGGGAATGTGCGCATCGATCTGTATATCAACAAGACACTCCGGCACTTTTTCCGGCTTTTCGCCTTTTTCCTCCGCTATAGCCTCAGACAGGAGCTGTAAATACATATCGTATCCGACTGCTTCCATGTGTCCATGCTGACTGCCGCCGAGTATACTTCCTGCTCCGCGTATCTCAAGGTCACGGAGAGCTATGCGGAATCCGCTTCCGAACTGCGTGAACTCCTTCATAGCATTCAGTCGCTTGGTCGCAATTTCCGTCAATACCTTGTCTCTGCGATAGGTGAAATACGCGTAGCCGCGGCGGTTGGAGCGTCCTACTCTTCCGCGGAGCTGATACAGCTGAGAGAGTCCGAAGCGGTCGGAATCCTCGATAATCAGCGTGTTAACGTTCGGTACGTCAACTCCGGTCTCGATAATGGTGGTGCAGACGAGAATGTCTATCTCATGCTCAACGAGCTGTTCCCATATGTCACTCATCTCGTCCTCACTCATCTGTCCGTGTGCATACGCGATACGCGCATCGGGCAGAAATTCCTGCAAACGTGCCGCACACGCCTGAATAGTCTCTACGCGGTTGTGGATATAGTATACCTGTCCGCCGCGGCGGAGTTCACGTACTATCGCCTGAACTATCGTACCTGCATTGTACTCGATAACATAGGTCTGAACCGGATATCTGTCCTGCGGCGGCTCTTCAAGTACCGACATATCGCGTATTCCGCTCATCGCCATGTTGAGAGTTCGCGGGATAGGTGTCGCCGAGAGCATGAGTACATCAACACCGGTAAAACTCTCCTTGAATTTTTCCTTGTGCGCAACACCGAAACGCTGTTCCTCGTCGATTATCGCGAGTCCGAGGTCGCGGAAAACGACGCTCTTCTGAATGATTTTATGAGTGCCGATAAGCAGGTCTATCTTGCCCTGTTTGAGCTTCTTGATTATCTCGGTCTGCTGACGCGGTGTACGGTAGCGGCTGAGCAGTTCGACGTTTACCGGAAAATGCTCGAAACGGCGCAGTGCTGTCTGATAGTGCTGATATGCGAGAACTGTCGTAGGTGCGAGAAGTGCGCACTGCTTGCCTGCAAGTATACACTTCATCGCCGCACGGAGAGCAACCTCGGTCTTGCCGAATCCGACATCTCCGCAGAGAAGCCGCTCCATAGGTCTGCCGCGCTCCATGTCGGACTTTATCTCCGCAATTGCATTAAGCTGGTCATCTGTCTCTACGTATGGGAAACGTTCCTCGAAATCACGCTGTATCTCGTCATCGGGATAAAATGCGAATCCTACACTCTTCTCACGCTTTGCATAGAGTGCTATCAGCTCGTGTGCCATGTCCTTTACGGCACGCTTTACGTTGCTTCTTGTACGCTGCCACTCTCCGGAGCTGAGTTTGTTCAGCTTAACACCGCTGTCGTCACGCGGTCCGATGTACTTCGACACCATGTCAAGCTGAGTTACCGGTATATAAAGCTTATCCGTGCCTGCGTACTGTATAGTTATGTAGTCCTTGGTAACTCCGTCGAATTCGAGCTTGCGTATACCGATGAAACGTCCGATACCGTGGCTCGAATGTACTACAAGGTCGCCCTCCGCGATATCCGCGAGACTGCGTATCTCCTCAGCCTTGTTTTTCTTCTTCCGCTTTTTCCTGCGGACTGAGTCCATAGACCGTCCCTGCGTGATTAGTACCGTTTTATTCTCGGGGTACTCGAATCCGCCGCTGAGACTTCCCGACATGAGGTACACTCTGCCGTATCCGGCATCTGTCTCGTCGGAAGCAAGGTCGCAGGGGATACCGTTGTCAGCGAGGTCCTGCTGGATTATCGGAAGTGTCTTTTCACTTCCGGCACAGAGTATTATGCGGTATTTCCGGCTTATATAGTCGGAAACGTCCTCAATAAGCTGTTTCAGCTCACCGCCCCATGAGGCTGTCTGCATCGCTTCAAAGCTTACAAGCCGCTTGTACTCGATTCGCTCGCCGCCCTGTAGGAAATTGCTCAGATAAAGACAATTCCGCTTTTCGGCGATGTGCTGTATTTTCGCAAGTTCAAGGCAGTAGCCGTCAAGTCCCTTGCAGAGCTGACCGTCCTCCATGAGTATCTTTACGTCCTCATTGTAACGCGACATTATACCGTTAGCAGAGTCAAGGATTCCCGAATAATCGCTGAAAAGGACAGTTCCGTCAATGTAGTCGAAAACTGTCGACTGCTCACCGTAAACAAGCGGATAGTACTTCATTCCGTGCGCAAGTATCTCCCCCGCCCTCAAACGGCGAACATCTGCACCAAGGTGCTCACGGACAAGCTCCATGCGCTTTCCGCGGACACGCTTGCAAAGTTCCTCGATTTTGTCTGCAAGTTCATTCCCGTCGTAGAGTATCTCTCCGGCAGGCGATATTTCAGCTTTTTCGGGGTGTACATCAGTACGGCGCTGAGTATCTGTCTCAAACTCGGATATAGTCTCTATCTCGTCACCCCATAGCTCGATACGAAGCGGTTTATCCGCCTGCACAGGGAAAATGTCGATGATGTCGCCGCGCACCGAAAACTGCGACGCTCCCTCAACCTTTTCACTGCGCTGATAACCGCTCCTTGTGAGTGCGAGACACAGCTTGTCGCGGTCGACTGTATCGCCCTCGGCAAGCTCGATTCCTGCCGCAATCAGCACTCCTACAGGGATTACAGGCTGCATTACGGCTTCTATACTCGCACATACCGTCCGGCAGCTGCCCTTCGCTGCACGAGCAAGTGCCGATACGCGCATATACTCATACTCGCGGTTTGCACTGTCTACCGGTGTAAAAACGAGTTCCTTCGACGGGAATAGTACGGCAGTCTCACTCCCCGACATCATGTTTATATCGTCGCAAAGCTTTTTTGCCTCGGCTTCACTTCCGGTTATGACAAGGTCAACCTTGCCCGTATTTACTGCGGAAATGAGCTGTGCCCTGTGTATATGCGAAAGACCCGTCACGGAGACGGGTGAAATGTTCTTATCAAGAGCCTCACGGATACTCTTGTAACCGGAAAGCTCACTAAATGTTTCCTTGAAAATCTTCATACTGCACCAACTGTAAAATTCATAATCATGGTCCCGGAATGTGAAATCATATCATAAAATGAGCCGCATTCATCATGTCATGAATTGTATTTGTTCATTGCCTCGTCGGTCTTGCCCTGTACCATGAGTTTAACGCACTCGCAGGCATTGTCGGCGGCTTCCTTGAGTTTATCAGCATCTTCCTTTTTAAACTTGCCGAGTACCCATTTTGCGAGGTCGTAGTCGGGGTGAGGCTTCTTGCCTACACCCATTTTGATACGCTCAAAATCGTCGCGTCCGGTAAGTTCGATAATGCTTCTCATACCGTTGTGTCCGCCGTGGCTGCCCTTTCTTCTTATGCGAAGCTTGCCGGGGGCGAGGGAGATATCGTCATATATTACAATGAGATTAGCGGCATCTATCTTATAAAACTCAAGTGCCTGCACCACTGATTCACCGCTGTTGTTCATGTATGTAGTGGGTTTCAGCAGCAGACAGCGCTTTCCGCCGATAGTTGCCTCCGCAGTCTTACCCTTGAAGCGGAGCCGGTCGATAGTGACACCAGCCTGTTCAGCGAGTGTATCTATAGTAAAAAATCCGGCATTGTGCCTTGTACCCTCGTACTCCATTCCGGGGTTGCCGAGACCGGCTATCACATATTCTATTTTACCGCCTGCGGCTGTCGAACCAGCGGAAATGCGGTCGAACACATCAAAAATACTCATTAAAAACGCTCCTTAGTAATATTACATATTCATTATACCACAAAATATAAAAAATAGCAAATGAAAAGACGTTCTTCACTGACACCCTCTCAATAGTCAGTGAAGAACGTCTTTCATTACCGTATATACGCACCCTCTATACGTATAAACAGTTTTGCAGCAGGTACAGAACCGAAGTACCCATATAGTCGTATGCTAAGGCGGAACGTATTCAAAACGTTTAAACTGTTTAAAGCTGAATTTAGGCGATTAAACATATTATAGGCATTAATGTTTAATAAACAGCTGTATTGCTTGAATGTTTGCTACAACATAAAGTAAGTTCACATCCGGCGGAGTTTAAAACCGGAAAGCATTACGTTGACTATAATTGCTGCAGATCACAGGACACAATAAAATTCGTAATTATTGTGTTGCGGAGCGGATATTAACCGTTCCGACATTTGTATTATAAAATAAACGGACGAGATAATCAACAGATTATATTGCTGATTTTTAGGACTATATTGCTCAAATGATAGCTTACGTTTTAATTTAATATTCTGTAAATATAATATATATTATAATTTATCTACAGTTAGTTCATATATGCAGTTTTTGTACTGTATATAGATAAATTAAAACATAGTATCATATTCCAGAACCGCGTAACAGCGCTGTTTCAGTGCTTCAGAGCACATTATGTCCTCTCATTTGTTTTTTTAACATCACAAAATAACAGGTCATTAAACCGGCATTTTTTAATATCATAAAAAATAAAAACTATAATCCCGCACTAACTTATAACAAAACTTTTTTGAACTTTTTGTTAATAAAGCGATAAAAAATTATTGCAGGAGCATTCCTGCCCCTGCAATATTATTCTAATTCATATTATACCTTCTGCCGCATCTTTGATACGCTGTTCATAGTAGTCCTCAAGCCACGGATGCTCATATTCGGTTATAAGCCGCATAGCACTGTGCGCATTTGACACTGCATTATAGACCGTTCCCTGATTATCGGTCTGCGAGCAGATATAAATGCCGGTTATGAGGATATCAAGCAGTTTCAGGTCATTCTTGCCCTTCGGCTTATAGCCGAATCCCATGAGAAGCTTGAACCCCTGCGTATAGTGCTTAGCCGCACAGTCGGCAAGTGCAAGCGCGATATAAAGGTCGGCACGAAGGTCCATATCGACCTTTTCGGACTGCTTCTGCATGAAATTGATATTCTCAGTCCGAAAATCCTCAGCATCGCGCCAATGGCCCTGTTTACTCTTGACATTCAGGCTGTTGATGCAGTATATGAACCTGTCCTCGCCGCTTAATTTCTTATCAGCAAGCATTTCAAGATAAAATTCAGCACTGCCGTAATCGCGTATTCTCTCAAACAGCCGGACAGTCTGCAAAATGTCCTCATGGAGCGGTTTCTTGCGGTCATTCACGAAAGAGTCCGCATAGTTTTCTGCGAGTTCACGGGTATAGCCGTTCTGGCTGAAATCGCCGTAAAGCTCAAGATATCGCTGAGTATCTGCATTTCCTCCGGAGCGGAGTGCCTTTGCAAACACACCTTTTTTCCGTTCACGTTCCTGTGGTGAAAGCATTCCAAACGCCCCTTTCCAAGCCGCCTATCCTACGGCATATATATCAGGCGGCTTCGATTCAGCCGCCGCTAATTATCCTGATACCCTTTAGAGATATCACGTCCTATTACTCAATAATTTTACCATATATCTGAAAAATAGTCAACATTTGTTTATTCAAATCTGACAAAACCGGAAATTTGCACAAAAATCACTTCTTATTTTTTCTATATAAGCGGCTCAATCTTAAAGATTTTTAAGCCTATTTAAAGATTTTATGGTATAATGTAAATAGTATGGAGCGGTATACGCTTCTTAAAGGGGGATTAATATGAAACTTCTCGTGGTTGAAGACGAAATACAGCTTGCTGATGCTCTCAGCGAAATACTTAAACGTAATATGTACTCCGTTGACACCGTTTATGACGGTATCGCCGGACTCGATAACGCGCTTACCGGTGTTTATGACTGCATACTCCTCGATATAATGCTCCCGGGAATGGACGGCATTGAGGTACTCCGCCGCCTGCGCAGTGAAAAAGTGAGCACTCCCGTACTCCTGCTTACAGCAAGAAGCGAGGTCGACGACAAGATAAACGGTCTCGACTGCGGTGCTGACGACTACCTTACAAAGCCTTTCGTGACCGGTGAACTTCTTGCGCGTGTACGCGCTCTCACACGCAGAAAAGGTGAGATAATCGACGAAAACAAAGTCGAATTCAACGGTCTTGAGCTTCATAAAAACACCTGCTCTATCAGCTACGGCGGAAGTGACGTAAAACTCAGTCTCAAGGAGTATCAGATAATGGAGCTTCTCATCGCAAATCCGCATCAGATACTGCCTAAAGAACGCATTATCGAGAAAATATGGGGATACGAAAGTGATATTGAATACAACAATATCGAAGTGTATATCTCCTTCCTCAGAAAAAAACTATCCGTTATCTCTGCGCCGGTCCAAATCAAGACCGCACGCGGTATCGGCTATTCGCTTGAATGACAGGAGGTGCCGCCTTGTTCAGAAAACTACAGCTAAAGTTTTTCGGCATCATAACATCGATACTCCTCGCAATATTCATCGGTGTACTCGGCTCTATAAACATTATCATGGACACTGTTATGGAGCATCAGACCAAAGTCGTCCTTGAACAGGTTGCCGCAGGTGTCGAATACGACAGCAATGTAAAAACCTTCACCTTCCAGCCGCCTGACGGCAAATTCAGGGATGAAAACATTCAGCCGCCTTACAAACCCGATGAACAGCCCGAAAAACCAACTCAGACTTCAAAAGCTTCCTCTGCCACAGCTACGACAGCAGCTTCGTCTGTCTCTTCAACTTCAACTAACGCCGTTACAACTGTTGAAACAAAAGCAGAAGAACAACCCGCCGCAGAAGTTCCTCCGCCGGTACAGAAAGAGTCACCTGCTCCGGAAGCGCCGGAAGCAGTCGAAGTTCCGGCTCCGGAACCTACTTCTCCGCCAGTTACGACACCGCCGGCAAGTCCCAAAGTTGACGACGATGACGAAGATGATGATGACGATGATGACACCGACAATAACGACGACGATAACGACGATCTCAAAAGAAAGCCTCCTCATATTGAAGAACCACCCAAGCCAACCGAAAATAACGGATGCGACGGTCAGTTTCCTCAATGGGAATATCACGGCCCGTGGCCGCCGTGGACACCTTGGATAAAAGATGACCATGACTGCCATATACAGCCGCAGGCTAATATCATGCAGGTACCCGTCCTCGACGGCTATACGATCATCGACTGCAACGAAAGTACCGATATACCCGTATCCACCACGCAAACACCGTCGGAACCCCCTCGCGAAACCGGCAGAAACTTTGGCAGAAACTACGTCGACTCTGTTCCGAAATCGCTCAGTTCTATAGATTTCTTCATCATTATGGCTGACAAAGACGGAAAATACCTCGATATCCGCAACAGTGACATGACTGAGGAAGTCGCTCAGCAGTACATCGACAAGATACTCGACAGCAACGCTGTGAGCGGAATGGCGAATAATTATCAGTTCTGCGTTGAAAAGAAGTCCAACGGCACCCTCATAGTATTCACAGACAAGAGCGGCGAGATGAACATGATGAAAAAGCTCAAACGCATTACGGTGATAGTGGGTTCTATCAGCGTTGTGATACTCTCCGCTCTCGGCTACTTCCTGAGCGGATTGATAGTTAAACCTATCAGTACCGCCTTCGACAAGCAGAAACAGTTCATCTCGGACGCAAGCCACGAACTCAAGACTCCGCTCACGGTCATCTCCGCAAATGCAGACGTTCTCGCCGGTGAAATAGGCGAAAACAAGTGGCTGACGTATATCATGGACCAGACCGACCGCATGAACGTCTTAGTCAACGACCTTCTGAATCTTACGCGACTCGAAAACAATTCCCACGATTTTATACAGTCAGAATTCGACCTTAGCAAGGCTATTACAAATACTGCACTGCCATTTGAGTGTCAGGCATTCGAGACTAACAAGAACTTCGTCCTCAACATTGATGACGGAATAAGAACTACCGGAAGCGAACAGCATATCAAGCAAATGGCGGCGATTTTCATCGACAACGCCCTGAAATACTCCAAGGACGGCGGCACTGTCAGAGTTTCGCTCACCACCGAAAACGGCAGACCCGTATTCTCTGTCTACAACACCGGAAAAGGTGTAAAGGACTCGGAAAAAGACAAGATTTTCGAGCGATTCTACCGCAGCGATGCCTCCCGAAACCGAGCAACCGGCGGCTACGGACTTGGTCTCGCGATAGCTAAGTCTATCATCGACAAGCACAAGTTCAAGGTCAGCGTTGACAACATCGAGGGCAAGAGCATCTGCTTTATCGTAACAATGTAAAAAAGGACGGAAAGGGTATCCCTTTCCGTCCTTTTGTTATTCCTGTTCAGTTTTTTCAGCAATGACGCCATAGCGTCCTATTGCAATAAACGCACATATTGCCGCTACCATAGTAAACGGTCTGTCAAACATTGCACAATAGGATTCAATAGTATTTACAGCAGCAAAGTGTCTTGTGTCGCTAACGGTCACTATCAACTGATTTACCCAAATACCGCCATATGTGATAGCAAGAGAAAGCACGACATACGCACCTATCATTATCCAGCTCACAAGCTTTCTCGAATCGCCTTTATATAATGACATAGCTATCATAAATGCGCCCAATAGGAGCAATACCACGATACGCGTTATTATACAAGGCGGAAAGACTAATTTATCGACCGGAAACCGTATGAGTGACTTTTGCATCATAAAGCAGCACAAGTCGACAAGGACCGCTGTAAAATAAAGTGCGATGCTTATTATCATCGGGATCTTAACTTCTTTTGTTTTCATAAGCATTCTCCAAACTCGTCTTATTCCTGACCTTCATCGAGCGGGAGCTCGACCTTGCTGAGGCTCCTGTTTATCTGTCGGGTGCGCGTACCTATGAGCTTTTCAAGGTCGTCGTCCACCTGACGGATATGCTTCTGTGTCTTTTCAAGAGCTTCACTGAAATTGTTGAACTCCTTCTTGACAGAGCCGAGTATCTCCCATACTTCGCTGCTGCGTTTCTGTATCGCAAGCGTGCGGAATCCCATTTGCAGCGAATTCAGCATTGCCGCCATAGTCGAGGGTCCGGTTATGCTTACGCTGTAATCGCGCTGCAAGGTCTCGACAAGTCCGAGCTTGACAGCCTCTGCATAGAGTCCCTCAAACGGCAGGAACATTATTCCGAAATTGGTAGTATACGGTGGAGCTACGTACTTTGTACGAATGTCCCCTGCACACTTCTTCATAACGGCTTCAAGAGTTTTTCTTGCCGCTTCGATACGCTCCCTGTCACCGGAATCGTATGCTTCCTGAAGAGCAGAGTACGTATCACCGGGGAATTTCGAGTCGATAGGCAGGTAGATATTTGAGCCGTCCGCCGCTCCCGGAAGCTTGACCGCAAACTCAACATGATTCCGGCTTTCAGGAATAGTCGGAACTTCGGTATCGTAAAGCTCGCGGGGAAGTATCTCCTCAATGATACTTCCAAGCTGTATCTCACCGAGGATACCGCGGGTCTTTACGTTAGTGAGCACCTTTTTGAGGTCGCCCACTCCGGAAGCGATACTCTGCATCTCACCGAGACTTTCATATACCTTTTCAAGTCTCTCACTGACAAGTTTAAACGACTTCTGCAGCTGACTTTCAAGCTTTTCGTTTACGGTATTCTGTATGACGTCGAGCTTTTTCTGATTCTCTTCCTGTATCGTCGTGAGCTGACGCATCATTGTCAGCCGCATAGCTTCAAGCTTTTCGTTGTTCGACGATTCGAGTGTCTTGAAGCGGTTTTCGAGGTTGCGGAGCGAATCGTTCATTGCTTTGCCTGACTGCTCCTGTTTCTCGGAAACTGACCGGCTCATTACCGCGATATGCTGAGAAAGCTTCTCGTCCATACCGGAAATCTGTCTCTGCTGAGACTCCGAGGCAAGCCGCTGATTATCAGCTATGAGGCGGCTGAACGTCTGCATATTGCCGTTCAGCTCCTCGCTGTAACCGCGCTGTAGTTCACGCATACCTGCCGAAACAGCTTTATTAAGCGCATCGCCGTCAGTTCTGCCGACTGCTTTCAGACGCAGAAGTACCATTATCAGAAGGATTATTATTACCGCGCCGATTATTATTAAGGCGATATCCATTACTTCTTAGCCTTCATCTTGCGGAGAGTATAGCCCTCATTTACCTTGAGCTCTCCTCTGTCGATAGCGAGTGCATAGTCCGGAACATCGCGTGTAACTGTCGTTCCTGCGGCTGTATAGACACCCTTGCCGAGGCGGAGAGGTGCAATAAGGCTCGTATTGCTTCCTATGAAGCTGTAATCGCCGATAACACAGCGGCTCTTCGCAACGCCGTCGAAGTTGACAGTAACAGTTCCTGCGCCGATATTCACCTTTCTGCCGATATCACTGTCACCGATATAAGCGAGGTGAGCGATGGCAGTTTTGCTTCCGATAGTCGAATTTTTGAGTTCAACGAAGTCTCCGACTCTCGCCTCTGAACCTATTTTACTGTCAGGACGGATATGTACGAACGGGCCCACATTTGCTCCGTCTTCAATCTCTGACTGATATGCCTGAGCTGTATTGAATATAACGTTATTGCCGATAACGCAGTCTTCTGCGACAGAATTAGGTCCTATGACACAGCCCTCGCCTATTTTTGTATTGCCGCGGAGAATCGTATTCGGCTGAATAGACGTGCCGAGACCTATCTCAACGCTTCTCTCGATGATAACGCCGTCTGTACATACGAACTCAACGCCGTTGATAAGGTGCTTGTTTATAACCTCCATACGCGCGTAGTTATTGAGTTCAAGCAGGTCGCGGCGGTCGTTCGCACCCTTGATTATATTAGCGTTAGGCGAGCGGTACGCTCCGGCTTTCTTGCCCTCAGCAAGAGCTATGCCGACTGTATCGGTAAGATAGTATTCATTCTGCACATTGTCATTTGTAAGCTTGCCGAGAAGATTTATAAGGTCAGCTGTTTTGAACCAGTAAGCACCGGAATTAACTTCCCTGATACTGCGCTGTGCCTGTGTAGCGTCCTTATGTTCAACTATGCCCTTGATACCATTTTCAGAGCGGACTATGCGTCCGTAGCCTGTCGGGTCGTCGAGTTCAGCCGTAATGACCGTTACAGCGTTGTCGTTCTGCTTATGAAGCATGAGCGAATGCCTGATAGTGTCCTCATCGATAAACGGAGCATCGCCGCAAAGTACGAGTGTATTGCCGCTTTTGTCCTTTTCGAGGAAAGGTATCGCCTGCTGTACCGCATGACCTGTACCGAGGCGCTCTGCCTGATTGACGGTAGTGTATCTTCCGGCGAGATATTCGTCTATCATCTCGCCCTTATATCCCTTTACCACGCAGATATCGCTTACATCTGCACTCTCACACGCTGTTATGACCCATTCGAGCATAGGCTCGCCAAGTACCTTAAAAAGCGGTTTAGGCATTTCTGCCTTCATTCTCTTACCCTGTCCTCCGGCAAGAATTACTGCCTTATCCATATCATAATACCTCCAATTATTATACATTATTTTATGGGTCAATGGGGACAGCAGTCCCGACTCCATAATAATAATGAAGACCCCCAAAAAATATCTATAATGCAATTATTACAAAAATAAACAATAAATGCAAGTGTTTTGTCCCTTATTTATTTCTTTTCACATTAATTTGTGCAAACTGCAATAAAATCCACTATATTTTTTTACCTTATTCTATATGGCATTTTCCGGCATTTTATGTTATAATATAATCAAGTCGGAATAGGACAACTATGTCCGCTTCCGCAAAGTCTAAAACTGGAGGTATATACCAATGGCAAACAAATATTGTTACCTTTTTTCCGAAGGTAATGCTAACATGAGAGAACTTCTCGGCGGTAAGGGCGCTAACCTCGCTGAGATGACAAACATCGGTCTCCCTGTTCCTCAGGGTTTCACGATCACAACTGAGGCTTGCACACAGTACTACGAGGACGGCGGTATCTCTGACGAGATCATGGCTGAGATCAACGAGTACATCACAAAGATGGAAGGTATCACCGGCAAGAAGTTCGGCGATAAGGAGAACCCGCTTCTCGTTTCCGTTCGTTCAGGCGCAAGAGCTTCAATGCCCGGTATGATGGATACAATCCTCAACCTCGGTCTCAATGAAACTGTTGTTAATACTATCGCTGAAAAGTCCGGCAATGCTCGTTGGGCTTGGGACTGCTACAGAAGATTCATCCAGATGTATTCTGACGTAGTTATGGAAGTTGGTAAGAAATACTTTGAAGAGCTTATCGACAAGATGAAGGAAGAAAAGGGCGTAACTCAGGACGTTGAGCTTACAGCTGAAGACCTCAAGGTTCTCGCTGGTCAGTTCAAGGCAGAGTACAAGGCTAAGATCGGCGCTGACTTCCCTGACGATCCTAAGGAGCAGCTCATGGGCGCTATCAAGGCTGTATTCCGTTCATGGGACAACCCCCGTGCTAACGTTTACAGACGTGACAACGATATTCCTTTCTCTTGGGGTACTGCTGTTAACGTTCAGTCAATGGCATTCGGTAACATGGGCGACGATTGCGGTACAGGTGTTGCTTTCACTCGTGACCCTGCTACTGGTGAGAAGAAGCTCATGGGTGAGTTCCTCACAAACGCACAGGGCGAGGACGTTGTTGCAGGCGTTCGTACTCCTATGCCTATCCAGCAGATGGCTGATACTTTCCCTGAGGCATTCGCTCAGTTCCAGGAAGTATGCAAAACTCTCGAAAATCACTATCACGATATGCAGGATATGGAGTTCACTGTTGAAAACAAGAAGCTCTATATGCTCCAGACAAGAAACGGTAAGAGAACTGCTCAGGCTGCACTCAAGATCGCTTGCGACCTCGTTGATGAGGGCATGAAGACAGAGGCAGAGGCTGTTGCAATGATCGACCCCAGAAACCTCGATACACTTCTCCACCCCCAGTTCGACGCTGCTGCTCTTAAGGCTGCTACTCCTATCGGCAAGGGTCTCGGTGCTTCACCCGGTGCTGCTTGCGGTAAGATCGTATTCACAGCTGACGACGCTGTAGAGTGGGCTGAAAAAGGCGAGAAGGTAGTTCTCGTTCGTCTCGAGACTTCTCCTGAGGATATCACAGGTATGAAGGCTGCTCAGGGTATCCTGACAGTTCGCGGCGGTATGACTTCTCACGCTGCTGTTGTTGCTCGTGGTATGGGTGAGTGCTGCGTTTCCGGATGCGGCGACATCAAGATGGACGAAGCTAACAAGAAGTTCGAGCTTGGCGGAAAGACTTTCGTTGAGGGCGACTACATCTCTATCGACGGTACTACAGGTAACATCTACGACGGTATCATCGCTACTGTTGACGCTAAGATCGCTGGCGAGTTCGGCAGAATCATGGCTTGGGCTGACAAGTACAGAAAGCTCAAGGTTAGAACAAACGCTGATACTCCTGCTGACGCTAAGAAGGCTCGTGAGCTCGGCGCTGAAGGTATCGGTCTCTGCCGTACAGAGCACATGTTCTTCGAGGCTGACAGAATCGCTGCTTTCCGTGAGATGATCTGCTCAGATACTGTTGAAGGCAGAGAGGCTGCTCTCGCTAAGATCGAGCCTATCCAGCAGGCTGACTTCGAGGCTCTCTATGAGGCTCTTGAGGGTAACCCGGTTACTATCCGTTTCCTCGATCCTCCGCTTCACGAATTCGTTCCTACAGAAGAAGCTGACATCGAGCTCCTCGCTAAGTCACAGGGTAAGTCCGTTGAGGATATCAAGGCTATCATCGCTTCTCTCCACGAGTTCAACCCCATGATGGGTCACAGAGGCTGCCGTCTTGCTGTAACATACCCCGAGATTGCTGCTATGCAGACAAAGGCTGTTATCAAGGCTGCTATCAATGTTAAGAAGAAGCACCCCGACTGGAACGTTAAGCCTGAGATCATGATCCCGCTCGTAGGCGACGTTAAGGAGCTTAAGTTCGTTAAGAAGGTTGTTGTTGAGACTGCTGACGCTATTATCGCTGAGGCTGGCGCTAACCTCGAGTACGAAGTTGGTACAATGATCGAGATCCCGAGAGCTGCTCTTACTGCTGACGAGATTGCTAAGAATGCTGACTTCTTCTGCTTCGGTACAAACGACCTCACTCAGATGACTTACGGCTTCTCTCGTGACGACGCTGGTAAGTTCCTCGGTGCTTACTACGACAAGAAGATCTTCGAGAACGATCCTTTCGCTAAGCTCGACAGAGAAGGCGTTGGTAAGCTCATGAAGATGGCTCTCGAGCTCGGTAGACCCGCTAACAACAAGCTCCACTGCGGTATCTGCGGTGAGCACGGCGGCGATCCTTCTTCTGTTGAGTTCTGCCACCAGATCGGTCTTGACTACGTTTCTTGCTCACCTTTCCGTGTTCCGATCGCTCGCCTCGCTGCTGCTCAGGCTGCTATCGCTGACCAGAAGTAATTTATCAACGCTGAATAATAAACGTATTCAGGGTTCTATGCTCATCTGAATAAAAAATGAGTCCTCACAGTTTCGGCTGTGAGGACTTTTTGTTATAGTATTTCTTCTCCACTGTGCAAAGCAATGAGCTTATCTCCCATTATATCTTTCATCATCTCGAATGCAGGAATGCCCGTGCAATGTCCGCTGTAAAATACGGTATCAAGCTGTGAAAGTTCCTGCGCAGTCTGAATGATAACAGCTTTTTCTTCCTCGGTGTGCTCTCCCTCACGCTTCATCATGTGGAATCCTGTGATAACATAGTCGGGATGGCTGTCAAACAGTTCCTTGTATCGGTCAAGGATATTGAGTATAACGTTGTGAGCGCAGCCCGAAAGTAGCCAACTCTTGCCGTTCTGTTTTATGACAAGGCACTGCTCATGACAGAAATCGTCACAGACCTTTTTGCCGTTTTTTATGCAGGACAGTTTTTTGTTCCCCTGTGGATAGCACTGTCTGCCCGTAATACCGCTGAACAGGAACAGCTCGTCATCAAGTTCCATATCGCCGTCTATGAGCTGAATATTCGGCAGTTTAAGGATATCTGTATCAATTCCGATGTAGCGTTCTCCGTTGAAGTGGGGCTCGGCAGCCGACCTCTGCATAATTATCTGTGCAGTATGGTTTGTCTCGGAAAATGACAGAATACCGCCTGAATGGTCGTAGTGACCGTGACTCAGTATCACAGTATCGACAGCAGACAGGTCTATACTGAGAGCTTCTGCATTCTTCACAACTGCGTCGGTCTGCCCTGTATCAAGTAGCAGCTGGTGCTTTTCAGTCTCAATATAGATGCTGAGTCCATGCTCTGCGATACAGTTTTCAGCACCGCAGGAGTTCTCTACAAGGGTTACAATTCTCATCAGTGGTTACCGCAGCTATGACTGCCGCAACCGTGATCTCCGCAGGAATGACCATCGCCGTGTTCGTGAGCATGGTGGTCACAGGTAGGATTCTCGTTCTGTTCAAGAGTCTGTGAGAGAAAAGCAGCAACCGCTTCGTCAGCACTTCCCATATTACCGCCGTAAAGAGCGATGCCTGCCTCCTTCATAGCCATCTGCGCACCGCCTCCGATACCTCCGCAGATCAGAACGTCAGCCTGAGCGTTTTTCAGGAATCCCGCAAGCGCACCATGCCCTGCCCCCATTGTTCCAACTACCTGCTCGTTGATGATCTTTCCGTCAGCAACGTCATAGAGCTTGAACTGCTCTGTTCTGCCGAAATGCTGAAAAATCTGTCCGTTTTCATAGGTTACTGCGATTCTCATAATAGTGCTTCCTTTCCGTGCGATCTTCTCCGAGATCGTGTTATCAAGAGTATAATTTCCGCCTGAAATGACGATGCGTCTGCCCTCGACCAAAGCCTGAGCAAGTTTTTTTCTTGCGGTATCATAGATTGCCGTGACAGTCGTTCTCGCCACGTTCATCTCCTGAGCACACTGTTCCTGCGTCTTTGACTGATAATCTATCAGACGTATCGTTTCAAACTCATCAAGCGACATAACGACCGTATCGTTAGCCGTATCCTGATCGGGCGCAAAGCTCCAGTAATCGGGGTAACAACAGATACGGCGTGATTTCTGAGGTCTTGGCATAATAGCATCTCCTTTCTGACTTATGTCGATTATAACATATTTATCGACTTATGTCAAGTATTGTTCTGGTGATTCCATATATTGCATAAAAAAGCAAGCACTAATACAACATAAAAATTTCTCAAAAACATATTGACATTTTTCTATGTGTATGATATAATATAGAAAATCTTCGATGTGAGGTGAGAACGTGGAGTTATCAAACAAGCAGATCACTGTGATATTCAAAGCCCTGTGTGATGAAAACAGAGTTCAGATATTCAGAATCCTGCAAAACGGCGAGCTATGTGCCTGTCATCTTCTTGAGGATCTGCATCTGAGTCAGCCAACGCTCTCTCACCATATGAAGGTACTCTGCAACAGCGGACTTGTGGTCGGCAGAAAAGAGGGCAAGTGGATGCACTACTCTATTTCGCAGGAAGGTGCTAAGATAGCTATGGACTGCCTGAAAGAGATAACAGCAGTAACTGAAAATGATTGTGAATGCTGCAATAAATAAGCCGTATGACCATACGGCTTAAAACAATATCAACAAATAGATATATCTAAATATGACTATTGGAGGAAATTAAAATGGATCATGTTTCAAAAGCGGTACAGTATTTTGAGAAAGGTTTTATGTGTTCACAGGCAGTATTTGCTGTATCAAGGTTCTAAGTTCAGGCTGCAAAGCCTGCCATCAGCTCTACGATAACACTGTCAAGGCAGTTGAGGGAATGGGCATCGAGGTCGAGTATGTCACAGACTTGCAGAAGATAATGGAGTACGGTGCAATGTCAATGCCTGCGCTCGTTGTCAATGAGAAGCTCGTTTCATCCGGTAAAACTCTTAAGTCTGCGAAGATATTAAAGATAATAGAAAAGACCGCAGATGAATCTACAGTCTTCTTTTGGTATAGTGTTGCCTTCCTTTTTATGTTTAACTTTATTGCAGTACCTGAAATTTCATTATTTTTATTCAGTGTTAACTGTTCGGAACTTTGAAAAGCATTATTCCCTTTATCAACAGCAGCAGGAACGCTACTGTTGCAGCATATGGTATTCTTGCCGTAGTCAGGAACAAAACTGCGATAATGCTGAGTACAAGCGATGCACCAGTAACTGCGCTTCTGCCTTTTTCTATGTTCCTGTAATTCATAAATACCTTCACTGCACCAATAATGATGAGTGTCACAAACAGTCCCCAGCAACCGCAACCTACACCGAACGATATATGTGTATAATCAAACAGTGCAGCCGCCGAGACTGTTTCTCCTGTCTTTTTAGGGAAAAGCGGCAGAAGAATAAGCATAATGCTCATTATATCGACTATTCCTATCAGCAGATCTATCATTTTCCCGATATTTGAGCGGTTCTCGTCTTTTGCAGCACTAATAAGTTCCTCAGATGACAGAAGCTCATCTATTGTCACGGAGAAGAACTTTGATATCTCTTTAAGCGAATCAATATTCGGATATCCCTTTCCCGACTCCCACTTAGAGATAGCTGTACGGGAAACGTAGAGTTCCTTTGCAAGTTCCTCCTGAGTTAAGCCTTTTTTCTTCCTTAATTCCTGCAATTTCTCATGAAATTCCATTTTCGTTTCTCCGTTAGTTATTTTTTGTCAATGAGCTGAACAGTGCCCTGATAAATGAGATACAGTCCTGAGCTAAACAGCACAGAGCCTGCTATATCTGTCAGCCAGTGTACTCCCGCAACGGTGCGTCCCACCACCATAAATGCAGTGAATAAGGCTGTAAACGCATAAAGCAAGTACCTTATTTTAGTATTTTTTATCCTGCAATGCACTTGAAAAGCCAGTGTAGGCATTACGCTCATAACAAGGAGCGTTGTCGAAGACGGATAAGAAGCCTCCATGCGTCCTTCTATAAGTACCGGTCGGTAGTTTATAGGTATCATCTCAAATATGAGATAACCGAATATCACAAGGATATAGTAAATACCAAGCATGATAATATCCTTATCGACTTTGAGAAGGCTTCTCCGCTTTATGAGCTGAACCAGTCCTACAACTCCGAATACCATACAGATAAAAATCGGTACAAGTCCCAGCCAGTCAGTGACAGTATACACCCACATATGAACGCCTGTCGTTTCATGAAACCATGTGTTCAGACTTGCGAAACCGATGTCTGTTCCGTTCTGTCCGACTGTCTGAACATCTACAGTCTGTATCAGTACAGTCCAGACTGCAAAGAGTATCAACATTATCATGCCTGTGATCAATAATTTCTTTCCGTTCTTTTTCATAATTCCGTGTTCCTTTCAGGTGATTGCCTTTCGGCTGATCTCATGGTAACACGGGACCTGAAAAAAGTAAAGAACCGCATCGTCACACCAGTGACACGAATCGTAACATCAGCGATATTGCGTCATTTGCAGTTCATCTCCCGATACTGCCGCAAGTATGAGCGACAGAAAAAATGGGAGTGATTTTTTATGATCGCAATAATGTCACAATTTCTATGAGTAATAGTATACCACTTTCCCTCTGCAATTTCAACTATTCACTGAAAAAGCGATTGCGGAAAACAGAATAAACAGCGTATCCTCAGCAGATAATAATCGTGAAGGAGATGATATTAATGGACATAACACCGCAGGAATACGGCGAGATGTGCAAAGCAGTCTCACCGCACTCTAATGTAAAAACCAACGCGCTGACCGCGTTCATAGTTGGCGGAGCTATATGTGCATTCGGGCAGATACTGCTTGAAACGTACATGGTATTCGGCATGGACCGTGAATCAGCGTCGATGTGGACATCAGTGACGCTGATAGTGCTCAGTTCTATAGCGACCGGACTTGGCTGGTATCAGCGTCTCGCCAAGCACGCGGGAGCGGGTACGCTTGTACCGATAACCGGTTTTTCAAACGCGATAACGTCGGCAGCGATAGAATCGCGCTCTGAAGGACTTATCATGGGTGTAGGAACCAAGATATTCACGATAGCCGGACCCGTGATACTCTACGGCTGTGCAGCGTCATTTGTCTACGGCTTGATTTATTACCTCTATACGCTTTTCACCTGATACTGTCTGCGATTCATATGCGACTTGCCACAATTCATGAACAAAGAAAAAACTCCCGCGATACTTGTCCGTATCGCGGGAGTTTTTTATATGAATGTTTATAATTGCGGATTATAAATTAGTCCTGACCGTAGAGAGTTGTAAGACGTGTAAGGTAATCGTAACGATCCTTAGCGTTTGCAACAGCAGCGTCGAAGAGCTTCTCTGCTCTCTCAGGGTTAGAGCGAGCGAGTGAGTTGTAACGAACCTCACCCATGAGGAAGTTCTTGTACTCGTCAACGTTAGGAGCCTTAGAATCGAGAATGAACGGATTCTTGCCCTCTTCCTTGAGAGTAGGATTATATCTGTAGAGGTGCCAGTAACCAGCCTCAACAGCCTTCTTCTCCTCAGCCTGAGCAGTAGCCATACCAGTCTTGATACCGTGGTTGATACAAGGAGCGTAGCAGATAACGATTGAAGGACCGTCATAAGCCTCAGCCTCTGCGAATGCCTTGATACACTGGTTCATGTTAGCGCCCATAGCAACGTGAGCAACGTAAACGTAGCCGTAGCTCATAGCGATACCAGCGAGGTCCTTCTTCTTAACGACCTTACCAGCAGCAGCGAACTGAGCGATAGCACCTGTAGGAGTAGACTTAGAAGCCTGTCCACCTGTATTTGAGTAAACCTCAGTATCGAATACGAGGATATTAACGTTCTTGCCCTGAGCGATTACATGGTCGAGACCGCCGAAGCCGATATCGTAAGCCCAACCGTCACCGCCGAAGATCCACTGTGACTTCTTAGAGAGGTAATCCTTCTCAGCGAGGATAGCCTTAGCCTCATCGCAGCCGCAAGCCTCAAGAGCAGCAACGAGCTTATCTGTAGCGATGTTGTTAGCAGCACCGTCGTTGTAAGTCTCGAAGTACTCAGCGATAGCAGCCTTAACGTCAGCATTTTCAGCCTTAGCCTCAAGAGCCTTTACCTTATCAGTAACTCTCTTTCTGAGTGTTTCCTGAGCGAGGTACATACCGTAACCGAACTCAGCGTTATCCTCGAAGAGTGAGTTGCTCCAAGCAGGACCTCTGCCCTTCTTGTTAACTGTGTAAGGAGTTGAAGGAGCGCTGCCACCCCAGATTGAAGAACATCCTGTAGCGTTAGCGATCATCATTCTGTCGCCGAAGAGCTGAGTAACGAGCTTAGCGTAAGGAGTTTCACCACAACCAGCACAAGCACCTGAGAATTCGAGGAGGGGCTGTCTGAACTGTGAGCCCTTAACTGTCTCAGCCTTGAACTTAGCAGCAACTTCTTCCTTCTCGTCGATAGTTACGCCGTAGTTG
The DNA here is from genome assembly GCA_900315975.1 of uncultured Ruminococcus sp. The sequence continues at coordinate 33,353 of ONBA01000017.1, forward strand.
AATACTTCCTGCTGATCCATCTGAGAAGCGATAGGCTCCATAGTAAGAGCGCTCTCCTTAGCGGGACATACGTTAGCACAAACGCCGCATCCTGTACAATCGAGAGTAGAAACTGTCATAACGAACTTGAGGTCGCCGATAGCGGGCTTGAAGTCAGCAGACTTAGTCTGAGCAGGAGCCTTAGCGAGCTCATCAGGAGTCATAGCGACAGGTCTGATTACAGCATGAGGACAAACGTAAGCACACTGGTTACACTGGATACACTTAGAAGCGTCCCATGAAGGAACCTTTACAGCGATACCGCGCTTCTCGAATGCAGCACTGCCCTGCGGGAAAGTACCGTCAGCTCTGTCAACGAAAGTAGAAACAGGGAGAGAATCACCCTTCTGAGCGTTGCAGGGGATCTGGATATTGTTAACGAAGTCCTGAAGCTCCTTGTTATCGCAAGTAACAGCAGGCATACCCATCTGAGTATCAGCGCAGTCCTTCCATGAAGCAGGAACATCAACCTTAACGATGTTCTGGTGACCAGCATCGATAGCGTTCCAGTTCTTTTCAACTACGTCCTGACCCTTCTTGCTGTAAGAAGCCTCAGCAGCAGCCTTCATGTACTTGAGAGCGTCCTCGAAAGGAATGATGTTAGCGAGCTTGAAGAAAGCAGACTGGAGGATAGTATTGATACGTGTACCCATACCTGTCTCTTCACCGAGCTTAACACCGTTGATGATGTAGAAGTTGATATTATTCTGAGCGATATATCTCTTAACCTGACCGGGGAGGTTCTTATCGAGTTCCTCAGGAGACCAGATAGTATTGAGGAGGAAAGTACCGCCGGGCTTGATATCAGAAACCATATCGTACTTGTCGATATAGCTCTGGTTATGACAAGCAACGAAGTCAGCCTTGTTGATGAGGTAAGTAGACTTGATAGGAGTCTTACCGAAACGGAGGTGAGAGATAGTTACACCGCCGGACTTCTTTGAGTCATAAGCAAAGTAAGCCTGAGCATAGAGGTCAGTGTGGTCACCGATGATCTTGATGGAGTTCTTGTTAGCACCAACAGTACCGTCAGAACCGAGACCCCAGAACTTACAAGCTGTTGTGCCTGCAGGAGCTGTATCAGGATTCTCATCGAGAGCAAGAGAGAGGTTAGTAACATCATCATTGATACCGATAGTAAATCTGGGCTTTGTTGTGTTCTTGAATACAGCGATGATCTGAGCCGGAACTGTGTCCTTGGAGCCGAGACCGTATCTACCTGTAAATACAGGAACATCATTGAACTTAGTGCCCTTGAGAGCAGCAACTACATCGAGGTAGAGAGGCTCGCCGAGTGAACCGGGCTCCTTAGTTCTGTCGAGAACAGAGATTCTCTTTACGCTGTCAGGGATAACTTCAACGAGCTTTTCAGCAACGAAAGGTCTGTAGAGGCGAACCTTAACGAGACCGTACTTGCCGCCGTTAGCGTTGAGGTAATCAATAGTCTCTTCAATGGTCTCATTAACAGAGCCCATAGCAACGATGATGTGCTCAGCGTCAGCAGCACCGTAGTAGTTGAAGAGCTTGTAATCTGTACCGATGAGGTCATTAATCTTGTTCATGTAGTCCTCAACGATAGAAGGAAGAGCATCATAGTACTTGTTGCAAGCTTCACGAGCCTGGAAGAACACGTCAGGGTTCTCAGCAGAGCCGCGGAGAACAGGTCTCTCAGGGTGAAGAGCGCGGTCTCTGAATCTCTGAGCAGCGTCCTTATCGAGGAGGCTGTAGAGAGTCTCGTCGTCCCAGGTCTCGATCTTCTGGATCTCGTGAGAAGTACGGAAACCGTCGAAGAAGTGGAGGAAAGGAACTCTGCCCTTGATAGTAGAAAGGTGAGCTACAGCACCGAGGTCCATAACTTCCTGTGCGCTGCCTGAGCAGAGCATAGCGTAACCTGTCTGACGGCAAGCATAGATATCGGAGTGGTCACCGAAGATGTTAAGAGCGTGAGAAGAAACGCAGCGAGCAGAAACGTGGATAACGTTAGGAAGAAGCTCACCAGCGATCTTGTACATATTAGGGATCATCAGGAGAAGGCCCTGAGAAGCAGTGTATGTAGTTGTGAGTGCGCCAGCAGAGAGCGAACCGTGAACTGTACCAGCTGCACCAGCCTCTGACTGCATTTCTGCAACAGTAACAGGCTGACCGAAGAGATTCTTCTTGTCCTTAGCGGACCAGCTGTCAGTAACCTCAGCCATAACTGAGGAGGGGGTGATGGGGTAAATAGCAGCTACATCAGTAAAGGGATATGATACCCAAGCAGCAGCGTTGTTACCATCCATGGTTTTCATTTTTCTTTTGATTGCCATTTGGAATGACCTCCTGTAAAGATTTTTTCAGGGGTTATGAGCGGTTTAACGTTAAAAATCCGTCAAAGCGCATATAACTTCACTCCACATTATATCACAAATAAATATATTTGTAAACAACTTTTTTACTGTCCGGGAAATTTAAGTCAGATTAACCAAATCTTGGGTCATTCCTTATCCGATTTGCACAAAGGGAGAGGTGCAAGGTATACTATTATAATATATAAGCGGTGGACAAAAAAATAAACCCGACCAAAGGTCGGGTTTAAAATGAGATAAAACAAAAAATAATGTGTAGAACAAAAGAAAGGAGACAACAAAACGAGTGATAAATAATTAAGTATTATTTAACACTATAGCTATTATAGCGTATTTTCGGTATACAGTCAAGAGAAAACGTCAAAAAAATATTTTTTCGTTCACATTTTTGGCATTTTTACCAATAAACGCATATTATCGTGTTGCAATATGAACAAGGGTCAGCTTTCTAAAATATTGAAAATCAGACTATCATATGATATAATATTAATAAAGAAAGGTAGTTGATTATATTGTTGATGATAACACTCTCTCAGGCAGATGACAGAAAAACTCAGCATAAGCTGGCATATTCTCTGCTGAGGGAATGTCTGAAGCCGTATGGGATAGAATACACCGACGACACTCCCCTGCTGCTTGGCAGACACGGTAAACCGTCGCTTGAAGAGTACCCGCACATTCACTTCAACCTCTCACATTCGAGTGGCATCGCCGCCTGCGTGGTGTCAGACGCAGAATGCGGAATCGACTGTGAAAACGTAGGATTATACCGTCAGAAAGTCGCAGACAGAGTGTGCACCGAGGCTGAAAAAGCAATGCTTGCAGAGGCATCGGGCAAAGAACTTGACCTGTTATTTTTCCGCCTGTGGACACTGAAAGAAGCCTTTATAAAGGCAATCGGAGTTGGTCTTTCTTACCCGATGAATACAGTTGGATTCAGCTTTGACGGCGACGAAATAGAATGTACCGAAGACGGCTACACTTTCCGCCAGTACATAATACGCGGCGAATACGTAGTATCGGTGTGTGAAAAGAACAGATAATATCCGCCTGTTTTATAACTGCGGAGACATTGCAAAGCAAATTATGAACAAATTGTAAACAATTCTTCCTCTGCTTGACTTCTCAATTCAAAAGGACTATACTATATTTAGCACTCAAACATAGAGAGTGCTAAAACTTGCAAATATTTTGTATGGAGATGTTATAAATGAGCACAAAACAGTTTAAAGCAGAGTCCAAACGACTTCTCGAAATGATGATCCATTCGATCTATACACACAAGGAGATATTCCTGCGTGAGCTTATCTCGAATGCGAGCGACGCAATTGACAAGCTCTATTTCAAGTCACTCACGGACGATAAGGTCGGACTCAGCAAAGACGATTTTGCTATATGGATAGAGGCCGACAAGGACAACCGCACACTCAAAATCACCGATAACGGCATCGGAATGACAGAGGAAGAACTCGAAAATAACCTCGGTACTATCGCAAACAGCGGCTCATTCAAGTTCAAGAACGAGAACAAGCTTGAAGAGGACAACCAGATAATCGGACAGTTCGGTGTAGGCTTCTACTCAGCATTCATGGTTGCTAAAAAGGTTACCGTAATCTCTAAGGCATACGGCAGTGACAAGGCATTCCGCTGGGAGAGCGAGGGTGTAGACGGCTACACTATCACCGAGGACGACAAGGACACAGTCGGAACAGTAATAATCCTCGAACTCCTTGACGATACCGACGATGAGAAATACGGCGAATTCCTTGACGAGTACCGCATCAAGGGACTTGTCAAGAAGTACTCCGACTATATCCGTTTCCCTGTCAAGATGGAAGTAACCCACAGCCGTCCCAAGGAGCAGTCAGAAGAGGACAAGGAAGCTAAAAAGCCGCTTGAATACGAGGATTACGTTGAAGTCGAGACTCTCAACAGCATGACTCCCCTGTGGAAGAAGAGCAAGTCCGAGCTTAAAGAAGAGGACTACAAGCACTTCTACACCGAGAAATTCTTCGATTACAACGAGCCGCTCAAGTACTTACACGTCAAGAATGAGGGAGTGCCAAGCTACAATGCACTTCTCTATATACCGTCAAAAGCACCTTTCGACTACTACTCAAAGGAGTACGAGAAGGGACTCCAGCTCTACTCAAACGGTGTGCTCATCATGGACAAGTGCGCTGACCTGCTCCCCGACTATTTCAGCTTTGTAAAGGGACTTGTAGACAGTGAAGACCTGTCACTCAATATTTCTCGTGAGATGCTCCAGCACGACCGTCAGCTCAAGGTGATAGCAAAGAGCATCGAAAAAACTATCAACAGTGAACTGAAAAAGATGCTGAAAAACGAGCGTGAAAAGTATGAGGAATTCTGGAAAGCATTCGGAATGCAGATGAAGTACGGTGTATACGCTGACTACGGCATGAACAAAGAAAAGCTTCAGGATCTCATTCTCTTCTCATCGTCAAACGACCACAAGCTCGTAACACTTGACGAATACGTAACAGGAATGCGCGAGGAGCAGAAGTACATCTATTACGCAACCGGTGAAAGCATAGCAAGAATCGAACAGCTTCCGCAGACTGAGCTTGTAAAGGACAACGGCTTTGAAATACTCTACCTCACCGACAGTGTAGACGAATTCGCAATAAAGATTATCGGCAAATACAAAGACAAGGAATTCAAGAACGTATCCGCAGACGACCTCGGACTCGAAACTCCTGAAAAGAAAGAGGAGCTGAAAGCCAAGGAAGAAGAGAGTGCAGATATGCTTGAAGAGCTTAAGAATGCACTTGACGGCAAGGTAACAAAGGTAGCACTTTCACAGCGTCTCAAATCCCACCCTGTATGCCTTACAAGCGAGGGCGAGATAACACTTGAAATGGAGAAGGTACTCAATTCCCTTCCTAACGACCAGCAGGTACACGCACAGCGCGTACTCGAAATAAACCCCGATCACGAGATATTCACCAAGCTCAAGGACATCAGCACATCAGGCGACAAGGACAAGCTTGCAAAATACGCAAAACTGCTCTATACACAGGCACTTCTCATCGAAGGTATGCCTATCGACAACCCCGTAGAATTCTCAAATCTTATCTGCGAATTAATGTAAAAAATAAATCAAGCGGCACCATACGGTGCCGCTTGATTTATTTAACAGAATTGACGACAAGTTCTTCCGCCGCTTCGGGAGCCATAGGACGTCCCCAGATGAAGCCCTGAATGAAGTCACAGCCGATATCACGGAGAGTATCAAGCTGGTCGTCCTCTTCGACACCCTCGGAAATGACCTTGAAGTTCATGATATGACCTATCGAAATGATAGCGGCAACGTACTGTTTTGACGAATCGTTAGTATTCATCTTATCAATGAACGACTTGTCGATTTTAAGCAGATTAGCCGGGAACTTGTTAAGGTAGCTGAGAGAAGAGTAACCGGTACCGAAGTCATCGATAGCGATTTTGATACCCATTTCCTTTATACCGTTAATGCACTGCAAAGCCTTTTCAGCGGAGTCTATCATAACCGACTCAGTAATCTCTATTTCTATCTGTCCGGCAGGAATACCGCAGGTATCGAGTATCTCCCGCACCTCATCGAGGAAGTCATTTTTCATGAGGTGTCTTACCGAGACATTGACACTAAGAGTAATATCAGTGCCGGTTTTTTTGATAAGTTCACCGAAGAACATAGCAGAATTTCTGAACACGCTGAGGTCGACCTTGTCAATGAGACCGACTTTTTCAGCAACAGGTATAAACTCGCCGGGACTGATAACAGTACCGTCCGAATCCTTCATACGAGCGAGAGCCTCGAAACCGCGAAGTTTATGGGAAAGGTCATACTGTGGCTGGAGGTTGAAATAGATAGTATTTTCATCGAGAGCGTTCCTGATTTTGCGTTCAATTTCGAGAGTACGCTCAATTTTGAGCAAGTCAGTCGAGAAGCGCAGAATATGGTTACTGCTGTTGGTGCGTTTCACCTCATACATAGCCGCATCAGCATAGGAGAAGACAGAGTCGCTGTTATTGGCATCTTTCGGGTATTCCGCATAGCCGAAGCTGGCGGAGATGAATAAATCGCAGTTATCGACTGTAATGCGCTTATCGAGGACAGATTCATAGTACTTGACAGCATTAAGAATATCTTCATCTGAGCGGTAATTGCGAATGATGACAGCAAACTCATCACCGCTCTGCCGCGTAACGAAATCGAGAGTACCTGAAAGACCGGTATCCGCCGCAGTTTTCCAGCGGTTTGCGACCTCTATGAGCACCTCATTTCCTGCTTCATGTCCCATAGTATCGTTGATACTTTTGAAGTTATTGAGGTCGATAGAGACAACCACGAACTTTTCATTACGCTTGACGAGGTCATTTACGAGTTCATTGCAGGCGAATCTGTTAGGCAGACCGGTAAGGCGGTCGGTAACAGCCTGTTCATTGATACGTTTCTGAAATTTTTCGAGTCTCACATTGTTTATGTAGATAATGATAACAGCGATGATAGTGAAAATAGTTGAAACGAGACCCGGCAGACTTGTAAGATTATGTCTTACAAGAATGCCCATGACAATGGTTGGTATCTGCACAATAAGCACCATCAGCGCAGTATAGAAGCCGAGTTTCCGGTGATAAACGACCATGAAGATTATGCAGATATTAGACAATGCAGAAAAAACGCCTGCAAATGTGTAAACAGCGAGCTGAGTACCCAATATCCTGATGAAAGTATGTGCCCCTGCCGACATACTTGTGACCATGGAAGTCAGCAGATAGAGTACAAGCAGAATGAAGTACCAGTAAATCGGCGCTTTTTTCCTGTTTGACAGTTTATCCAGCGTTTTTTCAATATTTTTAAAGCCGCCGGAATCATTACTTTTCTTTTTCATATTCAAATTCCCCTTAACCAAAGATTTCACGTCCGGAAACACTTATTTATTTAATAATATTATATCATAATATCAAATAAAAAATATGTCAGATTCATGAACATACAGTAAACAAAGCGGATATGATTTATAAAAATCGCATGAATTATTGTTTCTTAGGCACAAAAATAGTGTTGGTATGTAGATACGCATTCGCAGATTCACTAAAGCCAAGCAAGCAAAATTGTGTAATATGCACTGCCGATTTATTGCATTTTCAGCACTTGCTAAACGGAAAAAAATGTGGTATAATGTAATAGTCTTTTCCTTTCATCAGGGAAAAGAAAAAATACAGATTGGAGCGATTCATATGTCAAAGAAAACATTTTACATCACAACGCCCATTTACTATCCCTCGGGCAATCCGCACATCGGACACTGCTATACAACGGTTGCGTGCGATTCTATAGCACGTTACAAGCGAATGCAGGGCTATGATGTAATGTTTCTTACCGGCACTGACGAGCATGGACTCAAAATAGAGCAGAAAGCGGCAGAAGCAGGAGTAACTCCTAAGGAATACGTTGACGTGATAGTTGACAGATTCAAGAAGCTCTGGAGCTACATGAACATCTCCTACGACCGCTATATCCGTACAACAGACGATTACCACGTCGAAAGTGTACAGAAGATATTCAAGGCACTCTATGACAAGGGTTATATATACAAAGGCAAATATTCCGGCAAATACTGCACTCCCTGCGAGAGCTTCTGGACAGATTCACAGCTTGACGAAAACGGCTGTTGTCCCGAATGTCACCGTCCGGTAAAGTTTGCGGAGGAAGAGGCTTACTTCATGAAGATGGCACCTTTCGCAGACAAGATAGAGAAACTTCTCACCGAGACAGACTATCTCCGTCCTAAGACCCGCGCAACCGAGCTTGTAAACAACTTCATCAAGCCCGGTCTTGAAGACCTCTGCGTATCGAGAACCACCTTCAAATGGGGAATCCCTGTAACATTCGACGAGGGACACGTAGTATACGTGTGGATAGACGCGCTCTCAAACTATATCACAGCACTCGGCTATGAAAACAGCGCACACAGCGACTTCAGCACATTCTGGCCTGCTGACGTACACATGGTAGCGAAAGACATCATGAGATTCCACGCAATCATATGGCCTGCAATGCTCATGGCACTCGACCTTCCGCTCCCGAAGCACCTTGCAGTACACGGCTGGATAACCATGAACGGCGAAAAAATGAGCAAATCGCTCGGAAACGTCGTAGACCCGTTCATACTTGGCGAGAGATACGGTCAGGACGCAATAAGATACCACATTCTCCGTGAAATGGCACTCGGCGCAGACAGTCTCTTCTCAAACGAGATAATGATAAACCGCATAAATTCCGACCTCGCAAACGGTTTCGGAAACCTTGTTTCACGAACAGTAACAATGGTTGACAAATACTTCGGAGGTACACTCCCGACAGAGCGCGAGTCCGATGCACTCGACGACGAATTCAAGTCTGTGATTCTCGGACTCCGTCCGGCAGTTGACAGTTTCATCGACGAGACTAAAATAAAGCAGGCACTCGAAACAATATTCGAGGGAGTTAACCGTGCAAACAAGTACATCGACGAGACAGAGCCGTGGAAACTCGGAAAGGACGAGACAAAGAAAGCGCGTCTCGCGGCAGTACTCTACAATCTGCTCGAAACTATCCGCATAACCTCAGCACTTCTCGCGCCCTTCATGCCAACAGTAATGCCCAAGGTATGGGAGCAGATAGGAGCAACAGAAGAAGATGTCAAGTACGAGAATCTCGGCAAATTCGACGTAATGCCCGCTGACGTGACAGTGCACAAGGGAGAGATACTCTTCCCGCGTATCGACGTTGACAAGGAAATAGACGAACTCAACGCGATACTTGCAAAGAACATGGCTGAAGCAAAAGCAAAGCTCTCAGACGAGGAAAAGGGCGATGCACCTGCTGAAAAGATAGAACTCGCACCCGAAATAACAATAGACGACTTTGCTAAGGTAGAAATACGTGTAGCTAAGGTCACAGCCTGCGAGAAGGTGAAGAAGTCGGATAAGCTTCTGTGCTTACAGCTTGACGACGGCATGGGCGGACGTCAGGTAGTATCCGGAATCGCGCAGTACTACGCACCTGAAGACCTCATCGGCAAGAAGATACAGCTCATCGCAAACCTCAAGCCTGTAAAGCTGAGAGGAGTTGAGAGCAACGGCATGATATGTGCCGCAGACACCCCCGACGGTGTAAAGGTAATATTTGTAGACGACTCTATCCCTGTCGGCTCAAAAATCAGATAATATCCCGAAAAATACTGTACGGAACACCGCAGCGACGTTCCATACGAAAAAGACTGCTGCTAACAGCAGTCTTTTTCGCGTAAAGTGATATATACAATTATATATACAGATATACAAAAATAATCAAGATTTATATTGACTTATTTCGCCATAAGGTGTATAATTGATATGTATTGAAAATACTTAATTAATTATATATTATGGAGGTTTTACAATGAGCAGAGTTTACAACTTCAGTGCTGGTCCTGCTGTTCTTCCTGAGGAAGTACTCAAGGAGTGCGCAGACGAAATGATGGATTACAAGGGCTGTGGAATGTCCGTTATGGAGATGTCTCACCGTTCAAAGGTATATGACGAAATAATCAAGGAAGCAGAGCAGGATCTCCGCGACCTCATGAATATTCCGGATAACTACAAGGTAATCTTCGTACAGGGCGGCGCTTCACTCGTATTTGCAGGCGTTCCCATGAACCTTATGAAGAATGGCAAGGCTGCTTACATCATCACAGGTCAGTGGGCAAAGAAGGCTGCACAGGAAGCTGAAAAGTACGGCGAAGTAGTTAGAGTTGCTTCTTCTGCTGACAAGACCTTCTCATATATCCCCGATTGTTCCGACCTCGACATTCCCGAGGACGTTGACTACGTATACATCTGCGAGAACAACACTATCTACGGTACAAAGTTCTGGGAACTCCCCAACACAAAGGGCCACGAGCTCGTAGCAGACGTAAGCTCATGCTTCCTCTCAGAGCCTGTAGACGTTTCAAAGTACGGCGTTATCTACGGCGGTGTACAGAAGAACGTAGGACCTTCCGGCGTACAGATCATCATCGTTCGTGAGGACCTCATCGCAGACGGTCCCGCACTCAAGTGCACACCTACAATGATGGACTGGAAAATACAGGCTGACAACAAGTCACTCTACAACACACCTCCCTGCTATGGCATCTATGTATGCGGCAAGGTATTCAAGTGGATCAAGAAGATGGGCGGACTCGAAGCAATGAAGGCTCACAACGAGAAGAAGGCAAAGATCCTTTATGATTTCCTTGACAGCAGCAAGATGTTCAAGGGCACAGTTGAGCCTAAGGATCGTTCACTCATGAATGTTCCTTTCATCACAGGCGACGAAGAGCTCGACAAGAAGTTCGTAGCAGAGTCCAAGGCAGCTGGTTTCGAGAACCTCAAGGGTCACAGAACAGTTGGCGGTATGCGTGCTTCCATCTACAACGCAATGCCCATCGAGGGTGTTGAGAAGCTTGTAGAGTTCATGAAGAAGTTTGAAGCTGAAAACACAAAGTAATAGCATCTGTTTCCCCCGCACACCGCGGGGGAAAATAAAAATAACATGAAAGAGGTAATTGAAATGTTCAATATACAGACATTAAACAAGATCTCATCCGTCGGCACAGACGTTTTCGATAAGAGCAAGTACGCAGTATCCGACAATCCGGCAAATCCTGACGCTATCATGGTACGTTCCGCAAAGATGCACGACATGACATTCGGCGATAAGCTTATCGCGATCGCTCGTGCAGGTGCAGGCGTAAACAATATCCCTGTTGACCGCTGCGCACAGGAGGGTATCTGCGTATTCAACACCCCCGGTGCAAACTCAAACGCAGTTAAGGAGCTTGCTATCTGTGCACTTCTTCTCGCATCAAGAAAGATCGTAGAAGCAGCACAGTGGTCAGCATCACTCAAGGGCACAGAGGATGCTCCCAAGACAGTTGAGTCCGGCAAGAGCAAGTTTGCAGGTCCTGAGATTGCAGGCAAGACACTCGGTATCATCGGTCTCGGTGCTATCGGCGGTAAGATCGCAAACGCAGCTGAGGCACTCGGCATGAACGTTATCGGCTACGATCCTTACCTCTCAGTAGGTGCAGCTCTTCACCTTGAGCCTTCCGTACAGGTAGTAAAGGACATCAACGACATCTACAAGAACAGTGATTATATCACTATCCATATGCCTTACACACCTCAGACAAAGAACACTATCGACGCTGAGCAGATTGCAATGATGAAGGACGGAGTACGTCTCATCAACCTCGCAAGAGGCGAACTCATCAACAGCGAAGCAGTAGTAAAGGCAATTGCAGACGGCAAGGTAGCTAAATACGTAACAGACTTCGCAGACGACATCGTACTCGGTGCAGAGAACGTTATCGTACTCCCCCACCTCGGTGCATCAACACCTGAGAGCGAGGACAACTGTGCAGTAATGGCATCTGAGGAGCTTATTGATTACCTTGAAAATGGTAACATCAGAAACAGCGTAAACTATCCTAACCTCTCAATGAACAGCACAGACACAAAGATCTGTGTAATCCACAAGAACGTACCTACAACAATTGCATCTATCACAGCAGCAGTAGGCAACGAAGGAATCAACATTGAGAACATGGCAAACGCAAGCAAGGGCGACTTTGCATACACAATGCTCGACGTAACAGGTGAAGTACCTGCAACAGTTGAGGGCAAGATCAACGCAGTAGACGGCGTAATCCGTGTAAGAGTAATCAACAAGAAGTAATTCGGGAAGCTGTTTCCAAACAAATAGGAGGGGGGTTATCCCTCCACCGCTCTCGCGGCGTATTTTTACTGAAACAGAACCATTCTCCGCGAAATATACCAATAACAAAGGCTGCTAAAGGGCACTCCCCTTTTAGCAGCCTTTTTATTCTACTGTTTATTCATTCTTCCAAAGTAGGAAATCGCGGAGTTCAAGGGGTTTACCGTAGTAATAACCCTGAAAGCTCTGAATATGATACTGCTGAAGAATCGCCTTCATGCCCTCAGTCTCGATACCCTCAACGCACACTTTAGCACCAAACGTCGAAGCAACACCGGCAAACGACCTGATAAGTTCGCGTTCTTTTGGGTCGTCCTCTATTTTGAGAACGAAACTGCGGTCGATTTTGATAGTATCGAAAGGCAGATTCTTGACAAGACCAACAGAAGAGAAACCGGTACCGAAATCGTCGAGAGCGATTTGAATACCATGTCCGCGCAGATTGACGATAACACTTTTGAGCAGATACATATCAAGAAGACGGCACCGCTCGGTTATCTCCATACAGAGGTGTTCAGGCGGAAAACCTTCTTCCTTGAGAGTACGGAGAACCATTTCAACGAAGTCCGGCTTTTCGAGCTGAGTGTATGAGAGGTTGACATTAATAACAAAGTCAGGGTGTTCTTCCATGATAAGTTTAGCACCGTTTATAGCGGTTCTGAGAATCCACTGACCGAGGTCACAGAAGAGCGGGTCTTTTTCGAGGATAGGGATAAAATGGTCGGGCGGAACCATGCCATACTCGTCACTTCTCCAACGGAGGAGTGCTTCTGCGCCGATAAGCTTTTCAGAAGAAGCGTCAACAACAGGCTGATAAAGCAGGTAGAAACCGCGGTAATTCTGCATAATAGAGGCTCTTATCGCGTAGAGTTTTTCAAGGCGCTGACGGTTGTTATCGTTAAGGTCGTTGTAGAATTCGACCATTTCGCCCTGTCTGCGGAGTTTAGACTCACCGTAGGCGAAATTGAGACACGCATAGACAGTCTGATAGTCGATATCGTAATTATCAATATTAAGCAGACCGGCAGAGAGGTCAAGAATAACGAACTTATTATCAATAGAGAAACCTTTACGGAAGACAGCGCGGAGTTCCTCATACTTATCCCGCATTTCATCAGGCGAAAGAGTTCTTGTCAGGATAGCGAATTTTGTACCGTCGAGGCGGTAAGCGATACCGGAATTACCGATATGTTCAAAGAGGTATCTTCCGAACTTCTGCAAGATAGCGTTACCGAACTGATAGCCGTAAACCTCATTTATCTCAGAGAACTTGCTGATAACGATCATGCAGGTCCTTATCTCAGAATGTTTATGCATATTAGACTGCAAGTCCTCGAAGAAGCCGTACTGATTTCTCAGACCGGTAAGCGTGTCTACCCTGCCCTGAATGCCGTGATTACGGATAACACCGGCGAACCATTCAGGCTTTCCGGACGAAGTACGCAGAACACTTCCGCGGCAGGTGCAGAGGTCAAACGAACCATTAGGTTTCTGAGCGCGGTACTGCATATCGTGCCCCGAGGCATTACCCGAGAAAATATCGCTGATACCTCTGTGGTAAGCGCCTCTGTCATCGGGGTGGATATGGTCCTCCCATATACTGCCTGCGGCATACATATACTCCGAAGGCAGACCGAAATGGTCAACAGCGGCTTTAGACCACCGTGAGTAGTCGTACTGCATATTACAGATATAGATATACGCACCTTCCGAGACGATTTCAAAAGCCTCGAACATAGCATCGAGTTTATGTTTTTCCTCAATAGGGATAGCTTTTTTCTCTTCGACATCGTTATAATAGCCGGACTTCAGGCGCGATTTTTCCTCGTACATAATAATATCCGCACGCTTAAAGACAACGGCGACCGATTTATCGTTTGCAGGTTCATAGACAGCCATACCTGAAGCGAGAACAGGCGCGTCCTTACGTTTCATATTAATGTGGACCTGTTCACGAAGTCTTTGGAAGAGGAGTTCTCTTTCCTTGTAGTCATTACCGCTGAGGAAAGCAACGAACTCGTCGCCGCCGATACGGAAGACAGGGCTATGGGTAAAAACGTTGCAGATAAGGCGGCTTGCGGCGCATATATACTCATCGCCTGCCTTATGACCGAAAGTATCATTAATAGTTTTGAGGTCATTGATATCGCACACAACTATAGCGAACGGAACATATTCAGCGCCGGTATCTATACTATGCTGAATCGTTTTTTCGAGTTCATGGTAAGCGAAGGCATTTTTGATACCTGTAAGTTCATCACGGCGAGCGAGTTCATTAGCTTGGTTGAGGGCTTTAACCTGTTCATTTTCCTTTTTTATCTCATCGTTGATATTCTGAACACCGATAATGAAATGTATCTTATCGCTCGACCACATAACGGTAAGACGAGTAAACTGCGGTTTACCATTAATAATAAGGCGGTAGTCAACGCTGTACTGTTTATGGCTTTCGAGCGCGGAAATGATATAGTCCTTAGACAATACACTCTGCACACGTTCCTTATCCTTTGGGTGAATGACCTTTTCAGAGTTTCTGATAGACTCGGCAAAAAAGTCGTTACCCTCCTCTTTTATCTCAAGACTGCCGAAGATACTTCTAGTTTTAAACTCGACATAGCTTGAATTAGTAACGTCAACGTAGTAGATAACGTCGTAATTAGAAGCGAGACTTTCAGCGATAGCCGCATAGGTAGAACTTTTCTGACGGCTTTTATCGAGTTCAATGGCAGCGCGTATCTCTGAGTTGATATTTTCAAGGCAAACGATAACATGGCGGCGGTCCTTAGCCCATATCTGAGTAGCGCGGACATAGAGTATCTCATCGTCGATAAGAAGGCGATATTGTGCGGTAAACGTATTATGCTCATCGAGATTTCTAATCATAGTCGGCTTACTGAAGATATCGAGTTCCATTTCGAGGTCATCGGGGAAAGCCAGTTTTCTGAAATTTTGGGCAGTTTCCTTAAAGAAGTCGTCACCGGAAGCCGGCACATTCAGTTTCTTGTAAACGTCAGTGGAAGAAAACTCAAAAAACTCGTTAGTTATCATGTCGATATAGTAGATGGTATCATAGTGACCGGCGAGGCTGTCAGCAATCTGATTAAAAGTTTCACGTTCCTGACGGATTTTAGAATCAGACAAACGTTGTTTCACCTGTTTATCGGTATTAGAGATACCGAGGACAAAGAAATCGTCCTCACCTTTACCGGAAAAAAACAGACAGTGGAGAGTGTAGAAAAACGGAACACCGTCTATCACAAGGCGGTACTCAATATCCTTAATACCACCTTTTTTCAGGTCATCGAGCAAAGACTCCTTCCGCAAGCTCTTAATCAAGCGGGATTTATCCTCTTCATGCACTAATCTTTCCACATCGGCGATAATATCGGAGAAGAAGTCATTTCCGTTCTGTTTGATTTTGAGGGAATCAAATTCCAGAGCGTTAGAATAGCACTGATACTCATTAGTAACGGCATCAACGTAATAAACGCACGCATAGTCTACAAGAAGTGCTTCGGCGATTTTATTAAAAATTGTATTGTTATCAAGCATGGTATCCCTCCAACACATTCATTGTTCTTATTATACATTTTTAAATACCATTTGTCAATTAAAAATGATATAAATGTACGCATCATGAAAGAATATTGTTAAAAATGCCTATATAAGAGCATAATATTTAATGTCTTCTCAGCAGCTGAAAATCTTTCTGCTGAATAAAAAACACATAGCTCCGTTTTTGAACGCAGGGAACCATCAATGCGAAGAAATAACGGAGCTATTATTAGTCATATGAAGTAAAAGACCGAAAGCATGACAAAAATCAGCTTTGGATATTTGAGCGGTACTGAATCGGGGTCATACCCACGACAGAACTGAACTGCCGCAGGAAATATTTGCTGTCCAGGTAGCCGCATTTTTCTGATATTTCAATAACGTTCATCGTCGTTGTTGAGAGGTAATACTTGGCTTTAGCGATTCGAGCAACTATGCAGTCCTTATGGAAGCTGATGTTAAAGCACTGCTTGAAAACGCTTCTCAGATAGCCTGTACTTCCGGGGAAGAGGTCATGGAGCGACTCACTTCCGAAGGTCTCATCGGGGTGATTGTAGATATAACTGCGTATATCAGCCATTTCCTTGTAGTGACTGATAAGCTTCTTCTCAGTCATCATACGGATTTTCTCGTCGGCTTCTTCCGAACACTGTTTGTAGATATCGTTATAAGCCATACCCGAGCATTTCTTGGCAACGCACACAAACGAATCCGCACCACAGTATTCCATATACTTTTTATGCTGAAGGAGTATAGCCGAGATGCAGTCAGCGAGCATATCCGGCTCAGCACTTCTCTGCACAACGCAAACGAGAGTATTATCGTTAATACGTCCGCACAGGTCATGGTTTCCGCTGAATTCGTCTATAGCACGGGAAGCGTCGATAATAGCCTTGATTTTATTATCAGCATTTGACGAAGCGATAGACTCATCAAACAGGCATATTTTAAGGAGAATGAAGTACATTTCCTTGTTTCCGTGAAGAACAGCAGAGCTATATGCTTTTTTCAGACCGTAATCGTTATACATACCGGTAAGGGTATCGCGCTGGTCTGAGAGGTTCTGACAGTTAGTCAGGTAGCGGATATCGTTTTTCATACGCAGGAACTCAAGGCTGATAGATATTGACTTTATCCAGTTGCGGAAGATATCGTCGTAAGTATCAGGGTGTTCATAGCGAAGAACGATGTGACCGAAAAGACGGTGTCCGAAGAAGATAGGGTTAAAGTAGTATACCGCAGGAGACTGACAGCGTGAGAATATCTCTGCGAAGTCATAACGGTGAACTTCAAACGGAGTTCCGTCAGACCACGGCATAGCTTCACGGCAGGTCATTATCTCAGCGGGTTCCGACTCCGGCTCATACCAGTTAGCGTACAAGCAAAGGAAAATATCGTAAACATCGCGGAGAAGCCAGTGAAATTTTCCGATTATCTGAACAAACTCGTTCAGGTTTTTTGATTCAGTGATCTCCTGATCGAGCGAGCTGAAAAGGTTCCAGAACTCGTAATCCTTCTTGACTTTTGCGGAGTCGAGTTCTTTGTAATACTCAAAGTCATCTCGCTCACAGGGGCAGCTTTCACCGCTTATGAGCTTACCCTTAGGAGGGATAAACTCCGGTATTTCGCCTCCGGTGAGTCTTGCGTGAATGATTTCCATAGCACTTCTGCCGAGGTCACCGCGGTTGCGCTGATATGTCGTGAGCAGCGGAGCGTGGAGAAGACGCTTGTCCACATTTTCGTATCCGATGATACTGATATCGTCGGGCACATTTATCGGACTATTGCGGAAAGCATCGAGCATACCGTAAGCCATGTAGTCGTTAGCACAAACAACAGCCTGTGGCAGCGGAAGCTGACCTTCGATGTACTTTTTAGCGAGTTCCTCGCCGGAATCCATCCAGAACGTTCCAAAGTGGATCTTTTTCTCGTCGATGGGGAGATTGTGGGCTGCAAGAGCCATGCGGTATCCGTCCGCGCGCTTGTGTGACGCTTCAAGCGTGTCATATCCGGACAGAAAGTCGATGTCAGTGAATCCATGATCCTCGATGAGGTGGCTGACTATCTCGTAAGTATCTGTTTCGTCACTGGTGTTGATGAATGAAAAACGCGGATCGCCGAATTCAGCGAGATATGAGCCGAGTATCAATATTGGGATATTCTTATCTTTCTGATACATAAAGTTGGCGATTCTCTTCCTGATATCCTCATTGACGAACGACTCCGAAAGCATAATAATAGCGGATATCTCGTCTGAAAGGATAAGGTCGTAGATCTTGTTTTCGCATTCAAGTGAGTTGATGTGGACATTTGGATTGTAAATGTTCGACAGAACTGCTGTGTCATAGCCATATTCCTGTGCCTTTTCGATGATACCGTAAAGTATCTGACGCTGCTCGATACTGTTTGCTTCGGCAGCAACGACACAGATTATTGGTCGTTTTGGCTTATTCATATTCTGACCTCCGGTCGGCACCTTTTCCAGCTCATCCCTAAAGCTCAAAAGGTAAATCAATTTCCCAAATTTCCTACCCAAATTTTCAAAATTCCCTTACACTAATTATAATAGAAATGAGGTATCGTGTCAATAGTATTTGTGGCAAAAAATACAAAAAATCAGTTATTTTGTCCACCAATCCTTCGCATTGTGGGTTTACTAGTGCTAATTATTAACGTATAATGAATATATCATAAGTAAAATGCAATTAATATGCAGTACAATTTATCAGGAGGGAAGCAAATGAGTATGTTTAAGAAAATGAAAACCGTAACTGCGGGAGCGATTGCCGGCACAATGTTCATAGCCGGACTTTCAGTATTTCCCGCTAATAATGGCACTCAGGATTTTGAAGTAAATGCCGCAAGTGCCTGTACAATCAACACCAACAAACTCTATCAGCGAATCCGCGGATTCGGCGGTATGAACCACCCTGAATGGCAAAGTTACAACGTTCAGAACGGAGCTCCCGGA
>ONBA01000015.1 GCA_900315975.1 uncultured Ruminococcus sp.
GTATATGTTCCGGCATAGCTTGCTGAACACGAACAGCCTGCTGCCTTTGTGGTTGTAGTTGCTGCTGTTGTAGTCTGCGGTGCTGTTGTCTGTGTCGCAGCTTTCTGAATGTACTCCATTGAAACACAGCCGGAGATTCCGTTGTATTCAACGTGTGCCCACTTGCCGTCTGCCTTTGTTACCTTGAACTTTGCATTTGCGGGTATTGTGCCGAGAAGCTTTGAACTTGCACTGTGGTCCGCTCTTATGTTGAGCGTATCTGTAATGTCCTTTGTAGTGTAGGTACCTGCATAGATTTCCGAACACGAGCAGTTAATTGCCGGTGCAGAACCGCCATTGTACGTATATGTAAAGTAAGTCATCGGGTCAGAGTACATCTTACACGGCCAACCGCTCATAAGTGTATCACATATTCCGAAGTGGAGGTGATTACCGGAGGACTGACCGGTACTTCCGACACTTCCGATAACATCTCCGGCAGAGACACTCTGTCCTGCTGAAACCGAAACGGCTGAACAGTGAGCATAGAAAGTGTAAACACCGAGGTCGGGGTGCTGAAGAATAACCATGTATCCATAAGCGTCCATCCAGTCTGCAGCGACACAGCTTCCCGAATAAGCTGCATAGATATTAGCACCGTAATCAGCTTCAATATCAATAGCGTTGTGGTAGCCGGACGCATCGTTCTGATTTCTGCGTTCGTCGAAACCTGTAGTAATATTCCTGTACTCGCCGTCAACAGGCCATGTTCCTGTAGTTGCAGCAAAGGTGTCATATCTGCCGGAAACTATCCCGGGTGCTGTAAGCAGCATAGTCAGCGACATTGCCGCAGAAGCGAATTTTTTAATTATCCTTTTCATAATAAACTCCTTAATCATCATTATGGGCAGTATCGCCCGCATACATACCATACTATCACATTTATCCTAAAATGTCAAATTTAAAGAAAAATCCGGAACTGAAAATCAGTTCCGGCTTTAGAAATTATTTCTTTTTCTTGTTTTTATTTCTGGTGTTTGAATTGTTAGGATTGTTCTGCTTGGGAGTTTCCTTTACCGGTTCATTTTCGGTCTCAGTTTCGGTCTCTTCAGCAGCTTCTTCAACAGCATCAATAACATCCTCTGCGTCATCATCGCCGTCGCCGTTTTCAGCAGACTTTACTGCTGCGAGTGCTTTTCTCTTCTTGTTATCCTGAACAAGCGCTTCAATGAATGCAACTGCGAAGAATACGAGGAATGCAACTGCTTCAAGTGCAACGAGCGGAGTTTTAGCATTGTCAATAACAAGACCGAGTTTGCTTGAAACTGTGCTTGAAGCAGGAACGAGAACTGTATATGCATTTCCGTATGTTACATTTTTGTAGTAATCATCAGAAGTTGCCTTAACGAGTTCAACGAGGTTGGTTATCTTTGTATTTACAGATTCAAGACTTGTTTCAACCTTTTCAGTGAGTTCATTTGAACCTACAGGATTATTCTGAAGAGCTTCCTGTCTCTCCTTATAGTACTCAATTCTCTGCTTTGTATTTGCAAGTGATGAAGCAATGTTATTCTTTGCCTGTATCATCTTATCATACTGCTCAGAAGCGATGCTTGACTGTGTATTTGTATCATCAGTACCATTTCCGAAGATCATGATCTGATCCTTCTGGTAGCTTGCGATAGAAGCATCATATGAAGCAAGTTCCTCTTCGTATGCAGCCTGTTCACGGTTCATAGCCTTGATCCTGTACTCATAGTAAGCAAGAGCCTGATCCTTATCCTTTGTAAGGTTGTTTACACTTACATATGAAGATATCTTATCGAGGTCAATACTCTGTACAGTGTCGATAGCCTCATAGAGGTCGTCAAACGTATAACCGGTTTCAGCAGAACGGAAACGAGTCTTGTCCTCATTTGAGAGCTGCTTTACGTATCTCTTGAGTGTATCGAGGCTGTCTGAGAAAACGTCAACAGCTTCGGAATAATCATATTCTTTATAGTCGATAGCAGCAACAGCGCTTCCGAGTGACTCATTGTAGCCGTAAGTTTTATAGAAATAAGTCTCATACTGATTTAGTATTTCGTTAAGAACGCTTACAGCCTCTTTATCTGTGAGGTTTGTATTCTTGTAATCGAAATAAACGTAATACTGTGTTGGAAAATATGCTGTATCGAGGATCTTTTCTACAGCCTGAATACCGCCGCCTGAATTGCTGTCAAGGAAGCTCTCATACTTGGTGATCCTCTCAGCAGCATCTTGAGGTACAATACCCTTGAAAGAGATGCCCTGACGAATACTTTCAAGTTCTTCCTTATCAATATCAAGCTCCTCCATAGCATCACTGATAACAGAAGGATCTTTTATAGTATTTACGTCAAGCTTTCTTCCGTCGGGAGCAAGCCCCTTCTCAATACCCGAGTAAGAGAAACTTACAAGAGCTGAAAGTGCAGGCTTGTTTACATGAGTTGTAACAGCAGCATATCCGAATGATACAACAACAAAGAACACTGCCGCAACTATCCAAACTAAAAGGTATTTTTTAAGCTTTTTTATGACCGTGGAAATAGATACTACTACTTCATCTGCCTTATCTTCCTGATTTTTTATCGTAATATTAAGATTACGATCTTCTTTTTTAGCCATTGTTTCCTCCTGAATATTCAAATATTTACAACAAGATATAATAATCCGTCACCTTATAATAATATCACTGCGGCGAAAAAAAGTCAACAGTTCTCTGATAATTTCAAAAAGTTTCCAAATATCAACAAAGCCTCCGGATAATCGGAGGCTTTTTTTGAAAAAAAGTACAAAAAGGAATATTATACGAAAAATAGGTCTTTTATCTCGATATTGCCCTTTCCGGCATATGTTATAGTTACATCAAATCTGCCGCTGCAATTTTCCGCCGGAACGGTGATATCGGTCCATTCAGAAGCAGAAACTATGTCAGCTGACTTGCCGTTTATGGTCACCTTTCCGCAGCCTTCACCGCGGTAAGAAATGCCTATACTTCCGGCATTTCCTGAGAAATATCTGAACCTGATAAGGGTACCGTCTGATATCTCACCGATAAAGCGTTCGGTAATACCGTCAGAAGTCTTATGGGTAACATTCGGGAAGCTGTGGGTGAAAATCTTATTTGAGCCATGAGGCATATCGCCGTTTGTGATATGGCAGGCAATAACAGCGGGATAACGTCCTTCTGCACGGAGAGGACCGCCGTTGAGTCCGCAGCTTGTTATCTCTACCTGTTTTATGCTTCCGTCGGGAGAAATAGTTATCGGCTCGGCACACGCCTGACGGCTGTAATCGGACTTATGTGTAAGACGGTGGAAAAATACGTACCACTGACCGTTTATCTCAATTATACTGCCGTGAGTAGTACCGGTCATATTCATTCTTGTGTCGTCAGTTACACCATTTACACCGACGTCTCCATTTGAAACTATAGTGCCGCGGAAAGTAAAGTCTCTGTCGGGGAAGTCGCTTACAGCATAGCAGAGTTCGTGATTTTTCTGCGATGAATAGATGAAATAATACTTGTCTCCGACCTTTCGCATAGAGCTTGCCTCGAAGAATTCGTGTCCGCCGAAGTCGGATTCATAGGGGATTATGTGGTGTGCCTCTTCCTTTACAGTGAGCATATCGTCCTCAAGCGTAACAACATTCGGACCGCTGATATTATCGGGATAAGAGAGAATCTCCTCGGGAGTTTTGCCGAAGCGTTCAACAGTTTCGTCCATTTTAGCTTTATCAGCGAGAAGCTCTTCCGCAGATTCCTCCATATACTGAGTACCATAGTAAATACGGATAGTGCCGTTGTCATTGAATGCGCAGGGGTCGAAGCACACATACTTCTGCATAGGCGAACCGTCGGGATTGCGTACAAAGCCTATATACTCGTATTTTCCGGCAGGCGAATCAGCTACTGCAACGCTTATAGGTCCATAATATCCACCCTGACCGAAGTCACCGGACATACAATAGTATAAATAGTATCTGCCGTCATTGCCCTGAACCACATCAGGCGCATACATATACGGACGCTTGCTGTAGTCGGGGTCTTGCTCCGCGCGGTATATAACTCCGTCGCACCGCCAGTCAGTGAGGTCGTTCACAGGAGCGGAATAAACTGTATAATCGCCCATACAGAATGTTCTTCCGCCTTCAAAATCGTGTGAACCGTAGAGGTACACCCTGTCGCCGAAGATGTGAGGTTCACCGTCGGGGATATAGGTATCGAGTGGCAGAAAAGGATTATAAGCCTGCTTTTTCATAGTATAACTCCTTTGTTTTCGTTATAATAAAAGAGCGGAAAAATGTGACCCGTCAGCCGGTTAAGCTGAGGGATTACAACATTTCCCGCCCATAACTTGTCATTTTCTTATAGTATGAACATTCTCAGACAGCATGACCATTAGCCTTGATAACTTCAACAACGCTGTTAACGTATTTGCGGCAGGTCGCCTCGTCCTCAGCCTCTACCATAACTCTTACGAGCGGCTCAGTACCGCTCTCACGAACGAGGATACGTCCGGTAGTGCCGAGTTCTTCCGAAACCTTTGCGACGATAGCCTGAACATCAGGGTCTGACTGAGCAGCCTTCTTGTCCTTTACGCGAACATTCTCAAGCACCTGAGGATATACCACGAACGGAGCAGCAAGCTCACTGAGCTTCTTCTCGCGCGACATTATTACCTGCATTATCTTGAGACTTGTAAGGATTCCGTCGCCTGTTGAAGCGTACTTAGAGAAGATGATGTGACCGGACTGCTCGCCGCCGAGGCAGCATCCGTGCTCCTTCATGTACTCATAAACGTACTTATCGCCTACAGCAGTTTTAGCGTAGTCGATACCTATTTCATCGAAAGCCTTGAAGAGTCCGAAGTTAGACATAACTGTAGCAACAACGGTATTATTGACGAGCTTTCCGCGCTCCTTCATATATCTGCCGTAGATATAGAGGATATGGTCGCCGGAAATAAGATTTCCCTTTTCGTCAACACAGAGACAGCGGTCAGCGTCACCGTCATAAGCGAAACCTGCGTCGAGACCGTTCTCAACGACATATTTCTGAAGAACTTCGATATGAGTCGAGCCTGCATTATCGTTGATATTGATGCCGTTAGGTTCAGCGTTGATAACATGAGTTTCCGCGCCGAGAGCGTCAAAAACAGCCTTTGCGATATTCCATGAAGCACCGTTAGCGCAGTCGAGACCTATCTTCATGCCTCTGAAAGAGTACATGCCAAGAGAGATTAGGTAGCCGATATAGCGGTTTCTGCCGGAAACGTAGTCAACTGAGCGTCCTATTTTCTCACCCTTAGCGAATGGGAGTTCTTTCCACTCCTGACCGAAGGCATTGAGATTTCCGTCAAGATAAGCCTCAACGAGTTCAATGACCTCGTCCTCCATTTTCTCACCATTGCCGTTGATGAGTTTAAGACCGTTATCGTGGTAGGGGTTATGGCTTGCCGATATCATGATAGCGCAGTCGAAACCGTCAACTCTTGAAACGTAGGCAACAGAGGGAGTAGTTGTTACGTGGAGGAGGTAAGCGTCAGCACCGGAAGCCGTAAGACCGCCAACGAGTGAATATTCAAACATATAGCTGGAGCGGCGTGTGTCCTTACCGATAACGATACGTGCGGGAGTATCGTCACCCTTGCGTCTTTTGAGTTCGCCGTAATACCAGCCGATAAATCTGCCGACCTTGAAAGCATGGTCAGCTGTAAGATTTTCATTGGCAGTGCCTCTGAAACCGTCTGTGCCGAAATATTTGCCCATAATATTTATCTCCTTAGAAATATTGCAATAACTATGGCACTGCTGCTGATTATCCCATGTACTATTATATCATAGGATAATTGATACAGTCAATATCATAGATTGCTGAATGCCGCGATATCTAACTGATAATTGCGGAATTTTGATATGTATTATTATGCGGGTATGGTATATAAAATGCATAAACCGCTATATTAGAGTATAGCACTATAATCAGATATTGTCAAACATAAAAAAAACGGCGTGGCTGTATAAAAGGATAGGGTGTGCCGATTCAGAATTATGCAAAATGACGAAAATGAATAAAAGCCTTGACATTGGGTGATAATAGTGGTAAATTAATATTAGCACTCGGAGACAGAGAGTGCTAAACAAGTGCCGGACATCATCTGACCGGTATATGAAAGGTTGTGTTTTTCGTGGACGACAGAAAGCTTAAAGTTCTTGCTGCTGTAGTTGACGAATATATCAGGACCGGCGAGCCTGTCGGCTCAAAGACTATATCACAGCTCGGGCATATCAAGGCTTCTTCTGCTACTATCAGAAACGATATGGCAATGCTTGAACAGCTCGGCTACCTCGAACAGCCTCATACGTCCGCAGGCAGAATACCTACCTACCTCGGATACCGCCTTTATATCGACGAACTTATGACCCTCCCTGAACTCTCAGATGAGGAAAAGAAAATGCTCGATGAAAGGCTCGGCGGAGACGATACTCCCGAGGAACTGCTGATACAGAATGCCGCATCTGCTCTGACTGAGCTGACTCACTGCGCCGCTGTAGTCGCAAATTCAGCACCGCGCTTCTCGGTTATATCGAAAGTCGAAGTGATACCAACAGGAAAGCGCCTTTACGTTATCCTGCTGATAACGTCAAACGGAAGCATAAAGAATAAAGCTTGCAGACTTGAGTTCGACCTCAGCCATGAACAGCTCGATTTCTTTACCAAATATATAGATGAGAACCTCAGCGGTATTTCCGTTGACGACCTCTCAGAGGAAATGCTCGATAAGATGATAGCCGCCGTATCCGCGTATATGGTAACGCTCTCACCGCTCGTCAAGGGCATATGCGAGCTTTCAGAAGATCTGAGGCATCAGGAACTCACAGTCAGCGGCGGAGAAAAGCTTCTCTCCTGCGACGAGCTCGATAAAACGGAAGTTGTCCGATTTATCAAGCATAAGCATGAACTTACCGACCTGCTTGAAGATTCATTCAGCGGTATACAGGTAAAGTTCGGCGCAGGCGGTAATTTCGCTATCGGCAATTCGAGCATGATAGTCTCAAAATACCGCAGAAACGGCGAAGAAGCCGGTTCTCTCGGCATTATCGGTCCGATGAGAGTTGACTATAAAAAGATAATTCCCTACATCGAATACCTGACAGGAAAGATATCAGACCGTATGTCAGGCGATGATGAGAATACATTTGCGGGAACGGATATTAACACATCACCGGACTCGTAGAAAGGAGCAGACATAAGTGGAAGAAAACATCAAGAACAATGAACTTCCCGAAGAAGAAAACGTGCCCGCGGAGGAGTTGGCTCCCGAAGAGGAGTGCAGTGCGGAGGATTCACTCGATGAAGACGACGCAGCAAGCGAATACAACGACACCGCAAATGAGTACGCAGCTCTTGAAGAGCAGCTTTCGGAAGCAAATGATAAATATCTCAGACTCTTCGCTGAATACGATAACTACAGAAAGAGAACCGCAAGAGAAAAAGCTGATACCTATTCTAATGCATCAGCTAAATGTATCGAGAACCTTCTCCCTGTTATCGACAGCTTTGAGCGTTCACTCGAATTCGAGTGCAGCGATGAGAATTTCAAAAACGGCATGAGCATGATATTCGGGCAGATAAAGGAGTTCCTCACAAAGATGAACGTAACCGAACTTGAAGCCCTCGGCGCAGAGTTCGACCCGAATTTCCACAATGCTATCCAGCAGCTCGACGGAACAGATTACGCAAGCAATCACGTTTGTCAGGTGTTCCAGAAAGGCTATATGATGGGCGATAAGCTCATACGTCCCGCAATGGTAGCGGTAGCGGTATAAAACCAATAAACTTTATGATTTCTATTTAGGAGGAATATATTATGGCAAAGATAATCGGAATCGACCTTGGTACTACAAACTCCTGCGTAGCCGTTATGGAAGGCGGTAACGCAGTCGTTATCCCTAACAGCGAAGGCGCAAGAACCACACCTTCCGTTGTCGCTTTTACAAACAGCGGTGAGCGTCTCGTAGGTCAGGTAGCAAAGAGACAGGCTATCACAAACCACGACAGAACAGTTGCCTCCATCAAGAGACACATGGGTTCAAATTATAAGGTATCTATCGACGGCAAGAACTACACTCCTCAGGAAATTTCAGCTATGATCCTTCAGAAGCTCAAGGCTGACGCTGAGGCTTACCTCGGTGAGACAGTTTCAGAGGCTGTTATCACAGTTCCTGCTTACTTCACAGACGCTCAGAGACAGGCTACTAAGGACGCAGGTCAGATCGCAGGTCTCAACGTAAGACGTATCATCAACGAGCCTACTGCTGCTGCTCTTTCCTACGGTATCGACAAGGAAGAAGAACAGACAGTTATGGTTTACGACCTCGGCGGCGGTACATTCGATGTATCCATCATCGAGATGGGTGAAGACGTTCAGCAGGTTATTGCTACAGCAGGTAACAACCATCTCGGCGGTGACGACTTCGATCAGCGTATCATCGACTGGATGATCGAAGAGTTCAAGAAAACCGAGGGTGTTGACCTCTCACAGGATAAGATGGCTGCTCAGAGACTCAAGGACGCAGCTGAAAAGTCCAAGATCGAGCTCTCATCTACTACAACTTCAAACATCAACATTCCTTTCATCACTGTTGATGCATCAGGTACTCCTAAGCACCTCGACCTCACACTTACACAGGCTAAGTTCAACGAACTCACAGCTGACCTCGTTGAGGCTACAATGGGACCTGTAAGACAGGCTCTCAATGACAGCGGACTCAACATCTCCGAGATCAACAAGGTGCTCATGGTCGGCGGTTCTTCAAGAATCCCCGCAGTTCAGGAAGCTGTTAAGAAGCTCATCGGCAAGGATCCCTTCAAGGGCATCAACCCTGACGAGTGCGTAGCTCTCGGTGCTGCATATCAGGGCGGCGTTCTCGGCGGCGAAGTTAAGAACGGTCTCCTCCTCCTCGACGTTACTCCGCTTTCACTCGGTATCGAGACAGCAGGCGGCGTTTGCACAAAAATGATCGAGAGAAATACTACTATCCCGACAAAGAAATCACAGATATTCTCAACATATTCCGATAATCAGCCTGCCGTTGATATCAACGTTCTTCAGGGTGAGCGTGAATTCGCTAAGGACAACAAGCAGCTCGGAACATTCCGTCTCGACGGTATCGCTCCCGCTCCCAGAGGAATCCCCCAGATCGAGGTAACATTCGATATCGACCAGAACGGTATCGTTCATGTTTCCGCTAAGGACCTCGGTACAGGCAAGGAGCAGAACATCACTATCACTTCTTCTACAAATATGTCCAAGGACGATATCGAGAAGGCTGTCAAGGAAGCTGAGCAGTATGCAGCTGACGATAAGAAGCGCCGTGAACAGGTTGACACAACGAACGAAGCTGAGCAGCTCGTATTCCAGTGCGAAAAGGCTCTCACAGACTTCGGCGATAAGGTATCTGCTGACGAGAAGTCAAATATCGAATCCAAATCCGCAGCTCTCAAGTCTGCTATCGCAGCTGACAACTTCGACGAGATAAAGACTCTCAAGGAAGACCTCCAGAAGGCTTTCTACGACCTCTCTGCAAAGATCTATCAGCAGGCTAACCCCAACGGCGAGGGCATTGATCCGTCACAGTTCGCAAACATGGGCGGTGCAGCAGGTGCAGCTGATAACAGCGGTTCTAACGATGACGGCGTTGTTGACGCTGACTTCACTGAGGTTTAATTAACAGTGAGTCAGGGTACAAAAAATGCGATAAAGTATGTAATCATAATTGCAGCCCTTATCGCAGCAGTCTGGCTTGGTCTCAAATGGTTCGGCGGAATTGCTAATGATAATGCCGGAAAAGTTGACGGCGGCAAAAGTCAGGCTGAACAGCGTGTAGACGAATACGCAAATGGTTAAATAAACTTTTTAGGGCGAAGGTACCTTCGCCCTAATGGTGTATATATGGAATGCGGAAAAATCCGCACCATAATGGTGTATATTATGAAAAAAATGTATTCTGCACTGCTGCTTGCAGCGGCACTGACACTTTCAGGGTGCAGCAGCCACTCCGCAGCTGTGATTTCCGGCAGCGACGCTTCTGCTTCAAAAACTGGTACAGCATCGGAACTGCCAAAAAAAGACGGTCACTATACCGCCGATGAACTGAAAGCTATGGCTGAAAACAGTCCAATGCACGCCGATGATATCGCTGACAGGACTGCCGCTGACCTTTCCGCTGATTCGGTCATAGTGTACAATAATCTTATCAATTATGCAACCGACCACCTCGGCGGAGATGATTTCCACCTGTTTGACTTCCGCACAACCAAAGACGGCTACTATATAAAAATCGTCCTCGATGAATACGTTGATTCCGGCGACTATGAACACGCACCTATCACCATTACAAGCGATTACGGCGGTTCGCGCATAAAAAGTGAACTTGCCGGATTCAACTATTCAAGAAAATGGACAGAATCGCTAAGCGCTGAAATAAATTTCCAGTACCCCGATTACCACATCAACGACTGCGCTCTCGAATCGGATAATTCACTCCTTTCGATTGACCGCGGTGAGGAAACATACAACATATATAACATGGGTATCGAACCCATGACAGGTACATGGTCCGTGAACATCATACTGCCTGCCGGAACGGAAAAATCCGACTTTGAAAAGGCTTACGACAACATCGGACCAATACTCAGAAAATATTCGGTTAATCAGCTGACAGCCGTCTCTCCCGAAAGTGAGGAGTCGCGTGAGAAACTCATAAGCGGCGAAACCATAACAGGCAACAGCTACTCTTCCGGTGACGAGGGTATCAGCTGGTGCGAAGTATACGGAGAAGGCGGCGCAAGCACGTCATAAATCTGAACCTTTCCCCATAGGTTCTAAGAATGGAGAATAGAATATGGCTGAAAAAAGAGACTATTATGAAGTCCTCGGCATACAAAAGGGCGCTACTGAGGACGAGATAAAAAAAGCCTTCCGTAAGAAGGCAAGAGAGAATCACCCCGACCTCCACCCCGATGACCCTTCATACGTTGAAAAGTTCCAGGAGATAAACGAGGCTAACGAGGTTCTCTCTGACCCCGAAAAGCGTGCAAGATACGACCAGTTCGGTCATGCAGGCGTTGACCCCAACTATGGCGGCGGAGGCGGTATGGACGGCTTCGGCGGCATGGGCGGTTTCGGTGATATGAGCGATATCCTCGAAAGTATTTTCGGCGGATTCGGCGGTTTTGGCGGCTCTTCACGCTCAAATGCAAACGCTCCGAGACGCGGCTCTGATATTCAGGAATCGGTCACTATCAACTTCATGGATGCCTGCAACGGCAAGAAGCAGGAAGTTAAGCTTTTCCGCATGGCTGTCTGCGAGACCTGTCACGGTTCAGGTGCCGATGCCGGTACTACTGCTGAAATATGCCCCGACTGTCAGGGACGCGGAAGCGTTAAGACTACTCAGCGTACTCCTTTCGGCGCTATCTCCTCTACAAAGCCATGTCCTCACTGCGGAGGCAAGGGAAAGATAGTAAAGAATCCGTGTATAAAGTGCCGCGGTGTGGGACGTGTAAGAGTTCAGAAGACCGTCAACGTCGATATTCCGGCAGGTATAGATGACGGACAGACAATTCGTCTCAGCGGACAGGGCGACTGCGGTATCAACGGAGGTCCTGCAGGAGACCTTCTCCTCAATATTTCCGTTAGAAATCACCCACTCTTCAATCGTGAAGGATACGATATCCATTGCGATATCCCTGTTACTTATATGGACGCTGTTCTCGGTGCGGAAATAACCGTTCCCACTATCGACGGCGATGTTAAATACAATATCGCTGAGGGCACTCAGAACGGCACTGTATTCCGTCTCAAGGGCAAGGGCATAAAGAAGGTCAACCGTGCAGAACGCGGAAACCAGTACGTAAAAATATACGTTGAAGTCCCCAAGAACCTATCAAAGAAGCAGAAAGAACTTCTCCGCGAATTTGAGGCTTCTCTCACTGACAAGAACTACGCAAAGCGTCAGAATTTCTTTGAAAAACTCAAGTCCAAATTTGATTTCTGATAATATTAACAAAAAGGGCGCACAACTGTGCGCCCCATTCTTATTGTTTAATATACTGTATCGTCGCCGTAGTACTCTGAATCTTCCGTATCCTCTTCAGCAGTTGTTGCTTCTGTAGCAGGTTCAGTCGTACTGATTTCGGCTTCAGGCTTCTCGTCCTTGTAAACAGTAACGATGAAACCGTCTACGTTATTGCCTGAAATGGTGTACTTATGGGTAGTCGGGACCGGTACCATAGTCTCATCTGCACCGTCATCAGATGGATAGAAGTAAACCTCATAATTCTTGCCGTTTTCGTCAGCAAATTCGAGATGTTCCCCATCATAGCCGTATTTCTCCGAAATCATGGAGATGTACTCCTCAAGGCAGAGGTCATTCTTTGTCATATAGTAAGCGTGCGGGAGTCCCACATAGCGGAAGTGCCACGGTTCAGGACGAATCTTCGTGATTTTTTCCTTCTCCTTGGTATATCTGACGATAAAGCCGTATTTATAGCAGTTATCGTTTATCCACTTGAAATCGCCTTGACCCTCGTAATCGTAAGTTTCAGACTCACTGAAATCGAAAGCGTATCCTGTCTCGTGTTCACTGTGACCCGGCTTTGCAACAAGCGGAGAATCTCCGCTTTCATCGCCTTCCTGCTTTTCTCCGTAAAGCTGTTCCTGCTGTTCATTTGTTCTGTACGAACCGTATATGATAAGGGTATCGTTCCCGTACTTATCGTAGAAATCGCTTATCATATCCACCATAGGTCCATATGCGGCGGAAAGTATCGAATAGTCGTAACCGTCAGTTACGAAGTAATATATACCATTTTCCTCGTTCTTTTCCGTAATATTAACGAGGTCCTCTTCGCCTGAACTATAGTACTGATATTCATCGTTAACAAGGATAAGGTCACCATAGAACTTGTCCTTAGTCTTGACAGCAACGGGTGAACATACTATCTTATCCGGGTCAAGAACATCGGAAGGTGTTGTTACGTCTATATCCTCGGAAGAAGAGTTCTGTTCAGCAAGTGAAGGAACAGTCCTGTTCCCGTCAAATAATCCCTTTACGTAATATCCGCCGAAAGCAACAACAACACCGCAAATAACGAGCTGTGTTATAGTTTTAGTTCTCTGAATACTTTTTCTTTTGTTTATATCATTTTTAGGCATATTTCAGCTCCAATCCGCTGTCAGAAATAAAGACAGCCGCTTTCATATTTTTCTACACACTGTTATTATATCATACTTTTTCTGAAAAATATAGTCTTTTCCGTATATATTTGTAATACTGACGGATATATACCACATATCAATATAGCAAAAGGTACATTTTGACCATTAGTCATATGTTTGAACTATGAACCCGCGAATCCTTTGTACATCATAGACAAAAAAAGCTCCCCATCATTGTGAGGCAAAAAAATTATGCACAAACAACAGTTATCGT
This sequence comes from uncultured Ruminococcus sp., assembly GCA_900315975.1. The sequence continues at coordinate 13,504 of ONBA01000015.1, forward strand.
TTAGCACTGTTATGCACAATCTTCAAAAAAACCGTAAAAAAACGCTTGCAAAGCGCGTATAAAAATGCTATAATGAAATGGAATAGAATGAGGAAAAAGCCGGTAAAGGGAAAAGACATATATAACCCAATATTCCGGCGTTTATACTGTTAGTGCCGTGATATATAACAGTATATATTCTCCATGTAAAAATTATATATGTCAGGAGGGGATTTGATGATCTGTCCAACTTGCGGAACTGAAAATGAGAGAGGGTTCAAGTTTTGCGTAAAGTGCGGAAGTAATCTTGATAGTCCACAGGATGTCAATTACGAACAAGTTGATATGGGCGGATATCATACTGAAGAAGAGTTTTCATCGGACAACGGCGGTTTCACTGTCGGCAGCGGTACATTCAAAATCAGCGACCGTCCCACCGATCAGGAAAACAAAGACATCTACACCGATGATGAACTCAATGCTTCTGAAGAAGATTTCGATTTCAGTATGTACGACGACGAACCATATATCCCGCGGCTTGATACCGACAGACTTTCGCTCCCGCGTTCAGGAAGCGAACCACTTCAGCCACAGCAGAATACATATTCTCCGCCCGGCGCTCAGATGGGCGGAATGCCAAATCAGTCAGCCGGCGCTCCTGCTATGGGAGGTATGCCCGGTCAGCCAAACCCTGCGGCAAATCAGTATATGAACCAGCAGGGCATGATGTACGGTCAGCCGCCGGTCATCGGCTACGACGCAAGCGGTATGCCAATTTATGGTCAGCCTCAGCCAATGATGTACGGTCAGCCTCAGATTATCGGCTACGACCCGAGTGGTATGCCCATTTACGGTCAGCCAATGATGTACGGTCAGCCTCAGATCATCGGCTACGACCCGAGCGGTATGCCCATTTACGGTCAGGTTCAGCCAATGATGTACGGTCAGCCTCAGATTATCGGCTATGACGCAAGCGGTATGCCGGTTTACGGTCAGGCTCAGCCTCAGCAGATACAGGATATCCCAGTGCCGCCTCAGCAGGGTATGCCCGGAATGCCGGGAGCTTACGGCGCTCAGCCGGCAGTTCAGAAACCCGCTAAACCCGAGCAGAAAGAGGAACTTGTAGACGTTTCTGACGATTTCTGGAAATTCTTCGACGGCGGAACTGCTACAAAACACCGCGAACCCGAAGACGACTTCTTCGGTAAATCGTCCCATAGCAGCGGCATGAACGACCTTTCTGTCGCAGGTCTCGATATGAGCGGTCTGAAACGTACCGAAAAAAAGAAAAACAACTACATGAACGATACCCCCGTCGTTGACGCAAAAAAACTCGCGCAGAATGACAACGATAAGTTCAATAAATTCTATATGCGCTCGACAGGTCCTGTAGCCTCTTCTGACCTTTCCGCAGGCTCAAATGAGCATTCGCGCAAGAACTACATGAAGGCTGCTCAGGAAGTCGATGCAGATATGCTTTCGGCAAATACACAGCAGAAATCGCGCATAACCATGTACAGCGCAGGTCAGGCAGACCCCGATACACTTGAAGCGTATACCCACGAGCACAAAGAGGCTATCATGGGTCAGGCAGAACATGCTGTTGAAGCTATGCCGAAAAAAATCAACCCTTACGAAAGCGAGCTCGATAAAATAGAGCTGCCGGAGTATATGCAGGCTAGGAAAACCTTGCGTGAGGAAACGATAGAAATACCGGATCTTCCGCAGGTTGGAATAGAGTAAAGGCAGCATCGCCTATCGCTGCCAAAAAATATGAAAGGAATGAATGAAAAATGAAGAAGTTTTTCGAAGAATTCAAGGCGTTTATCCTCAGAGGCAATATCGTTGAGCTTGCTATCGGTGTTATCATCGGCGGAGCTTTCAATGGTCTTGTAACATCACTGCTGGATAACATCATTTCGCCTATCATCGGCTGCTTCAATGTCGGCGGATTCAACGGCATCCACTTCAAGATCTGGAATGCTAACCTCTACATAGGTGCATTCATCACTGATGTTGTCAACTTCGTGATCATGGCTCTTGTTGTATTCATCATGCTCAAGGCTGTTATGAAGCTCATGGATCTTGCTAAGAAGGAAAAGGCTGCCGAGCCTGCACCAGAGCCTTCTAAGGAAGAAGCTCTCCTCACAGAGATCAGAGACCTCCTTAAAGAGCAGAATAAGAAGTAATCTTTCCATAACGACGGAATGATTTTATTCAACAAGAAACGGCTGACGTTTATCGCGTCAGCCGTTTTTCTGTTGCGGAAGCAGCGGCGGATTTCGACTTTATTCTGTTGACAACAGCAGACTTATGCTGTATAATTAATTTAAAAAATAATGGAGGTAAAAATATGAAATGTAATGCTTGCGGAGCGCCGCTTGACGATGACTCTGTTTTTTGCAGTCAGTGCGGAAGAAAAATAGAAGCTCCTGAAAATATTATAGAACCGAATGTGAGCGAAATCCCCGAACCTGTCGATGAGAGGGCAGGTGTTTATGAAGAAGTTAAAAACATCGTAGGCACTGATGAGCCTGCTGATGAACCCAGCGACGCTGTTGCCGCTATTGACGAGGCTCTTGAGTCACTTTCAATGAACGCGGAAGAAAGTATACCCGAGGAAGTTGTCGTATGGGACGACGTTCCTGCACATATCCCCCATGATATACCGCTTCCGGAACCGGAAGAACTTCCCGAACCGCCTATAGTCCCCGAAGTGCCCGCTTTCGAGCAGACGGCAGAACCTGAACCGCCGAAGCCGGAAGTTCCACCGCTTGTGAAAGCTCCTGAGTATCAGGCTCCGCCGGCTTATGAAGAACCGACGGCTTATAATGCACCTCCGGCTTACAATGAAGAACCGGTATACGCTCCGCAGAACGGCTACACCGCTCAACAGCCGGAATTTGAACCGTATAACGAGCCTGCTCCTGCACAGACCAAAGTTGGCGCACTCCGAATTACAGGAGCAAGCCTTATAGGTGTATTTGCACTTGTATTCCTGATACTGCTGAGTCTTATGTTCTGCGTAAAGCTCGGTGTTTCGGGCGATATACTCAAAAAGCGAACTGTCAATATGGACATTAACACCGTCCTCGATGCCGACTACAAGGGCAAAAGTCTTTCAGATGCCATTTACAATGAAGCCGGTTTCGGCGAAGCTTCTCACGAAAAGGTAAGCAAGTCGGATTTCAGAACTTATCTCTCTCAGACCGACCTTCTCCCGTATACGGCTGAGTACATAAAGGAATACACCGACTATATCCTCACAGGTGAGGGTGCAGACCCATCGCTCAACGAAAATGACCTCGCTGACTTCTTTGTGAACAATTCTGATGTTGCAAATTCAACATTCAAGTACAATATGCAGACCGCAGATTACAACCGCATACGCAGTAATTTCGAGTTAAAAGGTACTGCCGATAACTTCTCTATCGACAAGTGGAGCGACAAGATAAATTTCCGCCTTGAGAATACTAATTTCATCTTCTCGTACGTAACACTCGGAATTATCCTCGGACTTGTACTCGTACTGCTGATATGGATAATCGTAGCAGTTGATAAACGCGGAAAGCACGTAACTGCACTCTATGGCAGTATTTTCACATGGAGCGGTATCGTTGTAACTCTCGTCGGACTTGCTGTAGTAGCAGGCGCTTCTATCGCACACGTTATAACAGGTGAGTTCATCTTCTATCTGTGCGCGTCACTTCTGCTTCCATTCGGCGTATTTGCGATCTGCATAGGAGTTGGCGAACTGCTTATCGGCTTCATTTTCAAGCGAATCAGACGCGGTATCCGCAACAAGGAAAAGAGAAACAAGGCTGTCGAAAAGGCACTCGCCGGAACAGCTGTATAATTTAAAATTATGCCTTTGCATTTCTGAACGCTCATACTTACCACTGAGTGAAACAGAAAAGCAAAGGCATATTTTATTTTTTTGAATATCCGGCGGAGAATGCGATATAATATCGGTGAACGGAGGTGCTTTCATGGCAGAATACATTTCACGCGGAGTTTTCCGTTTTAACACGCATATCGGAGTTGAAAGCCGCGCATCGGTAGTCGGTAAAAAAGAGGGCGAGGGTCCGCTCGGCAAATGCTTCGACGAAATCATTGAAGATGACCACTTCGGCAGAAATACATGGGAACAGGCTGAAAGCCGATTTCAGCTCGAAGCAATCAGTCTTGCGATACGCAGGGCAGGTCTGACTAAAGAAGACATCGACTCAGTATGTGCCGGCGACCTGATAAACCAGTGTACCGGCTCGACTTACGGCTTGCGTGAACTCGAAATCCCATTTCTCGGACTGTACGGAGCGTGCTCAACTATGGCTGAGGGTCTCATTATATCGGCAAATCTCGCCGACAGCGGAATATCCAAACGTGCGGCAGTAGTCACATCGTCGCATTTTTCAACCGCTGAAAGACAGTTCCGTGCACCGCTCTCCTACGGCGGACAGCGTACCCCCACCTCGCAATGGACTTGTACAGCCGCCGGAGCAGTAATCCTTTCACGCGGCACAGGAAAAGTCCGTGTAGCCGGAGGCTGTATCGGAAACATTGCTGACCTCGGCATAAGCGATATCACGAATATGGGCGGAGCTATGGCTCCGGCGGCGGCGGCTACAATCATAAGGTACCTCACCGCTACCGGAACAACTCCCGCAGACTACGACCTTATCGTCACCGGCGACCTCGGTACAGTAGGAAGTACACTTCTCGGCGAACTCATGCTGCATGAGGGTCTCGATATATCACACTGCCATCGCGACTGCGGCTCGCTTATGTACTACAATAAGGCGCAGGATACCCACTGCGGCGGTTCCGGCTGCGGATGCAGTGCGAGCGTGCTATGCGGACACTTTCTGCCTATGCTTGAAAGCGGTGACGTTGAAAATGTTCTGTTTGTTGCAACAGGTGCACTCATGTCGGTTATGTCGCTCCAACAGGGGGAGAGTGTTCCGGCGATAGCTCATCTTGTTCATTTTAAAGGAGGAAAAAATGGTACTTGACCTTGTAAAAGCGTTTGTTGTCGGAGGAATAATTTGCGTATTCGGACAATTCCTTATAGATTATACAAAATGGACACCCGCAAGAATACTGACTGGATACGTGGTAGCAGGCGTATTACTATCTGTATTAGGAATTTACAAACCGATTTTGGAGTTTGCCGGAGCCGGTGCTTCGGTACCGCTAACAGGTTTCGGGCATCTTCTTGCGACAGGAATTTCTCGTGAAATCAGTTCCGCCGGCGTAAACGGCGTAATTTCGGGAAATTTAAAAGCTGCCGCAGGCGGAATCACAGCAGCCATACTCGCCGGACTCGCTACCTCGTTAATATTTCGTTCAAAATCCAAGTCCTGAATTGGCAAATTTATACAATGAGGGGAAGCTTTTTTCTACGTTTGAAAATTGTATAATTATCCTATTTGTATTGACTTTTAATGTTACTTGTGGTATAATGTAACCAAGATAAAGATAGAGAAAAGGAATTGGACCTTTAACCTTAGAGAGAAATTTACAACAAAGGAGGATGTATTATGAAAACTACGAGATTCTTTGCTAGCGTTTTAGCAGCAGTTATGACAGCAGTAACAGCTTCAACTATGGTAATGACAGCACTCGCAGCCGGCCCCGCAAGCGGCACAACAGGCGAGTACGACATATACAATGCAACCGGTATCGACCTCGACAGTGCAATAGTCACACCTACATTATCACTCAGCCGCATAGAAGTTCCGATAAACAAAGTTAACGATAACCGTGTCCTGACTGTAGAACTCACAGTTTCCGGTGCCGATGAGCAGTACGCCTCTACCGGTCTCCATATAAGCTACGATGAGAGACTTATGCTCGTTCCAAATAAAAAAGGCAAATGCGCTACACTGGGTCCTGCCGGCGATTCACTCATGGCAGGTTCAAGAAAGGGTCTCTACCCTAACGATTTCTTCGTATACAGCGCAGCAGAAGGCAATTACGGTTACGATGGTGTTCTCTGGTCTTTCCAGTTACAGCTTCCCGAAACAGTCAACGTTGGAGATACCTTCCCCATAGAGATACTCTACAGAGGCGAAAACGGCAATAACGACGCTTTCAAAAACGTTGAAGGTCACGGACAGGATATTTGCGACAAGATGGAAGCGTGGGTTTTCACAAAAGGTATAGAACAGGGTTACATAAAGATCACTGAAGCAGTCGAAGAGGTCGAAACAGTCGAAAACATTGAGACTATCGAAGAAGTTAAAAAAACTGATAAGCACTTAGGTGACATAGACGGCGACAACAAAGTCAATTCAAGTGACGCTACAAATATCCTCGGCGCATTCTCCGCACTTTCAACCGGCAGCGAAACAGGTTTAACAGAAGAGCAGCTTATTCGTGCAGACGTCAACAATGATAAGAAGGTTGATTCTAAAGACGCTACATCAGTTCTCGGCTACTACGGCTATACATCTACTGGCGGTACAGCTTCTATCGACGAATACGTTACACTCAATTAAAATAGGTTAGATAGAATAGAAAACATGAACCTATAAAAATAGTTCCCCTGAAAGGTCAACCTTTCGGGGGAACTATTTTTTATTTATTATCGTCATCAAGTATCTTTTCGTAAGATTCCTCTTCGACACGTTCCTGCTCCGCCTTGTCCGCTTTACGCACCTCGGACGAGGCACTCTTTTTTCCCTTTTTCATAAGTACTAACGCAAAAACTATTGCCGCAAGCAGGACTGCGGCTGCAACTACAATAAATGCATATTTTCTTATATTCTTGTCAATTGTAGAATAGCTTATTTTGTTTGATTTCGCGTACTTCTCACCGACACTGCCGGAGTAAACACTCATTGAAAAGTCTTTGTTGAGTGCGTAGTCATCTCCGCTGATGTTATAGCCGAATGCGTTGCCGCCGATATTATTCACACTCTGCGGAACCGCTAACTGCCTGAGTTCCGGACAATCTACAAACGCGCCCTCTCCGACAGTTTTCAGTCCCTCGGGAATCACAACTTTGCTAAGTGACTTACAGCTGAAAAATGCTCCGTCGCCAATTTCGGTCAGAGTAGTCGGCAGTGCAAGACTTTCAAGCTTATTGCAATACTTGAATGCAATAGGAGATATCTTGGTAAGGCCCTCTGAAAAGTCGATTTTTTTCAACGATGTGCAGTAACCGAATGCACTGTCACCTATGTTTGTAACCGATGATGGTATGTACAGATTCTCAAAATTCGCACACATAGAAAATGCACCCGGCTCTATCGACTTTACACCGTTTTTGATGTAGACATCGCCGCTGATGTCAACAGGTGCATGATACAGATTTTCGCCGCTTTTATTGTACAGTATACCGTCTTCCGTATTGAATGCGGAAGTTTTTGAAGCGTCTATTTCTGTAAGAGCAGCACAAGCCGCAAATGCCATAGGCTCTATTGTACTCAGTTCACCCGGCAGAGTGATTTTCTTTATCGCCTCACAGTTATAAAACGCATACGACTCTATCTTGTTGACAGAATCAGGTATTTCAACCGTTTCAAGACGTTTGCATCCCATGAAAACGCCACTCGAAAGCTCGGTGATACGTTTCGGAAGCTTTACACTTTTCAGCGATGTACACCCCTGAAAGGCATTGTCTCCGATAGAAGTTACCGTGTCAGGAATAGCGAGTTCATTGATATATGTACAATTCCTGAAAGCATTTTCACCGATAGCGGTTATTGCATAACCATTTCTCAGCTCAGGTATCTCATTGACTATCGACGACGGGTCGCACTCGGTAATAACGTAACTTCCGTTCACAAGCTCATATGTAAAGTTGCCGTCAAACAGCTCTCCGTCGGTCTTGTCAAGACCTTCGGCCGCTCCGGCAGTCATGGGAAAAGCAAACGTTATAGTGCAGACTGCCGCCGCAACAATGCTTTTAAGCCTCTGTATCTTCATTTTTCTCCTCCCCGGAAACGGTATCTTTATTTTTCTCCGCAAGCTTTTCAGCCACCTGTTTTTTAGTTGCTTCACGTTTTTTGTCAGCTTTTTTGCGGCTTATGGTCTTACCTGTGAAAATGCCGGCAATCGCAAGGACTATCGCACCGATTATGCCTGCAACAGCGTAAATAAAGCCTTTTTTCACATTGTTTCCCGCAACTGCAACAGTATCAGTCACAACGTTCATATTATAGGTCTTGCCGTACTTATAAGCCATTGAATCTTCGGTAGTATATATTGTGAAGCCCTTAGTTACAGTGTAGGGGTCAGCATCCTTGATAAGACCCTGGTCTACCTGATTTTTGATATTTTCATCGTAATAGAAGCCGATAGAATAATCACCGATATACTGGAGTTTATCGTAAAGGCGAACACTCTTGAGAGAAGTACAGTCGAGGAAAGCTCCCTCGCCTACAGAATCGAGATTTTTCGAGAATTCTACTGATTCAAGCGAAGTACAGCCCTGAAAAGCGTAGTTTCCGATAGCCTCAACGTGTGAAATATCTATTTTTTTGAGGTGAGGATTTCCGCAGAAAGCGGAGAGGTCTATCTCAGTCACGTCAGCAGGCACACTGAAAGAATCATCGTCCTTAGCCATAGGATATGCCACAAGCTGTTTCATATCCTTGCTGTAAAGAACACCGTCCTTAGCCGTAAATGCACCTTCACCGCTTCCGACACTTATCTCCTTGAGTGCCGAACACGCAAGGAATGGCTCTTCGTTTCCGAAGGATTCGAGGTTTCCGGAGAGGGTTATCTTAGTAACAGTTGCAGGGAAGATATTCTCGCCGATAGTTTTTACAGAATCAGGAAGGATTATCTCACTTGCTTCGAGTCCCGAAAATGCGCCCTTGCGTATAGATGTTACCTTGTGTCCGTCGAATTCTCCGGGCACAGTGATTTTCGAGTCCATAGAAACGCATATGGTAATAACAGCATCGTCGCCTTCGAGGTAGTACTCGTAATCGCCGTCAGACTTTGTATCAAGCTTGCCATACTCTTCCTCTTCTTCAGCAGTTTCTACCGACTTGAACTGGAAATTGTTCTCGTAGCCGTATTCTGTATCCTTATCCTTACAGTATGTATAGCCTACTGAACCCTGTTTCGCGATAATAGTAAAACTGCTGTCTGCCTTTTCTTCCTCATCGTATCCGAAGGCACTGTAGCCGATATATGTAACAGAATCAGGTATACGAACCTGTTTGAGCGCAGTTCCCATGAAAGCACTCTGACCTATAATTTCAAGTTTTTCCGGCAGAGTGACCTCTGCAAGGCTTGAACAGCCTATGAAAGCGGCTGTACCGAATTCAGTGGTCTTGTCCGAGAATTTTACCTCTTTGAGTGCGGTACACTTTGCAAATGCCATAACGTCTATCAACTTGACAGCGGTATTGCTCATGTCGACCGACTCAAGCCATGCATCAAAGCTGAAAGCATGACGGTCGATAGTTTTGAGCGAAGAAGGAAGTGTGATATTTTTCAGTCTGCCCTCCGCGAGAGCCGCAACTCCTATTTCTTCAACACCGTCAGGAACTGTATACGAATCGCTCTCGATAGAAGCAGGGTAGTGAAGAAGCTTTTTCTTGTCCTTGCTGAAAAGGATACCATCTACCGAGCAGTAATTCTCGTTTGCGCTGTCAACATTTATCTCCTTCAGTGCAAGACATGACGCGAACGGATTATCCGTCGAGATATATATCACACTTGCAGGAATGTTTATTTTTTCGATACCGCTTTCAAGGAAAGCCTCTGTGCTTATTTCAGTAACAGTCGCCCCTCCGAGTACGGAAGGAACATCTATCTCCTTGTCAGTGAGTGAGCACTCAACGATAACTGCATTTCCGTCGCTGTCAACAGTATAGGAAAAGCCGTTCTCCTCCTTGACATTTTCTTCAGAATATGAGCTTCCGGACTCTTCATCATCTGCGTATCCGGCTGTAACAGGAAGCACTGCATATCCGGAGCAGAGAACGATTCCCATGAGGAATGCAGCAGCTTTTTTGTAATAGTTCATGTTTTTTCCCTCTCTTTAAGGGTCAGTATGCAGACCCTGAATAATCACTATGCCCGAATGCATAATAACACTTGTTACATTATATCACAATATCACGCGGATTGCAACGGATTTCACACACTTTTCCGATTTAACACATTTTCTACACCCTCTGACGTGCTTGACATATATTGCCTGATATGGTATAATGATATGAATATAATCACGCATTATGCGCTTTTGTACACTGACAAAATCACTATGTATAAGGAGTTTCTCATGAAGGAATCACAAATTTACTCAGCGATATACGATATCGTTGATGAAAACCTTGCTAAAGCAGGTAAAAAGCTCCATACCTCTAAAGACCTCACCCTCTGTGCTGTATCGGCTAAACCCGGAACTGTCGATATAATGAAGCTTGCAAGGGAGAGAAATAACGATACTTTCGTTAAAAAAGCCTATATCCTCATGCTCAACCGTCAGATAGACAAGCAGGCTCTGAAGATATGGCGCACACACTATGACCTTCCGCCGGAGGAATTTCAGAGAGCCGTTGTTATCGGCATCAGGGGTTCGGAAGAGTTCTATGCAAATCAGGTAAAAATGTATAACAACATCTACTCCGAACATAATGCTTTCGGCGGCAACGTTGCAGGAATTGCTCCGCCTGCCGGCATCACTGTTCCCGAGAGAATGATGAAGCTATACAGAAAAATGCCGAGCTTTATGAAAAACGCCGCTAAAAGTATCATGGGCGTTAAGAAATCATGACGAAAGGATCCTGCAAGGATGAAAATATATGTTGATCTGACCAATCTTATGCTCACCGATTTTGTCACGGGCATTCAGCGAGTTGTACGCGAGGTCATGGTTCGCCTTCTCACTCACGAAGAACACGAATACTACCTGCTGTACTACTCATATAAAAACGACGCTTTCTACCGTCTCAGCAATGAGAGATTCATCGACTATTTCGTAAACAATAACGGCGAAAAAGGCGCTATCATGACCGGCGAGACTATCAACTACACTGATATTCCCTCCGGTGCGATATTCTTCGATATCGACAGCGTATGGAACTCAAAGCTGAAGAGAAGCTACCTCTTCCCGATACTCAAGCAGAACGGCGTAAAGATAGTTACTCAGGTATACGATATCATTCCGATAACACACCCTCAGTTCTGCCATGAGACTACCACTGCAAACTTTATGATATACATCGGCGCTAACCTTAAATATGCCGACCTGCTCATAACCTCTGCCGAGACTACTATCAAGGCTATCGACGAACTAACCGACCGCATCGGCATGGAGCGCAAAAAGTGTACAGTCGTTACCCTTTCAAGCGATTTCGCCAACAACGGTGAACCCGAAGTCAAAGACGCTGTTGACCCCGAGGTCGAGAAAATCGCTTCCGGAAACAAGTACCTGCTCATGCTCGGTACTATAGAACCCCGAAAGAACCACAGCCTCGTTATCGACGCTCTTGAAAGCGGTCTTGCTGAAAGCGGTATGAAGGCTATTTTCGCCGGTCGCATCGGCTGGAACGTCAAGGCTCTCGAAAAGCGCATAAAGACTCATCCGCTTTACAACAAGAGTCTCTTCTTTGTTGAAAAGCCTAATGACGCAACTGTTGACTACTTATATAAAAACGCATTCGCAGTCGCTTTCCCGACATTCAACGAGGGATTCGGTCTGCCGATGATTGAAGCGTTCATGCGCGGAACTCCAGTAGTCGCTTCCGATATACCGGTACTCCACGAGGTCGCAGGCGACTTCGCAGATTACTTCGACCCCAATGATAAAAACGACCTTATCCGCTGTGTAAAGAGTCTCATGAACGACCCTGCCAAGTATGCGGCTAAAAAGGAGAACCTCAAGAACTACGTCCCCTACACATGGGACGAGTCTGCCGAGGATATGCTCAATGCGGTCGTTTCCGTAAGCAAGGACGCTAAGAAAGTCCCCGCTGATACAAAGGTAAAACAGCTTGTATGTCTTACCGCAAGAAATGATGATATGCTCGCAACTCTGCCATTTATCGAAGAGTTCATGCCATTCATCACTGAGATGGTCCTCTGTACTCCCGACGGCAACGTTGAGGAGATAAAGTCACGCTATAAAGGCAGACTCGAACTTAAATTCCTCACTGATTCGCAGATACTCAACGGCAAGGAACTCCCCGAAGACCACGCTACACGCAACTACTTCCTGCGCTGTCTCGCTCTCAGAAACCCCATTATCGACGACGTTTTCATCATGACCGATGACGACTACCGTCCGCTCAGAACTCTTTCTCAGGAGGACTTCATCTCCGACGGCACATATAAAGCTTACTACTGCTACGACCTCTACAAGTGGCGCGGCACATACGGCAGACCCACTTCTTTCGATGTCAGCATGAGAAGAACACGCGCTTTCCTCAAAGAGTGCGGCTACCCGACTATGATGTATTCTTCTCATCAGATGCAGATAATCGATAAGCGAATCTTCAACGAGATGACTACCAAGTATCCCGGACTTATTACATCAGGATGCTGTGAGTGGAGTACCTACTTCAACTACGGTGTAGGCACTTACCCCGATATGTTCACTGTTACTCCTTATGTAACAATGGGCTGGCCCGGCGTAAGAAGCGACTGGGACGTTTACGTTCAGCCTAAGGAATTCCTCTTTGAAAACCATTACGATTTCCTCTACAGACCCAATCAGGTATTCGCCGGTCTGCGCGAGGACTTCCACGAAAATGTTCTCGAGGAAAATCAGCAGAAGATAATGCGCTTCACCGCTGAACTCCAGAAGCAGATGGAAAGCCGTCAGGTATACAAGGCTTACTGCGAGGCATACTGGATACACTACAGAGAAATGCCTTCATTCGCACTCGTCAGCGGCAACGAGAAAAATGTCGCAATATGCGCACCTGTGTACTTCCAGGCACGTCACGACGGCTGGACTCGTCTGCCGTTCTCAATAGATAAAAAGATAATAGACGTGATCGGTTCAAAGGATATATACATCGTTCACTGGTTCTCGGACGAAGACGGCAACTCTATCACCGATAACGCAAGAATGAAGATAGACGTAAACGACCTCGATTTTCTTCTTCCGGTAAAAAGTCCCGAACTTCCCGAAAGATGTGTATTCAACATAAGGGTACTGCTTGAAGATAAAAACAAAGCAGTGGAAGTTAACGTCAAGGCAGATATCATCTGACGCGGCACGAACAAAAGACAACATCTTAAAAGGAGAAAAATATGCTTAACGCAGTCAGAAAATTGGGAGAAAGCATCTCAAAAAAACGCTTTCTCTTTGAAGAACTCGTAAAACGAGACTTCAAGAAAAAATATAAACGAACCGTTCTCGGTATGCTGTGGAGTCTTATATCACCGCTTATGCAGCTGGTCGTTATGAGTATCGTCTTCACAAACTTCTTCGGACGAGATAAGCCACACTATACCATCTACCTCTTCGCCGGAAACCTAACCTACTCCTTCTTCAAGGACTCAACCTACGGCGGTATGAACGCACTTATGCAGAATGCAGGCATAATCACAAAAATAAACCTGCCGAAGTATATGTTCCTGCTGTCGAAGAACGTCGCGTCGGTCATAAACTTCGGTCTGACGCTCGTGATATTCTTCATATTCGTCGCGGTGGACGGAATAGCGTTCCATTTCAGGTTCCTGATGATAATATACCCGATAGTGTGCCTTATCGTTTTCAACATAGGATGCGGATTTATCCTCTCTGCACTGTTCGTTATCTTCAAGGACGTTCAGTACCTGTATGATATCTTCACCCTCATGCTTATGTACCTCTCGGCTATATTCTATTACACTGACACCTACTCAGAAAACGTGAGAAGAATTTTCTATCTCAATCCTCTTTATGTTTACATCACCTATATCAGACACCTCATCATCGACGGCTATATCCCCGGACTCGCAACTCATGGACTTTGCCTGTTCTATGCCGTTGCAGTACTCGCTATCGGTGCACTGATATACAAGAAATATAACTACAAATTCATGTACTATATGTAATAAGGAGGACGGAATGAAAAAGATAGAACTGAATAACGTTTCCGTTTCCTATATTGTCGGAGACTTCTCCAACCGCGGTCTTAAAGACGTTATAATCCAGAAACTGAAAGGTCAGTCGACCGAAAAGAAATTCGTTGCCGTTAAAAACGTTTCATTCGCTATCGAGGAAGGTGACCTTCTCGGTATCGTCGGAACAAACGGCGCAGGAAAATCAACACTCTGCAAGGTCATATCAGGAATCATGCGCCCCACTGAGGGAACTATGGCTGTAAGGGGAAGTATCGCTTCTCTCCTCGAACTCGGAACAGGTTTCGACCCCGACCTCACAGTCAAGGAAAATACCTTCCTCCGCGGTGCAATGCTCGGATATACACGCGAATTCATGAACAATACCTACAAAAGTATCATTGACTTCGCAGAATTACAGGAATTTGAGGACAGAAAGTTCTCACACCTCTCATCAGGTATGAAATCACGTCTCGCATTCTCTATCGCTTGTCTCGTAAAGCCGGAGATACTCATTCTCGATGAGGTACTCTCCGTCGGCGACGGTGCTTTCAGACAGAAGAGTGAACAAAAAATGCTCGAAATAATCAAGGGCGGAGCTACTACTCTGCTTGTTTCACATTCGCTCGACCAGATAAGACGTATGGCTACAAAGGTTCTATGGCTCGATAAGGGTCAGCAGATCGCTTTCGGCGAAACGCAGGAAATATGCGATAAGTACGCCGAGTTCCTTAATACAAAGTAGGAGCAGATATGACTAAATATCAGATACTTTTGACTATATATCACTACCTCAGCGACGAATTCAGCGAGGAAGGCGACCGCTCCGACGAGCTATCAGACTATCTGAGCAGTGTTGACCCATACCTGTGGACGGACGGAAAAACTGCCGACCCTTCCTACTATGCCGATTTCATGGACATCGCTGACTCGCTTTTCAGCGGTGATGACTGCACTTTCAGTGAGGGCAGACTCTATGCCAAGCGATATCTCGAAGAACTCGACCGCCGTGACCGTGAAGAAAACGGCAATGGATTCGGTGCAGTTATAGAAGCTTTCAGCGGCTGTTCACCCGAAAAATGGAAGCAGACTGCCGAAAAACTATGCGAGAATAAAACCTCAAAACGCAAATGCGCTTGCTGTGGCTACTATACTCTTACCGAATCGGCAGGCGACTTTGAAATATGTCCTGTCTGCTTCTGGGAGGACGATGCAGCTCAGAACAACGACCCTGATTTCGACGGCGGTGCAAATAAAGTTTGTCTCCGTGAAGCGAGAAAAAATTTCGAGGAACTCGGTGCCTGCACCGAAAGTTCACTGCCATTCGTCCGCGACCCCGATGCCGAGGAAATCAGCGGCATTGTCCGTGAACCCGATGACGAACAAGATGATACTTAAAAAGGACTGCCTTCGGGCAGTCCTTTTTTAATCAAAGCTTTGTGAAGAATCTCTGATGTGCGGTGAAGGTTTCACCGGGTTTTACCTCACGATAGCCGGAAACATCTGCGGGGAGGCTGAGATTAGGTGCGTCGATCATAGCTGTCATCGGCTCAGGGCAGAAGTAATGATTAAATCCGCGGTCATTCCAGATTATCCAGAACTTATACTCGTCAGATACCTCATAGCAAAGCTTCTTGCCGCTTGCGATGTCCTCAGCGATAACTCCGTGGAATTTCTCGCCGTCGAGGTCGATAGTCTCGCCGAAATACATCTCGTTATCGACAACCTGCAATACCGGCTTCTTGTTGCCGCTCTTGTACTCAAGGTCTGCCATTGTGGGAGCTTTCAGCTTTTCTGTAGGAAGACAGCGCTCGTTGAGTTCACATCTCTTGCCTATCGGCACTGTAAGGCGGATATCCTCCTCCTTTGCACCGTCAACGAAAGGCGAATTGATAGATGTATGCGATGCAAGTGACATCGGAAGCATTACATTTGATGTATTTGTGAAACTGATGTCCTGTTCAAGACCATTTTCAGAGAGTGTGAAAGTGTACTCGGCAACGAAGCGTATCGGGAGATACTGGAAGAATTCGTCGTTCTCGTCGTACACGTAGCGTGTTTTTACCCATGCACAATTGCTGTCGGCATTATGCTCGACCACCTCATGCACTCTCTTATGGATAAAGCCGTGAATGTGGTTGTTGTAGGGAGCTTTTTCATTAACGGGGAGGTGGTATACAGCGTCAGAAGCCTTGAGTATACCATCTGCGAAACGATTAGGCAGATAGAGTGTGGGAAGTCCCCATACCTCAGCGGACTGTCTGATAACATCAGCGTCGTTGCTGTCGGAGTAACGGAAGAATTCAAGACCGTTCTTGTTATCGTGGAGACGTATAACATTCGAGCCTATCTCGTTTGCGATTATAGCTTCATAACCGCCCGCTTCAAGCTTTACGCAGGACATTCCGCCCCAGTTGATGATTTGAGTTGAGTTATTCATATAATTTCATTCCTTTCGGATTTTTTAGTCTTAATATGGCGCTCTGCCGTATTCATTTGCTTCTGGAACGCTCGGCAGGCAGCATATCACCATGCAGATGATACCGATTATCATGGGGATATATCCCATAAAGCTCATCACTCCGAGCGAGATCCACATCGTAGGCTCACCAAGATCGCCGAATGCTCCGAACATCGCAAATATCAGACAGAATATCGCTATCGTGCCGAGTATAAAATACAGTGCCGAGGTGACGTGCAGCAGCACTACCAGAGTACCTTTGCGTCCGGTATCGTGAAAGCGCCGGAACTTTACAGCCATGGACGGGACAAAGAACACCATCGCCGGCAGGTATATTGCAGCCGGAAATATTATGCTGGCAATGCCGAAGACAATATATATCAGCGAAGTGAAAAGGAAAGCGAACCAGTACTCGCTTCGCGTGGAGCGTCCCTTGAAGTTGACGTAGTTCTTGAAATAAAGCGTTATCGCTTCGCCGAATCCAGCATAGCACGGCGACTCTTTTGCGGGCGGAGCTCCGTAATTCTGCTGATACTGGTTATACTGTCCGTACTGCGGATACTGCGGATACTGCGGATACTGAGCCGGTGGTGGAGGCGGCGGAGGCGCAGCCGCAGCGGGCTGTTTTGTTCCGCAAATGGGACAGAATTTAACTCCGTCCGGTATCATGTTGTCACAACCTACACATCTCATAGTTTATTCCTTTCAGTCCATGCGGTTTTCCATATCTGTATACTCCCTGAGAGGGGAAATCGCCTTATATGCAGGGCGGATTATCTTATTCGAGTTGATAATCTCCTCGATACGGTGTGCCGACCAGCCTGCTATACGCGATACGGCGAAAATAGGTGTAAACAGCTCGTCCGGTATACCGAGCATACGATATACAAAGCCGCTGTAGAAGTCAACGTTTGCACATACACCCTTATATATGCGTCTCTCATCGGCAATTACCTCGGGAGCGAGTTTCTCAACGAGAGAATAGAGTGCAAACTCGTCGTGTCTGCCCTTTTCGGAGCTGAGCTTCTCAACAAAGCTCTTGAACACCTTTGCACGAGGGTCGGACTGCGAGTATACAGCGTGACCCATGCCGTAAATAAGTCCTGTATGGTCGAAAGCTTCCTTGTGGATGAGCTTCTTTAAATATGTGCGTACCTCGTCTTCATTGGTCCAGTCATTGACGCATTTCTTCATATCGTCGAACATCATCGCAACCTTTATATTTGCGCCGCCGTGCTTGGGTCCTTTAAGTGAACCGAGTGCCGCCGCGATAGCGGAATAGGTATCCGTACCCGACGACGATACTACGTGGACCGTAAATGTAGAATTATTGCCGCCGCCGTGCTCTGCATGGAGAACGAGTGCAAGGTCGAGGATACGTGCTTCAAGCTCAGTGAAGCTCTTGTCCGGACGAAGCATATAAAGCAGATTTTCCGCAATTGAGAGGTCCGGACGGGGAGTGTGTATGAAAAGGCTTCCGCCCTCTCTGCTGTACACGTAAGCGTTATAGCCGTATACTGCGAGTACAGGGAAAAGCGTTATCAGCTCTATGCACTGACGGAGAACGTTCGGGATAGAAATATCATTCGCATTATTATCATATGAATATAGAGCAAGAACACTCTTCGCGAGGGTATTCATCATGTTATCACTCGGAGCTTTCATTATCACATCGCGTGTAAATGTGGACGGAAGTTCGCGGAAATCCGCAAGCAGTTTCTTGAACTCAAATAGTTCACGCTCGCTCGGCATATTTCCGAAAAGAAGGAGATACACAGTTTCCTCGAAGCCGAAACGCTTCTCCTTGATGAAACCGTCAACGATGTCCTCAACGTCGATACCGCGGTAATAGAGCTTACCGTCGCCGTGGTTAGGCATACCGTCGCCCATATCGAGTACCTTGATAGTGCTTATATTAGTAAGGCCTGCAACAACTCCGTTACCGTTGATGTCGCGCAGACCTCTTTTTACGTCATACTGCGTATAGAGTTCGGGGGCGATTTTATAACCTTCAATAGATTTTTCTGCAAGTCGGGTTATTGATGGTGTGATGGCTGAAAATTTGTAATCCATATCTTATCTCCGTCCTTTCTGATTCAATACGTTGAGTATTTATATTTATAATATAATGATACTATTATATTATAATATAATTCACCAAAAATGTCAAGGATAGCGCATGGTAAAAAGTGCGAAATGTATAAAGCTTAATAATGACTATCAGCACATTTTAATTGTTGAATACTTACAAATATTATATATGGTAACTGTGCAATTTGTACTTGACATTTCAGAAGTTATATGTTATAATCATCAACGGATTAACTGTTAAACGTTTAACTGTTTGACGTTTAACGCTGTAAGGAGAACTATCATGGCAGAAAACAAAGAAATCACGCGGATGCTGGAAAATCTGCACCTTCTGCGAGTGTTGTTCATGCGCCGGATAAGCGAAAAATCGCCGCTTCATTTCGGTCAGGTAGCCATAATGATGTCTATCGAAGAGCACGAAAACTGCACTCAGGCAGATATAGCAGAACATCTGAACGTAACTCCCGCTTCAGTCGCAACATCTACAAAGCGATTGCAGAAAGCGGGTCTCATAACCAAGACTGTCGATGAGGACAATCTGCGGTGCAAGCGGCTTTCGCTTACCAGCGAAGGCAGAGCGGCTATAAATTCGCACATAAACCTGTTCAAGGAGTACGATGAACACGTTTTCAGCGATTTTTCGCAGGAAGAAAAAGACCAGCTGTTCAGCTATCTCAGCCGTATTTCGGCTAAAATGCAGGAACTTGAAGGTGTTGAGTCTGACGGCGAAAACGTTATGGAACTCGCTTGTCAGCTTATGAAACGCGTTCAGAAAGAAACAGAAAAAAATAAATAAGGAGGCAGCCTATGCTGAAGACTATTTTATCATACGTCGGAAAATATAAAAAACAGGCGATTCTCTCGCCTATAACGATTATGGGCGAAGTACTTATGGAAGTGCTTATCCCCTATGTTATGGCTAATATCATAAACAACGGAATCAACAAAGGCGATATCGGCTATGTCGTAAAAATGGGCGGACTGATGGTGCTCATGGCTATCGTTTCACTCTTTTTCGGCGCTATGGCAGGACGTCTCAGCGCTGTTGCGGCAGTCGGATTCGCAAAGAATCTGCGCGGTGCACTCTTCCGCAAGGTTCAGAGTTTCTCATTCTCGAACGTTGACAAGTTCTCAACAGCTTCACTGACTACTCGTCTCACTACAGACGTAACAAATACTCAGGTAGCGTTCATGATGTTCATACGCATGGCATTCCGTGCACCTATCATGCTGATTTTCGCACTCGTCATGGCAATCAAGATGAACTCAACTCTATCGCTCGTTTTCGTCGCAGTTATCCCCATGATAATCACAGGTGCTGTCCTTATCCTCACTAAGGCTCACCCGCGTTTCAAGGCTATGCTCACCCGCTATGACGACATGAATGCACGTGTTCAGGAAAACCTCATCGGTATCAGAACCGTCAAGGCTTTCGTTCGTGAGGAATACGAAAAGAAAAAGTTCAACGACAATACCGAATCGGTACGTCAGGCACAGGTGCGTGCTGAAAAGCTCGTTATCCTCTCAATGCCGCTCATGCAGATGTTCATGTACCTCTGTATCGTGTCGATTCTGTGGTTCGGAAGCCACATGATAATCGGCGGAACTATGGAACTCGGTGACCTCACAACCTTTATCACCTATGTCGGACAGATACTCATTTCTCTTATGATGGTATCGTTCATGTTCATGATGCTCATAATTTCACGCGCTTCTATGCAGCGTATCTATGAGGTCCTCACAGAAGAGCCGGAGATAGTCTCTCCTGAAAATGCGGAGAAAAATGTCCGTGACGGCTCAGTAAAATTCCGCAATGTAAGCTTCAGCTACTTCAATGATATGAACAATCTCGCACTCGAACATATCGACCTTGATATCAGGTCCGGCGAGACTATCGGTATTATCGGCGGTACAGGTTCATCAAAGACCTCGCTCGTACAGCTTATACCGCGTCTCTACGACGCTACAGAGGGTGAAGTCCTCGTAGGCGGAGTTGACGTTCGCAAGTACGACCTCGATACCCTCCGCAACGATGTTGCGATGGTATTGCAGAAAAACGTCCTCTTCTCGGGAACTATCAAAGACAACCTCAGATGGGGCGACCCCAACGCAACTGACGAACAAATCGAAGATGCCTGTAAGTCAGCCTGTGCTCACGACTTTATCATGAATTTCCCCGACGGCTACGATACTGACCTCGGACAGGGCGGTGTAAACGTTTCAGGCGGTCAGAAACAGCGTATCTGTATCGCGCGTGCACTCCTGAAAAAGCCTAAGATAATCATTCTCGACGATTCAACAAGTGCAGTAGATACCGCTACCGACAGCAGTATCCGCAAGGCTTTCCGCGAAAAACTCGCAGATACGACAACCTTCATCATCGCACAGAGAATCTCCTCCGTTCAGGACGCTGACCGTATCATCGTTATGGACGCAGGTAAAATAACAGATATCGGTACTCATGAACAGCTCCTCGAAACGAGCTCTGTTTACCGCGAAGTATACGATTCCCAGCAGAAAGGAGCTGATGAATAATGCCTCCAAAAAAGAATATGATGCCAATGCAGAAACCCTCAAACGTCAAGGACACTATCAAACGCATATTCAGCTATATGTACGGATTCAAACTGCATTTCCTGATAGTCGTTGCAGGAGTTGTTTTAAGCTCATCCGCAGGTATCGCCGGAAACGCTCTTCTCAAACCGCTTGTTAACAATCTCGGAAACGCGCTGAAATCAGGCAAATGGGATAAAAAAAGCTTTATCGGTATCCTCGGCATAATGATAGCAATATATGCTCTCGGAGCGCTTTCATCGTTCCTGTATCAGCGTATAATGCTCAAAATCTCTACAACTACCCTTATGCGTATCAGAAACGACCTCTTCAACAAAATGGAGTCGCTCCCCATACGCTATTTCGACAAGCACACTCACGGTGAACTGATGTCGCTATACACTAACGATACTGATACTCTGCGTGAAATGCTCAGCAACAGTATCGCACAGTTCATAAGCTCAGCAATAACGATAGTCGGAGTATTCTCGATGATGCTCTTCTACAGCTGGATACTCACTATCATCGTTGTTATCATGCTCGTTTTAATCATTGCAGTTATCGGTTTTATCGGTGCACGCTCAAGCAAGGGATTCGTTGCTCAGCAAAAGGCTCTCGGCAAGGCTAACGGCTACATCGAAGAGATGATAGACGGTCAGAAGGTCGTAAAGATATTCTGCCACGAGGATTCTTCAAACGAGGAGTTCGATAAGCTCAACGAGGAACTCTGCGAAGCCGCTACAAGAGCTAATACTTTCGCAAATATCCTCATGCCTATCATGAATAATCTCTCATATCTCCACTATGCCGCAACCGCTATTGCCGGCGGTGTTATGACTGTAAACGGATTAGGCGGAATGAGTATCGGTACTCTTGTATCGTATCTCATGTTCACCCGACAGTTCTCACAGCCTATCACACAGGTCTCACAGCAGTTCAATGCAGTTCTTACGGCTCTTGCAGGTGCTGAGAGAATATTCAAGGTAATAGACGAAGAACCTGAGGCTGACGACGGATACGTTACCATAGTAAATGCCGCAATCGACGAAAACGGCAATATCACCGAGTCCGCTGAGCGCACAGGCAAATGGGCATGGAGACATCCTCATAAGGCTGACGGAACTGTTACCTATAC
This sequence comes from uncultured Ruminococcus sp., assembly GCA_900315975.1. The sequence continues at coordinate 35,742 of ONBA01000015.1, forward strand.
GGAAGTACGCGGAAATGTCGAACTCGACGACGTATACTTCGGCTATGAACCGAATAAGACAGTCCTCAACGGAATAAGCCTTTACGCGAAAGCCGGTCAGAAGATAGCGTTCGTAGGTTCTACAGGTGCAGGCAAGACCACTATCACGAACCTGATAAACCGCTTCTATGATGTTCCCGATGGTAAGATACGCTACGACGGCATAAACATCAACAAAATCAAAAAGAGCGACCTCCGCCGCTCGCAGTCGATAGTTTTACAGGATACCCACCTTTTCACAGGTACGGTAATGGAGAATATCCGCTACGGAAAGCTCGACGCTACCGATGAGGAAGTATACGCAGCAGCTAAACTCGCTAATGCCGACCACTTTATAACTCACCTCGAAAACGGATATCAGACTATGCTCACTGCCGACGGTGCTAACCTTTCACAGGGACAGCGTCAGCTTCTCGCAATCGCGAGGGCGGCAGTTGCCGACCCGCCTGTACTCATTCTCGATGAGGCTACAAGTTCAATCGATACACGCACTGAGGCTCACATTGAAAAGGGTATGGACCAGCTTATGGAAGGCAGAACGGTATTCGTTATTGCTCACCGTCTCTCTACGGTAAGAAATGCAAAAGCGATAATGGTTCTCGAAAACGGAAAAATAATAGAGCGAGGCGACCACAATGCGCTCATCGCTCAGAAGGGCAAATATTACCAGCTTTATACCGGTATGTTTGAACTCGGTTAATTGATATAAAAACAGGCGATAAGGGAAGTCCCTTATCGCCTGTTTTTTTACATATCATTTCTATTTTCGAGTGCTTTATATAACGTTACCTCGTCAGCATATTCAAGTATACCGCCAACAGGGAGTCCGAATGCAAGACGCGATACCTTCACCCCGAGAGGTTTGAGAAGTCCGGCTACATACATAGCTGTAGCGTCACCTTCAACCGTGGGATTAGTCGCCATTATGACCTCCTCAACTCCGCCCTGACTGATTCTCGCAAGCAGCTCCTTAACGCGGAGTTTGTCCGGTGTAATGCCGTCCATAGGTGAGAGCAGACCGTGCAGAACGTGGTATACTCCATTATATTCGCGTGTACGCTCAAAAGCAGTTACGTCCTTAGGGCTCTCGACAACGCATATAACGCTGCCATCGCGTTCATCATCGCTGCATATCGGGCAAATCTCACGTTCTGTCAGGTTCTGACAAACCTTGCAGCAGCGGACATTATTCTTTGCATCAAGCAATGCCTGAGCAAAGCTCTCGACATCAGCCTCGTCCATAGACATAACGTGATAGGCGAGACGCTGTGCTGATTTCATGCCGATACCGGGAAGTGACGCAAACTTTTCCGCAAGTATAACAAGCGGAAGAGCATTGTGGTCAGCCATGCTTTATCAGAAAAGACCGGGGAGAGCAACTCCGCCAGTTATCTTGCTCATTTCAGCTTCTGTAGTAGTCTCTATGTTATTTACAGCCTCATTGATAGCGCTTATGATGAGGTCCTGAAGCATCTCGATATCCTCGGGGTCAACTACCTCAGGCTTGAGATTGAGAGACTTGATAGTCTTCTTACCTGTGAGAGTTACCTCAACTGCACCGCCGCCTGCTGTAGCAGTAAAGTCACGAGCCTCGATATCTTCCTGAAGCTCTGTGATCTGATCCTGCATCTTCTGAGCCTGCTTGATCATCTGGTTCATGTTCTGGGCACCGCCGCCGCCAATATTCTTAGGTATTCTTGCTTTCATAGTAATTTTCTCCTTTAATGTGTTTATTGGTTATTATTATCAACAGCTGTTTCAATATTGCTGTCAATTGCCTTTTTTACGAGCTGCTCCGCGAGGTTCTTGGTTTCCTCGACAGAAGTAGTGCACCGCGCAGTTATGCGGTATTTCTGTCCGAGAACGTTATATATCGCCTTGCTGAGCGACACAGCGTTCTCCTTGCTGCCCTTGAACAGCGAGATAAAGAAGCGATTGGGAGTGAATATGCAAAGCACATTTCCTTTAGTCGCGGCATTCGAGCCTTCAAGGCTTCCCGCAACGGCAGGATTTATCTTGCGGAACTCCTCCATTATCTCGTCCCAGCGGTCGCATGGTGAGAGCTCGTCCTCTTTTACCGTCCTTATATCGACGTTGACATTGGGAGCGGGTTCAGTATCACCGGCAGGACTTGAAGCTGTAAACACCTCACGGGTATTCCTGTTCGGGACATCGGGGTTAAATCCACCTGCCGGAACAGAATTAAGCTTATCCTCCAACTGTTTTATTTTATCATATATTTCAGAATTGTCAATAGCAGCCGGAGTACTTCCGCCCTTGCCGCACACCTTTATAAGTGCCATCTCGAACTCAACACGCTTATTGAGTGCGCGCATCATGCGCTCGCGGCAGCTTTGCAGCTGTTCGATACGGCTCATGATATCGGGAAGCTCGGTACGTTCTGCGATAGTCTTGAGTCTTTCCAGCTCATCTGGCATAGCGATTACGATATCGGCAGCGCTCTCAGGAGAGACTTTGAGCAGCATAATATTTCTAAGCTGCAATATCAGTTCCTCGCAGAGATTCGTGAGGTCTTTTGACATATTATAGAGCTTATCAGTGACCATGAGCGCCTTTGAAGCGTCACCGTCAGCGATAGCTTCGAGAATATCGAACAGATACTCTCTGCCGGCGATTCCGGCTGTTTCAGAAACTGCCGCCGCGTCTATATTATCTGCGCACACCGAGCACTGGTCGAGCAGTGAAACTGCGTCACGCATACCGCCGTCGGCAAGCTTAGCTATCATATCCGCACCGTCGGGAGTGAGGTCTATCTGCTCCTGAGACGAGATATAAAGCAGTCTTGAAGCGATGTCCTTCTGCTTTATTCTGCGGAAATCATAGCGCTGGCAGCGCGAGGTTATGGTCGCGGGAACTTTGTGTATTTCCGTTGTAGCAAGTATGAATTTGACGTATTCAGGCGGCTCTTCCATGATTTTCAGCAATGCATTGAATGCCGGCACAGAGAGCATATGCACCTCGTCGATGATGTATACCTTATACTTGCAGCGCTCGGGAGTATAAACAGCGCCCTCGCGGAGGTCGCGTATATCGTTTACGCCGTTGTTGGAAGCGGCATCTATTTCGATTATATCTGTGAGCGAACCTTCATCGGCTTCGCGGCATATGTCACATTCAAGGCAGGGGTTGCCGTCCTTCATATTCGGGCAGTTTACCGCCTTTGCGAGTATTCTCGCACAAGTTGTCTTACCTGTACCGCGCGAGCCGGTAAAAAGGTAGGCATGGGCGGTCTTATCAGCTTTGAGCTGATTTTTCAGCGTATCCGTGATATGTGACTGGGAGATTACATCGTCGAATGTCAGCGGTCTCCACTTGCGGTAAAGCGCCTTATACAATATAACTCCCTCCTTAGAATCATTCTTCGCCGCCGAGTTTTCTCTCGATATCCTTTTCAAGCATTACCGAACCCAGCACTTCCTTGAAATAGCTTGCAAATCCCTCGGGGTCTTTAATATGGTTAACGAGAGCTTCACGGTAGAAACGCTGTCCCTCGTTGAAATTCTTCATCATTGTCTGCGCGATAGCCGCTCCGCCGAGAGCCTCCGCGTAGTTATAGTGCTTTTCGATAGCCTCACCGAACCACTCCATAGCCTTTTCGGGCTGGCCCTGTTTCAGGTACATTCTGCCCACGTCTGTGAGTACGAACATACGGAAAGGACTGTTCTCATCGCCAAGCACCTCGTTATAAAGCTTTACAGCCTCATCAGTATCACCGTTGCAGCCGGTGCATCTTGCATTGAGAAACGGCAGTACCTTATCAGGGAAACCCTGTTCGCGGGCACGTTCGTAATAGATAAGTGCATTCGGGTAATAGGTCATGAGGTCGTAGCAGCGTGCCGTATAAAAGCTTACCACAGCTTTTTCACTTCCGGTAAGTCTGTCAGCGTAGTCACTCTCAAGCATTTTCAGTTCTTCAAGAGCAGCGTTCGCTCTATGGGTGAAGAGAAGGTCGAGTGAATGGCTGAAAAGGCGGCATTTCTTGCTCACGCCGACAAAATTTCTGCCGATTATGTCCTGATCGTACTTGTGGAAATTTTCGGGCAGTTTCAGTATCAGCGCACCGGCAATACCGGCAGCGTTCAGCACTGCGAAACCAAGTGCAGCAAACAGCACGGTTCTGTTGCCGTGAACGATACTGTAAACAACTGCGACTGCATAGAATATTATAGCTCCTGCCACAGTTCCCGCCGGAGCAGCCTGTATGACAGAGCCAACAAGCTTACTGAAAAATTTACTGATCTTTTTCATAGCTGCGCCTCATTAAGAAAAAATTCCGGAACATAGATGTGCAGGCTTGCTGCGGCACACGAGACGATCCGCTTAATGCTGCTCGGTCTCCCGCCTGACATGGTTCACGGTGTCTTGTTGCACAGGGCCCGCACATCTATATTTCGGAATTTCCATAAAAACTATTATACAGGCGCACTCGCGCCTGTATAATATAATACCACATTTCAATGACTTTGTCAAGCTTTTTTTATAATTCAGCGGCTCATGAGAACAGTGCCTTTATACAGCAGTTATTCGGCTTGAAATCCACACCTGTAACAGACATGATATCGCTGTCGGTCATGTCCTTCCAGCTGTCATTGACCCTGACGAATGACTGACCGCTTTCGGAATCGGTAATGTAATCCGCATGACCGTAGTCGATATCATCGCCCTCAACAGGGGCACCCTTCGAGTAGGTTATGGACACAGCGCAGTCAGTAACGTCCACAGGAGTATCAAGCTCAACAGTGTGATAGCCGTGATAATCAAGAACAGCGTCCTGAGAATAGAGCAGGTTTTTAAAGCCGGCATCGTATATCTCTATTTTGATATCCTGCTCGTCGAAATCGTTATACGTGCCAACTGCCGCAAGAGTTCCTGCCTTGTGAAAAACGTTCGCCGTTGTGGTTTTTTCGCCTGTTTTTATGTACCTGTCCTGCTCGTTGCCTGCGTCATATGCAAGCACCTCCGAATACTTATCAGTTACAGAATGGCTTATACCATACTCCAAAGGCGCGCAGTAGGATACATAAAAGTATCCTGCCGAGCCGAAGGAACTGTTATAGCATATCCATGCACCGTCCTCGGAGGCGGGAATGTTGAAATACTGCTTGGGGAAGTGGTCGTCGTAGCCGATTATGGTGATATCGTGGTCGAATTCTGCCTTTGTGTAATTGAGCGTATAATACTCGCCGTGCCAGCCTTTATATCTTTTGTCGGTATCGTTCACACCGATAGCAACTCCTCCGCGCTCATGGAGATTCTGCTTTATCGCATCCCGGTCAGAAGTATCAAGTATCACCGAGCCGTCAATAGTAAGGTCGCCAAATCCGCTGGTCAGGCTTTCGGTGACTATCCACTGCCAGCCGCCGATTTCCATTGGGTCAATGCCCTCTTTAACGATAAAACCTTCATCCTGACCGTATCCATAGTCGAGCAATTCAATGGGGTCAATGCTTATCAGAGAGCCGTTCTCCTTAGCATAGGCAGTTTCCATGCTCATGGCTGCGGCATAAAGCCAGCAAGTACCGCCTTTCTGAGAGGGAGTCTCAATGTCAGGGAACTCCTCAAGAATGTTATAGTAGCCGTCCTCGCCGTGAGTATAGCTCTCGGGACCCGGATCCTGTGTAGTTGGCTCGGTTGTTTCAGTTGATTCAGCTTCTGTTGACACCGCAGATGCCGCAGTATCTGATGTATTTTCACTTGATGTCGTTTCTGTATTGTCGGCACAGCCTGTCATTGCTAACATTCCTGCAATAAGACAGGCAGAAATCATAATTTTTCTCATAGCGCTCCTCCTTAAATAATTTATTCAACTATATCATATTTTCGACACATTGTCAAGTCAATTATTGCTTTTGTAAAAACATTTTCTTGCTCCTCGGCATATAATAAATAGCGGCTGTATAAACCAGCCGCCATGTGGCATACTATAAGCGAAAACAAATCTGACCACAGGAGATAAATGCTATGTCAGTCAAAAGAGGAGAAATCTACTATGCAGACCTCAGTCCGGTAGTCGGCTCGGAACAGGGCGGCGTAAGACCGGTACTTATCGTACAGAATGACGTCGGTAACAGGCACAGTCCTACCGTCATCGCGGCGGCTATAACCAGTCAGCGCGACAAAAACCGCCTTCCCACGCATATCGAATTGCAGGCAGAAAAGTGCGGTCTCGCCAAGGACAGCATAGTCCTGCTTGAACAGATACGTACCATTGATAAAAAGCGTCTAAAGGACAAAACCGGCGAACTCGACCTCCGCTCAATGGATAAGGTCAATACCGCTCTGTCAATCAGTTTCGGACTTGAACTATAAAAAACGTCAGGGACACAGTCCCCGACGTTACATAATTCCGACACTCTGACTATCAGCTTTTAAGCTTACTTATAGTAAGAAGCATCATCAGCATATTAAGTACAAAAAATACTATCGTTGTGACTGTTGAGAATGTCCAGCCGTAGTACTTTGCAGGCGAGCGATTCTCACGTATATACGGCAGTACTTTCTTTGCTTTGAGTATCAGTGCTATAAGCACGACTATTCCACTGACACCAAGAAGTGCGAGGTCAATAATTGTTGCCGCAGTTTCTGAAATATGTTCAGAAATAAAAGCAAGCGACTCGCCGAGAATGAGATTGTTGTACACATGAAGGAAAAACGACCATAATATGCCGTATTCGATTGCCACATATGCGAAGAGAAGTCCGAGGACGAAGGTGAAGATAGTCTGCGTAAAATTAGCGTGCATCACACCGAAAAACATCGACGATATCACTATCGCGCATATTTTGCCGCATCCGCTTTTCTGAAGAGTATGCATTACAAATCCGCGGTAAATGAGTTCCTCCGCAAAGGGACCGACAAATCCCGCATATATCAGCATGGAAATCGTTGTACTGCCTGCCGTTGCCTCATCTATGCCCTGCTGAGTCGTGAGACCAACAGAGTTCAGTCCCATCTCGATAAACGAGATAATATAGGTGAATATGAACTGAAGCACTATGACTGCACTCATTACTGTTAAAAGTGTAAATGGAGTCATTTTGCGGTGGTGCTCAGCAATTTCAGTCAATTTTAGTCTTTTCATGAAGAAAAGTGACATGAAGATACAGCCTAAAATAACACCGATTATCATTCCGCCGGCGGCTTCAACCGCGTGTTCTTCCATTTCTCTGATTCGCTCTGAGGCATCATTCCCCGACGTAATCATTATAATTATCGACTGAAACAATTCAAAGCCTATGACTCCGATAAACAGAAAAGCTGTATATAGCAGGAGTCCGCCTGAAAGGAACTCTATCCCTCTCTTGAATTGCTTTCTTTCTGCTTTATGACGGAGTTTTTCATGACTCTGATAACCTGCATAATTATAAAGTATATTCTCCATTACTTCACCATCCTTAGTATTAACATTTTATCATACCTGATTATGTTTGTCAACACGCAAAAAGGTCGTCTGCCAATGCATACAGAATCATATTATAACACGAAGGGACTGCCCTAAAGGCAGTCCCTTTTAAATCAGTCTTCCTTCTTTGACTTCTTAGCTTTGCCCTTCATCCATGACCATGTTACAGGAGCAACAAAGAGTGATGAATAAGTACCGGAGATAAGACCGAATACGAGCGGTACTGAGAAGCTGAGGAGTGAATTATAGCCGCTTACGAGAACAACTATTGTTACGATGAGCATTGTACCGATAGTTGTAACAGATGTTCTGATAGAACGTGTAAGTGACTGTGAGCAGCCGGTGTTGATAAGCTCATTGAGTGAAGCCTTCGGCATGAGCGTTCTGTTCTCACGGATTCTGTCGTAGATAACGATAGTGTTATTGATAGAATAACCGAGGATAGTCAGTATAACTGCAACGATGTTTGAGTTGAACTCGAATCCGAATATTACGGAAGCCGCAAGTGCAACAAGGATATCGTGGCAGAGAGCGAATACTGAGCAGAGACCTGCCGACCAGCCGCCTATCTTTCTGAATCTGATAGCGATGTAAACGATGATGATGAGAGCCGCAAGAATTACAGCAACAAGGCACTTGAGAAGGAACTCACGTCCTGATGCAGGGCTTACATCGTTTGAATCGAAGAGTACAAGGTTATTATCAGGATAAGCAGTCTGAAGAGCTTCTGTAAGCTCGTGCTGAGCGTCAGCATTGAAACCGTCGTCAGTTGTGAACGAAATTGTGAGCTGATAGCCACTGTTGTCGAGGCTTTCGCCGCGTCTTACAGTAACAGGCGAGCTTACCTTTTCTTTTACAGTAGACTCTACAGCATTTACGTCGATATCGCCTTCATATGAATAAGTGAGCATTGTACCGCCCTCAAATTCGATAGCAAGGTTTACACCTCTGACGATGATTCCGGCGATGAGAGCAACTGCTGCACAGATACCGATAATGAGTATCATTTTCTTCTTTGAGCAGAAGTCGTAAACCTTACCGGTGTAGGCTGCTGCCTGAGAAGATGACTTTTTCTTCTTACTCATTTGCCATCACCTCCGTAAAGTGCTTTTTTATCAGACCATTTGGAAAGTGAAGTAACCATAAGTCTGGAGAGGAAGACTCCGAAGATGAAGTTGCAGATAACGCCGACGAGGAGGGTATAACCGAATGAATAAACAACACCCTCAGCAGTAGCGCCGAACATGAAGAATACAAACTTGTTGAGTATCTTCGAGAAGAAGCTTGAAGGAACGCCGAATGCGCCCATGAGAATGATAGCGATGATAACGTTTGTAATGTTACCGTCAAGGATAGCGGAGAATGCTCTCTTATAAGCTACGCGGATAGCAGAATCTGTAGACTTGCCTGAGCGGAGCTCTTCCTTGATACGCTCGCCTGTGATGATATTAGCGTCAACGCCCATGCCGACTGCAAGAATGATACCTGCGATACCGGGAATTGTAAGGGTTGCGCCGTTCTGGAATCCGAACCAGCCTGTGATAGCTGCGATGGAACCGGCAATCTGTCCGCAGATACCGATAACAGCTACAAGTCCGGGAACTCTGTAAAGAACTATCATGTATACAGCGATGAATGCGAAAGCGATAGCTGCTGCAAGAAGGATAGCATCGAGTGAACCCTCACCCATTGTAGGAGAAATGGTCTTAAAGCTCTTTGTAACGATCTTGAAGGGAAGCGCACCAGAGTTTATCTGGTCAGCGAGCTTCTTAGCAGATTCGCTTGTGAAGTTACCGGTGATAACAGCATTTCCGTTAGTGATAGCGTTGCTTACTGTCGGAGATGATATCATGGTATTATCCATCCAAATGGAGATGGGAGTCTGGCTGCCTGCGAGTTCGGAAGTTGCGGTGCCGAACTTTGAAGCGCCCTCGCTTGTAAGCTTGAGGGTAACTACCCATTCAAGGTTACCGTAGCTGTCGGGCTGCTGAGTATAGCCTGCCTCGTCGATATCTGAACCGCCGATAACGATTTCACCGGTGGGGATAGAATTGCCCTCCTCATCTGTATCAGCGTCAGTGCCTTTTCTGAATGTAAGTTCTGCCATTTCGCCGAGTTCCTTGACAGCACTCTCGGGGTCGAAATTGCTTTCGCCAGCCTGCCACGGGAAACGAACGATGATTCTGTCGCTCTGAGGGTCGCTGTAGATCTCGTTATCGTTGATACCGAGAGAAGCCAGACGGGTCTTGATGATAGCGGTAGCAGCGTCAAGCTGAGTTTCCGTAGCATCATAATCGTCTGCGGGAGCAAAGGTTACATCAACGCCGCCCTTGATATCAATACCAAGGCGGATATCGTCAACGCCCTTTATTACCGTAGTAGACTTATCGCCGAAGTAGTAATCAAATCCGGTGACAGCCGATGCGGCAAACAGCGCGATCAAAGCAACGACAATGAAGAAAGTAGATTTACCAGTCTTTTTCACGGTCATTTGCCTCCTAAACTTTTAAACGTCTCATACTTTGTACAGCGGGACGTTTCAGAATTACACGGCAGCGATACGACACATCTTTTCGTTGCCGCGACAATTACAATTATTGTACTATATTTCACGCAAAAAGTCAAGCAAAACGCAAAGAAATGCAGAGATTTCTTAAATATGCACAATTGCTTTGATTATTCATATTGCATTCTGCATAATTATCCCCGCCGCCGGCGGGGATACGGTTATCATTTAAAATGCTTCTGTGATATTTTCAGACGGTTCATAGCACGGTTGAGTGCCGCCTGAGTTTCGTAGTATTCGCGGATACTCTGCTTCTGACGCATCATTTCCTCGGCACGCTCACGAGCTTCCTCGGCACGTTTGATGTCTATTTCCTCGGGAAGCTCGCAAGAATCCGCAAGTATTACCGCCTTATCGGGCATAACCTGTATGAATCCCTCTGATATAGCCGCATACTTCCATTCGCCGTCGATCATATATTTCAGCTCACCTGTCGGGAGCGAGGTAACGAGCGGCTCGTGTCCGGGAAGGATACCGAGAAGTCCGTCGATAGCAGTTATTACGAGATGCTCGACCTCGCCCTCAAAAAAGACACGGTCGGTAGCGATTATCTCAAGATGAAGGGTCTTTGCCATAGGCTCACTCTCCGTCCTCTATCTGCTTAGCCTTCGCGAGTACGTCGTCGATAGTTCCCGCCATGAGGAATGCCGCCTCGGGGTACTTATCCATATCGCCGTCGATAATAGCCTTGAAGCCTTCGATAGTGTCCTTGATAGGCACGTATTTGCCCTTGAGGCCAGTGAAGTTTTCGGCAACGTTGAACGGCTGTGAGAGGAATTTCTGAATCTTTCTTGCACGGTATACGGCAAGTTTATCCTCTTCATCGAGTTCTTCCATGCCGAGGATAGCGATAATATCCTGCAATTCCTTATACTTCTGAAGAAGCTCCTGAGTACGTCTTGCAACTGTGTAATGCTCCTCGCCGACTATTTCAGGCTCAAGGATACGTGAATTCGATTCAAGCGGGTCTACCGCAGGATAGATGCCCTGCTCGACTATCTTACGCGAAAGAACCGTAGTAGCATCGAGGTGAGCGAATGTTATCGCAGGTGCAGGGTCTGTGAGGTCGTCCGCAGGAACGTATACCGCCTGAACCGACGTGATAGAGCCGTTTTTCGTTGAAGTGATACGTTCCTGAAGCTCGCCGACTTCCGTTGCGAGTGTAGGCTGATATCCAACGGCTGAAGGCATACGTCCGAGAAGAGCCGAAACCTCCGAACCTGCCTGTACGTATCTGAAAATGTTGTCGATGAAGAGAAGAACGTCTTTGTGCTCGCGGTCGCGGAAGTACTCCGCCATTGTAAGACCTGTCTGTGCAACTCTCATACGCGAACCCGGCGGCTCGTTCATCTGACCGAATACGAGAGCGGTCTTATTGATAACGCCCGACTCCTGCATTTCGTTCCACAAATCGTTACCCTCACGCGAACGCTCACCAACTCCGGTGAATATCGAGTAACCTCCGTGTTCAGTAGCGATGTTGCGGATAAGCTCCTGAATAAGTACAGTCTTACCAACTCCGGCACCGCCGAAAAGTCCTATCTTACCGCCCTTAGCGTAAGGTGCGATAAGGTCGATGACCTTGATGCCTGTCTCGAGTATCTCAACAACAGGGCTCTGCTCCTGAAAAGTAGGAGCCTTGCGGTGTATCTCCCACTTTTCCTCTGTCTCAACATCGCCCTTCTTGTCGATAGGCTCACCGAGAACGTTGAACATACGTCCGAGAGTATTCTCGCCGACAGGTACCTTTATGCATGCACCTGTAGAATTAACTTCCATATTCTTGCTGATTCCCTCACTTGTTGCGAGCATTATACAGCGCACCGTGTGATTGCCCATATGCTGAGCTACCTCCATAACGCGCTTTCTGCCGTCAACCTCTACCGTGAGAGCGTCCCTTATCATGGGGAGCTTTCCGGCAGGGAATTCAACGTCTATAACAGGTCCGATTACCTGTATTATCTTGCCTTTTTCCATATTTATATCACCTTTATAAGAGGTTTTCTCCCTCTCCCATAACTGCTATGTCAACAGCCTTTGCGTCCTCAAGGTGGAACGCCATAAGCTTATTTCCGGTAGTTTCGTTGTAAATGCCGTCAAGTCCGGAAGCCTTTATCATTTCCTCAGCGTATGAATAGTCGCTCTCAAAGACAGCCTTGCCTGTGTATCTAAGCCAGTGACCGTCCTGCTTGCAGGCAACTATCTCACAGAGCGGATTTGCCTTGAGCTGTTTATAAACGTCCTTGAAGTCGCCGACACCGAATATAACTTTTCCGTCCTTTTCGATGAATGCTCCGAGAGGACGAAGCTTAGGCTGGCTGCCGTCATTTGTTGCGAGGAAGAATACGCCTGCTTCCTTTAAAAAATCACCTATTTTGCTCATGATAAAGCTCCTTTCGTATATTGCATTTAGTCTTCAAGTGAAGCCGCGCCGCCGCATACCTCGGTTATTTCCTGAGTTATTGCAGCCTGACGTGCACGGTTATACAGCAGCGACAGGTCCTTTATCATGTCCTTCGCACTGTTTGTAGCGGCGTCCATAGCGGTCATTCGCGACTGCTGTTCACAGCAGAATGCCTCGACCATTGCACCGTAGATGATACCCTTTGCATAGTTAGGGATAAGGTAATCCATTACCTTTTCAGGCGATGGAACGAATGAAGCCTTCGGCAGCTTTTTCATCGTACCGTCGGCGGCTTTTCCGAAATGTCTTCTCTCAAAAGGCAGAAGGCGGAGTGAACGTGTCTCCTGCAAATTTGAGTTTACCATATCGGTATAAAGCAGATACACTTCGTCAAGTTCGCGTTTCTCGAACTTATCGAGTACAAGCTCGGCTATCTCCCTCGCGCGGTAGATAGTCGGATTCTGCGTTGTATAGAGGAACTCGCTGTCAACACTTGCCGCACCGCTGTTCCTTGCTTTGCGCTGAAAATACATACGTCCCACCTGACCCATTACAAACAGGCAGCAGTTATCTGTATTGCCTGCGATGGTCTGCTCGGTAAATTTCAGTATATTGTGGTTATAGCTTCCGCAAAGACCCTTATCGGCGGTTATTACGATATATCCCTTCTTACGCTTTTCCTCGGGTATATCGGAACGTCGGTCGAAATAGAGCTGACGCGTATGGGGGGTATGCTCAAGCACGCTCTCAATAGTCTCCTGCAGCTTATAGAAGTAGGGTTCAGTTGAATCGAGAGCCTTTCTCGCTTTTTTCAGCTTTGAAGAGGACATGAGATACATAGCGTTTGTGATTTTAAGAATCTGCTGTATACTCGCTATCCTCTCGCGTATCTCTCTCATATTGGGCATAGGCTCACCCCTTATTCCTCAAACGCTGTGACGATGCGCTCAATACGCTCGCCGAGGTCGTCTGTGAGAACCTTGTTCTCCTCAATTTCGCTGATGATGTCCTGACCGTATGACTCGATATATGTCATGAGGTCATTTGTATACTCTTTCAGCTCCTTGAGCGGTATAGCGTCGAGGAGTCCGTGCTGAGCCGCATAGAGGAGTATTACCTGCTTGTAGTGCGGCATCGGGTTGTAGAGCGGCTGTTTGAGCAGCTCTGTAAGCATATGTCCGTGGTTGAGAAGGTCAGTAGTTGACTGGTCAAGTTCGGAAGAAAACTGCGTGAATATCTCCATTTCCTTGAACTGTGCAAGGTCGATACGGAGGTTTCCGGCAGCTTTTTTCATTGCCTTTGTCTGTGCAGCACCGCCGACACGCGATACGGAGAGTCCGTAGTTTACGGCAGGACGCAGACCCGAGTTGAAAAGCTCACTCTCAAGGAATATCTGTCCGTCCGTGATAGAGATAACGTTAGTCGGGATATATGCTGAAATATCGCCTGCGAGGGTCTCGATAACAGGGAGGGCGGTAAGTGAACCGCCGCCGTGTTCGTCGTCAAGACGGCTCGAACGCTCAAGAAGTCGCGAATGGAGGTAGAATACGTCTCCGGGGTAAGCTTCACGTCCGGGCGGACGGTGGAGCAGAAGTGACATTGCACGGTATGCAACGGCGTGCTTGGAGAGGTCATCATACACGATGAGGACGTCCTTGCCCTTCGACATGAAGTATTCAGCCATAGCAGTACCGGAATACGGAGATATGTACTGGAAGGGGGCAGGGTCGCTCGCGGAAGCGCATACAACTACTGAATAGTCCATAGCACCGTACTTTTTTAGCGTATTTACTACCTGCGCAACTGTTGAGGACTTCTGTCCTATAGCGACGTAGATACAGATAACGTCCTTGCCCTTCTGATTTATAATAGTATCAATAGCGATAGAGGTCTTACCGGTCTGTCTGTCGCCGATGATAAGCTCACGCTGACCTCTTCCTATCGGGAACATCGAGTCGATAGCGAGTATACCTGTCTGAAGCGGCACGCTTACAGGCTTACGCTCGATAACACCCGGAGCTTCGCGCTCGATAGGGAAGTAATCGTCTGCACGGATAGGTCCGAGTCCGTCAATTGGCGAACCGAGTGCGTCAACGACACGTCCGAGGAGTTCATCACTTACACCTACACCGGCACGCTTGCCTGTACGGATAACTGACGAACCCTCAGTAAGTCCGCGTTCGTCTCCGAGGAGAACTACACCGACTGCCTTTTCTTCGAGGTTCTGAACGATACCGCGTATGCCGTTCTCGAACTCAACGAGTTCGCCGTACATAACACCGCTCATGCCGTAAACTTGCGCAATACCGTCGCCGAGTCTTGTGATGAAGCCGGTCTCTGTAGCGCCGGAGCGCACCTCAAAGTCCTTTACCTCTGTCTTGAGGACGGAGATAATATCACCGGAAGTCAGCTTTTCCTTGCCGCTTTCGGCAACTTCTGCCGCCTTCGTCTGAAGGCTCTCACGCATTGCACGGAGACTTGTGCGGTAGCTTCTGTCGTATTCAACATCGCCGGCATTGAGAATAAATCCGCCGATAATATCAGGGTCATGCTTATATTCGATGTCAACATCGTCCCTGACGAATTTTTCCATTATGAATTTTCTGAGGTCAGCCTGCTGAGATTCTGTAAGGGGAGTAACATAGCGTACAACCGCCCTGATACTGCCCTGCTTTTCGAGCAGAATGTCCTCATATTCCTCGAAAATATCACCGAGCTCACCGATATTTCCGCCTCTTGCGGCAGTCATAAGGAAGCGTTCAAGGCTTTCAGGGAAAATCTGCTTTATGATATCGTGTTTCTCATCGTTTGTGACGAGGGGATTTGCGAGAGTATCCGCAACGTCGGGACAGGTTTCAAAAGCTGTCTTGACAGCCTGAATGTCCTCACGCGGTATATCAAGGCGGACAAGCTCTTTGAGAAGGTCCTTACCGTTATCTTTCATCACTTGTCACCCTCCTCTTCGGAAAGGAATTCGTCTACGAGGCGGCGGTTTTTAGCGTCATCGAGGTTTTCGCCTACGATTTTTGAAGCCGCTTCGATAGCAAGGTCAGCTATCTGCGACTGTGCCTGCTGAAGAACGCGTCTGCGCTCGTTTTCGATAGTCTCGCTTGCGGCACTGACTATCTCATCAGCCTCTTCGTGTGAGCTCTGAATTATCCTTGCTCTTTCAGTTTCAGCATCGTCATGAGCCTTCATGATGATACGGTTAGCCTCTTCCTTAGCTTCGCTGATAGAATCGTTATACTGCTGACGGAGCTCCTCTGCCTCTTGACGAGCCTTTTCGGCATCGTCGATATTCTTCTGTATAGAGCGGGTTCTCTCGTTCTTCATTTTGTTAATAGGTTTGAAAAGGAATATTCTCAGAAGCACAAACAGTATTATAATGTTTGCAACAGCCTCGAAAATGCTCCAAAATTCAAATTTAAGCATTATTTGCCCTCCTTATGTAAATTTTGATACGGCTTATTTGCTGCCGAGAATAAAGATTATAAGGAGCGCTATAACGAAACCGTAGATAGCGGTAGCCTCTGCGAGCGCACAGCCCAGCAGCAGAGATGTTCTTATATCGCCCTTTGCCTCCGGCTGACGCGCGATAGATTCAGTTGCCTTAGCTGTTGCGATTCCTATACCAATGCCTGCGCCTGCACCTGTGAGAACAGCGATGCCTGCGCCTAATGCTAACAATCCCATATTAAATTACCTCTGTATGTATTTATGATCGTATCAAAGATCATTTGCTGCCGAGAATGAAGATTATGAGGAGCGCTATAACGAAGCCGTAGATAGCGGTAGCCTCCGCGAGGGCACAGCCCAGCAGAAGAGAAGTTCTGATATCGCCTTTAGCCTCGGGCTGACGGGCGATAGACTCGGTAGCCTTAGCTGTTGCGATTCCTATACCAATGCCTGCGCCTGCACCTGTGAGAACAGCGATGCCTGCGCCTAATGCTAACAATCCCATATTAAATTACCTCCGAGATAAAGCGAGGTAAGGAATGCGAATACATATGCCTGAAGAAGTCCGTCGAAAAGGTCAAAATACGCGCTCGCGATTACCGGCACGCCTATCGCGGGAACGCCGAGATTTGATGTGATAGCTACCTTTATCAGCTCCATAACTACGAATGCAGCGAGGACATTACCGAAAAGTCGCATACACAGTGAAAGCGGACGGGTCATAAGGTCGAGCAGATTTATCGGGTTGAGCAGACTTTTCAGCCACTTGACAGGACCTTTTTTGATTATGAAAGCAGCCTGAACAAGAATGATAGCCATTCCTGCAAGAGCAGCGGTCACATTTACGTCTTTTGTAGGCGGCACAAAGCCGAATACACCGATGATATTCGCCGCACCTATGTAGATGATGAAGGTTTCAAGTATCGGAACGTACTTCTTGCCGCTCTCACCAAGAACTCCCGTAAAGAAGTTATCGAGCATATCCATGAACGATTCAAGTACACACTGCGCACCCGTAGGTATTCTTTTAAGGTTTCTTGTAAGTATTATTGAAAGCAGTACCAGTACAGCCATGATTATCCATGTTACAACACACGAATCGGCAATAGGTATACCTCCGAGTATAGGTATCGTAAAGGCGGTTTTGTTTTCCAGCTGTTCTATAAGCTCTTCTGCCATGATAACACCTTCTTTCGTTTGTTAAAATAAAAACGGAGACAGCGCTCGTGCATATCTCCGTTGATAAAAGCAATTGCGGTATGCAGGATTTATCACATATCGGACTGCATATTCCGATACTCATTATATAATATAACAAAACTTTAACAAAGTCAAGCCTTTTGCTCAAAATTTATTCAGGAAAACACGGCACATGAACATTGTCCCATGCGCCGCACTGCGTCATATCCGGTCAGACGGAATCCGCCCTGATAAGGTCAGGCATTATCGATGTCGCCTTTAGCCAGCCGCATAGCGGTATCAAGGCGCTCGATAGCTCCGGAATTGAGCTTTTCAGAGAGCCTTACCCTGTCGAGTTCCTTCTTGAATGCAGAAAGCTCCTCCGCAATTTTCTTTATAACTTCCGTATTCTGCACCTGTTTATCTTCAAGTGCGCATACTCTTTTGATGAGGTCGTTGATATTAGCGGCTACTGCTTCATTTGCGGCATTCTGTTTCTCGCCGAAGTCCATGAGCTTTTCGCCTGCTTTGAAAACTCCCACCTTATCGTGTCCGTCAAAGGTGTGCATTTTCTCATTTGTAAGCTTTAAATCTGACAATTCGTTCACTCCTTCTTATTCTGAACACTTCGCCGCTGTTCAAACTCCCAGCGACATACCGTAGTTTCTGAGTTTTATCCTCCACCAGTCGAGGGTATCACGGATAGTCTTTTCCATTGATATCTCCGCCTTCCAGCCGGTATCCTCGAAAATCCGCGAAACGTCCGGTTCTATGAGAGGTATATCAGAAGCACGCATACGTGCGGGGTCCTGTTTAACGGTTATATCCTTCTCGGAGAAGCTGAGGGCAGTATCGAGTATGAACTGTATCTCCACAGCCTTGCCCCTTCCGATATTGTAAACTCTTCCGGCAACTCCCTTGTCAGCGAGCAGCCGATAAGCTCTTACAACGTCGCGCACATCGGTGAAATCGCGCATAGCGCTGAGGTTTCCGACAGCCATCTCGGGTTCGCGTATACCTTTCTCTATCTCTGCTATCTGTTTGCAGAAGTCGGAGATAACGAAGATATCGCTCTGTTCGGGACCCGAATGATTGAATGCGCGGACCATAACGATGTCCATTTTATACGCACGCACATAAATCCGGCTTATCATCTCCTGACAGCTTTTTGTTGCCGCGTAGATATTGCCGGGATTGAGGGGTTCGTCCTCACTGAGCGGACAAGCGCCCTCCCTTATGAAGCCGTACTCCTCGCCTGTGCCTATCATTATGACCCTGATATCCTTCTTTGCGGCACTTCTTACCGCTTCAAGAACATTTATCGAACCCACAACGTTTATCTGTGCCGTGAGCTGAGGTTTTTTCCATGATACTGCAACTGAACTCTGCGCCGCAAGATGATATACCACATCGGGTGCAAGCTCATCGAGCAGAGCGGATATATCCTCCATATTCATGATATCGAGGGTATGGACTCCGCATTTTTCGCTTATTTTCTCAAACGGCAGGCAGGTCGCATGGACCTCTGCTCCTGCTGAAGAAAGCTCACGGATAAGATAAGCTCCAACGAAGCCTGCTCCGCCTATAATCAAAGCCTTCATATTGTATCCTCACTTTATTCTGATAGAGCGTCATACAAGCTCTTTATTACTTCTTTTTCGCTGAAATACTTCTTTACGCGCACAGCCGCATTGCGTCCGAGCTTTTCGCGGAGTTCCTTATCCTCCGCAAGCTTGTTCATAGCAGAGGCAAGAGCCATCGGAGACGCAGGCGGAACCGTTATACCGGTCTCGCCGTGAACACTCACGAACGGAACTCCTGAAGGAAGGCGCGTATTTATTACCGGTTTGCCATAGACCATAGCCTCAAGCTGAACTATGCCGAATGCCTCACTTTTCGCCACTGACGGCAGTACAAATATATCACAGTCAGCATATGCCTGTTTCAGTTCTTCGTCCGGAAGAAAGCCGAGAAAATGTACCTTTTCAGACATACCATGTGTATCTGCATAATTCTTGAGACTTTCCTCAAGTACACCTGTTCCTGCAATAAATAGTTCACAGTCCTTAGTCATGCGGAAGGCTCTCAGAAGTACGTCAACACCTTTATAATATACAAGTCTGCCGGTGAAGAAAATCTTCACGGCATTTTTATTATTGAGCTTTTCGGTCAGGTACGGTTTACGTTCAATGCTCAGGTACTGCTCAGGCTCTATGCCATAGGGCAGAATGCGGCATTTTTCCCTGAACTGCGGCAGAACGTCTGAATTGTCGATATGTCCCTCCGTAGCCACGAATATGATATCTGCACGCTTCAGCAGATACATCATGAACGGACGATAGAAGAACATCAGCTTCTTCTGCTTTACAATGTCGCTGTGCCACGATACCGCGACTTTTCCCTTATATCCCGACAAAAGCAGAGCCGCGTCCGCGAGGGGGAAAGGTACATTTATGTGAACAGCGTCAGAACGCTTTGCCATTTTCCTGAAAAGACTCATGAATGAAAGTGACACAGGGCATGAAAAATAAGTGCCGAAGCTTCCTGCGCGTGTAAGCTCAACACCATTTACCCGCTCATGAAGAGTACCGCCTCTGCCATCGCGGCATACAAGGGTTTTTACCTCTGCGCCATACTGTCCAAGCTCTTCTGAATACTGCCTTACAAGGCTTTCAATTCCGCCGACGTGCGGAAAATAAGCCTTATTGACCTCAAGAATATCAAGCCTTTTTTCCATGCTTATTCGTATCCGTTAGCCTTTCCGTAATCGATGATAAACTGCTGCATATCTATTCCGGCTTTTTCGCTGAGCTTTTGCAGTTCGAGAGTTTTCTCTATGAATTCGGGGTCGTCGTTGAGAGTATCCATTTTCAGACGGACCATGAATTCGGGCATATACTCTTCCATTTCCATGCGGAATTCGTCCTCAGCCGTAAGGAAGTTTTCAAACAGATTTTCTGTATTCTCGGTCATTTATACCAGCTCCTTATAAATATCGTAAAGCATTTCAGCCGACTTGTCCCACGTAAAAAGACCGGCACGCTCTCTTCCGCGTATACTCAGTTCATTGCGCAGTTCAGCCGAATCATAGAGTTTTTCCATACCGTCGGCAATGCTCTCTTCGGAGTAAGCGTCGCATATAACAGCGCAGTCGCCGGTAACTTCGGGGAGTGAAGCCGCGTCCGAAGCAAGTACGGGTACACCGCTTGCCATAGCCTCAAGCGGCGGCATACCGAATCCCTCATACAGCGACGGGAAAACGAATGCAAGCGCACCGCACATAAGCGGATTCATGTCAGCAGCAGGCACGTATTTTGTGAATATGACCTGCTTATCGAGTCCAAGCTCCTGCACACGCGAATAGATGCCTCCGTCAAGCCAGCCTTTTCCGCCTGCGAGAACGAGTTTCGGTGCACCGGAATGGCGCTGACAGAAGATATTATACGCAGTTATGAGTCTTTCGAGGTTTTTTCGCGGCTCGATAGTGCCAACGTAGAGGAAGTATTCACCTTCTATCCCGAGCGACTCCTTCACCTGCGGTATACGCTCCGGCTCATCGCAGGGGCGGAATTTTTCAAGGTCAACTCCGCAGGGGACTACGCGTATCTTTTTCTCATGCTGAGGGAAGTATTTGATTATCTCCTGCTTTGAGAATTCGGAATCGGTCACAATAACATCGGCACGTACCATGGACTTTTTCAGTCCCATGTCCAGCATCATTTTCGTCCTTCCGCGAACCGTTTCACGGAAAGTCTTATACACCATATCGTGAACAGTGACAACCTTTCTGCCCTTGACTCCGGGCGGCACGATATAGTTGAAAAAATGCGTGATATCGGTATCCTTGCCGAAAAAATGATTATACGGTATCGGCACGAAAGTTGATGCGGCACGATACATATATCCCGAAAAATGCACGAGCTGTGTACCGATATTGTCGCCGGTAAATGGCGCAATGCGCTCCATTTTAATGTGGTCGTCCTTGCGCGAGAAGAAGTTATAGGTATACTTATTTTCAGGGTGCAGACGTGCCATAGCCATAGTCTGCCCCGCCTCGCACCAGCCTACTCCGGTAATACGGTCACTTATGAGCGGTAATGCGTCAAATGCAATATTCAAAGCAGCTCTTCCCACCTTTGTGAAAATGATAAGCGCCGCCGCAGCAGCGGCGGCGTGTTGTCAGAATTTAATGCAATAGCTTAAAGTCCGGCTTTTTGTCTTATCTCAGACATGAATTTTTCGAGGTAAGCATCGGTGTCCTCGACAGAAAAGCCCTGCTTTCCGAAAAGTCCGCCTTTCTCTCTTCTAAGCTCAACCGCTTCTGCCGCATTAAGTCCGGCAAGAAGCTGTTCACGCGGCACACCACCCTGCTCAAGCATCATGAGGATAGCATTGAGCGAATCGAGCTTTGTGAGAACGTCTGCCTTATTATAGCCGCCCTTCTCACTTCTCAGCACCTCGAGTCTCATCGGATTATCAAACCAGCTGTTCATTATCAGCCGGTAATGCTCTTAACCTTTATCTCCTTCTCAACGAGAGCGAGGTCGTTCTTTACCATGCGCTCAACGAGCTCAGAGAATGAAATGTCTCTCTTCCAGCCGAGAGCCTTTTCAGCCTTCTCAGGGTTACCGAGGAGGATATCAACCTCTGCGGGACGGAAGAACTTCTTGTTTACCTTAACGATTGTCTTGCCTGTAGCCTTGTCGATACCTATCTCGTCAACGCCTGTACCCTGCCACTCAACGTCGATACCAACGTGCTTGAAAGCAGTCTCAACGAACTCACGTACTGTTCTTGTCTCGTTTGTAGCAATTACGTAATCATCAGGCTTATCCTGCTGAAGCATGAGCCACATAGCCTTAACGTAGTCCTTTGAGTGACCCCAGTCGCGCTTGGAATCCATGTTTCCGAGCTCAACATAGTCCTGAACGCCGAGCTTGATACGTGCAACAGCGTCTGTTATCTTTCTTGTAACGAACTCGATTCCGCGGCGCTCAGACTCGTGGTTGAAGAGGATACCTGAGCAAGCGAACATATTGTAGCTCTCGCGGTAGTTCTTGGTTATCCAGTGACCATAAAGCTTAGCTACGCCGTACGGACTTCTGGGGTAGAAGGGAGTTGTCTCCTTCTGGGGAATTTCCTGAACGAGACCGAACATCTCAGATGTAGATGCCTGATAGAATCGGCACTCAGGCTTTACGATACGGATAGCCTCGAGCATATTTGTAACGCCGATAGCGTCGATGTCAGCAGTGCCAAGGGGAGTATCCCAGCTTGTAGCAACGAACGACTGTGCAGCAAGGTTGTAAACCTCGTCAGCCTGTGATATCTTCATAGCAGAGATAAGGGATACAGGGTCAGTCATATCAGCGTAGATAAGAGTTACCTTGTCCTTGAGGTGAGCGATATTGCCATAGTCAGCAGTAGCCTTTCTTCTCCAGATACCGTAAACATTGTAACCCTTCTCGAGAAGAAGTTCTGCGAGGTATGAGCCGTCCTGACCTGTGATTCCTGTGATAAGAGCGTTTTTCATTATATTTTCTCCTTAAATAATTATAGTTTTATATCAAGGCGAAGCATCGCCTGTTTTACATATTAAACGAGGTCGGTTCTGCCCTGGTCTTTGAGCTGAGCGATGACCTTCTTAACGTCCTGAGTGCTGTTCTTTGAGCAAACGAGAACGGCATCGTCGGTATCGACGATGATGATATCTTCAAGACCTACAGCCGCGATAAGGCGCTTGCCGCCGCAGATAGTTGTATGCTCACTGCCTACGGAGATGACATTGCCTTCAATGTAATTCTTTGCAGAATCCGTCTTGTTGATACGCTCAACCGCGAGCCAGCTTCCAACATCATCCCAGCCGAAGCTTCCGGGGATAGTATAGATATTCTCAGCCTTCTCCATGATACCGAAGTCAACGGATTCACTGCGGAAAGCTGTGAACTCCTTGATAAGAACGTCGCTGAACTGCGGAGTTCCGAAAGCGTCACCTATTTTAACTGCGCCTTCGTAGATGTCAGGCATGAGAGACTTGATATTAGCCATGATGGAAGAGAGCTTCCATACGAACATACCGCTGTTCCAGAGGTACTTTCCGGAAGCGAGATACTTTTCAGCTGTAGGAAGGTCGGGCTTTTCAACGAAGCGCTCAACCATGTATGCACCGTCCTGCTCATCGCCGAAGTTGATGTAGCCGTAGCCGGTTTCGGGGTACTCTGGAGTGATACCGATAGTAACGAGGTTCTGACCCTGTTCTGCGACCTTTACAGCCTTTTTGAGAGTGTGGATATAGAGGTCTTCAAGACCGATGAGGTGGTCAGAAGGGAGCACCATCATTACAGCATCGTCGTATTTTTTATTGATAACAGCAGCCGCAAAAGCAATGCAGGGAGCTGTATTTCTTGCAGCAGGCTCAGCGAGGATATTCTCCTTGGGGATATCGGGAAGCTGCTCGGACACGAGGGAAGTATAAGCGGCATTTGTTACGATGTAGATATCGCTTATATCCACAAGCGGAAGCAGACGCTTAACTGTCTTCTGAATCATTGTATCGCCGTCGGCAGTAAGTGAAAGAAACTGCTTTGGGCACGAATTACGGCTCTTGGGCCAGAAACGTTCGCCTCTGCCGCCAGCCATTATAACTGCTGTTGTTTTCATTTGGTATCCTCTTTTCTTTTGCTGCTTTCCGAAGGGATAAGACCCTCGCCAGTCTCGGCATTGGTCTTTGGCGGGAAGAGCATAGTTTTTATTGTCATGAGAACTATCTGAAGGTCCATGCGGAACGAGTAATTCTCAATATACATCAGGTCCATTTTAAGCTTATCATAGGGAACGGTATCGTAGACACCGGTCACCTGTGCATAGCCGGTAAGTCCTGCTTTGACCTTTAAGCGGAAGCCGAATTCCGGCATTTCTTCCTTGTACTTCTCCGTAAGCTCGGGACGCTCGGGTCGCGGTCCTACTACGGACATATCGCCGCCGAGGATATTCAGCAGCTGCGGAAGTTCATCGAGACGCACCTTTCGCAGGAATCTGCCTATCGGTGTGATTCTCGGGTCGTCCTCGGAAGCGAGAACGGGTCCGCTGAGTTTTTCAGCATCTACAACCATGCTGCGGAATTTCAGCACGTTGAACTCCTTGCCGTCGAGGGTAAGGCGCTTCTGTTTATAAAGCACAGGACCGCCGTCGTAAAGCTTTATCGCGATAGCTGAAAAAAGCATGAACGGTGAAGCGATGATGAGTGCAAACAGTGAAAAAACTATATCGAATGTACGCTTGAAAAGGCGCTGTTCAAAGTCGAGACCGTAGTTGCGGCAAAGCAGCAGCGGTGTATCGAACAAGCGGATATCGTCCGCACCTCTTACGATAATATCTGAGATTTTCGGTGCAATATACGCTCTTGCGGAGTTATTGTAGCAGAATTTGAGGTAATCGTTGCGTTCCTCCGCAGGGATATCGCAAATGATAACGCCCTCGTATTTGAGTATCAGCTCGCGTATTTTCTCAGCAGGTTCTGTAATGCTGACGGATTCGCATATCATATACTTGTCCACGCGCTGACTCATTTTCAGTACCAGTGAAGCCGCCTGATGACTTCCGTAGAGTATCATCAGTTTACGCGGCGGATATATCATAAAGTAAAGCTTGCCCATTATCAGTGTCCACACCGATATCACGGCGATATCGACAAAAGTGAGCAATATCATCGGTGTAACTATCATGAAATGTCTGCCGATAAGGCTTATGATGAAATACGCGACAAAGTTCACGCTTACTATTGATATCAGCTGAGAATACAGCATATCCGTTTTTTTGAGATATCCCAGTTTGAAGCCGCCGTATGCCTTGATAAAAAGCCATACGAGCACAGCGTATACACCAATAAGGGTCCAGTTACCGCGTTTGTAATAGGGCAGTATCAGCTCTTCAACGTAGTGACTGTACCATATAAAGGCGAATCCGGCTGTAAGCAGCACCATGAGCGCCATCGCACTGCAAAAGGATATCATCCTTTTATATCTGTCTCTTCTACTAACCATAATTTTTCGCGGCAGTATGCCGCCATCGTCTCCTTGTATCTCCGTGCGGACGAGCCTTTTTTCTGTCGGCAGCCGTGTACGGACGTTTATCTTATTTCTGAGCGGATATCCACAAATATCCTATAATACACTATACAAAGCTATTATAGCAAATAGTTATCTTTCTGTCAATAGAAACCGACTGATTTTACAAGAAAAGCTTCCTTAATCTGTCAATTTGCACAAAAAGACCCGGAATAACCCGGGTCATAAAAATTATTCAGTTACAGCTTTGCCGTGACGCTCAACAACTTTCCAGTTGTTGAAGTCGGAAGAATCGCCATTTATCTCGTATTTGAGGATATCCTCGATATTGCCGATACCGTGCCAGCAGTAAACTTTGAGATATCTTGCAGGATAGTTTCCGCTCTGCATGAGCTCGTTATAGGAAGGTCCGAATTCATCGTGGGATATTCCGGCGAAGTCAAGGATACTTGCGGGGAAGTAATCGTTTGAAAGCTCCGCATCGTCATTGATAATGAGCTTGTCACGCTCAGCTCCGGCAGGCTTGATGAAAAGAGATGTTCTTACAGGCTCTTCGAGGTCCTGCTTCTTGTCTATTTCAATCTCAACAGGCGGATGGCCGTGGTCACCGAGGACTACGATAGTCGAGTTATCATAAACTCCTGCCTTTTTCATTTCATCAAAGTAGGTGTTAAGAAGCTCAAAGCCGCCGCGTGCGGATGTGTACTTATCAGCCTCACCTTCAAATCCGTCATACAGACTTGAAAGGTCCTCACTTACATCATGCATGAAATCGAGGTGAATGAAGGTAAAGGTCTTGCTCTTGCTGTTGGTGTTTATACCTTTATCCTTAACGTAGTTGTAAATCTTCATATCCGAATCTGTTCCGATAGAAGCATCAAATCGCTCGGGAACATTATTGGTAATTGTGTAGAATTTGCTTGAAAAGTCCGAATTATAGCCGTTCATAAGCATTCCCTTCACAAGATAGGGAGAAAGCTTTCCAAGCGAGAAATGTCCCATTGTACGGAGTATACCGTGAGGTCCGAAGTAGTTATAATCAACGTAATTTCCGGCAGATTCGATGTTGTCGCACTGGTCTGCGATATTTTTGTAGCTTGAAAAAGTGGTTGAGCTGTCAATGAGCATATTAACAGTGTAGCCGTTATCATGGAGTACGCGCGGAACTGTCTGTCCTGCCCATCCCTCGTCAAGATACGGCACCCATTCACCGCCGTCATACTTATGTGCTGTAAGCATCTGCGGAACCGACGGGAATGTATTTGTATATCCGGAAATATTATTCTTATAGAAAGTGAAGCCTTCCAATTCGTCATTCAGTTCCGGATAATCGTCGAGGAGAGTCTCCATCCACTCAGCGTCGAGACGGTCTGTAAGGAAAACAACGATATTCTCGTCCGAACTGAGTTCAGTCGCTCCATTGAGGGAGAAGAAGTTTTCAAACTGCGAATCATCGCTCTTTTCGATACCGATTTTCGTAATGCGTCCAGCGATTCCGACACCCTGCATTACAAAAAGAACAACTGAAATATATGTAAGTGCACGCATATGGAAGCGGTTCTTCTTTTTCTTTTTAAGGTCGCCCGTGATTATCATGAACAGTGTCGGCATGATAGCGATAGCTATGAATATCGCAAGGTTAGCAAGATTGAACTTTGAGCGTACCGAATACGGTGCCGCGTCACCTGTTATAGCCACCATGCGTCCGTTCATCAGCATCATCTGTGAATAACCGGCTATCAGGAGTCCTGAAATAAGTGTTGAAACGATTTTCCACAGTCTCACATTGATTGCAAGCATGATATTGAGGAAAATCACCATTGCAACGGTAGTGATTCCAGCCGCTTCGAGAAGCGGGTAGAGTATACGCGGTGCACTTACTGCGAAATCAGTCTGATTTCCAATGAAAATATCAGCCGGAGCAAAAAAACATACAGTAAAGCAGAACGCCGCACTTATCGCTAAAATAGTAAATTCCTTTTTAAGAGTGAAGCGTTTTTTCTTCTTTTTCTTTTTCACGGGTTCAGCGGAAGCGGCAGTCTCAGCCGCAGAAACTCCGTTATCGGAAGCGGTGTTTTCAGGTTCAGGTGCTTCTTCCGGAGCGTGAAAACTGTTTTCATCGTTGATATTCGTCTCGAATTCGTTGTCCATATTTACCCTCATTTCTTTTTTCTAATTAAAGCCTTACGCTCAAAAAACCGATTTCAATTGTACCACAAAGATAAATAATTGTCAAGGTATGAGTAATGCGGAACACGGAAATCAATTTTCCCGAACTTCAATCGGGAAGTGCAAATCTTTCATATATCATGGATTTTTCACTTTACATAAAAAACACCGCACAAAACTGAGGTATTGTACGGTGTTCGTTGTTATATTAATATGGCAGAGTGAATTTGCCGGCACGCCATGAACCGTCAGCAGTCACAACAGCTGAGAATTCCTTGTCCTCGGAATAAGGTTCGTCACCCCAGCTTGAACCGTCGTAGTAGTTGCGTACAGTGAAGAATATCTCGTTATCACTCTTGCTGTCAACACTCACTATCTCCGACCTTACATAGAATATATCCGAGCCTCTTGCACCGTTGAGGCAGTATGCGTGACCATTCTCCTCCTTGTAGGTCTCCTCGATATTATCGGGATAATTCTCACTGAATACTTTGTGATAGTCAGCTCTTACATCTGCAAGCGAGTTGATATTCGGGTCTGTAATAAGATAAAACTGCCAGCCGTACTGATTCTCGATATAATTATTGGTATCAAGGCTATACGGACAGCCGACTGAGTAATTGAAGCTTGTCTCGCAGGCTTTGGTAAAAAGTTCCTGAGCCTTTGAAATCAGAGCCGCGTCCTCACTGCTGACGGTATTGTTTCCGCCGGCAGAAGTTGCAGCAGTTGTCGCACTTGAAACTGTACTTGTGGATTTTTCGGTCACTGACGAACCGGAAGCGGTAGTCTGTCCGCTCTCTGTTTCAGCAGAAGTCTGTACCTCAGAAGCTTCTGTAGGTGCAGTTGATGAACCATTATCGTGTACTGAAACTTTGTTTCCGCAAGAACAGAGTCCGCAGAGCATGGCCGCCGCAATTGCGGCAATAGCAGTCTTTTTCATATTTTTGTATCCTTTCTTAATCTTCATCGGGGTCATCGAGAACAAAGTCGATAGTTCCCTCGCTGACATTCACAGAGGCACAGGTGATCTGCACGGTATCGCCGAGTTTATAGGAAACTCCGCTGAATTTTTCAGTCAGAGCAACAGGCTCGGTGTAATCGTACTCGCCTTCGGGAAGAGTGCGTATGTGCACGAGTCCCTCGACAGTATCAGGAAGCTCAGCATAGAATCCGAACTCGGTCACACCTGATATCTTAGCCGTAAACGTCTCTCCGATGTGCTGTTTCATATATTCAGCCTTGTAGCAATCCTCACATTCACGCTCTATCGCAACTGCACGCAGTTCGGCATTAGTTGAAGTTTCGGAAGCTTTAGCGGCAAATCCGCTGTAGCGCTTATTCAGCCATTTTTCGTCGTATCCGGCGAGTATGTCAGTAATAATGCGGTGTATAGCAAGGTCGGGGTAACGTCGGATAGGCGAGGTGAAATGCGCGTAATCGTCAAGTACGAGACCGAAGTGACCGAGCGGCTCTTCGGAGTATTTAGCCTTTGCCATTGAGCGGAGCACCATCATATTTACCGCTTCAAATTTCTCAGTATCACGCACATTGTTCAGTATCTCAGCGGCATGAGCCGGCTTGAACTCCTGAAAATGCGGATATTCGACTCCTGCCTTGCGAAGCATTTCGCAAAGTGCGGCAGTTTTCTCCTCGGGCGGAGCTTCGTGTACGCGGTAAACGAACGGAACATTCTTATCCTTCGCAAGCTTTGCCGCACACTCGTTCGCCGTGAGCATGAACTCCTCAATCATACGCTCGGACTTGCCGCGTTCACGCGGCTGAACATCGCGGCAGATGCCGTCCTCGTCGATTATGAGCTTGCTCTCAACAGTTTCAAGTTCGGGCGCGTGACGGTGCTTCTTCTTATTTATAAGAACGTCCGCAAGCTCGTTCATGAGCGGAAGCTCTTCCGCAACGCACGCATATTTCTCTGTAATACCGCTGTCGGCAGTACCGTCAAGTATCGCGTTTATCTCCTTGTATATACCCTTCACGCGCGAACGGATAACGCTCTTGCAGAAGCGGTAGCTGATTATCTCACCCTCGGGGGAAAGCTCTGTAAACACCGAAAGCGTGAGCCTGTCCTCATCGGGATTAAGCGAGCAAATGCCGTTTGAAAGTTCCTTCGGGAGCATGGGTATGACCTTGTCCGCGTAGTAGATACTCGTTCCGCGGCGCATCGCTTCCTTGTCGAGTTCACTGTTTCCGCGGACGTAATGCGAAACATCGGCTATATGAACTCCGAGCAGGTAACCCTTATCTGTCCTCGAAACTGATACCGCGTCGTCGAGGTCTTTAGATTCGGCACTGTCTATAGTGAAAATCGGCAAATCGCGGAGGTCTTCACGGTTGTTGAAGTTGTACTCCTGCACTCCGCCCTCAGCTATACGACGTGCCTCTTTGAGCGAGTCAGCCGAGAATTCCTCGGGAGCGCCGTGAATGCACAGGATAGACTGCGCACACGACTGAGCAAGTTCACTGCTTCCGAATACAGATGTGATACGCACCTTATGCTCAGCGTGACGCTTTCCGCGGCTCACTATCTCCGCAAGGACCTTGTCACCTGCCGCAAAGCTTACTGCGCTGTCCTTTACTATTATCATATGATTGCGCGGAGCGATATCCGGCACAAGATAAAGCTCATCGTCCGCAAGCTCAATGCGTCCGGTGAGTACCGAGCTTCCGAAGCTGAGTATATCAACGACTTCGCCCTCCGGCTCACCTGTGCGTGACGCGATATCTGCGATGAGCACGCGGTCGTGCGGCATAGCTCCGAGCATACACTTTCCGGGAATGAAGTACTCAACTCCGCTGTCAGTCACTGCGAAGCCGAAAGTTCGGCTGAGACGTGTTATCTCGCCGACTTTAAGTCCGAGCTCCGAACACAGAGCCGCTTTCATGCCCTTCCTGACTGTAATTATGCCCTCGTCGCGGAGTTCTGCGAAAGCCGTTGTAAAATTTTCTCTTCCATTCTTTTTAGTGCGGCACTTTGTTTCGAGGTCGGCGATAGAAGTAGTCTTCTTGCCGTTTGCCTTCAGGAATGTGATTATCTTGTTCCTGTAGCTCTCAACGCTTACAGCTGATGCGCCCTTTTTTTCAGACGTTTTTTTCTTTGATTTTCCTGCCATAATTATCTCCTGAAATAAAATCAGCCCCGTGACGCAGGTCACAGGGCGGTGTATCACTTGTTAACGAAAAGCGGTACGATGTTGAGCGCAAGTGTTACGATGAAAAGTATAACACCGAAAACTCTTGTTATCTTTGCGAGGATAGCCTCACGCGATCTGCCCTCATTCTTACCGTAGAACGAATCTGTGCTTGCGCCTGTAAATGCGGCTGTCATGCTGTCCTGTGACTTCTGCTCCTGAGCGAGACAGATGATGATAGTCAATAAGCTTACGAGAAGGAGAACTGCTCCTCCGACAATTTCTAAAACTGACATTTTGTTACCTCCGTAATGAAATGGTATAAAACGGCATACAGCCGAATATTTCAATTAGCTTTATTATTATATCACAATGCGAATACATTTACAAGAGGTCTGAGGCAAAAATACAAGAGAATTTCAGCCGTGTTTTTTGTCAGTTTTGCACAACAGGAATATTTCGCGCATCGCATGAATAAGATTCTATATAACATCTGTCTGCGGACAAGGAGGAATATCATGCAGGAAAATACCATTAAAAAAGACCACAACATTATAATAGAAAACCGCAAAAGTATGACCGTATCCGGCATTACAGACGTCGATAGCTTCGATGAAAAGGCGATATGCCTTTATACTCAGCTCGGAGAACTCACTGTGCAGGGGCGCGAACTGCATATCGACGCGATGAGCGTTGAAACAGGTGATATGACCATAACCGGCGATATATGGGCGGTCGTGTACGGTGACCGCGACAGAAAGGGTCCGCTTTCTGCACTGGGAAGGCTGTTCCGATGAACGTTCCGGAAACCTTTTTCTCGGTCCATGAGGAACTCGTACTTTTTGCACTGTCATGCGTTGCAGGAGCAGTTATCGGCATATACTACGACGTTCTGCGTGCGCTGAGACTCGTCTTTCCGCATGGATTATGGCTGACAGCCGCTGAAGACGCGGCTTTTCTTGCGCTGTACGCGGTCTTTCTCTCAGCATTTGCGTCTGCCGCCGCACGCGGTGAACTCCGATTCTACTACGTGATCGGCAACGCAGTCGGCTTCTCGCTCTATTTTTTCACTATCGGAAACATCGTCATGCGAACCCTTCACAAGCTTATATCTGCGGCTAAAACAGTTCTGAAGTGGATAACAGCTCCGTTTCGGCGCGTTAGTGTGCTAATATGTAGAAAAGCAAGAGTCAAATTTGTGGGAAGTTCCAAAAGTTTAGTAAAAAATATAAAAAAGATTAAAATGCTATTGCATTGCCCACTGCATTTGTTGTATAATAAAACAGAAAATAAAAAGAGAAAGACGTGAACATCGTTGCCAAAAAGAATCAAAACAAAAATAAAGAAAAAAGGTCTGTTTAACAGAGGCCTTTTCAAAATCGTTGCTGTTGCAGTTATCGTAGGATGTGCTGCTCTGTTTGTAACGACCGAAAAGGATTGCAGCGATAAAGAGAAGGAACTTGCCCGCATACAGTCTAAAATAGATGCCTGCAAAATGGAAAATGAGGATATGCAGAGAACCCTCGACAGCGACGACCTCTCAGCCTATATGGAAAAAATCGCTTTAGAGGAAAGAGATTACGCTTATCCGAATGAGCGCCGTTTCTACGACAGATCAAGAGACTGACCCAACAGTGCAGGGTATTATTAAGCAAGGAGTATCATATCGCTATGCAGCTTGAGATAGGTAAAATTTACACAGGTAAAGTCAAAGGAATCACTCAGTACGGAGCTTTCGTCGATATCGACGGCGGCGGCTCGGGAATGGTACATATATCAGAGATCGCTAATACTTTTGTTAACGAGATCCGTGACCACCTCACTGAAGGTCAGGAGGTAAAAGTCAAGGTCATCGGTATCAACGAGGCAGGAAAGGTAAGCCTTTCCATTAAAAAAGCCGCTGATAACGATGGCGAGACTCAGGAGAGAAGACCGCGTCCTGCACCGAATAAGGAACGCAGAAGCAAGCCGCTGATATGGGAACCGAAAAAAACTGTTCCCCAGTCGGAAATGTCTTTCGAGGACATGATGTCGCACTTCAAGCAGTCAAGTGAAGAAAGAATAGGCGACCTTAAAAGAAGTACCGACAGAAAAAACGGTACAAGAAGAAAATAACAAAGTATCCCCTCCGAACACAGGTCCGGAGGGGATTTTTTCGTGTATGCCAAAAAGTCAGGCTTACCATAAAAAAAAGAATTGCAGGGACGACCATTGGTCGTCCGCTAAACTCGCAAAAAGTTTTTGACATTCTGAACGGCTTCCAATGGGAGCCGTTTTAAATCATACTGCCGCTTTTTCAGTTTCAGTTTTTGAATCCGGCTTATCGGGTACACTCACCTTTTCAATATCTGCGCCCATTGCACGAAGTTTTCCTTCCATGCAGTCATAACCGCGCTCAATATGGTAAATGTCCTCTATCTCGGTAACTCCGCTTGCTGCAAGTCCTGCGATGATAAGTGCAGCACCTGCTCTGAGGTCGCAAGCCTTTACGGGTGCGCCCATGAGTTTACCTGTGCCCTCTATGAGAGCTACTTTGCCGTTTACGGTTATATCAGCGCCCATGCGTCTGAGTTCATCAACGTAGCGGAAACGCTGTTCCCATATGTTCTCGGTGATGATACTTGTTCCCTCAGCGAGAGTGAGCAGAGTTGCTATCTGCGACTGCATATCAGTCGGGAAACCGGGGTGGGGAGCTGTTTTTATATTAGCCTTTACAAGCGGTCCATCGACCCATACTCTGATGCTGTCATCGTACTGTTCGATGTTTACACCTATTTTTTCAAGCTTCTTTGTAATGGATTCAAGGTGCTTGGGAATAACGTTCTTTACGATAGCGTCGCCCTTTGTAGCGGCGATAGCCACCATGAATGTACCTGCTTCTATCTGGTCAGGGATAACTGCATAAGTAGTTCCGTGGAGATGCTCAACGCCTCTTATCTTGATAACGTCTGTACCTGCGCCCATGATGTTTGCACCCATAGAGTTGAGGAAGTTTGCGAGGTCAACGATATGTGGCTCTTTAGCGGCATTTTCGATAATTGTGAGACCCTCAGCCTTTACAGCCGCAAGCATTGCATTCATTGTTGCGCCGACTGTTACAACGTCGAAGAATATCTGATTTCCTCTGAGCTTATCGGCACTGAGGTCTATCATTCCCTGACTAAGGCTGTAATTAGCACCGAGCGCTGAAAATGCTTTGAGATGCTGGTCTATAGGACGGTCGCCGAGAGGACATCCGCCGGGCATTGATACGCGGGCTTTATTGAACTTTCCGAGCAGTGCGCCGAGGAAGTAGTAAGAAGCACGCATTTTTCTTGCAGTTTCGTAAGGCACGCAGAACTTGTCAATAGTTGTGGGGTCGATTCTGTAAGCGTCCTTGCCGACAGAAGTGACCTTTGCGCCCATCTCCTCAAGAATACGAAGGCTGATAGTAACATCGCTTATAGTAGGCACGTTTTCAACTATACAAGGCTCATCTGACAATATAACTGCCGGAAGAATCGCAACTGCGGCATTTTTTGCGCCGCTTATTGTAACTTCACCTTCAAGGCGTCTGCCGCCCTTGATAACAAACTTATCCAAATGAATTCTCTCCTTATTTTTCAGGAATTATTTATCTGCTCCTGAACTCTTTCTTTTGTTTGTATAAACTTTATCACAGATATCCGCTTATTCAGCAGTTGTTGTCTCAGTTGAAGCTTCTGTTGAAGTTTCCTCTTCTGTAGACTCGGCTGTTGTATCAGCCTCTGTCTCTGCTTCGGTCTCAGCCTCAGTAGTATCTGCTGAGCCTTCGTAATCGGAAATATACCAGCGGGGGGATTCTCCGTCGTACTTTTCAACTGTTACTGATTCTATGATAAGGTCTTCCTTAGGCTTATCGCTTTCATCTGTTTCGGTGTTCTGAGCCTTGAAGATTATATCGAGACCATCATATACCTGACCAAATACGGTATAGCGGCCATCAAGGAAAGGTGTTCCGCCAGCTGTTTTATATACCTTTTCAGCAGAATCGGTAAAACTTGCTCTGCTCTTGAGTTCAGCGAATTCGTCATCGCTGTAAACCTTACCGGTAACTATATAGAACTGGCTTCCGTCTGTAGAAGTTGAGCCTGAATTTGCATAGGCGATTGCACCTGCGGCATGGATAAGATTGAAATACTTACCGCCGTCGAACTTGCCGCCCCATATTGACTCGCCGCCTGTACCGTCACCGTTCGGGTCGCCGCCCTGAATCATGAAGTCCTTGATAACGCGGTGGAAGGTCAGACCATCGTAATAGCCATCCTTAGCGTGTGTGATGAAGTTCTCGACAGCCGCCGGAGCGTACTCGGGGAAGAACTTTATCTTAACGTCGCCGTAGCCTTTGATTTTCATATTGACTACTTCCTCGCCCTTTTCCGGAGCTGTGAAGTTCGCAACTTCCTGAGCAGTGGGATCATCGTAGTCGTAGTCGCTGAGGTGCCATTTAAGCTCCTCGCCGTCGTATTTGCCGACCTTTACAGATTCAATAACAAGGTCGCTGAGAGGCTTGTCGTTTGCGTCTGTACCAACGTACTGAGCCTTGAATATGATATCAAGTCCGTCATAGACCTGACCGAATACTGTATAATTTCCGTCAAGGAAAGGCGCACCGCCGTTCTGCTTGTAGAAATCCTTCTGACTGTCTGAGAAGGAATAGCCGCTCTGCTCATAGCTAGAGAAGGTTTCGTCGGTGATATCCTGAGTACCTGTAACGATATAGAACTGGCTTCCGTCTGTAGAAGTGCTTCCTGAGTTAGCGTAAGCAAGAGCACCTGCCGCATGAACGAGGTGGTTATTTGTGCCGCCGTCGAACTGACCGCCCCACATTGACTCACCACCCTGACCGGTACCCATTGGGTCGCCGCCCTGAATCATGAAGTCCTTGATAACGCGGTGGAAAGTAAGACCGTCGTAGTAGCCTTTTTCAGCGAGACCGATAAAGTTTTCAACGCCCTTATCAGCGTATTCGGGGAAGAGTCTGATTTTGACTGTGCCATAGTCCTTTATGGTCATCTCGATGATTGTATCGCCCTTTTCGGGAGCTGTATAGTTTGCGATATCAACATTTTCCGGAGCCGCCTTCTCAGAAGTTGAGGAAGACGAGCCGTCGCTCACGTCGATATCTTTACCGCAGGCAGTCATAGCACAGGTAGCTGTAAGTGCGCAGAGAGCTACTGCAAGAAGTCTTTTTTTAAGCATTATTTCCACTCCTTGAAAATATGTTTCAAAGGCAACTGCCTTTAAAATTCCCTGTTTTCGTCGTTTAGATACAGTTAGTTTATATCTCAACCTTTACATTATACTACATCTTGACGAATTTGTAAATAGTTTCCGAATATTTTTAGTCATATTCCGGCAAACCATTTGTCAAAACAGGGGATTATTCTTTCACAATGCTTAAAAACGGTTATTTTTTGGTGTTCCCTTACTGGACTTTGTATTTATCAATTTTCACTGAATTTATCATGATATCATCGACCGGACGCTTGTTATGTCCGTCATTTTCAGTTTTTACACGGGTAATAGCGTCGA
Organism: uncultured Ruminococcus sp.; assembly: GCA_900315975.1. The sequence goes on from ONBA01000015.1 coordinate 71,743, forward strand.
TAACTTCAATGCCCTCATAGGTCTGACCGATAACCGTCATCTGCTGTGAGAAATTAGGCACTCCGCCGTTTTTTATGAAAGCCTCACCAAGTTCCTGACTTCCTGAAATATCGAGGAGCTGTTCCTTCATTTCGTCGGTAAACTCAATAGAGTCAATGAGTGCGAAACGGCTTCCGTTGAAGTATTTTCCGCCGCCCATGAGCTTATTCTTGAAAGTGCTCTCCTTTTCAGTGTTGAGCATACAAACCGCACCCTTGAAAGGCCACAGGTCCTGACTAAGCTCGCGCTCGATGACTTCGTGTGCCTTGTCGTAGCCTTCCGGCATCTCGCCGCTTTTGAGTTTACTGCCTGCTGAAGCGTAAACTCCTTCCTCTGCATTATAAATGTAGGTATTATCATAGTAGCCGCTCTCAGCGAGGCTTGTGAAGTTCTTCACCGCCTCGGGACTCTGCTCCGGATAGAGTACAAATCTAAATTCGCCAAGGGTAGTATCGACTACAGCGATAGAGTCGCCGTCCTTCGGCGGTTCGAGCTGTATCAGCTTCATCGTATCGGTATCTATCTGAATATAGCTGTCATTCTCAGCTCGCTTTGTCGAAAGATACAGCAGTAATATCGTCAGTCCGAACATGACCGCTGACACGATAAGTATAAATTTAAGAAACGTTCTGTTTTTTTTCATGTATGCACCTCTATATACTATTATAATAAATCGGACGACCAGAGGTCGTCCGATAGACATTTTACATTGAAATTTGAAACACCATTGCCGGCATTTCCTACTTTCAGAGCTTGCTCTTTTCGCTCTCTATCATCTTCAGAAGGTCATCGACTGACATATCTGAAGGATTCTTAACCTTGCGGTCGAAGTCAGCCTGCGAGAGGATATCGGAGATATCCGGCGAACTGCTCTTCTTCGGTGCAGGAGCCGGAGCCGATGCCTGACGTGACGGTCTCGGAGCTGTGTATCTCGGAGCCTCGTCCCTTGTAAGCTCTTCGACCTGAGCTGTTGAAAGGATACCTGTGTTGTCGCTTACGCGCTCCTGCTCGGGAGCGGAAGATGTTACGCTTACTGAACCTGCACGCTCAGCCTCAGCTGTTTTTCTGAGCATTTCCTCTCTGAGAGCATCAGCTGTAGGAGCTGTTGACGACTGTACGCCGAGGTTTCTTGCCGCAAATGATGTTTCAGCAGAACCGCCTGTCGGGAATGAACGTGTATTTGTAAGACTGCCCTTCTGAGCCTTGAACTGCATTGTGCGTTCCTTCTCCTTCTGATAGGGAGAATCGTGGTTGACTTCCTTCTGACTGAAATGCTCTGCAATAGACATCTTCTTGCGCTCAAGTTCCGCACCGCCGAAGTTATCATGTTCAGGCTCAAAGAGCGGGTCGCCGCCGTTTCTGTGCGGGTCAGGACCCGGAACAGGCTGGTCGTTATCGTATTCGTAGAAATCAAACTCGTCCTCATCGTCTTTTGAAGAGATGACCTTTGCTATACCTGCGATTATGAAGATAACAACGATAACGCTCGGAATAACAAGAAGAACGATTATGCCCTTGATTCCCTGAGTAAATCTCACGAATGAACCGAGACTTGCATTCTCAGGATAGCCTGTACATATAGCAACTATCTTGTCTCTTGCGATCGAATCTGTTGTATCATCATGAAGAGCATCCTTTGTGTAATAGCTCTCTGTACCGTCATCGCCTTCAGCAATATAGCTGATACTTCTTACGCTCAGCTTATCAGGAGCGTCAGCAGGATAGCAGAGAACGATATCTCCTACGGAAGGACGGAGGTTAGCCGCATCTTTTGCAAGAAGTGCCGCACCTGTTGTAAGGTCGCCCGACATAGGGTTGGGGTCTTCAACGATGTATATATATCTGCCGAATAAATGAGGTGTACTCTTCTTTGAGAAGAGTATGTTAACTCCTAACGATACTATGACGCAGGAGACGCAGATTATGATGAGCATAAATTTGAGTATCGACAAACCTTTTTTCTTTTCCATTGGGTATCATTCCCTTTCTTTTTCGATTCTACACAGTTTCTTCTGTCGGAAAATGTATGTGAATATATTATACCACATAATAGTGCAGATTTCAAATGTTTTTTATCGTTTTAGCAAGTTTTTTATTTTAATCATTTTCAAGTGCATACCGGCAATTTTACACCTCGTTATTTTGCACAATTTTCTCACCTTTAAGCTTCGTTTTCGGACGTTTTTTACAAATTTTACCTCATTATTTTTTGCAAAAGTCCCATTTTTTCATTAGTTTTTCAGTAATATGTAAATTACGTTGATAAATATTTGTTGAAATACACAGTTGAAAATTCGCACAAAACATGGTACAATATATAATATACTGTTTGTAAAAGATGAAACGATAATTCTGCAATAATACGTTTGTGATAAAAAGCAAGAAATATACAAACGGTAATAAAGCCGCTTGTGCGGCAGAACGGAGAATCAGATATGGCTAACAAAAAAACCAACCCTCTTATGGAAGAGATAAAAAAGGAATTTCCTAAGAAACTCCAGTCTCTTTACAGCGTTACTCCCGAGGAAGCTTCGGATAAACAGGTGTATCAGGTGCTTTCTTCTATAATTGTTGATATTCTCGCAAACAAGCGCCAGAGCTTCATCAACCACACCCATTCAGTCGGCGGCAAACAGGTTTACTACCTCTCTATGGAGTTCCTCATGGGCCGCTCGCTCAAAACCAGTCTCTACAACCTCGACATCGCCGACGACGTTCGCGCTATGCTCAAGGAATACACTATAAACCTCGACATGGTTTTTGAACATGAGCCTGACGCAGGTCTCGGAAACGGCGGTCTCGGACGTCTCGCCGCTTGCTACCTCGATGCTCTCGCTACAACAGGATTCCCTGCAATGGGTTATTCTATCTGCTATGAGTACGGTATCTTCCAGCAGAAGCTCGAAGACGGCTGGCAGACTGAGCTCCCCGATAACTGGCTCCCCGGCGGAAGCGTTTGGCTCGTTCCGAAGCCTGAGCTCTCAATTGATATCCACTTCGAGGGCGACCTTCAGGAGTACTGGGACAATCAGTACCACTATATCTCTCATGTAAACTACAACACCGTTGTTGCTATTCCTTATGATATGTACGTATCAGGCTACGGCGGAGAGGGCGTATCCGTACTTCGTCTGTGGTCAGCAAAGGCTCCCAGCTTCGATATGAATATGTTCAATAAGGGCGACTACGCAAGTGCTCTTGCTCAGAACTCTATTGCTAACGCTATCTCAAAGGTCCTTTATCCTAACGATAACCACCTTGAGGGTAAGAGCCTCCGTCTCAGACAGCAGTACTTCCTCTGTGCGGCTTCTATCGGCGATATCGTCAATAACCACATGATGGTTTACGGTACTCTCGAAAACCTCGCTGAAAAGGTAGCTATCCACATCAACGATACTCACCCGACTCTCGCTATCCCCGAACTTATGCGAGTTCTCCTCGACGACTGCGGCTACGGCTGGGATAAGGCTTGGGACATCGTTACAAAGACCTTCGCTTACACTAACCATACTGTTATGGCTGAAGCTCTTGAAAAGTGGGACGTTAACCTCGTTAAGCGCGTTATACCGCGTATCTTCTCCATCATCGTTGAAATAAACAACCGTTACTGCCAGTCTCTCATGGAGAGAAACGGCGGCGACAGTGCTAAGACAACACGTATGTCCATCATCAAGGACAATATGATCCACATGGCTTCTCTCTGCGTTGCCGCTTCACACAGCGTAAACGGTGTATCAAAGCTTCATTCCGAGATCATCAAGCAGTCTGTATTCCACGAAGAATATGAGAATACTCCCGAGAAATTCAAGAACGTTACCAACGGTATCGCTTACAGACGCTGGCTCACACAGTCAAATCCCGGACTCACAAGCCTTCTCAAAGAAACTATCGGCGACAAGTTCGTCAAGGACGCTTCTGAGCTTGAAAAGTTCCGCGCTTATCAGGACAATGAAGAGATACTCAAAAAGCTCATGGACGTTAAGAAGCAGGCTAAGGAATACTTTGCCAAGTATGTCATGAAGAACAACGACATCGCTCTCAACACTGACAGCATTTTCGACGTTCAGGTAAAACGTCTCCACGAATACAAGAGACAGCACCTCAACGTTATGAATATCCTCACAGATTACGCATATCTGCTCAATAACCCCGATGCTGATTTCACTCCCAAGTCTTATATCTTCGCAGCAAAGGCTGCTCCCGGATATTACCTTGCTAAGCAGATAATCAAGCTCATATGGGCTATTTCAGAGGAGATAAGAAAGAATCCAAAGATATCTGAGAAGCTGCAGGTAGTATTCCTTGAAAATTACTGCGTAACTCTCTCTGAGCTGCTCATGCCTGCTGCTGATATCTCTGAGCAGATATCTCTCGCAGGTACAGAGGCTTCAGGTACAGGCTGCATGAAGCTCATGCTCAACGGTGCTATCACACTCGGTACCCTCGACGGCGCTAACATCGAGATAAGACAGGCTTGCGGCGAGGATAATATCGTTATCTTCGGTATGACAACTCCTGAGGTAAACGACCTTAAAGCAAGAGGCTATGCTCCTATCAATTACTACTCGAGCGACAGCCGAATCCGCGACGCTATCGACCGTATGTACAGCGGTATCAACGGCTGCACATTCAACGATGTCGCTAATTCACTCAAAGACCGCGACCCATATATGGTCCTCGCAGACTTCGACAGCTACAGAAAGGCGCAGGCTTATATCACTGAGTGCTACAAGGATAAACTCAAATGGGCTAAGATGTCACTCAACAACATCGCAGGTGCAGGTATATTCTCTGCTGACCGCGCTGTTACTGAATACGCTGACAACATCTGGCACCTCAGATAAGACATAAAATAGCAATAACCGGGATCGCCGTCTGCGGCACCCCTGAATAGGACGTTCATATCAACATTGAACGTCCTTCCTTTTAAGGGCATCTCTAAACCTATCTGTTTTTTCTTTAACCAAATAGGTTTTTAGAGATGCCCTTAGATTTACACTTTGTATAAACATTTATCTGAAACTTGCGGAGGTATAAGCTATGAAACCTATCTATGATACATGGGACCTGAGCTATAAATCTATTTTCGGCGCTGTAAGACAGTTCGAGACCTGCCGGTTCTCAATTCGCCTCGCTAAGGACATTCGCCCCGATTTTCCGCCTGTTCTCGTGCTTTTCCGCACCGGCTTCAAAGAACGCTTCATACCTATGTATGTCACCTCGGAGGAGAACGACTGCTTCGTTTATTCATGCGAATATAACGCCCGCTACAGCGATGTTCACTACTATTACTTTTCGTACACCTGCGGTGGGATACGCCGCTATATCAAACGTGTGAACTGCCATGAGGGCGCTGAACAGGAGGGCGACCTCTTTCAGCTTACCGTTTACAATAAAGAATACGAAACTCCCGATTTCATCAAGGGCGGTGTGATGTATCAGATTTTCCCCGACCGCTTCTATAAAAGCGGAAAGCCTAAGGAAAATATCCCCGAGGGGCGCGTTCTGCGCGAGGACTGGGGCGGTACTCCGTGGTACAAGCCCGACTGTAATGGTCACGTATGGAACAACGATTACTTCGGCGGCGACCTCGCAGGTATACAGGAAAAACTGCCTTATCTCCACGACCTCGGCGTTACGTGTATATACCTCAACCCCATTTTCGAGGCACATGAGAATCATAGGTACAATACCGCCGATTATACCAAAATCGACCCCCTCCTCGGTACGAATGAGGACTTCGCCGAACTCTGCAAGGAAGCAAAAAAACTCGGTATATCCATTATCCTTGACGGTGTTTTCTCGCATACAGGCGCTGACAGCGTCTATTTCAACAAGTACGGCAGATACCCCGAAGCCGGCGCTTATCAGTCGCAGAACAGCAAATACTACGACTGGTACAGCTTCATCGACTACCCCAATGTCTACGAGGCTTGGTGGGGTATCGACACTCTCCCCAACGTAAACGAAAACGATGAGGACTATACCAAGTTCATCTGCGGAGAGGAGGGTATCATTAACTACTGGCTGAAACAGGGGGCGGCAGGCTTCCGTCTCGACGTTGCCGATGAACTCCCTGACCAGTTCCTCAATAATCTCCGCAAAGCCGTAAAGAGAGTAAGCAAGAATAAACTTATTATAGGTGAAGTGTGGGAGGACGCTACAAATAAGGAATGCTACGGAGTTAAACGGCGCTATCTTCTCGGCGACCAGCTTGATTCCGTCATGAACTACCCCTTCCGCGAAGCTATCCTCAATTACGTTAAAGGCTGCGACCCTCGTGACTTCATCTACTCCATTATGACAATAATCGAACACTACCCCAAACCTGCTATTGATACCCTCATGAACTTCGTCTCCACACACGATATCGAACGTGCGATAAACCGCCTCGGCGGCGAATACTGCGGAGATAAAGACAAGGACTGGATGGCTGAACACTGGCTGTCGGATGAACAGTACGAATACGGCAAAAACCTCATGAAAACTGCCCTTGCACTGATGTTCTTCCTCCCCGGAGTACCATGTATTTACTACGGTGATGAAGCCGGTCTGCAAGGCTACAAAGACCCCTTCAACCGCCGCTGTTACCCATGGGGCAATGAAGACCACGACCTCATTGAATACGTTAGTCAGCTTTCACGCATAAGAAAATCTATACCTAATATGAAATCCGGCAGAACCTACTTCGTAATTAACAACGGACAAGTCCTCGATGACCGCGTTATGGCTTTCACAAGACAGGGTACTGATACCGATTATATGTTCTTCATCAACAGAACAGGTGAGGAATTCGTTTTCAGCAATGTCACCGACTATTTCTTCAACTTCGGACGCTTTGAACCTTTCTACGGTGAATACAAAAACGATACCCTCATAGTGCCGCCTTACGGCTACAGCATATTAAAAGCAAAATATACCGGTAAATTTTAAGACTATTTTAAGATTAACTGCTTATACTAAAGGAGGATTAAGGCAACACCGCAAGATATGCTTTGTGAAGTGTTGCCTCACGTAATCCCCCAATTCCCTTTCTATTTTTATCTTTTTCTCTATCTTTATCATTACTGCGTTTCCCATATGGGCAGCGCAGCTTTTTTTGTGCTTTTTTCAGAAATTATGAACAAATTATTGACAATTCCGCACGCAGGATTTATAATGTATATGAGAGTGCGGCGGTTTTGCCGTCAAATGCTGCTCTCCGGAGATTTACGATGAAAAAGAACTTTTTTAAATCCATCGGAATGTTTCTGCGCGCTCTGCCGGATGTTCTGATGTTTGAACTTATATATAAACTTGTGCTCGTCGCAATAGGTGCACCTTTGCTCGCACTCCTGCTAAAGCTTACCATGAAGATATCACACGTAAGATATCTCTCAGACGAAAAAGTGTGGTTTTACCTGAAAAATCCTGCTACTATCATCGCTATACTGATAATACTGTTCTTCGCGGTGGTATTCTCTTTTATCGAACTTTCAGGTCTCGCCGCCTGCTATTCGTGTTATGCAAAAGGTGAGCGGCTTTCTGTAATAGGTATGTTCCGTGAGGGACTTTTCGGCTTCCGCAAGTCGTTGCGCGGAAGGGGTATACTGAGTATCATTCCGTATATGTTTTACATTCCTATCGCTCAGTTTACTATGGCATCAGGTATTTTCCTCGCGCCGCTTCTGCCAATAATCAGAACCGCACTCCATTCTATAAACAATACCACAGCCATTATAATTTACATATTTATTCAGTTTCTGTTTTCAATGCTGATAATCGGTCACAGCTACTCTATGCACTTCCTTATCCTCACAGATAAGCCTTTCAATGAGTGTATAAAGGAAAGCAAAAAGCTATTCGCAGGCAAAAAAATCAAGAATGCCCTTTCACTAATTCAGTGGACTCTTTTCATTATCCTTGCAACTGCTATAATTTCATTCATAATAAGCTTCCTCATAATCATGTTCATCAAGGGTGTATCAAGTCCGCATAAGGCTATGGTATCGTCATTGAAGGTGCTTAGGTATGAAAGCGAGATTTTCTCCGTAATATCGGTATTTTTCGCAACTCCGGCAGTAATGTGCTGGCTGACAGGCAGATTCTTCGCAGATGTTCCCGAATCCGAAAACCTCACTCTCCCGAACAGAAAAAGTCACCGTCTCAGACGTTCTCAGCGGGCGGTACTTTATTCAGGTTTGCTCATAGGAAGCCTGCTCCTGAATTACTCGTACATCGACGCTCTGTACAAGGGAAATATCAGCCTTAACGTCGGACTCCTCACACGTACACAGGTCACCGCTCACCGCGGTGCTTCCAAAAAAGCTCCCGAAAATACACTCGCCGCATTCAGAAATGCCCTCGACAGCGGCGCTGATTACATCGAGCTCGACGTTCAACTCACTAAGGACGGTCAGCTCGTGGTCTTCCATGACGAAAAACTCGACCGAACTACCGATGGCACAGGAAAACTCACCGATTTCACCTACGATGAACTTCAACAGCTCTCCGCCGGAAGCTGGTTCGGCAAGGACGAAGAATTCGCAGAAGAACGTATACCGCTCCTCTCAGAGGTATTCGAGCTGATCGGAAACGATATCCTCCTGAATATCGAAATCAAAAACCACGGCGATGTTCTTCTCACCGCTGAAAAAACTGTTGATATGATAAATGAATACGATTTTGAAAACTCCTGCTACGTTACATCATTCTCGTATGCCGCCGTAAAGCGTGTTAAACAGCTCGACCCCGACATTAAAACAGGTCTTATCGCAAATGTCGCAACTACTACAGCGTTTACACAGCTCAAATACATCGATGCACTCAGTATGAACCACCTTCTCGTTAATGCAACTGTGGTCAATAATGCTCATCAGAACGGCAAAAGAATCTTCGTATGGACCGTCGATAACAACAGCGAAATTAAAAATATGATGGCTCTCGGTGTTGACAATATCATAACTAACCGTCCCGAAAAGGCTTCGGAAATCGTTTATTCGCAAAATTTGGGCGAAAAGGTCCTCACCGGACTGAAAACTGTCTTCGGCTCATATTAACATCGAATTATTGTAATAAAAAAGCAGTCAGAAATGGAACTTAATTTCTGACTGCTTTTTGTTACTATTAAAGAGTATCGATAATATCGAGTGAGTGCTCCTCGTTCATAGTTTTACACATCTCGATGAACTTGTCAAGCGGTACATTCTTGAGCTGCTTGTTTCCTCTGATATTGATCGAAACCTGCTCATTCTCTGCTTCGCTGTCGCCGATAATAACAACATACGGGTCTTTATAATCCTTGAATCTTCTTATCTTATTCTTCATGTTGTCATCAGTGTAATCGACCTCTGCTCTGATACGATTCTTCTTGAGGAGTGCCGCAACCTTCTTTGCATACTCGTTATGCTCTGTTCTGATAGGTACGATACCTACCTGCATAGGTGAGAGCCAGAACGGGAATGCACCCTTGAAGTTCTCTGTTATGATACCGATGAATCTCTCGAATGAACCGAATATTGCACGGTGTATCATTACAGGCTGCTTCTCGGAACCGTCAGACGCAATGTACTTCATCTTGAAGTTGAGCGGAAGCTGGAAATCAAGCTGAATAGTACCCATCTGCCACTCGCGTCCGATAGCGTCCTTCATCTTGAGGTCTATCTTAGGACCGTAGAATGCGCCGTCACCTTCGTTGAGCTCGTATCCGTCAGGACCGTACTTCTCCTCAAGAATTGCCTTGAGGTCAGCCTCAGCCTTATTCCATACGTTTATATCACCCATGTAGTCGTCAGGACGTGTTGAAAGCTCTGCCTTGTATTCAAGACCGAATGTGTTATACATCTCTGTAGCTATGTCCATGATATCGTTTATCTCAGAAGCTATCTGCTCCTCTGTTACGAGGATATGAGCATCGTCCTGTCTGAACTGCTGAACACGGAACAGTCCGTTGAGTTCACCTGACTTCTCCTTACGGTGGATAACGTCTACCTGATTGAACTTGAGCGGAAGCTCCTTGTATGAACGCTGTCTGTTCATATAAACCTTGATAGCGTTAGGACAGTTCATCGGCTTAGCGCAGTAAACCTCGTTATCTTCCTCAGCCGGAATAACAAACATACCGTCCTGATAGTGATCCCAGTGACCAGATGTTACCCAGAGTTCCTTCTTTGAAAGAACAGGTCCGGAAATCTCAGTGTAGCTGTGGTCTTCGTGAACACCTCTCCAGTATTCGAGAAGAGCGTTGAAAAGCTTCCAGCCTCTCGGGAGCCAGTAAGGCATACCGGGTGCTGTATGGTCGAACATGAAGAGTCCAAGCTCCTTGCCAAGCTTCTTATGGTCGCGAAGCTTTGCTTCCTCTATCATTTTGAGGTATTCGTCAAGCTGTGAAGCCTTCGGGAAAGCAATAGCATATACTCGTGAGAGCATCTTGTTTTTCTCGTTTCCTCTCCAGTATGCACCTGTACATGAGAGAAGCTTGAATGCCTTTACAGGAGCTGTTGTCATAAGGTGAGGACCTGCACAGAGGTCTGTGAACTCGCCCTGCTTATAGAACGAAATAGGCTCGCCCTTGCCAACGTGCTCCTCACAAAGCTCTACCTTGTAGGGTTCGTCCATATCCTTGAGCTTTGCAAGCGCTTCCTCAGGAGCAAGTTCAAATTGCTCAAGTGCAAGGTCTTCCTTGACTATCTTTTTCATCTCTGCCTCGATTTTTTCAAGCTCCTCGGGAGTGAAAGGCTTCTCAAGGTCAAAATCATAGTAGAATCCGTTATCTATAGCAGGACCTATTGCAAGCTTTGCAGAAGGATAGAGTCTCTTTACTGCCTGTGCAAGAATATGTGAAGCTGTATGCCAGAAGGTCTTTTTACCGTCGAGGACATCAAAGGTACATACCTCAAACTCGCAGTCGCTGTCGATAACAGTGCGGAGGTCCTTGACCTCGCCGTTTACCTTTACGCAGCAGGCTGCCTTGTAAAGTCCCATACCAATGCCCTTTACTATCTCAGCAGCAGGCTGTGCATTTTCAATCTCGCGGACGCTGCCGTCCTTTAATGTTAATTTTATCATGATTATCTCTCCTTAAAGATATTTTATCCTTGTATGAATAATTCGTCGCTTTCCCAGTTTTCAGGATTCGCTTCGATGTATTCCCGGAATGCGCTGTATTCTCGCTCGTTTCGTATTATACGGTCGTAGAATCGTCCCTGCCAAACATGAAATCCAGACTTTCTCGATACCGCCCCTTTTAATTGATTTACAACTGTTGATATTGTAGGGACGGCCATTGGCCGTCCGCCATTATCTGAAAACGTCCGCGTATCAATGCGGAATATAACGTGAACATGATTCGGCATTATCACATATTTATCAACGAAAACTGCCGGATAATGCTCATTTACAGCATTTAACGCTTCTTTGACATATCTTCCATATTCCGAAAGACGTATTCTCCCTGTATTCTGCGGACGGCCAATGGCCGTCCCTACAGGAATATTTTGTTTTATCGAGTCATGTTTTACAGGTTCATATTTATCGCGATTATCCCACAGAATACACATTTTATCCTTCGTGCATATGGTTACGAAATATGCACCGTTTCCGGAATAATCGTAATTTTCAAGGCGGATTTTCTTCCGTATCGGACGATTCGTCATGTGACCCAACCGGTTATCTCAAACATTTCTCCATACAGCTCGATATGTGCGGGGTCTCGCATATATCCGTCGGAAGTGCTTACATCGAAACAGACAATTATCTCGCCTTCGTCAATATCGACATAGGGATTTGCCATTTCGAGTATTTTTGCAAGTGCGTCAGAATCTCCGCCCTCATAGTAACCCTCGTCGATAAGGAGTCCGGCTATCTGTTTGCGGCTTCCGTCTACCTTTGCAAGCTTTTCCGCGATAGCTTTGAGGTTCTGCATTATCTCTGCTTCCTCCTCAACATAGAAACGTACCGTAGCAGTCTCGTCCCAAAGCTTATACAGCAGCTCGAACGCCTCTTCCTGCTCGTTATACTTTATATTGCTCAATTTTTCACCTCCTGTGCGAAAAGAACAAAAAAGTCCCTCACGCATGAAATAGCGCAAGGGACGATATTATACCGTGGTTCCACCCTGATTCACACGGAGACGACTCCGTATCTCATTGGCTCTGTAACGGGAGCTGCCGGCGTTTATTAGACGCACTCAGAGGGGGTGTGCCGTACCCTTACTGCTGCTGCCTCGCACCTTACGGCAGCTCTCTGAAAGCAATATTAGCGGATAAAGCCTTCCTCGTCATAGCTTTGACTGTATACGTTTATAGTAGCACAATTATACGGATTTGTCAAGCACTTTTTCATATATGAGCCTTTATGTAAGGTACAACCTCTTCACGCGGTATCCCGAGGACGAATGCAAACTCCTCGCTTAGCAGGTTTTCGGCAGTTGAAAGGAATCTTTCGTCGTTGGCATGGAGTTTTTTACCCTTTGCAGCAAGGGCTTTTCTGCGCAGATAGAGTGTTCTCACGAGGCGGACAAGTTCATGTCTCTCGCCCTTGTCGATAATACGGCGGTACTCTTCCTTACGGCGGATATCGTCGTCTATCCATATGTCTTTCTCGCCTGACATAGAAGATATGAGCATATCGGTTTCCTCACGCGAAAGCACCTTCCGCATCTTCTCCCTGAGAGTTCCCCTGTCGGTAGGAACATAGAATTTATTCTTAGTATCGCCGACCGGCTGAAGCACGTAGTATTCGACTTCTTCACCGGTGAGGTCGCGCTTTTCTATCGCCTTGACCTCGCATACGCCATATGCCGCATATACAACCGCGTCATTTACCTTGAACATATCCTTACCTCCATAAAAAAATACAACGTGTATCGCTCGACAACCGGACTTACATCGGATAAGCGAATACACGTTGTAATTCTATTTTAGCATATTTTCCGCAAAAATGTCATAGGCATTTTGCACAAGGAATTTACTTTTTCTTTTTCTTCTTGCCGCCGTTTTTATTACCGCCGTTCTTGGGACGGTTATTATTCTTCGGCTGAGGCTTGGGAGTTTCTTTTTTTGGCTCGTCTACAGCTTCTTCAACTGCTTCATCGGCAGTTTCTTCGGGAGTTTCCTCCGTCTCGCCGTCATCGTCACCGGATTCTTCCTTTACCTCTTCCTTGAGCGGTTTTTCGGTTATTGCGCCCTTTGACTTGATTATCTGTGCAACAGGAACACTGTTTCCCTCTGCGGGAGGAGTTATGCCCTTTTTGCGCATTTCAGCATACTCGCGTTCCTGAATCATTATCATGTTGTTCTTTCTGTCGTAGATGAACAGGAGAACTATTGCCGCAATGCCGAATACGATGAATACACAGCCTGTTCTGAATCCGGGAGGAGAGTACTTCATAGTTATTGTATGGTGTCCCTCAGGGAGTCGCAGACCAATGAGTGCATTGAGTATTACTACCTCGCCGTCCTTGCCGTCGGTATCATTTACCATAACACTTGTTCCGGCATCGTTGATAACGTCCTTGAAGCACTCATCTACCTTTTTGCCGTCAACCTTGATAGTCCAGCCGGGTTCATAGGGGATAGAAGTATAGAGTATCTGACCAGCCTTTGCGTCAACTTCACCAACGAGGTAATCGTCCTTAGTCTTGCTGAGGTCGAGGTTCCACGGGTTCTGTTTGAGCTGTTCGATATCCTCATGGAATGCGTTATAATCGAAATGATAGAACTGGAAGTCCTTTATCATTACGTACTCGTTATTACCGGTCTTATCCTGCTGAAGTACAGTGAGTCGCACCTCAAGTTCTGTACCTGCGGGGTACTTGCCGAGGTTAACGATAGAATAATCGTAGCCGTCATAGTAGCATCCGAAGCCCTTGAAATTCTCGAATTCACCTGTCTCGGCATTTTTCTCGGACGATACCCAAAGATTAGCCTTCTTAGGGTTGTCCGATTTGAGGAACATATAAAGTGCATCGTCTGACTGTGCTGTAATGTGGATACGTACAGTCGGGTCAGCCGCACCTGCGTTAGCATTGTAGCAATGCTGACCATTGTAATTGGATTCCCAGCACTCATTGAGCACTACGTCAGGATTCTCATCTATACGCTTGAAGTAAGCCTTAGGCTCGAGAGCACCTGAGTAGTCAGGAGTATTTCCTGTCATTGAGCTGAGGAAGTTGTTCATGCTGTTGAACGGGTTATCGTTTCCGAGGAAGCTGAGGCGGAGAATATCAGAGTTTGCCATGAAGCCTATCGGGAGAGCATCAGGGTTTTCGTAAACTTCGAGTGTAGCCTCTCCGTTATCATTCTGATATGTGCTTGTATAAACCTGATTGTAGTAGGGGCTGAGGAGTGATTTTCCGTCAGCATTGTTTCTTGCAGGGTCATTGAGGACATACTTGATGCCGAGAAGTGAGTCTGCAAGAGGAGTATTTCCGTCATATCTTGTCTCGTAGCTCTTTGTTGAATAGCCGAGAGTTTCGATGAAGTGGATTATTCTCGTGTTCATGACTGAGCTTGAATGAGAGAGCCCCCTGAATCCATAAGCCTGATTATCATTTACGTTGCGGAAGAAGGTCTTTTCTGTACGGTAGAAGCCGTCATCGTAGTCATCGAGCTGTTTCTTTACGTTAGGAGCGTCCATGATAGCCGCATACGACTTCCTTGAGGAGTAGTATACTTCCTTATCGATTTTGAGAATGGTATCGTACACGTTGTAGCCAGCCTCAAAGATTACGAATACAGCCAATATGAGTGAAATATAATTGCGCGACTTCTTAGTCTTGGCATTGCTGTAAATATACATGAAGCAAAGATAAACTGCCGCAAGAGCAAGTCCGAACATGAGAGTACCGAGCCAAAGGTGCTTTACACTCTCGCCGTTTATAGTTTCGGTGGTGGTGTAGGGAGTCTTGGCTACGTACTTGTATCTATCCTCGTTATAGTTGAGGCTCGGCATTATCGACTCGAATACGAAAACGAGTGCCGCGAGAACTCCGAATACTCCGGCAGGAAGACCTATCTTCATCTTATAGCCTTCGAGGTTGGAGAATGTCTCTGCCGCCATTGATACGAGGACGAATGATACGAGGAATGAGTATCTGTAAGGAAGCCAGTTAGGGTCCTGACCACCGTGCCACATCATATTGAAGGGCTTTATCCACATACTGAAGAAAAGTATGAAGATGAGGAGTCCATAGCCGACTTTACGGTTTCTCTTGATGTTCTTATTGAAGAAGTAGAGCGGAACGAGTATAAATGTGAGAACTCCGCAGTAAATCTCGGGACGTCCGTACATTCTTGTGCCCTCGTCAACGTTGACGGAGTAGTACTGGTTCGGCATAAGCGTAGGAATGAGTTCAAGCGGATTGAACATCGTCCTCAGGCTGTAATCCGGCTCGGAGAAGTCGAATTTACCAAGTGCGAGAGCCTTGTATACCGGCATTATCATGATGTAACTGCAAAGCATTACAACACCTGTTGCGAGTATCATTCTGCCGATAACTCTTAAATAGTCCGCAAACTGGAACTTTCTCTTTGTACCGAAGAAGAGATAGTATACAAAGTAGATAGCAACGAAAATAGCTATCATAAAGCCGATATAGAAGTTTGCAATGAACATTATTGCAAGGGGAATGATATAGTTTATTTTTCTGCCGTCGTCAACAAGGTACTCAAGACCGAGTATTATGAGCGGAAGGAAGATAGGACCGTCTACCCACATGGGGTCGATGAGCTGGATAGCAACGTATGCCATGAGCGCATACATTGTCGCAAAGAGCACCGACGGTATAGGCTTTACATTTTTCGCCTTCTGAGCGTATACACAGAAGGTCGCGCCGCACGCTCCGACCTTGCAGAGCTGCATTATCATAAGGCTTTCAACTATCATCTTTCGCGGAAGAAGTATTACGATAAACGTAAACGGACTCGCGAGATAATAGCCGATAACACCCTGATAGCCTCCTGAGAGGTTTCGTGCCCAGCTGTAAAGCGGATTTCTGCCGCTCCAGAAAGCGTCGCGGATATTTTCGAAGTAGTAAACGTACTGACCGTTAAGGTCGAGAGTCAGTACAGAGCGTTCACCGAAGGGGTAAACTCCGAAGAGCGCGTAAGCGATTAATGTCAGCAGAGCCGGTATAAGGAATGACGCGATTATATACGCAAACCGAAACTTAACGTATTCCGGCGGTTTTACGGGATATTTCGCGTACGAAGGAGCTGAGCCGACAGCTTTTGTCTTTGCCAAGTTTGTTCCTCCTTTTTTATCGGGCGGCAAAATTCGCCATATTACCCGATTATAATATCTTTACTATTATACTACATTTTTTGCGGTTTTGCAATAGTTTCAACAAATTAAATTGAGATTTTGATGTTTATGTCATTGAACTATCTGCGGCAACGCGAGGCGGCGTTATCGCCGCAAACTAAAACAAAAAAAGAACACGAAACTCTTGGGGGACAGTTTCGTGTTCTTTTTTATAAAGGATGAAATTAGAGAAAAACTTTAAGAAAGCGTGTGTTATGATGTATCCGCTCTTTCTATGCTTTTATTATATCACACGATAGTCGGAGAATCAAATATATAATTTTTATCCGCTTATATGATACCCATATTTATTTATTATATATATAAACCAATTATCTTCACATATAGAAACACCGCCGACATAAGTACTTTCAGGTACGGTATATCGCGGTGCTTCGGTTCATATTGCCTCTTTGATAGCGGTCTTTGCTTTGGTAACTATGGTCTTATCGTTTTCATATGATAAAATATTTGACGCATATGAAATATCTACCCAGCGTATCTCTGCGATCTCATCCTCCTGCGGATAATAATCAACATTTTTAGCCTTGGCAAGAAAGTATACAACTACTTTCATGGTGTCTTTTTTTGGTGAATACGTCACGGTTTCACGGAAAGTCGGGTCAATGATAACGTCGATGTTAGTCTCTTCCTTGATCTCGCGCATTGCGGTCTCAACTTCTGTTTCGCCTGCTTCGACGTGCCCTTTCGGGAAAGACCAGTGACCGCTGTTGATATGCTTTATCAACAGTATCTCTGTGTTGCCGTGATATTTACGATAAACAATAGCTCCGCATGATTTTTCGTGAAGCATTTTTGATCCTTTCCTGCCTGCGCTGAGTTTTCCGCAGACATTGATAGAGGCGCAGATTTGCGTTTATGCAAAGCGTCTCGTCGTATATTCACAATTATTATATCACATTTTGTTGACGTTGTCTATAGCTGATATTGTAAAAAAGTAAAGTTTTTTGGCATTGCAGGTATTATCGATCCCATTCAAAAATAAGACCCCCTGCATAAGCAGAGGGGCTCAAAGTGTCAAAAATGCTGATTGTTGTTACGGATTTATCGGACGACCAATGGTCGTCCCTACATATTTAATCTAAAAACAGACGAATTGTAGGTGCGCCCCTTGTGCGCCTCCCTGTTGTTTCCATATGAAATCGGACTTTTTGAAAAGATAAGACCCCCTGCATAAGCAGAGGGTCTTGCTATTATTGTTTATCTTCCGCAGTTTTTTCATCAGACGAGTTTTCTGTTTTTTTCTCGTCCGCTTCTGGAGTTTTTTCACTTGCCGGAACAGCTGTCTGCTTTGCCGGCTTTGAAAGCTTGCCAAGTGCATTTTTAATGCCGCCTGCGCGGAATACGTAACAGCATACCGCCAACATAAGCAATGCCACTATAGTCATGAGGAGTCCGGCTGTAAATGCTGGAACATGGTACTTGAACTCGATATCATGCTCGCCTGCGTCAACTGTGAATGCGATGAGAGTACCGAGTGCCTTGAAGTCCTCGACCTTTTTGCCGTCAACATAAACCTTCCAGCCGCCGTCCTGCGGTATAGAAGTGAACACCATTTCCGACTGAGGTGCATTGAGTTTGCCCTTGATATCGGTATTCTTGAACGATGTAACTTCGAGTCCGCTGCTGCTGAGTCCGTTGTATACTTCGTTCCATTTTGTCATGTTGAAGCTGTAGAGGTCAAATCCGAAGCAGCCGATATTTACGTCTGAACAATTATATTTAAACTGTAAAACAGTTCCTGCCGGATAAGAACCGAGACATCTGAAACGTTCTGCACCGATATCTACCTGTTCTGTATCGTTGATAAGGAGAGTTCCTGCACGGAAATTCTGCTCAAAATAAAGCGGGTCTTCATTCTGAACGACATATGTCCATGTAACATTTACCGGTAAGGTTGAATCTGTTCTGTAGAAGTAATTATCATTCCAGTTGTCATTCTGAGCGAATTCGCAGTTTTCATAGGTGAACTCCGAGGGGTCGCTGTGCTCAAATACATTTACAGGCTGTCCCCAGATTCTGTTGAGCATATCATTCTGAGTAGCGATAGGTCTGATTTCGTTGGGGTCTACCTTGAAATCGAGGATATTGTTTGAAGCACCGAATGCAATAGGAAGTGCAGTTGGGTTCTCCCAGACTATTCCATTCTCGCCGTCCTCAGCGATATTGTAGCCCTGTCCGGAGCGGGAGAGGAAAATCCTCGACCTGTCAAGCACATATTTAATGCCGAAAAGGCTGTTCTGGAAGAGTGATGTGGTATTATATACTGAACTTACATTGTTTGCGTAAACTCTGTTACCCATGTCTTTCAGAAGCTGGTATACTCCGTAATTGAGAGTTGAGCCGTAATAACCGATACCATTGAAGTCACCTATCATGCTGGTGTTGAAAGTCCAGCCGTCGTAAGCTTCCATACGGTAGAATTCGTCTTTTCCGCATCCGTGCTTCTGCCCGAAATCGTAGATAACGTCGCTGACCTTGTTGAAGGACTCCATATCCGAAATGGGTATGCCTGCTCCTTCTTTTGCGGCTACGTCAACAGTGTCCTGACAGGACTGAATTGCTACAACCGCCGCTATAACGATGCTTGTTGTAAAAGCGCAGGCTTTTAATGCGAATGCGCTCTTTCTGAGCTTGTCAGCCTTTGGAGC
This sequence comes from uncultured Ruminococcus sp., assembly GCA_900315975.1. The sequence continues at coordinate 90,735 of ONBA01000015.1, forward strand.
GGGATTTTCAGCAGATTCAGAAGTCTTTGTTTCTGTTTCGGATTTTTCAGCGGCTGAAGCCTTGTCGGCAAGCTTCTCGCTGAAGAAGCTGAATCCTATGCTCAGTATCATAAGTCCTGCAAATACTGCAAGGAGAAGATTCCAGTGACCGAGTTTGTCAAGGCGAGCGGAATCGAGGTTGCCATACTTTGCGTAGACAACGAAGAACATACCTATTATAAGAGAGGTTATCACGCTCTTGACCTTTATTCCCTTTGCCTTAGCAAGTCCGTTTGCAGCAACTATTGTAATTGCAAAAGAGAACAGGAAGCTCCAGCGTCCGGGAAGCTGATTCGGGAAGTGGAAGCCATTGAAGAGCCAGTCCATCGGATTGTAGTTGAGACCGGCATAGAGAAGTCCGAGGAAACCGCCTGCCGCAAGTTTTTCTGCGAACTTTATCTCAGCGTTCAGGAAGAACAGCGGAATGAGTATGAATGCGAAAAGTCCGACTGCGATATTCGGTACTCCGAATTCGAGTGAAGCAGGAGTTTCAGGAAGCATTGAAGCCGCATTTTCTGCCATTGTGTGGTACCACTGGCTGAAATTGAGCACGCCTTCGTTTGCCGACTCTGAATTGGAAAGTCCCTTTACTGTGGGGACAAGCACTACAGCTGTCGCTACACCGCCGAGAACGGAGTAGAGCATGAAACGTCCGAAGAGTTTACCGCGCGCCTTAAGGTTTTCCTTAACAGTAAGACGTGAACCATCCTTGCCTGTGTAGCTCTTGCTGAGCCAGTAAGCAACGAAGTAGAAGCCGGTGAAAAGGCATACTCCGAAGCCGGTATAGAAGTTGGTGTAAATCGTGAATGCGAGCATGAGAGTATACATCGCCGGCGACTTGCCTCTGATGAGTCTCTCAAGACCGAGCAGTACGAGCGGAGCGAGGAAAAGTCCGTCAGTCCACATGAACTGCATAATGAATGCTGTTGAATATGCGCAGAGTCCATAGCATATTGAAGTTGCCATTATGATGGGATTTCTGCTCTTGAATTTATACTCAAGAAATGCCTGACACGCAAGAGCGCCAAGTCCGAATCTGAGCAGACAAACGATGTCGATATAAGTTATGGAGTTGTCAGCAGATATAAACTGGAAAGGTATCAGGAAGATACTGCGGCAGTAGAAAGCATTCTGCACCCAGTTGTTGAAACCAAGAGCGCCGCTCCAGTTGTACATTGCCTCGGAAATACCGCTGTCGAATGCGAACTTGCGGTACATCGGGAAATACTGTCCCCACAGGTCGATAGAAAGAACGTCGTTATTGCCAAACGGCGCTATTTCCTTTTTCTTGAATATGACTATTCCGGTTATCAGCGGAACTAAAAATACTATCAGGTAGCGGAGTACCGCAAAGCCTATACTTATTTTCTTTTCACGGGTAAGCGCCTTTTTAGGAGCGGTTGACATTTCTATACACCCTTTCTGTTATTTGTTATCACTCGGGATAATTTTTTCGTTATATGTTATCAGCTTATTGAGTACGAACTGTATCGCCGATACGAATACCAGCACAAGAAGTTTCAGCAGTCCGAATTTTATTGAGCCTTTAAGTAAGTGTATACAAGCTGTCGATATTCCCATTCCCACGAGAGTTATACCGCCATATGAAGCCGCGCGAAGAAGGAATTTTCCCTTGGTTTTGAAGTTCCAGAAGGTGTTGGTAGTGAACGTGAATACAAATCCGGCAATATTACCGATAATGCTCGCAATTTCCGGAGTTCCCTTCATTACCGATTTTGTCAGTCCGACAGAAATGCCGTAATCAAGCACGAATGCGAGGAGTCCGAAAACTCCGTAAAGCAGGATATTGCGCAGGATAGGGTATCTGATGAATGTGAAGCGGATAAGCGACTTCATGTAGCCTATTATAAAAGGTATGAGGCGGCGCTTTGACTCGCCGTAGATACGCTTCTGGAACGATATCGGAACTTCGCCTATTTTCAGGTCAGGCTTATTCTGCTTCATTCGCAGAAGTACTTCCTGCAATATATCGTAGTTTACGTTTTCAAGGCTGTCGCCGACCTTTTTAAGCTGGTCTGTGTGATAAATACGGTAGTCGGTGGAGATATCCTTAGCCTTTATTCCAAGACATATGCGGAAAAAGGTATTGAGAATATGCGACATTATTATTGAACTTTTAGCATCGTTAGTCTCGCCGCCCTCAGTGTAGCGTGAACCGATAACGAGGTCGCAGTTCTCACTTGTGAACTTCTTGTACATCGCGGGAATGTACTTCGGGTCGTGTGAACCGTCGCTGTCGAGGATAAGGAACTTGTCCATTTCCGCGTACTTTATACCTGTTTTAAAAGCTCCTCCGAATCCGGGGAACTCCTGATTTATATATCTTGCACCGAACTTTTCGCATACTTCCGATGTATTATCGAGCGGCTTTTCAGTGTCGATAACGAGTATTTCATAAGGTTCCGGGAGGCTGTCGAGCATTTCCTTTATTTTAGGAAGGAGAAAAGCAAGATTTTCCGCCTCTTTATATGCCAGCAAACAAACGCTGATACCCATGTTTATTAACTCCGTTTCTATTCTCTATTATAATAGTACCGTTTTTTAACAATACAGTATGATTATACCACTAATATATATATATTGTCAAGTATTACCGGATTTACCACATAAATTCCTGCTCCGGCGCTTTGACTGCCTCACGTTCCGGCTGAGACGCTTCCTCCTTCAAAAGCTCCTTTGTGAGTGCCTCAACCCCGACGATTTCGTGAAACATCTCATTCAGCGGCATTACCGCCTTGAAGTTGCTTATGACACGCTTTACAAGCTCCGGCGACGAAAGCTCCGCTATATCGCTGACTCTTTCATATGCCGAAAGTCCCTTCTTGCGGAAAAACTCCTCTGCCTCGGGTACATTGCAGGGTTTGAGACGCTTATACTCCTCACCGCCAAAGCATATTCCCCGGCGTTTCAGCTTTTTCGCAAGTGAGAGAAATTTGTCTGCGTCCTCGCTGAGCTGACTGCGGAAACGCTCCATGACAGCGGCTTCCGGCTTTGAAATGCGGAACCCGAACTCCGCTCCCTCCGGCGAAAGCTCGAAATACAGGGTAGGAGTCCTGTTCCAGTACCACGCCTCGTAGCGGACGTATATCCACATAGTGTCGCGATAGTGCAGATACGGCGGAAACTTCTCATCGCGGTAGATACGTCCCGCCTTGCAAATCATGCCTGTCTTCTCAAACGGAGCGTAAATCTCCTCCGCAAGTGCCTTCATCGGCTCATAGACCTTTTCCGTGTATATTTTTTTGCGCGGCTCGAACCATTCCTTATCGTTGTTGAATCTTATACCAAGAAGGAAATCGAGTGCCTCATGTGAAAATCCCTGAAACATAATAATACCTCATTTTTTCAATATGATAATATTATATCACATCGTTCAATAAATAACAATATTAGTCTGAGAAACAAAAATATGAGCAATATTATCCTTTTTTCTTTCCACTTCGATGTCAAAAACTTTTCAACACTGTGTTGAAACAGGAGTTGATTCCACACTTTAATTGTTGAAAACCTTGTGGAGAGTGTGGAAAACAACGCTATATACAGAATTTTACAATGCGTAAAAGTTGAAAACTCTGTGGATAAACGGGGAAAACGTGTAAAGAATAAAAAATGTATTGTGGAAAACTCCTCCGCAATAAATTATAGAAAAGGATTTGATAACTATGAAAAAATTATTAGCAATAAGCTCTGCTTTGCTTTTAACTGCGTGCACATTCACAAGCTGCGGCTCGGATAGAGACAACTCCCGTGACGACGATTCCTACTACGACCACTATGACTACGACAGGGACGGCGACAGAAACGACCGCTCTGCCGGTGACCATGCCCGCGACGCTGTAGACGGTGCTAAGGACGCAGGTGAGGATATTGTCGGCGGTGTAGGTGATGCCGCAAGAGACGTCATTGACGGTCTCGACGGAAGTACCGAAAACGATGCTCAATCTACCACTTCCCGCTCAACAAGACGATAAAAAATAAACCGCACAGGATCAGTGTGCTCCCATTAGCGGAAATCGCGGGTTACCGAGCCGTAAACTTGCGGCATATATCCGGTATCCTGCGAACCGCCCAAAAGGGGACACGCCCTTCCTGTGCGATTTTACGTTACTTAGTTATTATTCTTCAGTCTTATCGGGGAATTCATCTATGTCTTCCTCGATTTCATCGTCTGCGGGGTCATAGTCCTTAACGTAGAAGACGAGGTCTCTGTCAGGTTTGCCGTCCTTGACGGTGAAGCTTATCACGCTTGTACTTCCTATAAATCCCTCTTTATCAAGGTTTTCGGTGAGCTTCTTACCGTTTTTGGTATGAAATGCTATACCGTGATATCCATTCGCCATTGCCTGACGTCCATCAAGTGCCGCAAAGTATTCGCCGTCGCTAAGTGCAAACTTCTCGCCGCACTTAACTCCTTTCATCACCTGTTCAGAATCGCCGATATTATCACCGGGAATCAGTCTCCATACATCAAAACCTGCAACGTCGTTGCGGAGTGTGCCGTCAATAAAGTCAAACACGTTTGCTGAAACTTCCTTCGCCATTTCGTCAGGAGCAAAATAATATGTCACGCTGTCGGTATACTCGTTTACATAACCCCAGTAACAATACTTGTCAAATCCTCCGCTATATCCCTCCGGAACTTTATCCACATGAAGCATATACGCACGTGTATCTCTGTATGCTGTGTGAATGAGGTTATCAAATGTAGTTGTACCGGTCTTGTCGGAAGTCCATTCAGCCACCTTCTTTGCATATGTATCGGGGGCTTCAATCAGTGAAACTTTTACACCTTCAAGCGGTTTACCTGTTACAGTGTCGATACAGTTTACGGTGAGGTAGTTGCTGCTTCCGGCTTTCGGTGCAAAATCGAAGCTGAGGTCTCTGTCAGCCTTTCCGTCCTTTACTGTGAAGTCAAAGCCATTGCTCTTGTCCTCAAAATCAAGGTCGGGATAAATCTCCTTCATATGCTTTGCAAAGTCGCTTTCGGGGTCGAGAAGCTCAGCAGGGCAGTCGAAAAGTCGGATATCCGCATGGTACTCTCCGTCAGGGAGCGCGATATCCGGAGTATGCATGAACGGGTAATAAGGATTTCCGTCCTTATCGCTGACACTGACAATTCCATACGGATAATAGGGGATATCCTGCTCCGCCGCCCAGTCAAACATAGCTATACTAACGTTGTTTTCGGCATCGTTTGGACGTACATGAATCGTAATGTCCCTGTCGGTCTTGCCGTCAAATCCGAACGTATACTGCTGGTCCCATTCACCATAGCGTGTACCGTATCCTTCGGGAAGATTTTTCAGATTTACCATGTAGGAATACTTCTCGTCTGTAGGCAGTCCGCTGAACATTGTATCGTCGTCAGGAGTGTATTCCCAGTCTGCAAGCTCATAGCAATAGTCACTGCAATGTCCAAAAAGCTCTACTTCTACAGATTCGAGCGGCTTTCCTGTCATCACATCAACTACTCTGATACTGAGAGTACCGCCATTTTCAGCCTTCTGTCCGCGAACCTGCTTACGGAGCATTGTGAAATCGTATACGTCAACCACGCCGTCCTCATCGATATCAGCATTGAGCCAGTTACCGAGTTCAGTTTGCTGACCGAGCAGATAACGCTGAAGCTGTACCGCGTCCGAGATTCCCACGGATTTGTCAAAGTTTACATCACCAAACTGAGTTGCAATTCCGCTGACATTTTCCGAAACAACCACGTCACCCTCTGCAAACGCAGAAGCATTCTGAACTGCAAACAGTGCCGCAGCCGATACGGCTGTAGCTGTCAATACTTTTAAACATTTGTTACTCTTCATTGTTATTACCTCCGTCCCATAATTCTAAGCGTCAAAGAAGGATATTTTTCTATCTTATTGATTAGATATTAACACATTGCTTTAAAGATGTCAACGTTTTTTGGAAAAACCGTCAAAATCGCGTTTTATAAGACAAACAAAAAAGCTTCATTTGTGCAAGCTGTTACATCAGGGGAAGCTGTATTGCTTTATTTATGAGTTTGTGCTATAATATATGTTGAAATAATATTTTTTGGAGAATGCAAAATGAATAAATACAAAAAGCTTGCCCTTAATACAGTGATATTCGCTATCGGCAGCTTCGGCTCGAAAATACTGGTTATACTCCTCACCCGATTGTATTCCCGTCATCTCGACCCCGTAAGCTCAGGTATCAAGGAACTCCTTGAACCGACTGCCCTCTTCCTTCAGCCGATTTTCACCTTCGCTTTGCAGGAATACCTCATTCGCTTCGGTCTTGATAAAAACTGTGACAAACGTGAAGTCTTTACCACATCGGGTGCCATAACCCTCGCAGGCATGGTCCTCATGGCACTGACTGTGCCTGTATTAAGCCTTATTCCGGCATTCGACTATATAAAAGGTTACACTCTTCTGCTGATTATTTATATCCTCACTTCGTCGCTGAGAATGCTCTGTCAGCAGTTCGTCCGCTCGCGCGATATGGTAAAGCTGTTCTCTATCGACGGCATACTCGCGACGCTGACCCTCTTCATATTCAACCTCGTATTCATCGCAGGTCTGCATATGGGAGTACGCGGCTTTATGCTCGCTGTTATCCTCTCCGACCTCTTCTCGTCACTTTTCCTGTTCATAGTCGCTGACCTGCGCAAATTCGTCCGTGCCGATGCTTTCAACACTGCTCTCGCACGCGATATGATGAAATTCGCCGCTCCGCTCATTCCCACTATCGTTATGTGGACTATCACAAGTCTCTCCGACCGTATGTTTATCCGCAACATGAAGAGTGACCGCGTTCAGCTCGGCGAATCTGCCGTATCTATCTACGGCTACGCTAACCGTATACCCAACCTAATCAGTATGGTTTCTACCATATTCTTTCAGGCGTGGAATATGTCCGCGATAACCGAAAACGACTCCGCCGACAGAAACAAATTCTATGAGAAGGTCTACGGTACTTATGAGGCTATCCTGTTCATAGCTTCCGCCGGACTCCTTCTCCTCATCAAACCTGTTACCGGATTCTTCGTCGTTTCCTCTACCTACAGCGAATATGCCGACGTTTACCTGTATACTCCGATACTCGTTGTGGCTGTTCTTTACATGAGCCTTAATCAGTTCCTCGGCAGTATCTATTCCGCTACAAAGCATACTAAAAACAGCTTCTGGACCGCTCTTATCGCCTGCTCAGTAAATATTATCCTCAACATCGCTCTCATTCCCGAGTGGGGCATTCAGGGTGCATCTATCGCTACATTCCTCAGCTACTACGTTTGCTTCTGGGCAAGAATAATCGACGCACGCTACTATGTTCCGTTCAGATTCAACGCGATGAAGTCACTGCTGAATACAGGTCTGCTTTTCCTCATGGGCTGGCTGATAATCGCCTCGCCAAAATTCTGGATAGCCGGACTTTTCCTGCTCTGCTGTATCGTTATCGCACTGAATTATCAGGCTCTTCTCCTGACAGTAAAAAAACTGCTCAGACGCTGAATCAAAAGACTTGTTAAGGTCTTGTATAATAATAAGGAGGTACACTTATGTCTACACCACACAATAACGCAAAAAAAGGCGAAATAGCTAAAACTGTCCTCATGCCCGGCGACCCGCTCAGAGCTAAGTACATCGCCGAAAATTACCTCGAAGACGCTGTCTGCTATAATGAGATACGCGGAATGTTCGGATATACCGGCAAATACAAGGGTGTTCCCGTTTCTGTTCAGGGAAGCGGTATGGGCAACTCCTCAATAGGCATATACTCGTGGGAACTCTTCAACGTTTACGATGTTGACAATATCATTCGTGTCGGTACTGCCGGCGCTATTGCGGACAACGTAAACCTCCGCGACATCGTTATCGGCATGAGCGCAAGCACTAATTCCGCTTACGTAAATCAGTTCCGTCTGCCCGGCACTTACGCTCCCACGGCTTCGTGGAGTATACTCTCTGCCGCTGTTAAAGCCGCTGAGGCTAAGGGAAGCACTTTCCACGTCGGAAACGTATTTTCAAGCGATATGTTCTATGACGATGAGGACTCACTCGCTGAATGGCAGAAAATGAACGTTCTCGCTATCGAAATGGAAGCGGCGGCGCTCTATATGAATGCCGCCCGCGCAGGAAAAAATGCTCTCGCTATCCTCACTATTTCCGACTGTCCTCTCCGCGGACTCGCTACAACTCCCGAAGAGCGTCAGACTACTTTCCTCGACATGATGGAAATAGGTCTCGAAACAGCAATATCACTGTAAATACGGATTCTGTATCCGCTGAGAATTTCAAAAGACCTGATTGTTGTTACGAATCTATCGGACGACCATTGGTCGTCCCTACATAATTGAACTAAAAACAGACGAATTGTAGTATCCGTATTCTTTTTTACATTTAACTGTACTTTTTCTGCAAGCTGAGGTGGCACTCTAAGGGAAGCACTCTAATGTGCCACCTTTATTTATATAATAGTATAACTTAGCAGTCCGCAGATAAAAAATCAATATCAAGTAATATATTCTTCGGATTTTTTCTTGCATTTTGTCTCATAATGTGTTATTATATAAGGTAAGAAATTATGCCATGCTTTAAATGGTAAATCTATGTCGTGCACATTAATGCACGGGTCAGGAGAATAATATGCCCAAGAAACAGGATATAAACAAGATAATGATTATCGGCTCGGGTCCTATTATTATAGGTCAGGCTTGCGAGTTCGATTACTCAGGTACTCAGGCTTGTAAGGCTCTCAGAAATCTGGGATACGAGATCGTTCTTGTTAACTCTAATCCGGCTACTATCATGACAGACCCCGATGTCGCTGATATTACCTACATCGAGCCCCTTAACCTCGAAAGACTTACTCAGATAATCGAAAAGGAGCGTCCTGATGCTCTTCTTCCTAACCTCGGTGGTCAGTCAGGTCTTAACCTCTGCTCAGAGCTTGATAACGCTGGTGTACTCAAAAAGTACAACGTTCAGGTAATCGGTGTTCAGGTTGACGCTATCGAGCGCGGTGAGGACCGTATCGAATTCAAGAACGCTATGAGCGCTCTCGGTATCGAAATGCCCCGCAGTCAGGTCGCTTACTCTGTTGACGAAGCTGTTAAGATAGCTGAAAAGCTCAAATATCCTGTTGTACTTCGTCCCGCTTATACTATGGGCGGTGCCGGCGGCGGTATGGTCTATAACGTTGACGAACTCAAGGTAGTATGCGAAAGAGGTCTTCAGGCTTCTCTCGTCGGACAGGTTCTCGTTGAAGAATGTATCTTCGGCTGGGAAGAGCTTGAGCTTGAAGTTGTCCGCGATGCTGAAAACAACAAGATCACTGTTTGCTTTATCGAAAATATCGACCCCATCGGTGTTCATACCGGTGACTCGTTCTGCTCAGCTCCTATGCTGACTATTCCAGAAGACGTTCAGAAGACTCTTCAGGATATGTCATACCGTATCATCGAGTCTATCGAGGTTATCGGCGGCTGTAACTGCCAGTTCGCACGCGACCCCGAAACAGGACGTATCGTTGTTATCGAGATCAACCCCAGAACTTCACGTTCTTCTGCCCTCGCTTCAAAGGCTACAGGCTTCCCGATAGCTCTCGTTTCCGCTATGCTCGCCTGCGGTCTCACCCTTAAAGAGATCCCCTGCGGCAAGTACGGCACTCTCGACAAGTATGTTCCCGACGGAGACTACATCGTTATCAAGTTCGCTCGCTGGGCATTCGAGAAGTTCAAGGGCGCTGAGGATAAACTCGGTACTCAGATGCGCGCTGTCGGCGAAGTAATGAGCATCGGCAAGACCTACAAGGAGGCTTTCCAGAAGGCTATCCGTTCACTCGAAAAGGACAGATACGGTCTCGGATTTGCTAAGAACTTCCACGAAATGACTAAGGATCAGCTCATCGCTGAACTCCGTTACCCCACAAGTGAGAGACAGTTCGTTATGTATGAGGCTCTCCGCAAGGGCGCTACTGTTGACGAGCTCCACGAGCTTACAAAGATAAAGAAGTACTTCATCGAGCAGATGAAGGAACTCGTTGACGAGGAAGAACAGCTCCTCGCTAACAAGGGAAGCGTTCCCGCTGAAAATGTTCTCAAGCAAGCTAAGCTCGACGGCTTCAGCGACCGCTACCTCAGCTCACTCCTCGAAGTAACTGAGGAAGAGATAAGAAATGCCCGCATCGGCTTCGGTATCAAGGAAGCTTGGGAGGGTGTTCACGTAAGCGGTACAGAAAATGCGGCTTACTACTACTCAACTTATCACCTCGATGAGGACAAGAGCCCCGTTAATACCGATAAGCCCAAGATCATGATCCTCGGCGGCGGTCCTAACCGTATCGGTCAGGGTATCGAGTTCGATTACTGCTGCGTTCACGCTGCTCTCGCTCTCAAAAAGCTCGGATTCGAGTCCATTATCGTTAACTGCAACCCCGAAACTGTTTCTACTGACTACGATACATCTGATAAGCTCTATTTTGAGCCTCTCACTCTTGAAGATGTTCTCTCTATACACGAAAAGGAAAAGCCCGTCGGAGTTATCGCTCAGTTCGGCGGTCAGACTCCTCTTAACCTCGCAAGTGACCTCAAGAAGTACGGGGTAAATATCCTCGGTACAACTCCTGAGACCATCGACCTCGCTGAGGACCGCGACCATTTCCGCGCTATGATGGACAAGCTCGGCATTCCTATGCCTGAGGCTGGTATGGCTGTAAACGCTGATGAGGCTATCGAGATCGCTAACCGCATTGGCTACCCCGTTATGGTTCGTCCTTCCTACGTTCTCGGCGGACGCGGAATGGAGATAGTTCACGACGACGAAATGATGAAGGTTTATATGGACGCCGCTGTCGGTGTAACTCCTGACAGACCTATCCTCATCGACCGCTTCCTCAACCACGCTACAGAGTGCGAGGCTGACGCTATCTCCGACGGTACACACTGCTTTGTTCCTGCTGTTATGGAACATATCGAGCTCGCAGGTGTTCATTCAGGCGACTCGGCTTGTATCCTTCCTTCAAAGAACCTCACAGAAAAGCAGGTTGCTACTATCAAGGAGTACACCAAGAAGATCGCTGTCGAGATGAACGTTTGCGGTCTTATGAATATGCAGTACGCTATCGAGGGCGACACAGTTTACGTGCTCGAAGCTAATCCGCGTGCTTCAAGAACAGTTCCGCTCGTTTCAAAGGTTTGTGATATCAACATGGTAAGAATCGCTACAGATATCATCACTTCCTCTCTCACAGGCAGACCTTCTCCCGTTCCGGAACTCAAGGACCGCAAGATTAACCACTACGGTGTTAAGGAAGCTGTTTTCCCATTCAATATGTTCCCTGAAGTTGACCCTGTTCTCGGACCTGAAATGCGTTCAACAGGCGAAGTTCTCGGTATTGCCAAGTCATTCGGCGAGGCTTACTACAAGGCTCAGGAAGCTACTAAGAACCCGCTCCCCGAAGAGGGAACTGTTCTCCTCTCCGTATGCGACAGAGACAAGCCCGAACTCCTCGAAATCGCTAAGGGATTCCACGAGATCGGCTTCAATATCCTCGCTACAGGCAAAAGCTACGAGATGATCAAGGAAGCAGGTATCCCCTGCAAGCGTATCTACAAGATATACGAGGGTCGTCCGAATATCGCTGACGAAATCGCAAACGGCGAAATTCAGCTCATCATCAATACTCCTGCCGGCAAGACAAGTATCTACGACGACAGCTATATCCGTAAGGCTGCTATCAAGCACCGTGTAACTTATATCACTACAATGGCTGCTGCTAAGGCAAGCGTTGAGGGTATAAAGGCTAAGAAGCAGAATAAATGCCTCGAAGTAAAGTCTTTACAGGCTCATCACGGCGATATCGAATAATTAATCCAAAAGGACCTCTTAGAGTGCTTCCCTTAGCGGAATTTGTGGGCTACCGAGCCGTAAATTTACGGTACATATTCGGTATCCTGCGAAACCGCCAAAGGGGGCTCCCCTTATGAGGTCCTTTTATATTTATGTAGTGACGAAATTCGGATTTTGCTAATATTGTCCACAATTCATAACATTTCACATAAAATTATTATATATCTGCCTTTTTTGCTTGAACTTGCATAATTTATATGCTATAATAATTTAAACGACTGCGTTTTTTGCAAGTTATGAGGTGATGATTCCGATGTATGACAAAGATATAAAAATATACAGCAGAACCAATGACAACGTTTCATTCGCACGTATCGCTCTCGCTCTCGCAAGCGACTACAACAGCGTCTATCTCATTAATACCAAGGACGACAGCTACATAGAATACACCGTCTCCGGTGAGGATAAATCCCTCACAAAGGCTTCATGGGGCGACGATTTCTACGCAGATGTCCCACTTAACGCTAAAAAACTCGTTTTCCATGAAGACCTCGATAACTTCCTTGCAAGCTTCAAGAAAGAAAATGTCATGGAGACTCTCAAAAACGGAAAATCGTTCTATTTACAGTATCGCCTCGTTATCGACGATAAACCGCAATTTTACTACCTCAAAACCATCTTTGAAGATGCTACCAATTCCGATTATATCGTCATAGGTGTTCAGTGCATTGATGAACAAATCAGACGTCTTAAAACTCTCGAAGAGGAAAACGTGATATACAGTTTCATCTCCCGCGCTCTTGCAAGCCGTTATGAGGTGCTTTACTACGTCGACACAAATACTAATCACTATATGGAATATAGCTCCAGTGAAAATTTTTCCAAGCTCGGAATCGTCAAGAAAGGCAACGATTTCTTCAAAGCCGCTGCTGCTGATATAAAAAAATACGTCTACCACGAGGACAGACGTCAGCTTCTTAATTCTGTTGATAAGAACGCTATGCTCAGTGAACTTGATAATAACCACAATAACATATCATTCATATACAGACAAACCCTCGATGACAGGCTGCAATACTTGAAAATGGTCGTTGTACGTCCAGTTGAAGGGGATAATCACATCGTTGTAGGTGTGATAAATGTTGATGACCAGATTCGCCGCGAACAGGTCATGGCGGAAGAAAGTGCCACTTTCAGCGAGATTATCAAAGCACTCGCTATGCGCTATGAGGTAATATATTATGTTAATATTATTACCAACGAGTACAAAGAGTACACTTCAAGCGAAAAATATGCCAAACTCGATATCGGAGTCACCGGTAACGACTTCTTTGAAGAAACAAAACGTAACCTCAAACGCGATATCTACCCCGATGATTACCACATGATGGCAGAGTCGATGAACAAGTCTACTCTTCTCAGCAACCTCCGCGAAACAGGCTCTACTTCGCTGAATTACCGCCTCATTCTCGACGACAGACCACAATATGTCACGCTTTTTGCGATTCGCCCTAAAGAGGACTCAGAACATATCATCATCGCTGTTGCAAACGTAGATGCCGCTAAACGACGCGAAAATGCGTTCCGTGAAGCACTCGGCAGTGCTATGGATATGGCTAACCGCGATGCTCTTACAAGTGTTAAAAATAAGCACGCCTACTTTCAGGAAGAGGAAAAACTCGATGCCCTCATCGAGGACGACACAGCACCCGATTTCGCAATCGTTGTATGCGATATTAACGGACTGAAGTTCGTGAATGACACACAGGGTCACCGTGCAGGCGACGACTTCATCAAGACCGCTTGCAATGAAATATGCGTTATATTCAAGCATAGTCCCGTTTTCCGCATCGGCGGAGACGAGTTCGCAGTATTGCTGAAAGGTCACGATTACGACTGCCGCCTTGAACTGTTAGACACCCTCCGCGGCAATATGCTCAGAAATAAAGACGAGGGAAAAGTTACCGTCGCATTCGGTATTTCCGACTTCGACCGCAGTGTTGACATGAGGGTTCAAGACGTATTTGAACGTGCTGACGCGGCAATGTACAAATATAAAAAAAGCTTCAAGAATCAATAACAAAAGCTCCCGTCAGGGAGCTTTTTTACTGTTTATGATTGCTTTTCAGGGCCAAATGCCTTGTCAACAAATACATTGAGGAATTCGAGGAACTCCTTGATAAGGCGATTGTTTTCACTCGACTTCTTGCATATAACAAGGTCGCGCATACGTATATTCGCATACGAGCAGTCCTTTACCACAACCTCAGCATCAGCCGGAAACGCATTGTTCGGCATCGGAGACACCCACATATAAGCGTCTTTGAGTATACTCATAAGAGCCATTTTACTTCCGCGGTCGTAAACGTGAAGGATACGATGCGGCGGGTCGTCATCGAACTCGGCATTTACACAGTTCTTGCCGAAGAGGTTCATCTCGTCGTCGCCGTGAAGGATCTGTACATATTTTTTCAGTTCTTCTATCGGTACGTCGTCATACTTTGCAAGGGGACTGTCTGCACGCATGAGAAGCTTCATAGTGAACTCTGTTACTGTACGGCAGCTGAGCTTTCGGCTCTTGAGCTGCTCCGCATAGACACCGAGCTGACTTGAAGGGATACGGATAATACCGATATCGGCTCTTCCGCTGCTTACATCGTCGATGACCTTGTTTGACGGTATCTCGATGAGGTGTATATTAAGCTTATCAGCAGGGTCGAGAGAATTCACCCATACTCCGACTGCGGCAGCCATATACGTAGATATGTTTGCCTCAATTCTGAGGGCGATAGTATCGTCGGCTCTGTGAGAATAATCTGATTCAAGGCTGTGCATACTCTCAACTATTTCTTTAGCTCTTACGAGGAAATCCTCTCCCTCGGGAGTAAGCACCATACCGTTAGGGGTACGCCAGAATATCTGAGTACCTATCTCTGATTCAAGCTCTTTAAGAGCTATACTTATATTAGGCTGAGCCTGATATAATTTCTTAGCGGCAGCAGTGATACTGCCTTCCTGAGCGATCGCAATGACATATTCCAATTGCTGCAGTTTCATAGTTCTATCCTCTCTCTTATATATTTGAAATATATTATATCATATATGGAATCTATATTCAAGTAGTACCACAAACATTTCACATATTTTTGTGGATTTTATCAATTATAAACTGATATGTCGTCTATTATTTGTAAAAGAAAAGCATAATTTTATCCCACAAAAAATCCGCCTTGCCAAAAGCGCCGCACCCATTCCTTTACTCTAATGGGGGATAGCGCCTTTTCGGGCGGATATTTCTTATTCGATCGTAACCGAGACTTTAAGGTCTTTTTTAGCTGCGCCGGCTCTCATGATAGTTCTGAGTGCCTTTGCGATTCTACCCTGCTTACCGATAACACGACCCATATCGTTAGGAGCTACTGAGAGATGGAATACGATTACTCCCTCTGCATCAGGCTCGTCCTCAACGATCTTTATAGCCGACTTATCTTCAACAAGACCAGCAGCGATCGCATAGAGTAAATCTTTCATTACGTAACCTCCGAAAAGCCTTCGGAACAGAGGCAGAGACGTTATGTCCCACCTCTTCCTAAGCAAAGCTGATTAAAGAATGCCTTCCTTCTTGAGGATAGCCTTAACTGTGTCAGTAGGCTGTGCACCCTTGCCGATCCACTCCTTAGCCTTATCAGCGTCGATCTTTACAACAGAGGGCTCCTTTGTAGGATCGTAGTAACCGATCTCCTCAACGAATCTGCCGTCTCTGGGGTATCTTGAATCAGCAACAACTACACGATAGAAAGGAGCCTTCTTAGCGCCCATTCTTCTGAGTCTGATTTTAACTGCCATTTTTTTCACCTCCGTATAAGTAATTGTATATCAAGCGGCGGGAGACGTCGCATTGAATGCTTTATGATATCAACAGGTCAACAACGTATGAGAGAAGCACAAGAGCAAAGCCTATCGCACTCAGTATCTTTTTAAGATTCTGATTGGATTCGGGGTCTTTTCTGGCTTTCAGCATATAAGCTGATACTGCCACAAGAAGCGCTCCGCTCCAGAACATAATGTTTCCGGCTGCTGTTTTGTGTTGATAATGATGATGGCGGCGATACCGCGCCAGAACAAAAGGAATATCCATCATTTATCTCAGAACGGCAGATCTCCGCCGCCCTTGCCTGTCATTTTGTCAAAATTCATGCCGGCAAGCTGTTTACGAGCCTTACGAAGGTTCATCTTGCTGTTTTTGCCTGTGAACTGCTTCATCATCTTCTGCATCTGCTCAAACTGCTTCAGCAGGCGGTTTACGTCCTCTACCCTTGTACCCGAACCCGCTGCGATACGCTTTTTGCGTGAAGGATTTATGATAGAGGGTTTGGCTCTTTCTGCCTTGGTCATTGATGTGATTATCGCCTCGATGCGTCCGAGCTGACTGTCATCGATATCTGCGTCTTTTATCTTATCCGATACACCAGGAAGCATACCGATGATAGATTTCATTGAACCCATGCGCTTTATCTGCTTCATCTGGTCAAGGAGATCGTCCATATCGAAGGTATTCTCCTTGAATTTCTTGGTGAGCTTTTCAGCGTCCTGCTTGGTCATGACGTTCTCCGCCTTCTCGATGAGGGTGAGAACATCTCCCATGCCGAGGATACGTGAAGCCATGCGCTCGGGATGGAACTGCTCGAAATCGTCGAGCTTTTCGCCCATACCTACATACTTGATCGGCTTACCTGTAACGGCGAGAACTGAAAGTGCAGCACCGCCTCTTGTATCTGAATCAAGCTTTGACATGAGCACGCTTGTTATACCTACTGCTTCGTCAAAAGCCTTGGCAACATTTACTGCGTCCTGACCTGTCATAGCATCTACAACGAGCATTATCTCATCAGGAGTTGTGAGTTCCTTTATCTTTTTCAGCTCGTCCATTAGTGCCTCGTCAACGTGAAGACGTCCGGCAGTATCTATAATGAGAACATCGTGGCCGTAGTCCTTAGCGTGTGCGAGAGCCTGTTTTGCGATTATAACAGGGTCTACCTGACCCATCTCAAATACCTTTACGTCGGCCTTCTTACCAACTACCTGAAGCTGGTTTATAGCGGCAGGACGGTAAATATCACAGGCTGCGAGGAGCGGACGGTGTCCTTCCTTTTTAAGCATCTTTGCAAGCTTTGCAGCGTGAGTTGTCTTACCTGAACCCTGAAGTCCGCACATCATAATGACCGTGGGTGGTTTTGATGCGAAATTTATTCTTGAATTGCTGTTGCCCATCAGGGAAACAAGCTCTTCATCAACTATCTTTATTACCTGTTGCGCAGGAGTAAGGCTTGCAAGTACTTCCTCGCCTACGGCTCTTTCTGATACTTTCTTGACGAAGTCCTTTACTACCTTGTAGCTTACGTCAGCCTCAAGCAGCGCCAGCTTTACCTCGCGCATTGCCTCGTTGACGTCACTCTCTGTAAGCTTTCCCCTCGATTTGAGCTTCTTGAATACATTATTCAGTTTTTCGGAAAGTCCTTCAAATGCCATCGGGGACAGCCTCCTAAATTATATTTACAGCAGTCTTTTTCCATTTTCTGCCTGCATCAGTATTTCTTTTTTTATATCTTCACTCTCTATTGTTTCCGCCGCTGCTGCTATACTGTCAAAGCAGTTTCTCAGCCTTCCCAGCCTTTCCGCGAATCTGAGGTTTTCCTCATAATTCAGCAGTATATCCTCTGTACGCTTGATGAGGCTTCTTACTGCCTGACGGGTTATGCCAAGCGGCTGACCTATTTCGGCGAGGGAAAGGTCCTCGCAGTAATACTGCTCCATAACACTGCGCTGATGCTCTGTAAGCAAGTCACCGTAGCAGTCAAGCAACATTACAAATTTAAGTTCCTTTGCCATATGGAAACTCCTGTAGTGGTGTAATCTAAAATCACTTTACACATTATACACCATGTTCTCTCGTTTGTCAAGTACTTTCTGAAAAAATACTTGACATTTTTCTTCCGGCATTGTATAATAATAGTGTTATGCGGTCTGTCATCATATCTCCGCTCTCCACCCTAACCTTTATAACGCTTGTGTAGCACAGCTCCCCGTGCAGCGAATTTGCTGAGCAAACGACCGCTGCCAGTGGCAGATGAATGGAGTTTGCGAAGGAAAGAAATATGGAGCAATGCGAGCGAAAGCGAAACAGTGCGACTTATTTCTGACCGACAATGCGTAGGTCTCGGACTGAAAATAAAGCGACAGTCGTGCAGCACCTTACAAATTCAAAAATTTAATAATGCTTGTGTAGCACAGTTGGTAGTGCAGCGCATTCGTAATGCGCAGGTCTCGGACTGAAAATAAAGCGACAGCCGTGCAGCACCTTACAAATTCAAAAATTTAATATGCTTGTGTAGCACAGTTGGTAGTGCAGCTCATTCGTAATGAGCAGGTCTCGGACTGAAAATAAAGCGACAACCGTGCAGCACCTTACAAAATTCAAAAATTTAATATGCTTGTGTAGCACAGTTGGTAGTGCAGCTCATTCGTAATGAGCAGGTCGCAGGTTCGAGTCCCGTCACAAGCTCCAAGTTGAAAGCTACATTTTTGTTGCATAATGCATAAAATGTAGCTTTGTTTTTGTCAACAATAAATATGGCGTATGCAAATCAATGCATACGCCTTTT
>ONBA01000021.1 GCA_900315975.1 uncultured Ruminococcus sp.
TTGGCGCGGATTGAGAGATTTGAACTCTCGCGCCGGTTTCCCGACCTACTCCCTTAGCAGGGGAGCCCCTTCACCACTTGGGTAAATCCGCAAACCAGCGCATAGCGCTGATAAAAAATATGGCGGAGAGGGTGGGATTCGAACCCACGTGACCGTTAAGTCAAACGGTTTTCAAGACCGCCTCGTTATGACCGCTTCGATACCTCTCCATTTTTCTTTTAAATCACTTTCGTGATTCAGCTTTATTATTATATCATAGCAAGCACAGATTGTCAAGCAAATTGGAATAATTTTATGATAAAAAATCTTTCAACTTTTTTGTGCATTGTGCTGATAAACTTTTTTCTTCATAGGTATTTACAAATTAAAGCGAATATGATAAAATAATAACAGTCTTTTTATCGTATTCTGAAAAGGAGAATTAGATGATTCATTTTTTGCTTGGCGCACTCATCGGTTACGGTTTCGGAAACATTAACCCTGCTTATATTATTTCCCGTATCAAAGGATTTGATATACGACAGCGCGGTTCAGGAAATGCCGGTGCTTCAAACGTTGCCCTGACTATCGGAAAGAAAGCGGCTGTTTTAACTGCACTGTTTGACATTTTCAAGTCTGCTGCCGCTAACGTTATCGTTTATAAGCTTTTTCCGGAACTCCCCTGCTCGCATATTCTCGGTGGTGCATTTTGTATACTCGGTCATATTTTCCCTGTTATTATGGGATTCCGCGGTGGAAAAGGACTTGCCTGCCTCGGTGGACTTCTTCTCACGTATGACCCTATGACTTTTGTTCTGCTACTTGTGCTTGAGGTTGGTATTGCACTCGCTCTCGACTATATTTGTATTATCCCCACGACAGGTTCACTGCTTATGACGACCATTTACGCGCTTTCGACCGGTGACCCTATCGGCACGCTTCTGCTTGCTGTTATTGCGGTAGTGATAATGCTCAAGCATCAGGAAAACTTCAGACGTATAATGGCTCACACTGAGGCACACATCAGTTTCCTTTGGAACAAGGATAGAGAAGCGATTCGCTTGCGTCGTAATTCATAAAACAAACTCCGGACAGATGTCCGGAGTTTTTCTTAATCATGACGAAGATAACGTGAAGTTTTCTTCTTTTTCTTCTTTTCGTACATTATTTCATCAGCCTGAGTAATCAGTGAAAACAGCATCAGGTCAGATGTAACGTCTGAAACTATGGTACCAATACTTGCCGAAAGCTCATACGGCTTGTTTATGACCTGATTCGCCCTTTCGAGCTCGTGCTTGAAAGTGATATCAAGAAGCTGTATATCGTTCTCATTGTTGCTTGGGCCAAGAATTATAAACTCGTCTCCGCCGAACCGCGCACATATACGATTAGAGCCGCAGCAAGTCTTTATAACGTTTGCTAACCGCTGGAGCGCAAAGTCGCCTTCTTTATGTCCGTAGTTATCATTTATAAGCTTCAGTCCGTCCATGTCGATAAACGAAATAAGGACCTTTCTTTCCGATGTCTTACAACTGTTAAAGATGTTATCTGCCGCACGTATAAAACCGTTTCTGTTGTAGATATTACAAAGCGGGTCGTTAACATACAGCTTATCGAGTTCAGTTATCATGCTGTTGAGATTAAGAAGCTTTCTGATATTCTCGATCGAGTGGCTGATGTTTATCATCATAGTGTGACACACCATACTCCTTAACGGGAAATCGCTGTTGGTTATGATATAGTAACCGAGTGTAGCTTCGCGGAAATGGAGCGGAAGAAAATAGCTGACATTGCCGCCGCTTTCTTTCTTCATTGGATACATATCCTTGCTCTTGAAGCTGTCTACAGAACTGATTTGTCCGTTATCAATAACGAGCGGCGCACTCATATACTCTGTATAGCCATCGATCTGAATGCTGTATATCTCGTTCTGCTTCCAGCCGTCACGGAACGCTTCGTCCCAGTTGGAACACAGGCATATAGCAAACTGTTCACATTTTATATGCTTGATATACTTCGCAATAGCTTCTATATTATCATCGAAATTATCAGTTTCGGCAAGGTCGGTAGTCATACTGTTCAGCATACTTATATCAGTATGGCAGTTATTCAGTAACTTGAAGACGTTCCGCTTATAATCGACGTTACTTTCAGCGTTTGGCTGTTTACAGCCACAGCTTTCCGAAAAGACCGGCACAGCTTCAAGGGTATAAGTCCTCTCTGCATTATTGCCGTTAATTATGTTTACCAGCACATCGCAAGCCTTATAACCGGCAGAATCGAGCGGTCGGTCAACTGATGTAAGCGCTGGATAGTGGTGACGTGCATTGAAAGTATTATCAAATCCGGTCACTATCACATCATCGGGAACTTTATATCCCCTGTTTTCGAGTTCACCTATTGCCGCAAGTGCCATAGTGTCATTCGCGCAAATAATAGCGTCAGGGAGTTCGAGTCCGAAATCCATGAACGAATCGACCGCACGCTTTCCGTCAACTGAACGGAATTCGCCGAAATAGACACGTCTTATATCGACCGGCAGACGGTGTTCAGCCATGACATTGATAAAGGCATTGTACCTGTCCTCTGCTTCGGGATTTGCAAGCGGTCCGGAAATATAGTTTATCTTCTTGGCATGGTGAACTTCTATAACGTGTCGGACTATCTCCTTCATCGCCGACGAATTGTCGATTTTAATGTTGTGCATTTCGGGGTAGCCGTCATCATCAAGCACAACGATAGGAAGCTTTGAAAGCTTTGCATTTTTGATGATATTTTCCTTTTCAGCAGGGTCACTAATGGTATTGGTCAGGAGTATCACACCATCAAATTTATTATAATTAACAAGTTTATAAATATTATACTCGCCTATATCAAATTTACTGTTTAAAATAACTCCGCCAAATGCGGCAAAGCACGATATATTAGTGTTATTCTCTTTCGCACAGGAAATGACACCTTCAATTATACTGTTCTGGTACTCTTCATCTATACCTGCAACTACTACGGCAATTTCAATAGGTCTGTTCAATAATGCTCACCTTCTGTCAAAATGGTCTGCGGTTTAGAAATGCCGTAACATTTACGACACATTTTTTAATATTATACTACAGATACGCGATATTGTCAATACTTATATCCTATATTATTTAGATATGGTCGATACTGTTTGTCTAAAATGCTGATTGATATAATATTAAAACGTTATATTAATGTCTGCCCGACAATTAATTATCAAGCTTGATTTTTTTATGATAATAATGTATAATATTAGGAAGTAAGATATGTCATTTTAAACGGAAGGATAGTCCGCTATGAATAAGATATTCTGCATTATGGGAAAGAGTTCATCAGGAAAGGACAGCGTTTATAAGTCAGTCCTAAAAATGCTTCCCCTTGAACCGCTTGTTATATATACGACCCGCCCGATGCGTGAACACGAAACAGACGGCAAAGAGTACCACTTCACTGACAACGAGGGATTCCTGCGTATGAAGTCGGAGGGAAAGGTCATTGAAAGCCGTACCTACCACACGGTACACGGCGACTGGACCTATTTCACGTCAGGTGAATCAATCGACCTCGATTCCCACAGCTACGCTATAATCGGTACTCCGCAGTCGTTTGTGCCTATACGCGAACATTACGGCATCGACAGAGTGATACCTGTTTACATCGAGGTCGAGGACGGTGAACGCCTCTCCCGCGCTCTCGCAAGGGAAAAGCAGGAGGAGTCGCCGAAATACGCTGAAATGTGCAGACGCTTTTTAGCCGACTGCGAGGACTTCTCCGACGATAAACTCGATAAAGCCGGTATAACTAAGCGATTCAGCAACAACGGCTCATTCGATGAGTGTGTAAACGCTGTAGCCGGATACATAAAAAGTCTTCTCTGACACATCAATCACACGGAAAGGAGCTTTGCTGTGACACCGCGATTGCTCGATAAACTGGCAATTATTCTTCTATGTTCCGTCGGATTCGCACTCTCCGACAACCTCGCTGTACCTGTTATCGGACTGCTCTGCCTGCTCTCAGTTTCGTCGCTCAATCAGCTCCTCGCCGGCAGAAAGTTCTCATTTATCCCACTGCTTGCCTATTCCTGCTCCTGTGTCTTTGTTCCTCAGCTTTTCTGCGGTTTGCCGCTTATCCTTTACGATTCGCTCCGCGAGAAAAAATGGTGGTCAGCTCTTCCGTTTGCCGGTGTTTTGCTGAACCTCAGTGACCTGAAACCGATTCAGCTCATCTGCACCTTTTCTTTCGCGTTCACCGCATATGTGATTTATCAGCGCATTAGTACACTCGAAAACAATGTCGAACACCTCCGCTCTATGCGTGACGATGTTACCGAAGCAAACCTTCAGCTCGGCGACCGCAACAGACAACTCGCCGAAGCACAGGATAACGAGGTTCGCCTTGCAACTCTCCGTGAACGTAACCGTATCGCCCGGGAGATACACGACAATGTCGGTCATATGCTCACACGTTCACTTTTGCAGTCTGGTGCGCTGATAGTTATCAATAAGGACGAACAGCTCCGCGAGCCGCTTGAAAGTCTGCGTTCAACCCTTGATTCAGCTATGACAAGTATACGGCAGAGTGTACACGACCTGCATGACGATTCGGTAGACCTCAGAAAAATCATCGAGGACAGTATAAAACCGGTACAGGAGAGGTTCACTGTCAGATTCGATTATGATATGCAGGACGATGTCCCCGCTAAAATCAAGCTTTGCATCGCCGGTATCGTCAAGGAAGCACTGTCAAATGCCGTCAGGCACTCAAACGGCGACAGGATAATGATTTCAGTCCGCGAGCACCCTGCGTTCTATCAGCTTTGCATCGAGGACAACGGAAGTTCCGAAAGCATCAGCGAGACCGGTATAGGTCTTGAAAATATGCGTGAACGTGCGGAAAATGCAGGCGGAACTATCTCGTTCACTCCGTCAGCAGACGGATTCCGCATATTCTCTTCAATTCCCAAAAACAAGGAGAACAGACAATGAACATCGTAGTTATCGACGACGATAAGCTCGTCGCCCTTTCTCTTAAAACTATACTCGAAAGCTCCGGCAAGATAAACGTTACCGCAATGGGTTCAAGCGGCGATGAGGCTATCAGTCTCTACCGTGAACACCGCCCCGACGTAATGCTGATGGATATACGTATGGAAGGCATGACCGGTATCGAGGCAGGCGAGATTATCCTCGCCGGTGAACCAACTGCAAAAATCCTCTACCTTACGACGTTTGCGGACGATGAGTACATTATCAAAGCGCTGAACATGGGTGCTAAGGGGTATATACTCAAACAGGACTTCGAGTGCATTGCTCCGGCACTTGAAGCTGTCGCAGGCGGGCAGAGTGTATTCGGTGAAAAAATCATAACCAAGCTCCCCGAACTCATGAAGCCGCGTGACAAATTCGACTTTGCCGCCCACGGTATCAACGATAAGGAGCGCGAAATCATGGAACTCGTTGCAGAGGGTCTAAGCAATAAAGAAATTGCCGCAAAGCTTTTTCTCGGTGACGGAACTGTGCGCAATTATATCAGTACGCTCCTCGAAAAGCTGTCACTGCGCGACCGTACACAGCTCGCCGTTTACTATTACACGGAAGTCAAAGCATAACAATAATGCCGGCACTATTACAGAATATCTACTCATCAAAGGACTGAGTTTCTGTAATAGTACCGGCATTTTTTGCGCGGTATCTGATTTAGTGTTCGGTCTCTAATTTAGGTGAGGCGAGCTTTATAGATGCTGAGCTGTATTTTACACGGTGAACGACAAGTGCCGCAAGAAGCAGAGTTACTGCAAATCCTGCTTCGATTATCAGACACTGTGCCAACTCTCCGCCCTCGTATGTTTCTGCTCCCGATAACATATTATTTGCCTTGACGTACCAGTATGCCGGAAGAAAACGTGAAACAGCAAGTACCTTTTCAGAGAGCAGGTCCTGTGGGATAAATACTCCGCACATGAAGCACATACCAAGTCCCAGCACCTGATTGAGTATCTTCACTATCATATCTGTAGGTCCGAACTCACAGATAAGAAGTGCGAGTGCACCGGTAACGGCTGTGAATATAAATGAGTTGAGTACCGCATACCATATCTTACCGGTAAATCCCCCCCCATTTAGTACAGCTGCTACTGCCATGAATAGTAGCCATACCCCAAAAACAAATATCAGACTTCCTGCAATCACCTGCATCGAATATGACGATGAACTAAGGCATGAGCAGTTTGTTCTGTAGCGGAGTTCCTTTTTGCCCATTGTGAGTATTACCGGACAAAGCGCAGATATAACAACCGATATCACTATATAGACAAAGTAATTGAAATATGACGATATACCTGTAGGGAAGTCCTCACTTCCGCCAAACTTCACTATATCCGTTTCAACCTTCTGCGACACAGCTTCTTCCGCAAGCTGAACAGCTTCCGAAATGTCGCTTCCTGCGGCAATATACGCTCTTACCGAGCTTACATAGCTGTCGAGAGTCTGTTCCATAAGCACTGCCGAATATGACGTGTGCATATGGTACGTCGAAAACATTCCCTCTGTTTTGCCGGAAGAAAGCATATCAGAATAGCCGTCGTTTATTATCAGCACGTATTCGACTGTATCAAAGTAAAGCTGCTGCATTATCTCGTCGCGGTCATCTGACATCTCAACCAGTTTATGCTTTCTGCCGATGAATTCCTTCAATGCTTCACTTTCAGGGGTATTGTCCTCGTCGAAAACAGTGACGTTCATCTTCGTGTCCCTGAACGTTTTATCAGTTTCAGCATTTTTCGTCATCGCTATCGAAACCGCCACGAATACTACAAAGTAAATTATCGCAGTAGGGATATTCTTCTTCAGCACCTTCATAAAAAGCTTAAAGACTTGCATATTTCTTCCTCCTTGTGAGAATAAATCCGCCAAGACTGAATACTGCCGTTATTATAAGCATTGTCACCATCTTGCCTGTAAACACACTGTAATCACTGTAAAGATTGAGTGCGGATATCGCGTCTGTAACTACTGCCGCAGGGTTGATATTATTTAACCACGGCAGTTTTGCCGCAAGCAGCGGCTTCATATTAGCAGCCATAAGTCCGCTCATGAAGCAGAGTGCCATACTCACAGCCATGAGTATACCCGATTTTACCTTCACACTCATTGAACCCGCTGAACCTATGCAGAAGCCTATGGAAACTCCCATGATACCGCCAAGAATTGACGCTGCATACACAAGCGGGAGTCTGCTTCCGAAGTCAACTTTAAGTACGAATGCCACAAATGTGACACATATAAGCATACAAACAGACTGAACTATGAAACTGCCGAGAAGTGTCGCAAGCATACTTATAGACTTAGGTGTGGGAGAACAGTTTCTTCTCGCACCAAGCGACGACAGATTTGCCGCATTGCCGATAGAGATATGCAGTCCGGTCTGTGAACCGTACAGCGCAACCATTGCAATAAGATTGAAATAGTACTGGATATAGGGGTCGGTATTTCCGTTTGTAAGGGGGATTTCGGCAGTTGAAGCAACTTCGCCTGAAAGCGATTCTACAACGCTCTGAACCTTTGTCGGGTCATTTGCAAGTGTGTCGGTGATTATCTTTTCACGTATCTTGTACTGTTCAAGGAATGTTTTGAGTACCGACTGTTTAAGTCCGTCGTCTGAAACCGTAAGCTCTATTTCTTCACCGCTGTAAATGATACCAATAACTTTGCTGTCTCTGAGTTTTTTCAGTGCATCATCTTCGCTCAGATATTCAGGTATGATAAGGGGTTCGTCCGCATCTGATACAGTCTTGATAACCTCATCAAACACCTTATTCCCGCCATTTCCGACTATTGCAACAGGTATGGGGTCTATGGCAGTATCCTTCTCATAGAGTCCGTCGAATCCCATTTTGAAAACACTTCCGAGAAATATCGGGAATATCATCAGCCATATCACAAGGTCTTTGACCCTGAGTGAACTTTTTATCTCATATATAAAATTGTGCCAGAACATTCTTATTCCTCCTTGTCCCTGAGTGCTTTTCCTGTTATCTCAAGGAATACGTCGTTGAGTGTGGGAAGTTCGGAGTAAACTCTTCCAAAGCTTATCTCGTGATTCTGCATCACACTCAGTGCACGAATGAGATTGTGCTTTCCGCCTGAACAGTATACAACAAGTCTGCCTTCGTCGTATCTTACTTCGTATACGTGCGGCAAAGCTTTGATTTCAGCAATAACATCATCGCCGAGTCCGAGTACCTCAATAGTTATAGTCTCTGTATTCTTTATCATGCGCTTTAGCTCGTCTTTTGTACCTTCCGCGATTTTTCTGCCCTTGTCCATGATAGCGATACGTGTACATATCTGCTCGACTTCTTCCATATAGTGAGAAGTGTAGATAACCGTCGCACCGTCTCTGTTGAGTGCCTGTATACCTTCAAGTATACGGTTACGGCTCTGCGGGTCAACAGCTACAGTAGGTTCATCGAGAATTATGAGCTTCGGCTTGTGGGCTATACCGCACGCGATATTGAGACGGCGGAGAAGTCCGCCCGAAAGCTTCTTAGGGTAGAATTTCAGGAACTCGCCAAGTCCGACAAATTCTATCACCTCATCAACGTACTTTTTACGTGTTGCTTTATCAGTGATATAGAGTCCGCAGAAATAGTCGATGTTCTCATAGACTGTCAGTTCGTCAAATACCGCGACATTCTGCATTATTACTCCGATGTCCTTCTTGATATCATAGCTGACAGGAGTCATCTCCCTGCCGAATATTTCTATACTTCCCTTGTCAAACGAGAGAAGCGACAGCAGACAGTTTATAGTCGTTGTCTTACCTGAGCCGTTAGGTCCGAGAAGACCGAATACTTCGCCTTCCTTTATGTCGAGACTGAAATGGTCGAGAGCGAGAACTTCGCCGTATCTCTTTACAAGATTGTCTATTTTTACAACTGTTTTTTCCATAGTAAATACCTCCTGTGTTGTTCACTGTAATTATTATACCGTGCGGCAGTCATAATTTGAAGTGTCTGCGGTCACAACTTTTGCATGACAAATGTCACATTGTTCTTTTCATACTTTTAATACCAACGCGAGAAAACATTGTTTTTTCCATATGTTATCATATAATTATCACATACAAATTTATAATAATGTATAGTGAATAAATCTGCATCAGGCGGTAAGCCTATACTATATTATCATGAATTGTGAGGTCTTTACAGATGTCAGAATACTATAACAATAACGGATACGATCCGCAGAATAATTTCAACGGATCACAGTATTACTCGGAGAATACCCCTCCGCAGCCTAAAAAGCCCAAGAACCATACAGGTCTCAAGTTTCTCGCATTTGTGCTTTCACTCGCAGTAGTAGGTGCCGGTTCTGTACAGGTTTACAAATTCTGGGACAACAGCAGAATACAGGTCACAGAGGAAACTCAGGAGCAGCCGGAAGAAAAGCGCGAGATAAAAGAAATAGCCGCTGCCGTCAAGGAGGGTACTCTCCCCACTCCCCCCACTAATACTCCTGTACCAAGCCTTATTGATATTGCTGCACGCTCTGATGCAAAGCCTCTCCCTGACATCGTTGACGACATAATGCCGTCGGTTGTGGGTGTATCGTCCACTTTCGAGATAAACGAGCCTTACACTACATGGGGGTGGGGCGGTTTGCAGAATGAGACACGTACTCGTCAGGCTGTAGGTACAGGTACAGGCATAGTAATGACCGATGACGGCTATATCGTCACAAATGCCCACGTTGTCTACGACGAAGAATACAAAGCCGGTGAGGCTGTAGACGTTGACGTACTGTTCAGTGACCAGTCAAAGCATAATGCAAAAATCATCGCTTACGATACCGAAACAGATATCGCCGTCCTCAAAATCGACCAGACCGGCTTAAAAGCTGCTACATTCGGAAACAGTGACGACCTCAGAGTCGGCGAACTCGTTATTGCAGTCGGAAATCCTCTCGGATTTGACCTCTTCGGCTCAGTTACAAGCGGTATCGTTTCAGCACTGAACCGTCAGATAGCAATCAATGAAAAGCACATGACCCTCATTCAAACCGACGCTGCTATCAACAGCGGTAACTCCGGCGGTCCTCTGCTTAACAGCTGCGGACAGGTAATAGGTATCAATTCCGCAAAAATGTCGTCAAGCTACGGTTCCGCAAGCATCGAGGGACTCGGTTTCGCTATCCCGATAAACGAGGCTAAGACTATCATAGACGACCTCATCAACAATGGATATGTAACCGGCAGACCACAGATCGGTATCAGCGGTGTTGACGTTAACGAATCCTATTCAAGCTACCTCGGTATACCAATGGGTGTATATGTAAGAGCTATTTCCGAGGGAAGTGCCGCAGAACTTGCAGGTATACGTCCCGGAGACGTAATTATCGGTATCGAGGACGAAGCTGTAAAGACTATGGACGAGCTGAATACAATAAAGAACCAGTACAAAGCCGGCGACTCCATTACTATAAAACTCAACCGCAACGGCGAAGATATCGACGTTCGTCTCACCCTTCAGGACGCTAACGCTGATAAAGCCGGCAAAAAGAACCATACAGAATCCGAAGAAACTACCGAATCTGAAAAGAAAAAAGAGAGTGAATAACGAAAACCCTCCTGTATATCAGGAGGGTTTCAAAGTGTCAAAAAACCTGACCGTTGTTACGGCTTTATCGGGCGAACACTGTTCGCCCTTGTTGTTTACATATGAAATTGGACTTTTTCTACAAACTTCCCCTCCTGAAAATCAGGAGGGGTTCTTTTTACATTATGACAATTTCCTGTTCGAGTTCAATCGAATAGAGAGAAAGTCCCTTGACGTTTTTACCGGAAGTTAGTTCAAGGGCTGATTTGTAAATCATGAGCTGCATTGTGTAGCGGTCGCGAAGTTCATCAGCTGATACTCCCCTGTCGGATTTATAGTCAACGATAACAAGTCCGTCGTCCTCCTCGTAGACAAGGTCGATGATACCCTTTATCATGCCGTCTGAACGCTTTATGCGGTCAAATTCGGGACTGCCGATATCAAGTTCGGCTGATGCAACTGTGAACTTCTTCTCACGCTGATATCCGTTTGAAGCCGTAACACGCTCAAACAGTTCACTCG
Organism: uncultured Ruminococcus sp.; assembly: GCA_900315975.1. Next base: position 11,117 of record ONBA01000021.1, read on the forward strand.
CAAAAAATGCACGAATCTTATCTGTGTTTATGCACTCAGCCTGTGCAGCGGTAAGCTGTCCAAGTTTTTGCAGCCTTTCTACCTCAGCGGCAGGGTCTGAAACTGCATTATCAAAATCACAGAACTGGAAAAATGTATGTATAGCTGTACCGCGCTCTGAACCGGTAAGCTTCTTGATTCCGGTGATAAACCGCGGTCTCGCAAGCCGCAGGTCAAAGACTTCATCATCACGGAATTTTCGTGTTATCTGCGTAACACTCAGCTTTGCCGAAACTTCTGTAAGCGAATCGTCGTACGGTGCATTAATCATAGACATTATCTGCTTTACCATTTCCGGGTCGGCTGCGGCAGGAGTACTGACAGGTGTATCAAAAACGTTTATATCGTTACTGTCATACACATCATACGTGAAGCAAATGTCCTCGCTATCGTGTGCAGGCAGTCCGAAAGGTTCGGTACCAAGTCCGATTTTTTCTGCAATATCGGGGAAAGCAGCGTGTGTCATAAGCGAAAGCCATATCCAGTCTGCGTAACACTTTGCTTCACCGACAAGCTGTGTGATATCGCTCGAATTTATAACGCACGTATCAGCAAGTGAACGTACTCTTACAAGTGATTTTTCACCGCAGTTAAGATTGATAAAAAGCTTCTGTTTTGCTCGTGTCATGCCGACGTAGAGAAGCCGCATCTCTTCACTGCGGGAGTCATTCTGTTCCTCACTGCAAAGCATTTTCTGCTGAAACGTTTTATAGCGGCGCATGAGTTTTTTATCGTAAAGTACAAAACCTATCCTGCCGTCGTCGCTGCACATTACTGAGTCTGAGTCAAATTTGAAGTGCACACTGGTCTCAGCTATAAATACAAATGGGTACTCAAGTCCTTTCGACTTATGCAGAGTCTGAACAGTTACAAAATCTCCTGATGATGCAGGAACTTTTCCCTGCTCGTAATCTCCGTTTTCCATGATACGGTCGATATGGCGGAGAAAACCGGTAAGTCCACCGCTTCCGTCAACCGCCGCTGACGCTTCATAATTGCTTGCATACTGTATCAGTGCACGCAGATTTGCACGCTTTTTTTCACCGTCTGTACGCAGCTGCATAACAGGTATAAAGTCGGTCGCATCGTAGATAGAAGCAATAAGCTCGCCTATCCTCATAGTCACAGAATCAAGTCTGAACTTCTCAATATTACGCAGAAAATCAGCACATCTTACCGAAAGTGACATTCCTGCCGTATCAGGTTCGTCCGCAGCCTTTTTAACAAGAGGATAAAGCGGCTTTGAGTTGTCGATAGCCTTTATCTGCGCAATCTCAGCGATAGTGAACATATACATCGGCGAAACCATCACCGCAGCAAGCGGGACGTCCTGCAGCGGATTTGCTATAACGCGCAGCAGGTCTATGAGTACCGCTATTTCCTGTGAACGGAGATAGCCTTTTTCCTCAGAGCCTTTTACCGGTATACCGCGTTTTTCGAGTGCTGAAACATATGCCTTCGAGAACCTGTTATTGCGCACAAGAATACAGAAGTCGCCGGGAGTGCAGTCTCTGCTGACTCCGCCGTCCTCAGTCACCTGCGACTTTTCACGAAGCATTTCCGCAATTCTTTCGGCTGTTATTTCAGCCTCTATACTCTCAGTTACTTCCTCGTCCGATTCATCATCGACAGGGTCGCTGTTAATGAAATTGATATGTGTGATACGCTCTGAAGGGTCGCCGGAATTGTAGCGTTCAGCACCAAAATAAAGCTTTTCATCGTCGTTGTAGTCGATGTCACCGCAGCGCTCAGACATTATCTTTCCGAACACATAATTGACATAGTCTATCACTTCCGGTGAACTGCGGAAGTTCTTATTAAGCAGTATATAGCGGTTCAGCGACTTTGACTCAAATGGATCTGAGGTCTTCATGACGGAGATGAAGTTACGCGGATTTGCAAGTCTGAAACGATAGATAGACTGCTTCACGTCACCGACAAGGAATGCGTTTCTGCCGTACATCGGGTATCCGTCGACTACCCTGAAATCTTTGGACAGAAGCTTGAATATCAGGTCTTCCTTGTTATTCGAGTCCTGATACTCGTCAATCATCACGATATCATAGTATTCGGCTGTCTGCTTAGCTGTCTCCGACTGGCATATACAGCCGTCCTCGTCAAAATCTGCAAGGAGTTCGAGTGCAAGCCTCTCACCGTCGTCAAAGCTTATCGCGTTGCGGTCGCACTTTTTCTCCCACACTATCTCCCTGAACTTTTTTACAACTCCGGTAAGAAGCTGTGCAACTTCACCCGATTCTTCAAAGTCACTGCGTGCTGACGAAAGCTGACTTAATACAGACTTGACCGTGTCCTTTACAATGCCGCGGCGAATCTTGTATATTTCGCGTAAAGCCGCGTCATGCTCAACATTCGACCGTATAGTGACAAGCTGCTCGAATCCTCCGATAAAGCATATTTCCTCATCGGTCGGGAATTTCTTTTTCTCAGCAAGGGTGAGGAGTGTATCGGCACGCTCGCAGTCTACCTGTGCCTGCAAGTACGTTTTTTTCACGGCTTCAATGCTGTCGTCCGGAAAAATGTCGGGCAGCATTTTGATATTCTCCTCTGCAATGGCAACCGCAGTCCGGAGTTTTTCGGCTGCATTTTCAAAGATTTTCCTGTAATAGACAGATTCCTCAAACGGTTTTGAGTACTCATCTGCCGCAGTTTCAAGCCATTTATCAGCCATAGCTACTGACGAAAGAAATCTGTCGAGTGAACTGATGACCTTCATCAGCCGCGAGTGGTCACGGAAACAAAAACGGTCGTATAGAGTGGAAATAGTCTCATAATCGTTTTTGCTGTACCAGTCAAAAAGCTCTTCCATTGACTGCGACTTTATAACCTCGTTGTCAGTGTCGTCGAGTACTGTAAATCCCGACGTTACCCCTTCATCTGTGAGATTGTCACGAAGGAGGTCGAAACAGAAAGAGTTTATAGTCGATATTTTCGCACTTTGAAGAAGAGTCTGCTGCTTCATGAGATACCGGTCATCGGGACGCTCGTTTATAAGCAGACGCAGCTTGCTGTCAAGACGCTTTTTGAGTTCGGCAGCCGCGTCATTTGTAAATGTTACCACGATAATGCGGTCAGCTCTTACTCCTGATTCGGGGTCTGACAGAAGCTTTACAAGCCGCTCGGTCAGTACAGCTGTCTTACCGCTTCCTGCTGCCGCTGAAACAATTATTGATGAATCCCTTGCATCTATGGCATTCTGCTGTTGTTTGGTCCAACTCATTTTTTGCCTCCTTTCTTCTGTTTCTTACCGAGTATTTCTGCTGCCTTTTCAGCCTTTGAGATGTCTGGTACACGGCAGATGTCTCCGTTGGGATTTCCGCAGATATCAGCGTATCCGCAGTACGTGCACGGCTTACGCTTTCCTCTCATGAGAGGGACAGCCTCGATTTCTCCGGCAAGCATTGACTCCGCCGCCTCTGTAAGACTGTTGTACACAAGCTCACGAAGCTTTTGCATATTGTCCGACGGCATAACTGATGAGCGGCTGTCAAACGTGCCCTTCGCAGTAAGCTTTGCAGGGATAAAGCGTCCGCAGACGTCCTTTTCCATAGCTTCTACGACGTCCATATCGTCGATAAGGAGACCCTGAGTACGCAGTTTTGAGTCCACAAGTGACTGATTGAAGCTGTTTTGTCTCGACTCTTCTGCGTCAAATTCACCTATCTGTATCGGGGTGTAGAGTACTCCGGCAGGCTCGCAGTCACCGAAAACCGCACCTTTTTCGGTTGCCGAAAACAGATACAGAAGCATTTGCAGATTAAGTCCGCCGGCAAGTGTGTTTTCGTCGATAGACTTGCCGCTGCTTTTGTAGTCGATAATGCGAAGATACTTTCTTCCGTTTACTTCACAAGTGTCCATACGGTCGGCGATTCCGCCGAAATGAAGCTCATACCCATTTCCGAATGGCAGCTTCAGTGCACTGTCCCCTTTCAGTCTGTACTCAAACCTGACAGGGGTAAAGTTGCTTTGCATGAGACTTTCCTGTGTATGCACAAAGACCTCGGCAAGACGCTCTGTCAGCTTATTGAAAAGCAGCTCAAACCTCGGTGTTTTGGCAAAATCTCCGCCAAGCCTTTCAGCTCTGTACCTTTCAGCTTCTGCTGATATTTCTGCACTCAGCTGCTCATGAGAAAGGGTCATGAAGTCTTTTTTGGTTCGTGAACCCAAAATCCTGTAAAAACAATTATGCGTAAGGTCACCCGATATCCGGACATCAAGCTCGATTTTTTCGGGTATCTGCAATTTCAGAAAGTCCGAACAGAACTGCATAAAGTGGCAGTTATTATAGTTTTCGAGAGCAGTCGGAGAAATGTGAAGCGGCTCGAAATCTTTGAGCCGGCGGACTATTTCCGTCGGGACAGTGTGAACAGGACGTTCACCTGAACGGCTGAGCACAGATGTTACGCGGTTGCGATAAACCTCATCGGTACGCAGTACTTCCCCTATCGACGCTATTTCCGGAGTATTGTCGGAGCGGTCCTGCATATAGTGGTAGTAGGCGGCATGATATGTCACGGCATAGTGTGCCGGAGAAAGGTCACGCTCTGTAATAAGCAAATCATCAGCGAACATCTTCCGTATCATGTCGATAACTCCTGACGGATACTTCGCCTGTCCGGACAAGTCTGCCAGCGGATAGGTAAGATATAGCTTCTGAGAAGCTGTAGACAACGATTTATACACTATAAGCCGCTCAGACGCGATAAGGTCTGAAAGCGGACGCGCTATCTCAAAGCCGATGTCGGACAGCTTTTGCTTATCACTCTCGGAAAAAAGTCCATGAAGACTTACCTGATTCGGGAAATCGCCCTCGCATGAACCTGCGGCAAAAATGATACGCGGCGAATTGAGTCTCGCGGTGCGTGCAGATGCCGCAATTACCGAATCTACGGTCTGCGGCGGTACTGAGTAAGTGATAGTATTCATCATCGAACGCATTATATTCGCAAGCTCAGCAAACGTTATTTCCTTGTCACCGAGAGTTGCTGTCACGCTGTCGAGAATATCCATCAGGCATCCCCACAGACGCTTTAATTCAGCCGCTTCGTAGTCGCGGTCAGCACGAATGAGTCTGCCCATGAGAGCGGCAAGAGTCTGTTCAGCTTCGCAGTCAACAAGGTACTGATACAGCAGTCCGCACGCTTTTTCGGCTGTACAGCTGTGACGCAGACTGCCCCTCAGCTTCATTATGGGGTCAACGATATATGCACGAAGCTTTTCAAGCTCATCAAGCATCTCATCGGGAGCAGTAAACTGTTCAAGCCATGTATCGCCGTCTATTCCCCATTTGTAGCAGTAGTTTTCAAGCAGTGAGACCTCTTCAAGTCCGGGTTTGAGGAGTCCGCACTTTAAAAGCCGGAATACCTGCTCGCTCCGGAATTTTCTCGCAGTCAGCAGGTCAAGAAGAGCAATGAAAAATACCATTACAGCTGTGTGGTCGACCGGTCGCTCTATGCTCAGGAAGTAGGGTATCTCATAGCGGACAAATGCCGCTTTGAGAATGTCCGCGTACTGCTCAATCGTATTTGAGATAACGGCAATGTCTCTGTAGCGCAGTGAGGGGTCGGACGCGATGAGACGCTTTATCTCCGCACAAATGTACTCGCACTCGCTGTACATATCCCTCGCCTCAAAAACACGTATATTATCAGCTTTCGGAGCTTTCGCAGAAGCTTTGCGGTTTCGCATTATATTCTCGCTGAGGTAGCGAAGTTCGGGACAGCTGAACCTGTGACTTGTTCTGCACACGGTTATTTTGTGGTCAATGTGAAGCTCTCTGCACAGAGATGCAAGCTGACGGTAAGTAGTATTGACTGTCTCAAACAGAGTAAACTCTCCGGCACTTACGTCGTCAGAGCGAAGGGTTATCACAACATTCTCAGCTGACGAAAAAATCACTCTCAGCATTTCTAACTGGTCACCTGTGAAACTCTCAAACTCGTCGAGGAACACGTATTTTCCTTCAAAAAACCGCTGAGTATTGGCTACATGAGCCGCTGAACGGATATTCTCAAAATTGTCCTTGAAGCCGTACTCCTCCATAAGCCTCTCATATTCGTAGAATATTGCCGCAACATCGGTAGTTTTGTCGCGAAGCTTGTTATCGAGAAGTTCGGACTTTATACTCAGTTCCTGCGACGCTATTCCGGCACGTTTCATGTCGCCTATAAGCTTCATAATATCCTCAGCAAAGCCTGCCTGCGAACTAAGTCTGCGGAAGTAACGCAGTGATTCCGGACGCTTTGCTGTCGCCGAAACTGCCTGATAAACGAGTATCATGCGAGCCATTTCTCCGGCATATTCACCGGAATGTTCGGGGTCACCGTAAAGCTGAAACAGCTGACGCGCAAGACTGCTGAAGCTGTGCGACGCGATATCATTGAACACCTTCGCTCCGACATAATTATAGAGATTTTTATCAAATTCCTGCGAATACTGTTCCGGCACAAGTGCACACTGCTCATGCCCCGAATCAGCACACTCTTTTATCCGCCTGAACATTTCCGTAGTTTTTCCTGTACCGGAAGCACCAATTATAAATTCAACCATTTTATATCTCCACATAAAATATGCACACCGCAGAGAGTGTTCCACGAATCAAACAGGAACGTCCTCCCGGGCGTGCATATCATTAATATCAATATCCGTTAAGCTTTTTGCTGATTATTGTGTTTGAGTAAACTCTGTAAGCGTTGTCGGTAGCAACGAGACCCGATACTCCCGAAACCTTGACTGAACTGTTCTGCCATATACCGAAGTTATAGGTATATGAAGGTGATGCAGTCTGATTTACGAGCCATATATCGTATCTTCTGCTGAGTGAGGGGTCAACTTTGTTCTTGAGGAAGTCTTCACTCGCTCTTACACCAACAAAGTACTCGTGGTTCTCTACTGTAGTGCAGAATGCGTTAACAAGCTCGGTCACCTTTGACGATGTAAGACCTGCCTTAGTGACAGCGGGGTCTGTGAGGTCGAGGTATACCGGATACTCGAATTTCTGGTCTTTGATGAAGTTGTAGAACTGCTCGGCTTCTTTTCTGGCACCGTCAGCAGTTACCGATTTGAGCTGCCAGTACGCACCGCATTCAAGTCCTGCTTCCTTTGCGCCCTTCATGTTCTTCTCGAAAAGTTTGTCGGGAGCATTCATATCGTATCCGCTTCCGGCACGAACTATACCGAATGAATAGCCTGCCTTCTTGACAGCTGCCCAGTCTATCTCACCGCTTCCTTCAAAGACGTCGATACCCTTTGCCTTCGGCTTCTTGACATCGACCGCACACATCTGTGTGCCGAGGAGTTCAGGCAGATTAACGTAAGCGTAGTTGAGGTCAACATACTCCGTTATGCCGTCGAGCACTCCGACATCGGAATGCTGCCATATACTGAATCCGCCGGTATAGTGGTCAACGCTGTGACCGTATTCAGCGACCCATATCTGATACTTCTGCCGAACCGTGCTGTATATCTTGGTCTCAAGGAAGCTTGCACAGCTGTAGATACCGGGAGTGTAACCCTTATCCTTCATGTACTGGCAGAATACCTCAGCCATTGCTGAACAGGTAGCAGCTGTAAGACCCCACTGAGCATCGGTCTCGATATCGAAGTAGACCGGCATCTGATAATTGTAATCCTTGATTATACTGTAGCAGGTCTCCGCCTCAATGAGTGCCTCCTCAGGAGAAAGCGCGTAGCTGAACCAGTAAACTCCGCATGGAATGCAGTTTGCCTGCGCATTTACCATGTTAACGTCGAACTGTTTGTCACGCTGATAGGTTTCTCTGCCGTAACCCGCACGGACGATAGCAAAATCGACCTTTCCGGTTTTCTTGACCTTAGCCCAGTCGATGACACCCTGATGCTCGGAAACGTCTATTCCGTTCAGCGGACCGTTTTTCAGTTCACCGGGTTTATGGTCTGTAGTAGCGACTGTACAGGTAGTAGTTGTGTAAGCAGGTACAGTCGTCGTAGTTGTTGTAGCCATGACTGCGCTGTAGGCATCGTAGATATCAAACACCTGAAAAGGTTCTTCAGATGCTTTACTTTCTGTTTTATTTGTGTTATCATATGTAACAGAGGGACTGTCTTCCGAAATGGCGACAGATGTTGCAGGTGATGCCGCACCTGCTGAACAGAGTGCAAGTGCACATGACATCATGAATGAGAGCATTTTTTTAGAGCTGCTCATGTCACAAATTCCTCCTTCTTAAAATCTCAAATTTCCCATACGCAAAGTACTTTTAAAAACGATAAGACTATTTTATCATTTTTTTATATACTTTGCAACCCCTTTTCGGTTATTTTTTTCATTTACTCAATAATATTGTTGAATCAAAACTAAATCAGTATCAATATTTTGTTGAATTTTAACAAAGGAGGTATATGAATATACATATGAAAGAGTTTGCAATTAATATCAACGACAGCGGTCAGCGTATTGACAAATTTTTATCCAAGTCTATGCCCGAGCTTCCGAAGAGCATGATGTACCGTCTTATCCGCAAAAAAGACATCAAAATCAACGGCAAACGATGCGAACCCTCGTCCCTTCTCAGTGAGGGCGACATCGTAAGAGTATACGTCAAAGACGACGTGTCGGCGGTCAAACAAGCAGACCTTAGCTTCATGAATTCATCGTCCGGACTGGAAACCGTCTATGAGGACAATAATATCATAATCGTTTACAAGCCGGTAGGCGTTGACTCCCACAGCAACGGTACGTCCTCCGGCGATACACTTATTGACCGTATCAAGCACTATCTTTACGATAAAGGGGAATACTCCCCCGAAAGCGAAACCTCGTTCGCTCCGGCACTTTGCAGCCGTCTCGACAGAAACACTGCCGGACTTGTCACTGCTGCAAAAAATGCGATAGCACTGCGAGCGGTCAACGAAGCTATACGCAATGGCTGGATTCATAAAATCTACCGCTGTGTGACTGTTCAGTCGCCGCCATCGGCTGAGGGTACTGCCGAGGCATTCCACTTCAAAGATGAAAGCAGGAACACCGTAAAAATCAGTGACAAGCCTCTCGACGGCTACCGTCCTATCAAGACAGGCTGGAAGGTCCTCGCTTCCAAAAACGGACTCTCTCTCGTCGAAGTCAGACTCTACACAGGTCGCACCCATCAGATACGTGCTCACCTCGCTCACCTCGGTGCACCTCTCCTCGGAGACGGCAAATACGGCAATATAAGCAAAAACAAGCGGTATGGAGTGTTCCGTCAGCAGCTTTGCGCTTACGCTCTTGAATTTGCGTTTCCGGCAGATTCTCCCCTTTCCTATCTCAATGAAAAGCGGGTAACCGCTCCTGCTCCGGAATTTCAAAAAAATTTTAGGTAACACCGTCAGGCGGGGGTTGTGCAGTGTTACCTTTAGTATTGACTAATTCCGCCTGTTTGTGGTATAATACTATCACAGGCAAGTCCTGAATTTCCGCATTGGAGGTATTAAAATGGCAAACAAATACGCTGGTACCCAGACAGAAAAGAATCTTCTCGCCGCTTTTTCAGGCGAATCTCAGGCAAGAAACAAGTACACATTCTACGCATCAAAGGCTAAAAAGGAAGGCTTCGAGCAGATAAGCGCACTCTTCCTCAAGACCGCCGACAATGAAAAGGAACACGCTAAAATGTGGTTCAAGGAACTCGAAGGTATAGGCTCAACTGCTGAAAACCTCGGTGCTGCTGCTGACGGTGAAAACTACGAGTGGACAGATATGTACGAGGGATTTGCCAAAACTGCCGAGGAGGAAGGTTTCCCTGAGCTTGCACAGAAATTCAGAGCTGTAGGCGAAATCGAAAAGCACCACGAAGAACGCTACCGTGCACTGCTCTCTAACGTTGAAGCTCAGGAAGTATTCAAGAAGAGCAGCGTTAAGGTATGGGAGTGCCGCAACTGCGGTCATATCGTTGTGGGTACAGAAGCACCTGAGGTATGTCCTGTGTGTGCACATCCGCAGTCATATTTTGAAATACACGCTGAAAATTACTGATAAATTCTCCCTCCTCTCACGGAGGGAGATTTCATAAGGAGATGAACAAATGAAAAGATTCCTTCTTACGAATGATGACGGCATCAGTGCTGAGGGTATTGTCAGACTTGCCGATATTATGAAGGACTTCGGCGAAGTGTGGGTAGTTGCCCCCGACGGACAGCGCAGCTCGATTTCCCACGCTATATCCTTCCATAAGCCTGTAGAAGTCCACCCATACGATTTTCCTGTCACAGGTGTACGCGCATATTCGTGCACAGGTACACCGAGTGACTGTGTACGAATCGGTTCACTCGTTCTTATGCCCGAAAAGCCTGACGTGGTACTGTCAGGCATAAATAAGGGTTATAACGTAGCCTCGGATATTCAGTACTCAGGAACGTGTGGCGCTGCATTTGAGGGAGCATTTCAGGGTATACGCTCTATCGCACTCTCTGAACAGCCTGTCGGCTGCCACGACGTAGTAAATCTACATATAAGAAGTATTATCGCTGAACTCCTTGAAGCTGAAATCGCGTCCGGACAGATATTCAATGTCAACTTCCCTGCTTGTCCGCTCAGTGAGCTAAAAGGTATAAAGCGCGGCGCAGCAGTGTCGGACGAGTATTTTTACAGCAGCAGATACAAAAAACTCGCCGACCTCGAAGACGGCGGAATGTGTCTTGAGGTCGACGGCGAGTACAGTGAAAAAGGCAGTAAGTATTCAGACCTCAGAGCTGTCACTGAAAAATATATAACTATAAGTACCGTGAACAACGTAAGGTAACTATACTCCGTACTTCACCTTAACTCGTTCAAGCTTTTCGCCAAACGGTCTGAAAAGCAGCCACAGGAACAGTACATTCGATAATGCATACGAAACTGTATACGGTATAGCTGTTGTAAGAGCGGCTGCATAAAGGCTGAAACTGAACCCGTTACCGTACCACAGTACGGTCCATATATCCATAATGAATGAATACGCAATACCGCTGACTGCGCCGAATATCAGGCGAACAGCGGTATTTTTTTTCAGCGGGTCAGCCATTACTCCGGCAGCATATCCGATAAGTCCCCATGCAAGCATCTGAAAGGCAGTCCACGGACCCTGCCCGAAGTAGAAATTAGACAGTATTGCCGACATTGCCCCGACAAGAAAACCTGTCTCGCCGCCGAGGTAAATGCCAGATATTATCGTCAGAGCCGTTACCGGCTTAATGAAGGGGATAAAACGTCCGGTAAAGCAAAGTGCTATCATAACGGACGCAATAACAAGTCTGCGTGAACCGGTAGTTTTTTTCTCGAATCCGGCAGCAAAGAGAAGCAGTGCGAGTACCGCTATTGCAAGCGATATTATGATATGGCGCTTCTCTCTGAACGTTATTCCGCCGATTACAGCAAGTGCCGGTACTGCGAGAAACGGAACGACTGTCTTTATCGTGCTGCGTACTGCACGGCTGCGTATGACTATCATGACTTTCTCCTTCCGTTGATACGGCAGAGTTCAGCTGCATCGTGAACAGTCACAGCGTTATCGAAGATTCCTCTCGTCATACGGCTAACCGCAGTCGTGTAGAAATTATTCTCAGAGAAAAAGCGGTCGGGAGTACCCTCCGAGACTATCTTTCCGCCGAAAAACATTGCACATCTGTCGGCGCACAGTGCTGCAAATTCAACGTCATGAGTGACTATAACTATGGTAGTCCCCTGCTCTTTAAGCTTTCGCAGTACACCGATAAACATACTTTTGGCATTTGCGTCAAGACCTTTTGTAGGTTCGTCAAGCAGCAGAAGTTTTGGTTTTGCAGCCATTACTTTTGCAAGTGCCGCAAGCTGCATTTGTCCGCCGGAGAGGTCATATGGGTGCTTATCGAGAAGCGGCGTAAGGTCAAATGGGATTATATCAGGTGACGCCCCGACTTCTGCAAGTTCCTCGCGGACTGTATTTTTCAGGAAGACAGTCTGTACGTCCTGTGGAAGAAGTGCGAGACATTCGCGGTAGAGCGAACGGTTTTTGTAATCTTTCAGTTTCTTTCCGAACACTTTTATAGTGCCGCTGTAGGGTTTCAGGAGTCCCGCCGCAGTACTGAGCGAAGTAGTCTTACCTGAACCGTTTCCGCCGAGAATACAGTACATCTCGCCCTTTCCGACCTTAAAGCTGAGGTCAGCAAGTACGTCCGGAGAGTTCCTGCTGTAGCGGAAAAACACCTCGTCGAATTCGAGTGCAGTCTCGTCAGGGAGACTGTTAATCCCGCGATTAAGAGTACGCACTCCGCAGCTGTAATTCTGCTCAATATAACGGCGTCCGTCCATGACCGTAATGGGACATTCTCCTCCGTTTTCAAGTTCAGCATAAAGCCGTGAAGCTGCCGGCATACCGCAGATTATGTCATTTCTGCCGCGAAGCTGAGGTATAGCTTTTTCAGCAGGAGCGTCTGCGATAACACGTCCGCTGTCCATAACGATAAGCCTGCTGCAAACCGGTATAACGTCTTCAAGGCGATGTTCAGCCATGATAATGGTCAGACCGAGTTCCTGATTCAGCCGTTTCAGTGTCGCGATGAAATCGGCTGCGGCAATGGGGTCGAGCTGAGCGGTAGGCTCGTCAAGCACGAGAAGCTTAGGCTGCATTACGAGTACCGCAGCGAGGTTAAGAAGCTGTTTCTGTCCGCCGGAAAGCTCCGCGGTATTTTTACCGTACCACGGTCCGATGCCGAAAAAGCTCGCCATTTCTGCTACTCTGCGTGCTATGTCGTTCTTAGGCACTCCGAGGTTTTCAAGTCCGAATGCAAGCTCGTGCCACACCTTGTCGGTGACTATCTGCTGCTCCGGAGACTGCATTACAAATCCGATATCAGCCGCTGAACCGCGTTCAGAGAGTTCACTGAGAGGTTGACCGCAAAAGCGTACCTCTCCCGAAATATCGCCGACCGGAGTGAGCTCACGCTTGAGCATTCTGAGCAGTGTTGACTTGCCGCAGCCGGTCGCACCGCACAAAACAGCAAAGTCGCCGCTTTCAAGTCTGAAGGAAACATCACTGACCGCAGAATCAGTGCACGTTGGGTATCTGAAGCTCAGACCTTCGACTGCAAGTATTTCCATTTGAGCATTGCCTCCGTTTCGATTATGACTGGCAGCATACAAAGTACTGCATATGCCGCGATTCCGGCTATACCCGAAGCATCAGGGGTATCAGCTTCAAGACGCGGATAAAATGAAAATGAGAGCGACAGTGCCGCGGCTGCACACAGTCCGAGAAGGAGTGCACCTGCGGCGAGAAGAAGTATGTCATTTTTTCTCATGCGGAACGACGAAAAATGGGTACGTCTGCCGACACCGTAACCGCGTGCAGTCATACTGTCAGCGGTGGTGATACCGTTTTCGAGTGCCCATGTTGTAAGTATCGAAAAGATACGCATATAGCCTCTGATATCGTCTATGAAGTTGTCCTCACGGAAGAGACCCATTGCCTTCTGCGCGTCGCTTACCTTTTTCGCCTGTGCCCTGAACATCGGAACAAATCGTATCGCCATTGACATTACAAGCGACAGCTTCGGCGAGAGTACACCGGTAATATAGAGCAGTTTTTCAGATGTCATTATCTTTGAAAAAATGCTGAACCAGTAAAGTGCTCCCACTATCATCGCCGCGGAATTTATTCCGTAAAGGAACGCTTCAAGCGTGACCGGATTGTTGTTTATGACAAACAGCACAGTCACTCCGTTGTGCGATATAAGCGGATTTGCAAGTGCGAGGACTGCAAAGAGTGCACCGAACCACACATGACGTTTCAGTCTTTCGCGTCCGCACAGGACTGTATAATACAGCGCACCGCTAATCAGTGCAACTGCCGTAAATGCCGGATAGCTGCAAAACATCACAACTCCGGTAATGCTGAAAATTATTGCCGTAACAGCCAGTGGGTCGTATTCAGAAAAGCTTCTCATTCCTCGTACACCTCGTCAAGGTCGTGACCGATTTCGCAGGTATAAAGCCACTCAATCTTGTCACCGTCACTGAGTACATAGTCTCCGCAGCCGCGTGACGGTGAAATACCGTTTACGTGGTACACCCAGCCTGAGAGGTCGCCGTACTCATATTCGTAGATGTGGTTTATCGCCGCGATATACACCATTCCATGCGCATTTGCCGCGCTTCCTGTGTTTTCTACGTGGATAGAATAGGTCTGTGCAGCCTCGTTGAGAATGTCGAAAACAGTGTCCCCTTCTTCTATCTCAAACTCTGTAACGTCGAGGATTATTCCGTCATCGGGAACAAATTCCGAGTCCGACTTATCTGCAATGGTGTCGCACCGGATAGTCATTGTGACCGTACCAACAGCATTTTCCTTGTGCAGCTTTTCACCGCTGTAGTAGTCTTCTTTGGAGCGGATATCAGTCAGCAGGACTACCGCGATTCCGGCTGCGGCAACAATTCCGACGAAGATGAAATTCTTGTAGCTGCGCTTGCCGAGAGCAAAAATAACGAGTGAAACAAGTACGGCGGTAGCGGCGATAATGATTATCGCAACAGGCTTGTAGCCGCCTTTTCCGTCACCGGAAACAGTAACGGTCGTTACGGAAGTGACCGTAGTCATGCGTGAGCTTTCAGACGAGGAAGCGGAGTTCACCGACTCTGAAATGGAAACAGAAGATGTTTCAGACGAGGCAGACGTTGCTGTAGGTGTGGTTTTAGCTGATGTTACTGCCGACGAAGCTGATGTTGCAGCAGGCTTTACAGTAGTCGGAGCAGCCGTTGCTGCCGGAGTATTATTCTCCCCGACGTGTTCATCGGATTCAGCAGGCGACTTCTCCCCTCCACCGTTATCATCATTAGCCGGTTCGTCAGGCTGAGGTATCTCACTCCTGTCAAAAACAAGCAGCGGAGACTTGTCCTCTTTCATGCGGATATACGCGATAAATCCGTACAGCGACTGAAACGTCGCACTCTCATTCTGAGTACCGTTTTCAAAGTGTGAAAAGCTGCCGTCAGGGAGTCTGAACTGTTCAATTCCGTCGATTATGGTATTGCCGTTTTTGATAAAGCGGCTGTCGGAACAACAGTCTATACCAAGTGCAGACAGCGCTACAAGCACCTGTGCCGCACTTTCGGGATTTTTTGTACCGAAACTCTGATAACCGCCGTCGGATTCCTGTCGCTCTGAAAGGAACTCAACACCGCGCTCACAGGCTGAGTCTACATCGGGATAATCGGTGTATGGAGCAAGTGCCGCGAGTGTCATAGCGGTAACATCTATGTCGCCGTACTCCCCGAAAAGAGCCCATCCTCCGTCATCGTACTGTAGAGACAACAGCTCGTCCACGACGCTGTCAGCGTCGAATTTTGATGACGTGCAGCCGTTGTTAAGGACGTGCAGACCGTAGATATAGCTCATGATACCCATTTCGCCTATCGAATTATCAAGTGTCTCACTGATGTAGGGACTGCTGCTTCCGCAGGCACAGAGTGCAAGTGCGTACTTCTCACGCGTTGTAGCAGAGGAAGCACTGTGACCGTCTATGTAGCTTCGCAGCGACTTTTCATATGCCGATAAATCAGTGTATCCGTACTGTCTGAGTGAGATTATATACCACTCTGAACGCTTTCCTGCACCGTCGGCAAGGTCGGAGTCTATCCATTCCTGCACACTTCCGCAGCCTGCCTTTTCTGTCTTATAAGCAATTATACCGTCGGCAAGGCTTCTCACCTCGTCGACGGTACGCTCTGAACCCTCAGCACTCATGGGAACAAGGCTGAGAGCAATTATAAACAGAAGTAAGCAGCTCAGTATCGAACGCTTAGTCCTCATTCTTTTTTCTTGCAGCAAATGCAGCAACGAATGCAACACCTACAGCTGTAACAGCTATACCTGCACCTGCGTCACCTGTTTTAGGTGCAGCAGCGGAAGTAGTTGCAGCCTTAGTAGTTGAAGTTGAAGCCTTGGTAGTTGTTGTAGCAGAAGAAGTTGTTGTTGTAGCAGCTTCCTCAGAAGTGGTTGTCTCGGCAGGCTCAGAAGTGGTAGTTTCCCCGCCCTTTACGTTAGCAACGAAAACAGGAGCAACGAGCTTTATGCTGTCAGACTTTGCACTGATAACGTTCTTGCCTGCGTCCTCTATCTTTACCTTTACCTTACCCTCGGCATCGGTCTTGTACTCAGTTTCCTTGCCGTTGATAGTGATAACAGCGTTCTCGACAGGCTTTCTCAGCTCAGTGTAGTTTTCGCCGTAGGAAACATATGTAAGAGTGAGTTCTATCTCGTCGCCTTTTTCAGCGTCAGCGCACTTCTTGTCGAAGTAGCTGTAGAGGTCGTCAAACTTAGCTGCATCAGTGTAGATGAAAGCGTTGATGTGGTCACCCTCTTCGAGAGTATCAAAGAGACCGTTTGCGAACACGTCGTTTTTAAGATATCCGTAAGAACCCTGATTCTCTATGCCCCAGAGCTTAACAATGGACTGTCCCCATGAAGTTTCCTCTGTAGCAAAGCCTTCCTTACCGCCCTCGAACTTTTCGTCGTGGGTGATGATGAAAGCGTCGTTGAAAGTGAGTTTACCGTCGTTATCAACGTCAGTTACCTTGATATCCTCGTCAGCAAGAACTAGGTCGCCCTTGTTGTCGACAATAGTGATGTCAACGTTTACAGGTTCTTTTTCAGCTGCATAAGCACTGAATGACATTGCGGAACATGAGAGCAGCATAGCAGCTGCTGCAACTGCGATAGACTTCTTCATAATATCTCTCCTAAATAAATTGTAGGGGGCAAAAAAAATCCGGAAATATCCGGAAGCACACGAAAATGACCCACCCATAACAGATAGGGAATAACTGCGCTCTTCCTTGCCCAAAAGCGTTACGACCAGTATAGTCTGACGAGCGACCCGGCTTGCGGCAAATACCGCTCACGGTAGTGACTGCTGCGACGGTTTTTCACCGTACTTCCCTCAGTTTCAGACCATATACATAATTATAGCATAGTGTGGTTCTTTTGTCAAGTAAATAGCAAAATCACATAAAAAAGTAAGAGCAGCGACCAAACTGCTCTTACTTGTCATGTTTCTATAGTCAATGTAGGGAAATTGGGTATATTCCGGATAATAGCAAGGGAACCGGAAAAAGTGGGTCAGTGATTATTCAGCTTCAACAGCCTCAGTTGTCTCTTCAGCTTCAGCCTTAGGACCGTGCTTAGGACCCTTCGGAGGCTCGGGCTTAACCTTCTCGTCCTTCTCGGGAGCAACAGGCTTCGGAGGCTCAGGCTTTACCTTTTCGTCCTTCTCGGGAGCAACAGGCGGCTCAGGCTTTACAGCTTCCTCACCCTCAGCAGGCTTCGGAGGCTCGGGCTTAACCTTTTCTTCCTTCTCAGGCTTAATCTTCTCGTCCTTCTCGGGAGCAACAGGCGGCTCAGGCTTTACTGCTTCCTCACCCTCAACAGGCTTCGGCGGCTCAGGCTTAACCTTCTCGTCCTTCTCAGGAGCAACCGGTGCAGCGGGGAGTTTAGCCTCGAGGTTGTTCTTGATGAAATCGAACCAAGCTTCTTTGCTCTCAGCGTCCTTGAAATCCTTTGCTTCTACATCAAATGTGCCGTTGATAGTGTCAACGATTTCTTTCTTTCCAACGTGCTTAGCAGGCTTCTTAGCCTCGTCCTTCTCAGGCTTAGCAGCTTCTTCCTTCTTGTCCTCGGGCTTTACGAGCTCGGGAGCAGCTTCCTCAGCGGGAGCGGGTTTCTCAGCGTCTTCAGCAGCAGGAGCAGTTGCAGCTTCCTCAGCTTCTGTAGCAGCTTCCTCAGCCTCTGTTGTAGCCTCTGCAACGATAGCGGGCTTGTCCTCAGCCTTGTCCTCAGTGAGGGTCTTTGCAGCGAAAGATGTAACTCCTGTTGCAGCTGAAATTGCTGATACTGCTGCGATTGCAGCGATGAGTGTTCTTCTGTTTTTCATGATTAAGACTCCTTTAAATTAAATTTCCGTGTCCGGATTCAGCCCTGAAGCATTGTCTTCCGGGCTTCTGTTAATAGTTTACGGAGCAGATTTTCCAAAAAAGGGGTAACTCTGAAAAAATTTTCATAAATTTTTCCGTATACCTGTTATACGCTGCAAATACATATCCCCCCACAAATAGAAAAGACTGCATAACGCAGTCTTTCCTGGGTGGTTTAATGAGATTTGGAGATTTCATTTTTATCGTGCCGCTGTACATTATGTCCGGCAGGCGGAGGCTCGGGAGCTGTACGTCCGTTTTCATGCGGTGCGGCAGGCGGTTCAGCCTTATCGGGAGCAGTCTGTCCCTTGCCGGGTTCGGCAGGTTTAGGCGGTTCCGCATTCTGACCGGCAGGCGGTGCAGCAGGAGCAGGCTTTTCAGGCACGCTGCCGTCAGCAGGCTTTGCTGCCGGTGGTTCAGGCGCAGGCGGATTCTGCTCAGGCGGCTTCGGTGTATCGACCGGTGCTTCCGCCGGTTTCTTTGCATCAGGTGCTGCCGGAACCGGTACAGCTGTAGTCGCACGCACTTCCTCATGCTTTTCATCGGCATGGGTATGCGGTTTTGCTGGCTCAGGTGCAGGAGCTGTCGCTGCGGGAACAGGTGGTTTCGGCGGTTCGTGTGGCGGTTCGCCCTTTATTTCCTTGACCTCGGGATTGAGGTCATGCTTGGCTATCTCAGTCTCAAACTCCTGCTTGTAGGTATCGTATTTTTTACTGTCGGCAGGAAGCAGGACTTCAACAGTGTCGCCGCTTGAAATATAGCCATTTTCTATCTGAAACTCAAGAATGTCCGAGGCGAGGTCGACTCTGTTGTCGTCAACCTTGTGATTCTCCTTGAACTTCCTGATTATCTCCTTGCCTTCTTCGGTGTCACTTGTGATACTTACTACACTGCCCTTGCTGTCAAGCTCCATTCTTATGTCGGCAGCAGCTGACACGAACACTACCGTATGCGGTTCTTCGGGAGCTTTCATGAAGAAGTGCATACCCGCAAGACTTACTATGGCAAAGCACGCAGCAGCGGCTATAGTCCGTACTATAAACCTGCGGCTTACAGAGGGAGAGTGCTTATCAGTGTCCATAAGAACAGGGTCTGTAACTACCTGTCCGACCTCGTAATGCATATTTGCGGCATTAACGAAACGCGATTCCTCGTCCATGAGTACAGCGTAGCCTTCATGGCATTCCATCACTAAATATTTCATGCATTCTCCCCTCCTTTCAGTACCTGCATTATGTGTCCGCGGAGTATCTCGTAGCCGTTGGTGCATATCAGAAGCACTGCTACGAGGTACCTTCTGTGACGTTCGAGAGTTTTTCGCTCTACCTGTGCGCCGTCAGCGAGTTTAGCTATCGGGACCCGCTTTGTACGGAGAAATTCTTCAAGTATCTCCGGTGTACTGCGGGCATAGTAAACAGCCTTCTGACAGCTTTCAAGCGTTCTCTGCTGTTTGGGTGAATTGTCGGCAATGTCCTGCATGGAAACTCCGAAATCGTTCATCTGTGCAGAGAGTTCAGCTATTTCCTGTTTAGTCGCCTCACGCATATCCGCTTCTTCAAAGCTGTCGTGGTCGTCGGCGATAGTATCTATCATATCAGGTTTATCATCGGACGTATCGTCCAGTGAAATATGTATCCTGTTACGTTTTTCCTTGCGGTAATGGTCTATCAGACGGTTCTTTATCTTCATTGCGGCAAATTTCAGAAACGAGCCGCGAAGTCTCGAATAATCGCGTATAGCCTCGTAGAATGCGAACATCGCTATACTCAGTTCATCGTCACTCTGGTCGGGCGGACGGTTTATGAATTTAGACGTCTCCGACTTGATGAACGGCATATATGCCGCGATAAGTTCATCGGCGGCAGAGTTGTCTTTTTTTGCCTGATAGACTTGGGTCATGATTTGATGTGTATCCGGATCCATTCAGATCACCCCCGTATCTTAATATAGATTACGCAGTGTATTTTTCAAAAGTGGGGTATTACAAAATTATTTTCAGACTTTACTGAAAAGCCCCTTCAAAGCCTTTGACGAAAGACATTCGCGCTCGTAAAAAGCGTCGGCAAGGAAGATGAGATTATCCTCACTGTATTCAGTTTCCTTTGAGTAATTTTTCGCAGTCCACGCACAACCCGAAAGTTCTTCACAGCCTTCAAAGTTCCAAAGATAGCCGATAGTCCACGTACTAAGCACTGCAAACCTCACCCGCGATACTACCTCGCCGTCAAAAGTACCCTTCATGAAATAGCGGTAGATGAAGTAGTGTGCGACTTTTCTCAGCCACTCCTCGTGTACCTGACAGACTCCCTTAAACTGGTCGGCGGCGGAAATACACTTATTTATATATGGCTGCCATTTCTCGTCGATAGGCTCAAGCTCGGTGAAAATGCTCAGTACCTCCGCAATATCGGGACATTCCGTCTCAGCTGAACGCTTCCACGACGGCAGTCTGTACGTTCCCCTGTCGATATTGCTTTGCAGAGAGTCGGCGAAGTCCACAAGTGAACGCATCTCAGCGGCAAAGTCACTGCCTTGCAGATGAGTGAAAATTTCCTCACGCGCTTTAAGCAGAAGCTCATACAGCATAGGGTCGTAGCTGCCGCAGTCCTCATCGGGAACTTCCCACTCGTCAAATCCGAAACCGCCTGACAGAACAAGTCTTGCAGCCTCCTCGCAGCACAGTCCGATACCGCCCTCCTTGACACTCCCGAACCACTCGTAGTACCGCGGGTGGTCGGTACAAATCTGACAAAGGCAGTTCTCGCCAAGCTCGGTGTAAATATCGCAGAGTCCGCTCTCGTTCAGAAAAGGACACCTGTCATCTGCCTGAAGAATAAAGCTGCCGTCGGAGATACTGCTTCGCAGACGTTCACCGAAGTCGCCGCCGGTACTCTCGTATATTTCGGCAGTTTCGGGGTCTATATCTATCTCCCAGCCGATACAGCAGCTGTCGCGGCACTTGTCGGCTATGCAGCGGAATTCACGGTAATACTCCGGCACACGGTAAATCATTCCGAAAGCTCCGATATGCGGACGTCCGTGAACTTCCAGCCGTCTGCGGACTTGCGGAGTGTCGGCTTAACGGCAAGTCTGCGCTTGCAGCGGTCAGTACCATAAATCTCGCAGTCAACAGTGAGTTTGCCGATAACGAACGCACTGTCGCCTATAACGCGCAGGTCGGCACTGATATCCCCTGCCGTGAAAATACGGAACCTTCCGGCTGCTATGTCGGAAATAAACTCGCTTCCCGACTGCGATTTTCCGGTCATTATATGGTGCACAGCAAAGCTCCTGTCAGCCATTTCTGTGAGGGCGGCAGAGTTCTGTTCAGCAATGGCACTCAGAAATGCACCGAACAGGTCTCTTACTATTACTTCGTCGTTCATTGGAAATACCTCCGTTTTTTCTCTAATTATACCACATATAGTGGCTGTTTTCAATATATTGTGTTGCATTTTTTAAGATTCTATGTTATAATTATATTAATGACCTATCACAGGACCGAGGTGACATTGTTGGAACATCACGAACCGGAAGCTTTCCGCAGCAGACTCTCTCAGCGTATCATAAACACTCCTTCTCCGGCTGCTAAAAGTGCCTTTTTTTACCTGCACGAAATCGGCAGTATCATGCCCGATGACGCTTTTACTACTCAGCTCCGCGCCGGCGACTCTTTTATTATCGCCGCTGTTACATCAGGCTCAGGCGAGCTGAATATAAACGGCAATACTTTCATGCTCTCTGAGGGCGACTGCTTTTTCATCGACTGCCGTTCTCCGTACTACTGCAAGAGTTCGGCTGTTGACCCGTGGGCGGTAATGTGGGTGCACTTCAACGGTGCGACTTCAAGCCAGTACTACGAGCATTTTCTCAGCCACTCCGGAAACGTGTTCCGTCCCTCATTTTTCGACAAGGTAGTATCAGCGATGAATGAACTAATAGCTGTAAATACCGCTGATTCGCCTGATTCAGAGGTTCTCACCTCAAAGCTTCTCGTCGATATCCTTACCCTTGCTCTCACTTTCAGTTCATCGTCTGACAGGTTCGACACTGCTCTCAAACAGAAGCTTGCCGCTGTAAACCGCTATATCGACGACAATTTCAGTACCGACATCTCACTCGAAAAGCTTTCGTCCGAGTTTTACATAAGCAAGTTCTACCTCACCCGCGAATACAAAAAAATCTACGGCAGAACTATCTTCCAGCACGTTATCTCCTGCCGTATAAACTACGGAAAACAGCTCCTGCGCTTCTCCGATAAATCGGTCGAGGAAATAGCTCACCTCTGCGGTTTCAACGACCAGAGCTACTTCGCAAGACAGTTCAAAAAAGCCGAAAACCTCACCTGCTTCGCCTACAGAAAAATATGGCGCGATGGTACTATGTAAAATAGCCGCACTTTATGTACTGCTAACAGAGTGTTCAAAAAGTCCAGTTTCGTATGGAAGCAACACGGGCGAACAGTGTTCGTCCGACAATTATTGCTTCAAATCCAGTTTTTACAGTCTAAGAGCCGCACATTATGTACGGCTCTGTTTTTCTATATCTCCCGATTGCTCCATTCCCCTACTTATTGAGGAAATCCGTTATCGTTCGTGTAACGGGTCGTTTTATCGTGCACGTCTTGTCTTTGCAGTTAGCACACCTTAGTGCCTGATTCGAGCCTTCCCAGAATCGCTCAGGATACTTCACAAACATATACTCCCAGTGTACTATTACAGCCGTTCCCATCGCAAAAAGTGTCCAGCCGTAAAAAGTGTTTACGAACAGCATCGGCGTGAACATGAAAAAGTGTCCCCAATCGTAGATACGGCAGTTAACACAGCATTTGTCCTGCTGCCCGAACGTCTGAAACGGACAAAATAACAGTATACATATGTAGTCGGAAATAAAATATATCACTGTCAGCAGCAGCAGCTCAGGCTTGCCGATAAGTCCCGTAAAATAAAGTACCGCGAGCGCTCCGTTGAACAGTATCCAGAATACCATGACACGCCATGCCTTCACATTCTCCTTGTGCACAAATTCAAGCAGCTTTTCCCGTGAATAGTTCTCCACCGGCACGTAGTTGGTGCGCCGTATCTTCCCCGCTCCCATCGACATTATCCGCGGCGGGAAAATGTGCAGAAGCATCAGTCCCATAAACACTGCCCACATTATATGCATGAAGTTTATCCCGCTTTTTACCGGCACTTCGGTCAGTCCGTAAAACCAGTCCCTGTCAGCAAGGTACATCAGTACCATCACTGTAAACGCTATTACCCTGCACCCGAATTTCACAAAGTAAAATTTCATCTTATTCGTAGAAAAAATCTTCTCCATATGACCAGTCCCCCAAATGTACATTTACTCTATTATACTCCTTTTTACTCCCTATGTCAAAGCATTTTTGTTTCCTCTCTCCTTTTTTCCGACCCCTTTCTCTCTTTTTTCACCTTCATACCCATTGACTTTTCTTCCTTTTTGTTATATAATATATTTGCAGCACGGATTCCTCCCGTTTCTGCTCCACTTATGGGGGCGTAAAGGTTTCGACGGGGGACCTGAAGTGCGATAAGCGAGCGGAGCTGCGGCGTACCTCCTTAATCTGCGCCACGTTTAAATATAAACGCAAGAAATAATATCACAGTTTCTAGAAATAGCGAACTGGTAGCTGCTTAAGTCAGCTTCTGTCCACCGGGTGAGTACCGCGGCTCCCGCTTGGGCATCGATTAGCGGTGAACGTCTGACGGAAGTGTCCGTGTCCGTCAGTTGTATTCGGACTACTCCTCTGGGCTGCCCGTTTACCGGCTACCCTCTGAGGGAATTTTAATAGGTAAAATACGCTCGTAGAAAGTTTCATGGACGGTCTTTCGGACAGGGGTTCAATTCCCCTCGCCTCCACCAATCAAAAATGCGTAACCGCAAAGGTTGCGAAAATCCCTAAATACCATGTAATAACGGTATTTAGGGATTTTGTTTTATCTTGTTGTCCTGAAAAAGTTCGTGGGTTAAACGTGCAAATGACCGTGACCTACCTTAAATGATACCTATTCTCAGGAGCACACTTTCTCTTGAAATTGATGGCGAAATGGCGGAATGAATTCAAACAAACAGACCAGATGATCGCTGTACTTGAATTCCGGTGTGAACGCTGAAAAATGATTCGTTCATGAAGAATCAAACGATTAGCATTCTGCACAATCAAACCGGATGCTTTCTGTACAATCAGCCGAATGTTTTCAGAAAGACACCCCTGTGTCCGGCTATGGTGTTATAATTAAGAAAAAAGGAGGATAGCTATGGAACATCAGAAACACGAAAGAATGCTGGAAATATTTTTCAGAGCATTGAAAGGCGAACACATCTCTCCCAAACAGCTTGCGGCAGAGTATCAGGTCTCAGTGAAAAGCATCAGTCGGAATATCGCAGAGATACAGGCTTTTCTGGCGGAACATCGGGAGCTGCTGCAAAATGCAGAGCTGCGTTATTCCCATAGAGACAAGGCATATCTGCTGACCAGTGATGAATTTTTGAAGAACCAGGAGTTGTTTGCCGTAATTAAGGTCTTGCTGGGGAGCAGGTGCTTTTCCAAGGAAGAGATCCTGACCCTGATCGCTAAGATGAAAAAATTCACGACTGCCGAGGACAGAAAAAGCCTCGAAAACCTTATCAGAAAAGAGGTCTATCACTACCACGAGGTACGATCAGACTGCAATTCCGTGATAGACCGACTTTGGAGCATCGTGCAGGCAATTGAGCAAAAACATATTCTGACAATCACCTACTTCAAAATGGATCGAACGGAGATCAGGCGCAGGATCAAGCCTGCTGCTGTGATGTTCAGTGAGTATTATTTCTATTTGATCGCCTATGAAGCCGATGACGAGACTTACCAGGCAAAGCATTTTCGTATTGACCGCATCACTGCTCTATCAGCAAGCCGTGAAAAATTCCAGCTTGACGCCCCACACAGCTTTGATGAGGGCAATTTGCGAGAACGAAACCAGTTCATGTTTCCAGGCAAGCCGATCACAGTGCGATTCTCGTTTTCGGGACTTTCCGTTCAGGCAGTTCTCGACCGCCTGCCAACTGCAAGAATCATTGAAAAGAACGGAGACAAGTTTATTCTGGAAGCTGAGGTCAATGACGGCAGAGGGCTGATGATGTATCTGCTTTCACAGGGAGCATGGGTAAAAGTACTGTCACCGAATGACTTTGCCGATGAAATGAAAGCAGAAATCGAGAAAATGCACCGGCTGTATCAGGAATAAATTGTAAATATATTATGAACAGACAGCCATCTGTCCGGTATGACTGTTATAATGAAATCATAGGGTTAGAGTAGGAGGAGTCATAAAATTGAAGAAAAAATGGTTAGACGAGGATCGTAAATGTAAATGTGAGAGCTGTGGAAGAATCGTCCCGGAAGATCATTTGAAATGGGACAATGATCTTGGATATTGCGAGGAATGTTACCATGAAATCAAAGAATATGACGATTCTGAATCTCAGCAATCTTCCTGATCTGCGATCGGGATCGTATCATCTATCAGATCTGTGATCGGAACTGACAGGACACGAGCAAGAGCCACAAGCTCAATATCAGTGACAAATCGATCACCGTTCTCAATACGGCGGATAAAATGATGATCCACATCAAATCCTGCTATCTGCATCATTCGGGCGAGTTGCCGCTGTGAGATATCTTTTTTGTGGCGAAGAGCAGTAAGTCTCTTTCCTGTAATATTGTTGCACCCATCTTTTGTTTTTAGTTTAAACATAGCACTCATTCCTGCCTAAAGAAGTTTTTGATTTTTGGTAAATAGTGATTGACATTTTCTATATTATATGCTATAATTGTGTTAATGTTGGTATACACTATTTACCAGCTTTTGATTGGAGGATATTATTATGGGAAAGATGATGCTCAGAAAGATAGACAAGAAATGTGCTCTCTGCAGGAACTGGAACGGTGCCATGGGCAGCACCACGATCCAGCCGAAGCTGGGTGGCAATTTTCAGGTAGAGACAACTGAAAAGCAGACCTGCTATGAACGTACAAGCCAGACTGCGGCGAATTTCTCATGTCCGAAGTTTGTGCCGAGATATTAAATCTCGTAAAGAATAGTTCAGAATGGAGGCTGCTTAATGCCATTGATACCACAAGATAACAGTGTGAAAACAACTAAATCAGATCCGCAGCAAATGGTGTTTCAGGTCACATCTCCCAAATTCAGCATTTCGGAACTGATCCTATCCAAAGAAACATTTGATGAGATCGAAACTGTTATAAAAGCTCAGGAATACTGGAATATAGTTTTTGAGGAATGGAATCTGAAATCTGTGATGAAGCAGCGGCGGAATCTGTTCATAAACTTGTTTGGTGAACCTGGAACCGGTAAGACTATGGCGGCACACGCAATAGCCAATGAGCTTCACAAGCAGTTGATATGCGTGAACTATGCGGACATTGAGTCCAAGTATGTCGGCGAAACAAGCAAAAATCTTACCAAGCTGTTTCACGATGCGCTCGATCAGGACGTTATCATATTTTTTGATGAAGCAGATGCGCTTCTCAGCAAGCGTGTTACAAATATGTCAAGTTCCACCGATGTAAGCGTGAACCAGACACGTTCTGTTCTGCTCACTTTGCTGAACGACTATACAGGTATGGTGATTTTTGCAACGAACTTTATCAGCAACTACGATCCTGCTTTTATGCGGCGAATACAGTTCCATATAAAGTTTGATCTTCCCGATGAAAAGCTAAGATGCAAGCTGTGGCGGAGGTACATACCTGCTGAAATGCCGACCGATTCTGATATTTCAGTACTTGCTGAAAAGTATAGCGAAGTAAGCGGAAGCGATATTTCCAATGCAGTTCTGAAAGCTGCTCTTAAAGCTGCCAAAGACGGCGCACAGACCGTAAAGCAGGAATATTTTGAAGATGCGGTCAGCCGGATAATTCAGAGTAAACAGGCAAACCGTAATATCGACAGCAGTGATATGAAGATCACCAAAACAGAAGTCGTTCCGGAATCAGAGGTTCCGGCTGACATAGTAAAAAAAGCAAATGAAAAACGAGGAGGATTATCATGATTCTATTTACCGCATTGGCAGCGATAGGCGCTGCAACAGTTCTGGTCACTCTGCTTGACTACTTTTACGATGATATTATATTATGGTTGAAGCAGGTCGGAGAGATCGCAAAGCAGAAAATTCAGGGCGTTCTGATTGGCTGCAAGACATTCATAAATGTTGGAAAAGCTGTTCTCAAAGCTGCAAGCAAGGAAATATCTAAGAACTATTCCAAGATAGGCGATCAGTGGCAGGTAACAGAAGTTGAGCGCACAGTCAGTGCGGACAAGGTTCCTGAAGAGATCTATCAGCAGGCAGAAAGCACAAGAAGCGATATACTTGAACTTACAGAGGATATTGAGGCACAGCTTCTCAAGAATTATCAGTGAGGCGGGCTATGGCAAGAAGTAAGTTTTTTGACGACCTTGAAGCACTTTTCAGCAGCGGCGATAATTCAGCACGCAAAAAAGTAAAGCCATTCACATGGAATGACTTTCTGAAAAAAACAGGCGACGACCTTGATAATAGGCTGATTGCACACGCTAAAAAGGAAGGTCTGCTCTATGTAGGCGGAAAGTGCAGGTTTACTGCAACTGCTGATGAGAATAATGCAGAGGAATTTATAGTGAACGTTGATGCAGAGCTTTACTACAAGGATCAGTTCAAGGCGGATAAGAATTTCCAGCTTTATCCGCTCCATACGGAAAAGCCGTTTTCGGCATTTGATATGAACGATGTGGAAACCGCAGAGCAGCTTGAAAAGTTGAAATCAGAGCAATTTGAAATGACGGTGGCAGCACCGCAGATTAAAACAGACACGGAGGAGTAATTATGGGACTTTTTACAAAAATTGGACAAGCACTTGATAAGGTATTTGCAATGATCGCACAGCTTACAAAAAAGCTCGCAAAGTTTATCATAAATAATCTGCGTAAGGTCGCAATGACGATAGGAAAATTCTTCACCCTGCTTACGCAGTGGCTTGACAAGGCTATGAACTATGTTGCAGCAACCTTCAATGTCATTGTTGATGGCGTGCAGACATTCCTGAAAAAGGTTGGCGACGAGTATCAGGAAATATCCTACAACTACACACAGCAGCAGGACGGCTCATTCATGAAGAATACAGTTGTGAGACAGACCTTTGTTTCTGAGGACGAGATACCTGCCGATATAAAGCAGCTTGCCGCACAGATGGAAGAAGGCAATATGGTGGATATGTCGCAGAATACCGCCCAGAAGCAGGAATATGCCTGCAATACACTGTCAATTGCATAAGGAGAGCGTAGCATGGGCTTTATAATACTTATATTTATCATAGTTCCCCTTATCCTGCTTATAAAAAAGGGTTCTCCTGCCGTAAAGCAGTATAAAAACCTTATTGTGTACATTATAAAAGTAATAGTAGGTATGTTCATCATAGGAATACCTTTGGAACTTTTCAAAGCAAGTCCTGATACTAATAGTACAATTTTTAAATTATATCTGATTGGTGCGGCGGCTTTCTTTGTAATACGAATATTAACATATAAAACCAGAGTGAACCGATATATCAGTGAGTATCTTGTTGGAGTTGTGGCAGATAACAGCCGAACAAATCAGCTTACAGAAGCATCATTTTTCAGCCAACCCAAGACAAAAGTATTATTGGACGAAAGAGTAAAAGTCGGTGGTCAGACAAGCTATCAGTTTATGCAGAACTGTCTGCGTGAAAATGTCCTCAGCGCATTTAAATATAATTTCCAGCGTGAATTATATGACGGTGGAAATGAAGCTAAGGACAGAGTATTCTTCCGCTATGAATTTCATAATTATGATCTCTACTTGGAAGAACAGGGCATGGACTTCATAGATACTCTCGAAAGTTTCAATATCGTTAAGAGCGGATTTTTATATGTTGAAAATGAAGCTCTTTTCTCCGCAGCCTTTTTCAGCAAAGAGATTTTTGAACGAATGAAAGCGGAATTTGTACCGTTCCTTGCTAAGGATCCAAAGCTGTCAGATGTTCCGTTTACATTGGATTTTCTCTGGAGAACGATGTATCAGCAGGAAACCCTCAATGCTTATATAGAAAAAGATGCCCTTGATATGCTTGCCTCAGACAAAGATCTGTTTGAAGAAGAGTTCGTTAATTTGTATTCCGGCGTTGCAATGGAGGAAATCAATAATTCTGTCGATAGCGGCAGGCTAAATGTTATCCCGAATCCAAACGATAACAATAAACAGGCGTATCTGCTTAATCATGCTGACGAAAATGGCATTATCAAGGAGGAATTTGGCATGAGCGCTGAAAAACACCGTGTTACACTTGATCTTGACCTCGACTCAAATCAGCTTGATGATCTTGAAGGCTGTCCGGCTTGATGCGAAGAAAGGTTTATCATGAGAAGATATCTGAAAATACTTGCTGTATCGTGTATCATTAAGACAATGATATGCTGTATTCTCCTTATCCTTGATAATCGGCATACAACATCCGATAACACATAATAATAGATGCCCTACACGGGCAGTGGCACTCCGTGCAGGCAGCTGCGCTGAGCTATGCCACCGTTCCTCCCTTACGGTCGTCACAGTGTCAGCCCTAACGGGCGTTCAATTATTGGGAGTATTTATTTTTAGTAGTGTTTTTTCTTATAATCTCACGACTATATATAATCTATTTTAATTTATATATTATACATTACTATATATTCTTATTAACCTATATAAGATCAAGAATATATATATTACTCTTTCATTAAAATCTGATGGCGAAATGGCGAAAACGAATCCCTATGAGAAATTGATCTCATAGGGATTTTTTTGTCTATAAGCCACCGAATCAACTCCTATTTTCAGTTATATATTATTATCCTGATAGAGCGACTTCCTGCTTTATTGAATATTGAAATGGAGGTAACTGCATATGAAAGATATTTTAAAAAGCTTTGTGAGAGGTTTTGTCTGCGGCTATGCAGGCAGTATCATCATAGTGCTTACGGTCAGTGCGGTTCAACACCTGAATGAAAAATTGAAAAGAGGTAATTGAAATGGAAGAAAACGTAAGAATCTGCGACATCTGTGGCTGTGAAATCAAAGAGGAGGACGGAACATGGGTAGACGATCAGTTCCTTTGTCATGAGTGTGTTGACGAACACTGCACCACCTGTGACCACTGCGGCGAAACGATCTGGATTAACGATGCAGTGCAGGACGATGATACCACACTATGCGAAACCTGTTACAATGACTACTATCACCGCTGTGAGTGCTGCAACAGAATCATCCACGATAACAACATCAACTGGCGAGGCGATTATCCTTACTGCAACAGCTGTTACGATGACTTTAATGACGAGATCGAGGAGTACAGCTACAAACCTGAACCAGTGTTCTACGGCGAAGACAAGCGCTATCTTGGTGTTGAGTTGGAAGTAGACTGCGGTGGTAAGGACGATGATAATGCAAGCAAACTAAAAGAAATAGCAAATTCAATCCATGAGCATATCTACATCAAGTCAGACGGCAGTATTGACGACGGCTTTGAGATCGTTTCTCACCCAATGACGCTTGACTATCATATGAACAATATGGACTGGGAGTCTGTTCTGCATGAAGCAATCAAAATGGGCTATCGTTCTCACCAGACAAGTACCTGCGGTCTTCATATTCACGTTAATAGGAATGCTTTTGGTGACAATCAGGCGGAGCAGGAAGAGGTCATCGGCAAGATACTTTTCCTGATAGAAAAGCACTGGAACGAGGTCTTCTGTTTCTCCCGAAGGAGCCAGTATAACATGAACCGTTGGTCAGCACGTTACGGCTACGAAAAAACCGGAAAGGAAATCTTGAAGAAAGCCAAGTGCAGTGACCACGGCAGATACAGCGCTGTCAACCTTTGCAATTACAGTACAATCGAGTTCCGCCTTTTCAGAGGCACACTAAAGTATAACACATTTATAGCCACATTGCAGTTTGTCAATACGATCTGTGATGTGGCTATTTCTATGTCCCAAAGTGAATTGGAAGACCTGTCGTGGTCTGAGCTTGTGAAGAAGATAGAGTATCCTGAGTTGATACAATATTTGAAAGAGCGTCGGCTGTACATCAATGACGAAGTGACCGTAGAGGAGGATATGTGATATGAACAAGGCTGAGTATTACAAGAAGGCTTACCCCGTAGGCACAAGAATTCGTCTGCTGCATATGGACGATCCTTACTCACCTATACCTGACGGAATGACAGGAACAGTTACATCTGTTGACGATATGGGAACCCTGCACATGAAGTGGGACAACGGCAGAAGCCTCGGAATCTGTCCCGATGCAGACAGCTTCGAGGTTATCGGAAAGGAGGCTGAGTGATATGTGTGCAATTATCGGATTTTTGGACTACGGCAAGAAAGTTTCGGCAAGTACACTAAAGCGGCTACTCAGGGCATTATCTGTTGCGGCAGAAAGCAGAGGCACCGATGCAACAGGCATAAGCTATGTGAACGATGGGAACATCGTTACATTCAAGAAAGCGAAGCCTGCCCACAAGGTCAAGCTGTACTTCCCGAAAGACACAACAGCGGTCATCGGTCATACAAGATTCACTACTCAGGGCAGCGAGAAGAATAACTACAACAATCACCCTTTCGAGGGGACAACTTCTAACCACACTTTTGCCCTCGCTCATAACGGCGTACTGTACAATGACAAGGAACTCCGTAAAGAGAAAGAGCTGCCTGAGACAAATATCGAAACCGATTCGTATATCGCCGTTCAGCTTATCGAGCATGAGAACAGCGTTGACAGCAACAGCATCAAAGCTATGGCAGAGGCATTGCAGGGTAGCTTTGTCTTTACGATCCTTCGGGACGACAACACACTATTTCTCGTAAAGGGCGACAATCCAATAACACTCATTCACTTCCCTGAGTACGGACTTTATGTTTACGCTTCAACCACGGCTATTCTCAATGCCGCTATGAAGGCTGTAAAGTTTTCGGGAGTGTGCAACGAGGTCAAGGTAAATGACGGGGATATAGTCCGCATCGACAGTGACGGCAAACTTTCTGTAAGCACCTTTGAAGCGCAGGTGCAGCACTTTGATTGGCATTACTTATACCGCTTGTACGGCTACGATTATGGGGACATGGGCGAGGACTACACCAACGATCTCCTGATGATCTGCGGCTGCTACGGCGTCGATAGAGAAGATGTTGAATTACTCTTTGAGTTTGGTTACAGCAGTGACGAAGTCGAAGAAATGTTAATGGACCATGACCTGCTTGAACAGGCTATAGAAGAGATAAAAACGCTGTATCAGCGTTAATTATTAAGGAGGTAGATATTATGAGAGGCTTTATTGCAGGTATCGTATTCACGCTGATTGTGGAGGGTGCTGCGATAACAGTAATCGTAGGTGACAAGATCAAGGAGGCAATCGAGGAATGAATAGCACAGTAAAAGTATTTGTCAGAGCAGTCGGCGTTATCATCGACATCATCGGCATTTTCAGGAAACGCAAATAACAGCAATTGGCGGAGTATAATGCTCCGCCAACTTTTTTTGAGAGGTGAATTATGAAAACTGAAACCACAGTTATGAAAAGCAAAGCGTTGTTTTCCGATGACGGCGAACATCGCTTACTGCTGCGCCGTGAGTGGGATAAGAACGGCAAATGCGCCATGATCATCATGATCAATCCGAACACCGCTGATACCCTTTGCATGGACATGACAACAATGCTTGTGCTGAACAATCTGCATAAGCTCGGTTTCGGCAGTGTGAACATCGTAAACCTGTATAGCAGAATCACGCCGAAATTAAGCCTCAGATTCAATTCCAATGATGATCTGATTGCAAAGGACTGTGATGAAATTATTGAACAGTACGCAGCTATGAGTGATGCCATTATCATTGCATGGGGCGGTCTGGGTAACACTTCTGAGAGAGTGAGAGAGCGTCAGGCTGATATCCTTGAACGGCTATCTAAGTTCAGGAACAAGCTATACAAAATCGGTGAACAGGGGTATCATCCTTTGACACCTGCTGTCAGAAGTAACTGGGACTTAGTCCCTTATGAAATAGAGGAGGTCAATAATGCTAAAAGTTACGAATCTTATGGTTCTACAATCCGCAGGGCTTATGCCCATAACCACTATTGCAAAGGACTACGGAAAGTCAGCAAAGTGGCTGAACAAGTGGCTTCACGAACACGGCATACAGTATAAGCTCGGCAAGGTATGGCTTTTGTATCAGAAGTATGCTGATCGTGGTTATGTTAAGTCAAAGACTTTTACTGTCTTGGACGAGAACGGTGATTCCATTGCCAAACCTAATACACAGTGGACGCAGCGTGGAAGAATGTTCATTTACGAA
>ONBA01000028.1 GCA_900315975.1 uncultured Ruminococcus sp.
GCTGGTTTGCGGATTTACCCAAGTGGTGAAGGGGCTCCCCTGCTAAGGGAGTAGGTCGGGAAACCGGCGCGAGAGTTCAAATCTCTCAATCCGCGCCAATCCCTGCAGAGTATTCTGCGGGGTGTTTTTATTTAAAAATAAACTCCCTGCAATAGCAGGGAGTTTTGATTTATCACGACTTCTCGGACGTAACTGATATATGATTACCGTCACTAACAGCGGTAACAGTACCGTTAAAGCAGGTAGCGTAGCAGACTATGTTATTCTTTTTGAGAAGCTTCTGAACCGAACCCGAAAACTCCTCCTGCGAAGTGCAGACAATGGCACATTCGGGTGAAACGGCACTTATAAAATCTTCGATGTTATCGAGTTTTCTTCCGTGATATGGGACTTTCAGGAGAGTGCAGTGACCTATATCCATAATTTCGCTGAGACGCTGTTCCATTGCGTCGCCGGTGAAAAGGAGGGTATTACCGCCGTGTACGACTTTGGTCACAAGTGAGAAATCGTTGTCGTTATCCTCACCGTAGAAGGTTTTGTCGGGAGCGTCGACCGTATAATCCATGCCGTCGAGAGTGAAAGAGATGTCGTCAGTAAGGAGAGTAGGCACTATGTTATTATCGTTCAGAGCTTTCCGGTACTTGTCCATTTCTTCGCTTTGTTCGTCGTAATCGGGAGCGAGGACGTTTTTTACGTCAAGATTGTTTATGACCTTTGCCGCACCGCCTACGTGGTCTTTATCGTAGTGGGTAATAATCAGGTAATCGACAGTTGTTATGTCTCTGTCGCTGAGGTAATTGACGATATCCTTGCCGTCACCCTTTTCGCCGCAGTCGATAACAACTGTGCTTGCGTCAGACGTGAGAACGATAGAGTCCGCTTTACCGACATCGAAAAAGGTGACAGTCAGCTCATTTTCGGCAGAAACGTCATGAGAATCGTTCTTACTGCACGATGTAAAAGCTGTGAGTACGATGAAAGACATGGCGGCGGCAAATAGTTTTTTTAGCATAACATCACTCCTTTATAATAATAGTATTCATAAAACTTGAAATAATCTTAATTTCTTCCGCATAAAATATACAGGGAGGGACAAGATGAAAAGAATAGTATTTGCATTATTGATATTAGGACTTTTTACCGGTTGCTCACAGACTGACACCGAAGTAGCGGAGGATATTCCATACGTTGCTGAAAGTGAGGGAGTTAAAGGCAGTGGGCGCAGTTATATTCCGCTCAATTACACGAAGCAGACAGGAATATGGCTTCCGTATATGCGTTTTGAGGAATTGCTGAGCGGCAGAAGCGAAGACGAGTACAGACGAGGTATAGTGACCTTTCTTGAGGAATCGCAGGCACAGGGAGTGAATACAGTGTACTATCACGCTCACCCGAATGGCGACTCATACTATGTATCTGAAAAGTTTCCGCGCGGTACTTGCTATGACGGCAGTTTTGACCCGCTGGGTATATTTATTGAAGAAGCACATTCACGCGGTATATCTGTTCACGCGTGGCTGAATCCGTTACGTTGTCAGACAAAGTCTGAGATGGATAGTGTACCCGATTCATTCATAACAAAGCAGTGGGCAGATAGTCCGGAAACAGGATGTATAAAGCTTGTAGGGGACTGCTGGTATCTTGTTCCGTCTCATGAGGAGGTAAGGGGGCTTATAACTGATTGTGCTGACGAGCTTCTGAGCAAGTACGAGCTTGACGGTATACACATTGACGACTACTTCTACCCGACTACAGACCCCGAATTTGACAGGGAAGAATTTGTGGCGAGCGGCAGTACCGACCTTGCACAGTGGCGGCGAGATGTCGTAAGCGAATACGTCAAGGCACTTTATGAGACGGTCAGGTCGCATGGCAGTCACGTCAAATTCGGCATAAGTCCGCAGGGAAACGTCACATCTGACCGTGAGAAGCAGTATGCAGACGCAGAGTTGTGGTGCAGAGGAGGGTACTGTGACTATATCGTGCCGCAGATTTACTACGGATTCAGAAACGAGAACTGTCCGTTTGAGGGTACACTGAAAGAATGGGAAAAGCTGACCGCCGGAAGTAAAGTGTCGCTTATAATCGGACTTGCCGTGTACAAAGTCGGCAAATCGGACCAGTGGGCAGGGGAGACCGGCATAGACGAGTGGATAGACGACCCCGACGTAATCGAGAAGCAGATACAGCGTGTGAAGGAGTCCACAGCGGACGGATACGCACTTTACTGCTGATTCAAGAATAGCCATAGAGATGAACTCTATGGCTATTTGTTTTTATTCTGCGTCAGGCATTATCGGGAGGTCAGACACCTTGTACTTGCCGGAATCGATGTACTGAATGGTCAGTGCGTCTTTACCGGTGATACCGTCACCTCTGTTGTATACATCAGCGTTTGATTTAGCGTCCTTGGAGAGGTTGTACTTATCCTTATTTCCGAGGAACTGGAGAATAGTAACAGCGTCAGCAACACTTACGTTATCGTCGAGATTCACGTCGCCGAGTTTTTTCGCGTCAGAACCTTCTGATGTTGACTCTGTTGTTTTAGTAGTGGTAGTAGTTGTATTAGTGGTAGTCTTGGTAGTAGAAGCAGTAGTATTAGGACCGTCGTTTATTTTGTCAGTGCCGCCGAGACCGTCAGCGAATGTGCCGTCCGGTTCGTAACCGTAATAAAGCTTACCGTCAACATAGACAGGAACATAAGGAGTCATAACACCCTTTGCAGTACCGTCCTCAGAAGTTGAAGCCTTTGCACCGAGAATGTCCTTGTTTGAGAAATCGTTGGAAGCGTCCCAGCCGGTGCCGTAGTCAGGCATTACGATAGCGAGGAGTATCTCGCACTGCTGTCTGCCCTCAGAAATCGGGAGAACGGCTCTTCCGTCGGGGAGGTTAACTTCGATATAGTAGATATCACCGTCATACTTCTTAGGCTTGGAAATCACAGCAGGCTTAACGCCGCTTCCCGAGTACATAGTGGACTGGTCTCGGTCACAGCGGATAACGAGGTCTTCGGGGTTTTTGCCAGCCTTTACGACTTCGCTGAGGTCCATATAGTAACGGAAAGAGAGATTGTCCTGAACTCTTGCAGGCCAAGCGGAGTGGTTAGTTATCTTGAAGCTGATAGTTATACCGCTTCCCGACGACTCCTTGCCCATTGCTTCAACGTAGAATTCGGGAGCGTCGTGAACTTCCTTAGGCGGGAAGCTGGGGTCAACAGTACCGCCGTACTTATCGACCATTTTGCAGAGCATAGCAGTAAATCCGGCGTTATAGTCGGTAGCTACCTCAGTGTAAACGTATGAGCCTCTGTCGTCAACGTAAGAGCCCTTGCTGTCAGGACCGCCTACGAGACCGCCGTAGAGGATATGACGTGTTTTAGACGGAACCTTTTCATCATTTTTCCATGAGCCGTGAGCGGTTCTGTGGTGGGGGTTCTTGGGGTAATTGTCGCCGTAGCCGATGAGGTAGCTGAACTTGTCGGGGTTATCGCCGAGAGAGTAGTTCATCTGAGTTTCAGCGAATTCGAGGTACTTATCATTTGAGCCGCCCTTTAAGATAGTATCGCTTGCGACTTCTGCAAGGAATGCGGCAGTATTAGCATATCTGAGGCAACCCCACTCAGTGAGCCAGCGGAGACCGCCCGGGAGAGTCTTTGCCTCGTCACCGCTTACCCATCTGTCGAGGTGCTTCTTGACGTGGTTGATAGAAGAAGTATCGCCTGTGTTTATAGCATAGAGGAGCATAGCGCCCTGAAGGTTATCGTCCCAGCAGTGGCACCAGCCGTAAGCGATAGTATCGCCTTCTCCGAGCATTTTGTCAAGCTTAGGGATATAGCTCTTTGCATCGTCGAGATAAGCCTTGTCGCCGGTAGCAATGTAGAGCCAGTTTGCGGCATAGAAGAGCTGGTCGTAGAAGTGGCGCGACTGGTAGAATCCCTGAGCGTCGCTTAAGTTGTAAACCTTATCACTGGGGTCAGTCTTAGCGATTTTGTAGATGTTTTCAGCGTGCTTCAAGTAGCTTTCGCGCTTGGAATCGTCGATACGGCCCTCTGTAGCGGCATAGCCGGAAGCGAGTGCAGCAGCCATTTCACCGAATACTGCCGAACAGCCGCTGTCGGACTTGAGAACGGCTCTTACCTCTTTATCATAGTCAGCACCGTTTTCTTCCATAGCCTCTTCAATGAGACTTACAGGACCCCACCATGTATGGTCAAGCTTACCGCTTCCGACCTGATAGACTATCTCGTCGCCCTTATCGCAGTTGACGAAATAGTCAAGAGCGAATTCGAGGTTTTGAACGTAGGAGTCCATGAGACCGACTTTTTCGACACCATCGGGGTACTGATAAATGCCCCATGCGAGCATTGAAGCCGAGTAAGCCATAGGCAGATTGAACTTGACGTGGTCGCCGGCATCGTACCAACCGCCGAGGACCTCATCGCTCATAGTCGAGTCTTTTTTCCACTCAACACGGTTCCACTCAGGAAGCGGACCAGCCTGCTGTACCTCATAGAAATACAGCGACTTATCGAGCGCGTCAGCATAGTTCTGCTCAGAAGCTGCGGAAACGTTCACAGCAGCAGACGGAGCAGAGACCGCAAGGCTTGCAGTCATTAAAGCGGCGGAAACGACTCCGGAAATGAATTTTTTTATCATTGTGCAACTCTCCTCTCAAAAATTAGGAAAAAATCCCTCACGAGTTTACCTATAGTTGATTTTACCGCAAAATCAGTGAAATGTCAAGCGTTTTTCGGCGCTTTTACAAAAAACAATGCGGTAAAGATGTCTTTACCGCATTGCATGATATAGAAGGAATAGATGTTATCATTGTTTGACTTAGTACCAGCCGCCCTGTTTTCCGTTATCACCTATCTGCTTATCAGCCAGTGATATTCTGTACAGTTCCTCAGAAGCTTTAGACCCGGAACCAGAATAGATACTGCTCCACACATTAGTACCGACAAATCGTGCGTCCTTGCTTGTATTAGCAATGTATTCGCCGTTGACATATGTGACGAGTATACCCCTGCGGTAAAGCTGTAACATACGAACCGAACAATCAGCGTCATAAACGACAACAAGTCCGACGTTGCAGTTGTTACTTTTCAGAAAATCACGACAGGTACCATTTTTTCCGTAAGCCAACGGGTTATTGCCCTTGCCCTTTTCCCATTTTTCGTTAAACGTTTCGGCAAGACCTTTGGCGATGACTGTATCGACCTGCTGTGACTTGCTGCCGGACCTGTTACCATTCATATAAGTCCACCAGCTTCTGTTTGTAAATGCGCCGACTATCTCGAACTCTCTTTGACTTACGTCCTTTTTCTGGTCGAGATAAAGTATCTTATTTAAAGCGTCGCCTAACTCACCAGCCTCAGCGTAATCAGAGTATCGGGCTGAAAGTGAAGACTCAACAGATGATTTGATAGTTTTTGCAGAGCTTATTGCCGCAGCTACCTTTGCTCTTTGAACGTAACCCGAGAGTGTCGGGACAAGCATTGCAGCAAGAATAGCGATGATAGCTATTACAACAATCAACTCAATAAGTGTAAATCCATGCAGTTTATTCATTCTTTTTGTCATGATATCGCGTCCTTTACATAAGTTTGAACTTTTCAGCATATATCTATAAAATTTATTGCTCTATAATTATTATATATCGCTAAAGGTACAGAATCAAGCATATTATATGACAAAAGAAATTGAATTTACGAAACTTAAACCGGCAAATATAAATCAGTTAATTTATTATCCGCATAAGCAAACAGTGTACATCCGGCAACAATACTTACTCGTCCTCTCTGCGCTTTTTGCCTGCTACGCAAACTGCCGAAACGACAAGAGCTGTTGTCAATATGGCGATAATACCTTTTGGAGCGGCTACACCGGTCTTAGGACTGGAAGTTGCCGCTGCCTTTGCAGTTGTTGTTGAACTCTCACTCTTCTTTGAGGAAGAATTTACCGTGGTGGTTTCGGGTTTATTGTTGTCCGCGGAATCGGCACTTGTCAGGACAGTGAAAGTCATATCTTCGGGGAATATATGCTTACGCTCATCATCATAATACACGCCGATCGTCTTTAATCTGACAGAGCTTTCAATACTGCCTGCGGCAACGTCCTCTTCTGTGACGGTATACTTGTATGGAATGGAGAGAGTCTCACCGTGTGCAAGACTTGTGAATTTAGCGTCATTATTATCCTCGCCTACCGGGAAGAGCTTGCCGCCTATCGACAGCTCAAGCTCGATGTCCATACCAATTTCATCTATGGTAGACCAGTCATCAGTATTATAGGCTATTTCCATAACGCCCTCAAGGATATCGCCGGCTTTATAGCTTTCCTGCTCATTTACAGGCTTGTTTGTTATTGCGA
Organism: uncultured Ruminococcus sp.; assembly: GCA_900315975.1. Next base: position 6,372 of record ONBA01000028.1, read on the forward strand.
AGTATTCAGTTTCGGGGTAGCTTCTTATAGCGAAGTTATCATAGTCGTAGCCGTCGTTGTTCATATCCTTGTTGATCTCACGCAGATCGTCGATAACATCTGCCCAGTCGCTCCAGTTATCGCCTGAGCCAACGTAGCTCTCGCCCTTGTTGACTACAGCCTTTGCGTATTCGGTGTAAGGATTAAAGTTTTCCGGGTCATAGCCGGCATTGATTTGTCTCTGGTATTTGCAGTCGTTATAAAAATCAAGACCTTGTCTGTTATTATCTCTTGCATAGTTGAGCTGATAGCCTTCAGCGTTTTTTATCTTTACGACTACTGAATATTTTTCGCCCTTTCTCAGACGGAGTGCTCTGCCGAGGTCAATCATATGGTAGCCTGAGAATGTGAAATGCTCACTGCTCTTCATAAACAGCTCGCCGTCTACCGGCGATTCAGCACCGTCGTTCAGCTTATATATGCTGTATTCAACATCGCTGTCAGCACCGCAAACCTCAACGCCTATGAATCTTACAACACAGTTGTTGTCGGCGGTGAATACATTTGCTGTAGACACCTCATCATCAAATGTGACTCTCTCTCTTAAATACACCGGAAGGAAATCATACATATTGATATTCTTCATAAGGAAACTGGTGTCGCTGTCATTGTTGATATTAAAGGATTCAACAGTATCGAGGCTTTGGTCATAGTACGAGATATAGAAATAGCCATCGCCGTTATTGCCCCAGCCCACACTGTCGGGGTCAGTGTTGGTGTCCTTTGAGCCCCAGCTGTTTCTTACTATCCATGCACCGTCGCCGCCGATAGTTCCTTTAGGGTCATAGAAATACTCCTTCGGGAAGTTATCATCGTATCCGACTATACAAACAGCGTGGTCTGAATAGACATAATGGTTAATAGAATCAGGGTCATCAGGGTCATAGTTCTTATCATAGGTATAGTGAGCCCAGATAGCTGCTTTTTTCATTTCGTTGGTTGGGGTGCCGTTTTCGTCAAGGAAGTTCATATATGAGCCTATCTCCTGAACATCATCAGGAAATGACGAGTCAGAACAGAAGCCGACAGACACGCCTCTTCCGTTTAAAAGCTCGCTCTTTATAGCATCAGTTCCTATCTGATTATATCTATAGCTATGGTCTCTGTTGATTCCGGCGGGCTGGGGGAGCAGACTGCCGTCTTTAAGCTCATAATTATTCTTAAATCTGTCGGATTCATCGAGACTCCAGTCAGAGTAGTCTTCCCAGTAGAAGATGCGGATATAATGTTTGCCTATGTCTTCTTCAGTAACTCCTTCAAGAAGCTGCTCGAATTTATCATAAGTCATATACTCATAATCAGGGTACTTCTCCATCATTCTATCTCTGGAATCAGAGAAATCCTCTGCACGGATATATTCGGTATAAAGAGTATCAAAATCGTAGTATGAGATTTTTTGAGTATCTTCATCAATATATATGTGCTTAAGAAAGCATTGGTCATACAGTGTTTCCTTGTCAGTAGGTTCATACGGGAACGCGGACTCAAACACAGGACCTACTCCGGCGGAGAACATAGTAGTAGCATACATCTGGAAGCCGCCTCTGTCATATACTGCGGAACTTATTGCTGCTGGGTTGTCAGAGACTTCATCAGTGGAGTAATATCCTTCGCCAGCCTGTGACAGGTACTTGCCGCTCTCTTCAGACATCGGCTTAGCCGAAAACCATGCCAGATGTTTTTCCGAAAGGTCATACAGGGATGCGAGCCACGAGAGATCGGCGTTGTTGTAATCAAAGTCCTTTGCACTTGCCATGCTCGTTTCTGCGGCAGCTATAGCGCCAAAGCTCCAGCAGGTGCCCCAATACCCCTGATTCCTGATGGGAGGGACGTAGTTTTTACCGTCAACATTACGCAGATCGAATTTTTCCGGAAAATCAGAGGAATCAATATGCGGATTATCCTTCTCCAGCCAAGACTGATCATATTCCGGATAGTAATCGTCGTTAGTGGTGGCTGCATCGTTTTTGTGCAGTTCATAGTCGTTCTTGTGAATCGCTGAGACTATGTCATTTCGTGTGTAGGAAGCTTCTGCTTCCATCGCTGCTTCGGCAAATGGGAATACACCCATTGTGCCTGCGGAAAGTGCAATAGCTGTAACAAAGGCGCTTATTCGTCGGATTTTCTTCATAAAATTTCCTCCTTTATATTTTATCGTTCCACCAATTTAAGGCCTGACAGACACAGAGGGTCCTTGCGGGGTGTACTGGGAAACAATAATAAAGCCTTGGTATAATATACCACCTGCCCACAACTTAGCAAAGGAGAGTCCCTTTCTCCTGAGCGGTACTTATACCCCCTATATAAATTATGTATAGTTATATTATACCATAAACGTTAACGAAATGCAAGAAAAATTATATCAGAATTACATTTTTGTATTATTTGACGAAGTTTCTCTCATCGCCTGACCAAGTACACAGAAGCTTTTCCGCAGTATACCATATCTTTTAACGTTTAGCCATACTTTTTATATAAGAAAAGCCGCAGGTTTCCCTGCGGCTGAGTGTGTCAAAAACTGACTGTTGCTATGAATCAATCGGACGACTACGTAATTAAACTCCGTATGTTGCTCTGTACTCGAGCATTTTGTCGAGGTACTCCTTACCGGGAACGATGTCATTGCGGATAGCGTCGATGATGTCTTCCATAGTAACGATGGGGTAAACGGTAACACCAAAATCGCGCTTTACCTCCTGAACAGCCGAAAGGTCTCCGGTACCCTTTTCCATGCGGTCAACGGTTATGACCATTCCTGTAACGTCAACGTCAGCGGCACTCTTTAATTTGGGCATAGACTCGCGAAGTGCCTTACCTGAAGTCATAACGTCGTCGATGATAACGACCTTTTCGTTGTCGATAAGGGTCTTGCCAACGAACATTCCGCCTTCGCCGTGGTCCTTGGCTTCCTTGCGGTCGAAGCAGTAGTTTACGTCGATTCCGAACTTGTTGCTGAGTGCGACAACAGCTGAAACAGCAAGGGGGATACCCTTATAAGCGGGTCCGAAGAGAGTTTCGACGGGAATGTTATTAGCGTGTATGCATTCAGCGTAGTATTCGCCGAGTTTAGCGAGCTGAGCACCTGTCTTGTAGTTGCCGCAGTTGATGAAATATGGTGCTTTTCTGCCGCTTTTCAGCGTGAATTCGCCGAATGTGAGAACCCCGCATTCAACCATGAATTTGATAAAGCTTTCTTTGTAAGTCATTGAGTTTACCTCCATTTATTTAACCGCAGACGCGGTTGTTGTCATGTTAAAAATAAAAAATATATCCGCATTCCGGACATCTCGGGTAGTCGATATCAAGCTCTGCGTTACACTCAGGACAGCGTTTTTTCGGGAGCTTGTCTATATCATCGTCGATGTCGAAATCGTAGTCATTGGTGAATCCTACCTGCTTCACGCGGAAAAATACACCTGCGACAATGCCGCAGTCCTGACAAAAGAAACCGGGAGTTTCTGTCTTATCGGTCTCGGCAACGAGCTTGTCGCCTTCATACCATTCGATATTCGGGTAAGCGTAAGAACTCATAGCACCCACACCGTGCACTGAGACTTTGAATTTGCCGATTTTCATACGTTTTCCGCAGTTTCCGCATATCATAAGGCATCCTCCGTTCAGGTACTTTAATTTATTATAGCACAAGAATTCGGAAAAGGCAATATGCGGGAAGGATTTTATTGAATGGTTAATATGTAAAAAATAATTTTTATTAAAATAGACTTGCAAAATCAACTCGAAGAGGTTATAATAATAGGGTACGTGAATTTTGAGTACGGTCTGCTGTGAGGCAGCCACGAAAACTTTGGAGATAAAATGGATAAAAAAAGAACTGTTCAGCGAGGCGGCAGAAAAAATACAGGGCATCCGAAAGTCAGATTTAACTTCGGTATCCTGCTCAGTATTTTTACGGTGTCATTTCTCGCCTGTTTTGCGCTTTATATGACCGCAGCAAACATAAACGATGATTTCTTTGGCGACGCTATTGAAGACACTGCCGAAGAAATTGCAGAGCCTTCTTCACAGCCAGCGTCTGTATCGGACGAGGATACAGAGGAAGCTTCCGGAGTTCCGGCACCTTCTGTGACAAATCCGGTTCCGCAGTCGGCGGCGGCAGATGCTTCATACTTTGAGAACTGCTGCCTTGTTACCGACCCGCTTCTTCTTCAGATGGGTGAACTTGGCAGTATACCGTCACAGAATGTATTCGGCAATTCACAGCTGAGTGCGGTAAACTGCATGAATACGAAGGTTGAAAGTTCATTCGGCACCGTAGCTGTATATGATATTGTAAAGCTTAAAAAGCCTGCAAATCTCTATATAATGCTCGGAAATGACATCGGAACATCTTCTTCCGACGAGATGATAGCAAGCTATACAACGCTTGTGAACAATATTCACGGAGCTCTGCCTGATACCAATATATATATAATGCAGATACCACCTATGGCGGCGGAGATAAATGATAAGGTGAACGAGTACAATAACCGTCTGCTCGCAATGGCGAATACGCTGGGGGTTTATTGCATCGACACCAATACCGCACTGAAAAATGAGTCGGGAACTATCAAGGAAGAGTACTGGTCCGACGAGACCCATTCGCTTACAGAAGAGGGATATAAAACTGTATGCGGTTACATTCTTACACATACTGTATAATTTTCGGACCACTATATATAGTGGTCTTTTCTCTTAGTATAACTACGTATGATACAGACAACGTAATATAGCCAAAAACCGGAAATGTGCTGATTTTATTATAGAAAATACCTAAAAACAGCGACATTTCCACCGTATCAATTGTTGCTATGTGTGCTTGACAAGCGGCTCGCTTTGCTTTATACTAATATAGAAAGGACAAAAGACGAGACACTATATATTGTGATACAGGAGGTCATGCTGATGATAATCCATATTATTAAAAGAGACGGAAGAAAAGTCCCTTTTAATATTGAAAAAATCGCTAATGCGATTTTCAGAGCTGCCCAGTCGTGCGGCGGAACTGATTTCAATGTTGCTATGGAAACCGCTGCGGAGGTTTGCAAGAGATACGAAAGTGAGAATCCTTCAAAAGTCCCCAGCGTTGAGGAAATACAGGACCTCGTTGAAAAGACTCTTATCGAGAAGGGTCACGCGAAAACAGCCAAGGCTTACATTCTCTACCGTTACGAGCGCACACGCTCACGCGAGATGAAGACTAACCTGATGTGCGTACTCAACGAGCTTACGTTCAGCGCCGCTAAAGACAGCGATATAAAGCGCGAGAACGCTAACATCGACGGTGATACCGCAATGGGCACAATGCTCAAATACGGTTCCGTATCCGCTAAGGAGTATTATGGTATGTACGTGCTTGAGCCTAAGCACGCTAAGGCTCACCGTGAAGGCGATATACATATCCACGACCTTGATTTCTACACTCTCACAACTACGTGTACTCAGATAGACCTCAAAAAGCTCTTTACAAACGGCTTTTCAACAGGTCACGGCTTCCTCAGAGAGCCTAACGATATCTCAAGCTATTCGGCACTTGCCTGCATAGCTATCCAGTCAAATCAGAACGACCAGCACGGTGGTCAGAGTGTGCCGACATTCGATTACGCAATGGCTGACGGTGTAAAGAAGACCTATGCAAGCCGTTACATTCAGAACGTTGCAAGAGCACTCACACTTATCGGCGGTGTCGAAGATGGTGATACTGCGGCTAAGGAGATAAAAAAGGAAATGCTCGAAAAGTACGGGCTTCGTCCTGTCCTTGCAAATGATAACGGCTATGCTGAGAAAGAATCTGAACTTCTCAGAAACTATACCGATGCTGAAACTGCTGAAAGGATTCAGGAGTTCTCACGCAAGAACGCTGAGAAGGAGACCGACAGAGCTACATATCAGGCTATGGAAGCTCTTATCCATAACCTCAATACTATGAACAGCCGTGCCGGTGCTCAGACTCCGTTCAGCTCGATCAACTACGGTACTGATACATCTCCCGAGGGCAGAATGGTCATCAAGAACGTTCTTCTCGCTCAGGAAGCAGGTCTCGGAAACGGCGAGACTCCTATTTTCCCGATACATATCTTCAAGATAAAGGACGGTATCAACTACAATCCTACCGACCCCAACTACGACCTCTTCAAGCTTGCGTGCAGAGTATCTGCGAAGAGACTCTTCCCGAATTTCTCGTTCATTGATGCTCCCTTCAATCTCAAGTACTATAAAGAGGGCAACCCTGATACAGAAATCGCTTACATGGGATGCCGTACACGTGTTATCGGCAACAATTATGACCCCTCACGTGAGATTGTTACAGGCAGAGGCAACCTCAGCTTCACATCTATCAACCTCCCGAGACTTGCGATAAAGTCCGACCACAATGTTGGTCTCTTCTTCGATAAGCTCGACGAAATGATGGACCTCGCCATCGACCAGCTCATGCACCGTTTCCGTATACAGTGCCAGAAGCACGTAAGAAATTTCCCGTTCCTCATGGGACAGGGTATATGGATAGACTCCGACAAACTTGGTCCTGACGACACTATTGAGGAAGTACTCAAGCATGGTACACTTTCTGTCGGATTCATCGGTCTCGCTGAGACTCTTAAAGCTCTCATCGGTGCTCATCACGGTGAAAGCGAAGAAGCACGTGAACTCGGACTCGAAATAGTTGGAGCAATGCGTAAGCGTCTTGACGAAGAGGCAAAGCGTACAGGTCTCAACTTCTCACTTCTCGCAACACCTGCCGAGGGCCTTTCCGGACGTTTTGTCCGCATGGACGCTAAAAAGTACGGCATAATCGAAGGAGTTACAGATCGCGATTATTACACAAACTCGTTCCATGTGCCGGTATACTATCCTATCAGCGCTTTTGAGAAGATAAAGATAGAAGCTCCGTACCACGAGCTTACAAATGCAGGTCACATCAGCTATATCGAGCTTGACGGTGACCCACTTGAAAACCTCAATGCATTCGAGAAAATTGTTCGCTGCATGAAGGAGTCGGGAATCGGCTACGGTGCTATCAATCACCCTGTAGACCGTGACCCATGCTGCGGATATACAGGTATCATCGGTGATGTATGTCCTTGCTGCGGACGTAAGGAGCACTCCGACAACATCGCATTTGACCGTATCCGCCGTATAACAGGTTACCTCGTAGGTACACTTGACCGCTTCAACGACGGTAAGCGTGCTGAGGAGCGTGACCGCGTAAAACATAACGTTTAAGGTGATATAATGGAACTCAGAATCGCCGGGACCGTCAATGATTCTATCGTTGACGGACCGGGTATCAGATTTACAATATTCACTCAGGGCTGCCCCCATAACTGTAAGGGCTGCCACAATCCGCAGACTCACGACTTTGAAGGCGGTGAGCTTGCAGACACAGACACGCTGCTTGAAAAAGTAAAAAGCAACCCTCTGCTCGACGGAGTAACATTCAGCGGAGGTGAGCCATTCTGTCAGGCTGAGCCGCTTGCAAAGCTCGGCAGAGAGGTTAAAAAGCTCGGCATGAACGTGATAACGTACACCGGCTACACGTTTGAGCAGCTTTACAATGAGCGCGATAAGAATAATTGGGACAAACTGCTTGAAGTCACGGATTATCTCATTGACGGACCCTTTATCCTTGAACAAAAGGACTGGGAAATCAAGTTCCGTGGCAGCAGTAATCAGCGATATATCGACTGTCAGGCAAGCCTGAAAGAGGGCAGGGCAGTTGAATGTGAGCCCTGAATAAGTATTAAAGCCGTCGGCATAAGAGTGTTTCCCTTAGCGGAATTTGTGGGCTACCGAGCCGTAAATCTACGGTACATATTCGGTATCCTGCGAAACCGCCAAAGGGGGCTCCCCTAATCCGGCGGCTTTTTAATTTACAAAAAAGTCAGGCAATGCTGTACAAAATAAAAAAACGGCACCGGGAGTATTCCCTCGGTGCCGAGTGATTTGGCATATCCGCCTTGCCGTCATATAGCGAATAAAACCCGCACGAAGCAGGTGGGTAAACGCCCTGAAGCTTCACGCTCCCTTCGTCCGCAAGCGGGAGGTCTGCAATCCACAGCAGGAGTCGAATTCCCTAATTAGAAGTGTTGGATTATAAAAACTATATTAACTCGAACAAGGCAGAAATCTTTATCTGTTGTATATATTATAACACATACGATTCAAAAAATCAATACCTTTTTTATGTAAAATGTAAAAATTTATTCCTCGTCATCTTCAAAGCTATTTAATGCCTCTTCCATACGTTCAAGGAAGAATGCTGACACAACTTCAAACTCGTCGTCATCATCTATTGAAGCAAGAATCTCCTCGCCGTTTTCTTCGATAGACTTCAGGATTACAAGGTCGCAGTCGGCATTGAGGTAATCGTCGTCCTCGATAGCGGGAATCATAGCGAAGTACTGTTCACCGCGTACTTCAGCTGCATCGATGAGTTCAAACTGTTTCTTGTTGCCGTTTTCATCAATAAGCTCGAAGAGCTCAGGTGTGTATTCGTTCATTTCTGACATAGTTATCTCCGTTCCGGCATTACGCCATTTGATATAAATATTATACACTATATTGCAGAAATTTGCAAGCGGAAAATTAATACAATTTCTTATTTGGTAGAATTGCTGTATTATGAAGCCTTCGCTTTGTACGATGTGACAATTTTACTGTAAATGCACTAAAACTTGAATGATTACTATTGACATTTACTAAAAGTTGTGGTAAACTAATAATCAAGGAAGAGGAGTAAAGAAAAAATACTTCAAGAGCTAAATTTACTTGGTCTGAGGCGTTCGCCTCAATGTAAATGAAAACAAGCGGAAAGGAGAGTGAGTCCGATGGAAGAGACGATAGGGTCACAGCGTGAAACCGGCGGACTTGCTGAGTGAACGGATCCATAAAGTGGGAATATAGGTCGCGTGAGACTTGTTCCATAGTTTAGAAGCTACGAATTATATGATCGGTTCACAACGCAGACGTATGGCTGTAAAGACGAAATGGTTTCATGACTAAGTTCGATTTGGATACAGGATTATCTGAAACTTCGACCATGAGTCTTTAGATATATATGTATTAACTTTTGAAGAAAAGGTTGAGTCCAATGAGAAAATGATCTGATACTAAATGAGTAATTAATATGGACTGAATGCAGTTCATGTAACTTCTGTCCGGAGGTACAGTCCCATGGAGTGAACTTTAAAATAATTACTTGAAAGTATGTGATATAATGAAAGATTTCAGGTATAATAAAAATCCTTAAACGAGAGGGAGTGAGTCCCACAGGTTATAAAGCTAAGTGATGAAAGTCGCTTAAAAATTGAATAAGAGTAAGCCCCGAAGGTCTCTCGGGGCTTTTTGTTATTCAGATTCGGACATGATTTTTTTTCGGTACATCATTGCTGCCTGTTCTTGCTTGTTTGCACCGAATTCGTAGTATTTACGGTCTTTGAGTGCATCAGGAAGGTACTGCTGACGAACGTAGTGATTCGGAAAATCATGCGGATAGAGGTAGTGCTGACCGATGACCTTTGCTCCCTTGCCGTCAAAGTGCTTGTTCTGCAAGTGACGAGGAAAATCGAGTGCATCACAGGACTTAACGTCTTCGAGGGCAGCGTCGATAGCCATTACAGCACTGTTCGATTTAGGTGCCGTCGCCATAAGGATTATAGCCTCTGCAATAGGTAGTTTAGCTTCCGGCAGACCCAGCTGAAGTGCCGAATCAACACACGCTTTAACAATCGGAACAGCCATAGGGTAGGCGAGACCGACGTCTTCACTCGCAATACAAAGCATACGGCGGCAAAGTGAGATTATGTCACCAGCCTCTATCAATCGTGCAGCATAGTGAAGGGCGGCATTTTCGTCAGAACCGCGTACAGACTTATGAAAAGCAGACAGAATATCATAGTGCTGGTCGCCGTCACGGTCGTAACGCATATTACTGCGCTGAGCGAGAATATCGAGTGACGAATCGGTGATTGTGACTGCGCCGTCGGACATTTCACCGCACATGACCGCAAGTTCGGCAGTATTTATCGCCTTACGAACGTCGCCGCCGCAGCTGAACGCGATTTTCTCAATTATTTCATCGGTAACATTGACAGAGTAACCGTTTTCGTCGGCGAGCATATTAAAAGCGCGGCGAATAGCGGGTTTAAGCTGTTCAGCTGTTACAGGCTTGAACTCAAAGACGGTGCTTCGGCTTATGACAGCGTTGAAGATAGCAAAATAAGGATTTTCAGTCGTAGACGCAATTAGCGTAATATCACCGTTTTCGATGTATTCGAGCAGACTCTGCTGCTGCTTTTTGTTCAGGTACTGTATCTCGTCAAGATATAGCAGAATACCGTTTTCACTGCCGAATGTGCCGATATCCGCGACAACGTCCTTGATATCAGCGAGAGAAGCGTTAGTGCCGTTGAGTTTATAAAGCGACATTCCACAGTTTTCGGCTATGATTCGGGCTACTGTGGTCTTGCCGACTCCCGAGGGTCCGTAGAAAATCATGTTTGGTACATTTCCGCTTTCGATGATTCGTCTGAGCGGTTTACCGTCAGCGAGGATATGTTCCTGACCTACAACATCTGCGAGAGTTTTTGGACGTATTTTGTCTGCAAGTGGTGCAGCCATTTTTACTCCTCCTTTGAGTTTGAGATTTTCCAGTAATACCGGCGGTTTGAGGCGGGAAGGTCGCTCATTACACCGTGTTCGGGGTCGTAAAAAATTCCGTTGAAGTATAGTGACCAGTGCCAGCAGCGCGGTGTTTCGAGGCTAAGCATACAAAGAGACGGAAGCTCCGTTTTACTCGTGAATGGGACTCTCGTGTCCGACACGATAAATCCAGCATTTCTGAGTGTATCTTTCATTTCACGGAGATTGGTCTCACGGTAATTATTGAGCTGCCGGCAGACTTCTTCGGCAGTAGTGCCGAGTATCATCGCGAGTACAGCCTGACCGCACTGGAGGTCGGTCGGTTCGTGAATATAAGAAATTTCCATAAGACCTCCTAAATCATCATCGTAAAGAAAACAAGCGATAAATAGCCAAGTACCGGCAATAATACGGTATATACTATCAGCGATACTATTACTGTCGCTAATTTTTTATCGAGAGCTTTTATCCGTTTGTACCACGCTCTTGCTGAAATGAGAAACAGAACAAATGCTTCGGCTGCTATCATACCCATTAATAAGGACGTTTTCAGGTCAGGGCCAGGTGGAAGGTCTGTTTTCGTGTCAATGCCGGTATTTGTCATTGAAAAAAAGACAAATAACACGAAAAGCAGAAAGTTAGCCGAAAGCAGACTGCTTAGTACAGCGTGAAAGTAAGCATACGTTTTGTTAAGAGTTGTCTGAATCTGCATGGCTTTATCCTGTTCGGTCATGTATATCCTCCGAAAAAAAGGGACAGACAGCTTGTCCGTCCCTTAGGATTATTATTACTTGTAGAGGGGGAATTTCTCACAGATAGCATTTACACCTGCACGGATCTCGTCAGCCTTGTTCTCGAAATCAGTAGCGCAGAGGTAGATGTACTCAGCGATCTTCTCCATTTCCTCGACACCGAGACCTCTTGTAGTAACAGCAGGTGTACCGATTCTGATACCGCTTGTTACGAAAGGCTTCTCAGGGTCATTGTGGATAGCGTTCTTGTTAACGGTGATGTAAACCTCATCAAGTCTGTGCTCAAGCTCCTTACCGGTGATATTGAAAGGACGGAGGTCAACGAGCATGAGGTGGTTATCAGTACCGCCTGAAACGAGGTTGAAGCCTCTCTTGAGGAGACCTTCTGAGAGAGCCTTTGCATTAGCAACTATTCTCTGCTGGTAGTCTTTGAACTCAGGCTTGAGAGCTTCGCCGAAGCAAACAGCCTTAGCAGCGATAGTGTGCATGAGAGGACCACCCTGTGTACCGGGGAATATAGCAGAATTTATCTTCTTAGCGAGGAACTCGTTGTTAGTGAGGATAAGACCGCCTCTTGGTCCGCGGAGAGTTTTGTGAGTAGTAGTAGTAACGATGTCAGCGTAGGGGACAGGAGACTCGTGGCAGCCAGCAGCAACGAGGCCTGCAATGTGAGCCATATCAACCATAAGGAGAGCACCGACAGCTCTTGCTATCTCAGAGAGACGCTTGAAATCGAGAGCGCGGGGATAAGCAGAAGCACCTGCAACGATGAGCTTAGGCTTATTCTTGTTTGCGAGCTTGTAGACCTCATCGTAGTTGATAGTTTCGGTTTCATCGTCAAGACCGTAGGAAACGAAGTTAAAGAATTTACCTGAGATATTAACGGGTGAACCGTGAGTGAGGTGACCGCCGTCTGCAAGGCTCATACCGAGAACAGTGTCGCCGGGCTGAAGAAGGGCGAAATAAACGGCAGTGTTTGCCTGAGCACCTGAGTGGGGCTGAACGTTAGCGTACTTTGCACCGAAGAGCTTGCAAGCTCTCTCAATAGCGATAGTCTCAACCTCATCAACGCACTGACATCCGCCGTAGTATCTCTTTCCGGGATAACCCTCAGCGTATTTATTTGTAAGAACGCTTCCCATAGCAGCCATAACAGCGGGAGAAACGATATTCTCACTAGCGATGAGTTCGAGATTTCTCTGCTGACGAGCGAGCTCTTTACCCATAGCTTCGCCGACAGCGGGGTCATAATTGGATACGAATCCGATTGAATCCATAAGATCGTTATACATGATGATCAATCTCCTTAAAAGTTATTGCGAAACGCATTATAGAATAATTATACAACATTTTTCATGAATTTGCAATAGAAAATGAAAAAAATTATTTCTTCACGTCCCATTCGGCAGAACCGCCGGTTGACATCTTTGAATAATGAGAAAGGATCTCAGTTGCGTCCTTTGAATCGATAGTATTGTTGTGATCTACATTGCATCTGCGCTTCTGATCGTCCTTGAAATCGGGGGTATGACCTGTCGAGAGCATAGCGTAGAACGTCAGAACTTCTGACGCATCGGTAGAATCAATTTTACCGTCCATATTAACGTCACCGAGCTGAGGGTAGTAGCTGATATTGTAAGTGTATATGGGCATTTTAGTGTCGATTGGATAAATTTTGACTTCGGCAGATGAGCTATTTTCAAATGCAGAAGCGAGGTCTTTCGGTTCAGTGGTACAGAATTCTTCGATGTTTACGACTTCTTTACTGACCTTAAAAGCGCCTGATTCGTCTTGTTCAGGTAGCTGAGTATGTGAAGTAATAGAAACTTCAAGACCGGTAAGGTCGATATTGCCTGATTTGAGAGCGTACTCAGTTTTAAGGGGGATTTTATCGAGAGAAAGAGTTCGCATTTTGTAAAGTGCGTATACACTAATATCCTCCGTGACCTTATCTGGGTACTTACTCCATGAGCTGAAGCCTATCTGAGTATACTTGTCGACGTGTCTTTCAAAAATGGAGGTATCGAAGGTACTCAGGTCGAGTTTACCGCCGTCGGGGACGGTCATAGTAGTTACAGTTTTTCCGTCAAAGCCGATTATAGTGACAGTATGGGTAGTTTTATCATCAGCGGCAGAGTACATAGGAACAGATGAAAAAACAACTGCTGCTGACACTGCGGCTGCAAAGATTTTAGATTTTATCATCGGGGAGTTCCTTTCTTGGGTTATCAGTATTTGTTTCCCTGAGCCTTTTTAACTGCGCTGTACGGACTTTGTAAGCCAGATAAGCCGACACGACTGAACATACGATGAACAGTAGGACTATCAGAGTAATTGCGAGCCATGTCGGTAGGGGAGACGTGTCAGCGGCAGCATTAATTATCTGTAAGGTCATACGGAATCTCCTCATTGGAAAGTGCGAGCTCAATGACCTTGCCGTAGAATCCAGCCGGATTCAGCATAATTTTTTCGCCTATGAGCTTAGCCTGACCCATATCGGGAGCGAAAAGTTTCAGGTCCATGAGGTCGTTTTTGGTATCGAGGCAGCGGATATGGGTATAGCACCCATTCTCGACCGGTATGTACTCAATTTTTATCTCCTGCTCGAATTTTAGTCGGGCAAAGTACCTGAGAGCGGCGAGAACGAGTTTATCGCGGTAGGACTTGGGTGCATATTTTTTTAGTTCACGCGCACAGGCAACTCCCTTAGGCAGAAGCGTATAGCATTCAAGACCCTGTTCGTCGGTCTCTTCACCGATGAGACCGTTTTTGAGCAGATAATCTATCGAGTCCTGGTAGTAGAAGTAATTGATAACACCGGTATTAATGACGATGTCGTAAAGGTGTTCCTTACCGACAGGTCTGTCGATTTTATAAAGCAGATAGCATACAAGGATATTCAGAGTAGGAACGTCCTTGATTTCGGTGTCAGCCATTTCCGACATCTTGAAAATGTTCTCATCTTGCATAAGATCACCTCAGCAGAAGCCCGGATAATCGAGCATATTTGAAAGCAGAGCAATATTTACGGCAGACTCAACACAGGGCACTATCCTCGGAACTATGCAGGTATCTCCAATACCGCCAATGCCCTCATTTGCAAGCGGCTTGAAAGCGACGTTGAGTACAATAGGCATACCTGATGAAATGCCTCCGAGTATACCGCCGTGATTGTTTGTTTTAGTGAGGACATGACCGCGTTCATCGACATAGAAATCGTCGTTATTCTGGCTTCCGAGCATTTTAGCGGTACTGAATCCGGCACCGAATTCAAGACCCTTTACAGCGGGAATACCAAAAATAAGCTGAGCGATGTTGTTTTCGATACCGTCAAAAACGGGAGCACCGACACCTGCCGGAACGTTTACAGCGGCACACTCAACGATTCCGCCGAGCGACTCGCCGGCTTCTTTAGCGTGAGCCATATCCTCAAGCATAAGCCAGCCTTTGCGGTCGTTGATAACGGGAAAGTCCTTGTATCTTACGCTCAGAACAGCGTCTCTGTCGAGCTTGACTTTATCATAAGGGTTATCCTTGATATTATGTATCTGGTATACGTGTGCACCTGTAAAGATACCGCGGCGTTCGAGTATCTGAGCGCATACAGCACCGGCGAAAACAAGGGGAGCTGTAAGACGTTCTGACATATCCACACGGCTTTTTACATCGTTGTAGCCTCTGTAGCGGAGTGCACCGGTGTAATCGGCATGACCAGGCATTGCAAGTCGTGAAACGTTAGACTTGTTATCCGAAGGAGCGGCATCGACGTTCTGAATGAACGCACACAGCGGACCACCGGAAGTTCTGTCGTTGAGAATACCCGACATAATACGCGGAGAAGGAGTTCTTTTAGTATTGATATCTCTGCATGACTTGGGAGTTCTTCTGTCCATGAAGCGGCGTATCTCGTCCGGGTCGATAAATTCACCGGGCGGGAGGTTGTCGATAGTGACGCCGATAGCCGGACCGTCAGCCTCGCCAAAGAATGAAATTGATATCCTGTTATTCCATATCGATGACATTTACAATACCTCCAAGTCTGCTGTAATCTCTGAAAAAGTCGGGGTACGATTTTTCAGCGGCTTCTGCACCTCTGATGATGACATCTCCGCGGCAGTTGAGGGCGGCAATGGCAGCAGCCATAACGATTCTATGGTCGCCGAAACCGTCGACTTCACCGCCTGAAAGTCCGCCGGTAGGGGTGATTTCGAGTCCGTCGGCGGTAACTCTGACATCTCCGCCGAGTCGTCCGAGCATATCAGCGCAAGCGGCAAGACGGTCACTTTCTTTAATGCGGAGGCGTTCGGCGTTGAATATCACGGACTTTTCAGTACCATAAGCTCCGAGGACTGAAAGAATAGGAACAAGGTCAGGAATATCTGAGCAGTCTGCTGAATAGCCTTTAATAGTACCGTTTGATACAGAATCCGAAATGATATCAATGATAGCCTTGTCGCCCTGTGAACTTTCCGGCAGCAGGTTACCTATCCTGACATCGGAACCAAGGGCATTAGCAACATAGAAGAAAGCCGCCTGAGAGTAGTCACCTTCGACTTTTTCGTCATGGGGAAGGTACTTCTGACCGCCTTTTATGTGGAATACATTGTCACTTTCAGTCACTATGATACCTGAACGTTTGAGAATATCGAGAGTTATATTGACATACGGACGCGATTCAAGGTGAGAGGTGAGGACTATTTCTGAATCGCCTTCAACAAGAGGAAGAGCGAAGAGGAGTCCTGTAATGAACTGAGAAGAGACATTGCCTTCGATCTCGTATCTGCCGCCAGTCAGTCTGCCTGACAATTCATAAGGCATAGAATCGGTGACAAATCTGATGCCATGCTTTGAGAGTTCACGTTTGTAAATGTCTATAGGGCGCTCGGGGAGTCTTCCTTGTCCGCGGAAAACAGAATCAAAGCCGAGAGCAGCAGCAATAGGAATAACAAAACGGAGGGTTGAACCGCTTTCACAGCAATCGATATCAGCTTGTCCGCTGACCTTACCGCTTATGCCGTGAACAGTAACAACGTTGCCGTTTACGCTGAAATCAGCGCCGAGAGCCTTCATTGAACTGATAGTTGCGTGAATATCTTTAGAAAAAGTGACACCGCTCACGACTGAAACGCCGTCAGCGAGAGCCGCACATATGAGAGCGCGGTGAGCGCAGCTTTTAGATGCGGGAATATCGAGTCTGCCGTTGAGAACGGAGGGTTTAATAAGAACGTCCATGCATACCTCCATGCCGTAAAGTGAAGTTACATATTTAAATTTATTATACCATATCAGCGGCGATATGTCAAGGAATATCGTGTCACAAATCTGCGGATAAAGTAAAAGGCGGTTCGTAGTGAACCGCCTTAAAATATGCAATCTTTCAGCTATTAGCCGAGCTCTGCGAAGTACTTGATAGTTCTTACCATCTGAGATGTGTAAGAATTCTCGTTGTCGTACCAAGAAACAACCTGAACCTCGTAGAGGCCGTCACCGATCTCGGAAACCATTGTCTGAGTAGCATCGAAGAGTGAACCGAATCTCATGCCGATAACGTCAGAAGAAACGATCTGATCCTCGTTGTAGCCGAATGACTCAGAAGCAGCAGCCTTCATAGCAGCGTTGATGCCTTCCTTAGTTACGTTAGCACCCTTTACAACAGCTGTGAGGATTGTTGTAGAACCTGTAGGAACAGGAACACGCTGAGCAGAACCGATGAGCTTGCCGTTGAGCTCAGGAATTACAAGACCGATAGCCTTAGCAGCACCTGTTGAGTTAGGAACGATGTTAGCAGCACCAGCTCTTGCACGTCTGTAGTCGCCCTTTCTGTGAGGACCGTCGAGGATCATCTGATCGCCTGTGTAAGCGTGGATAGTGCTCATGATACCGCTCTGGATAGGAGCATAGTCGTTGAGAGCCTTAGCCATAGGAGCGAGGCAGTCCTTAGTAAGAGTCTTCTCGTTAACGCTGTATACGATAGTAGGAAGATCGTTGCCTGCAGGAGCAGAGATAACAACCTTCTTAGCACCAGCATCGATATGAGCCTGTGACTTCTCCTTAGAGCAGTAGAAGCCTGTGCACTCGAGAACTACGTCAACACCGATCTCGCCCCAAGGGAGCTCAGCAGCGTTAGCCTTAGCATAGATTGTGAGTGTCTTGCCGTCTACAGTGATAGTACCAGCCTCGTCGTCAGCAGAAACAGTGTGAAGGTTCTCACCTATCTTACCGCAGTAGCCGCCCTGAGCTGTATCATACTTGAGGAGCTGAGCGAGCATAGAGGGCTTTGTGAGGTCGTTGATTGCAACTACCTCATAACCGGGAGCATCAAACATCTGTCTGAATGCAAGACGACCGATACGGCCGAAACCATTAATAGCAACTTTAACTGACATTGGAAAATTACCTCCTAAAAATTTTATATTTATATTATACCTCAAAGCGGAAAATATTGCAAGTGGTTAGATAAAAAATTATCAGATTTTTTTCAGATTATGCACTTTGTATAAATAATGACAACGAATTTCGTGCAATTTTTGATGGTTGTCCGACAGATTTTGATTCACTTTCTTGTAAAAATGATGTATAATAAAAATAAGTACTAATGGAGGTTATGGCTATGAGTGATAAAGCGGACAAACTTGGCTTATTTGACGACTCTATGATAACGGAATTTCTTTTGTCAAGTGACAGCTCGTTACGATATGCTGTGTCAAGGATATCTGCCGAGTGCGAACTACTCATTGATAAGCGCGATAAGGGAAGGTCGAATGCCGAGACTTC
Source organism: uncultured Ruminococcus sp. (assembly GCA_900315975.1). The sequence continues at coordinate 24,575 of ONBA01000028.1, forward strand.
GTCTGATGAAACTAAGCGAAATGTTGACAGTATTATTGCGATGTGCTGTCGGATTATGCAGGTTTCCGAGATGTATGGCTTTCTTTCTGCTCTTACTGAAACAGAAGACGCGGCGTCTGTTGTTTGCGCATCGTTATATGTGAGTGAACTCGCTGAACACTGTTCGGAGTCACTTGGAGGAAAATGCGAGTTTATTTATAACTGCGCAGAGGATTTTTACTTTGAGGTTCCCGAAAATCTGCTTACATTTGCATTGCTCAGCTTTGTCCGTAACCGCATTTCCGCGGGTACAGTGAAATTCAGAATTGAGTGCGGGACGAATGGAAACAATTATATTTCTGTAACGGCTGAATCAGGGGGGACTGCCGAATATAACGGCGACTTTATTTCGGCGAATTATAGTGAAATAGTAAAAATGTTTGTGAATAGATGTGCCGATTCTTATGATATTACGGGCAACAGACTTATAATATATTTTAATAGTATAACACCTGCGGACTCATTTGAATTCAATGCATCGATTCAGCGTTACAGCAGTGGTTCGTTTTCGATTTATAACGTGTTGTTGAAAGATTTGGACGAAGAAAATTTTATGTAAAATGACGGAGGTTTATTGTTGAAATATATCTCTATATAAAAAAACTATGAAGAATTATCATTTTTGAGCGTTTTAACACTGGTTTTTTGTTGACAATAATCAAAAAAAGTTATATAATAGGATTGTAGGCTGATTATGGGATAGGTATGCCCGCTTTTATCAGTCTGCAATCCTGTTTTTTAGGGAGTGTGAAAACAACGGCTAATTTAGAGATCGAGAGAAAATATCTCGTAAGATTCCCCGATACCTCTTACCTTAACGTGAAAAGACGGATAGACATCGTTCAGACGTACCTCTCGGACGGAGAGAACGGTTCTCAGCGAAGAGTCCGCAGTATCATTGAAAACGGCGAAAAGAGCTACACTTATACTGAAAAGATCTTCCGCAGTGCTATGGTACGCGATGAGGACGAGCGATATATAACATGGGACGAGTACGAGATGCTCCTGAAAGAGAAAAAACCGGAATTTGCTCCGGTCGTCAAGACTCGCTTCTGCTTCGAGTACAAAAATCAGATGTTCGAGCTGGACACTTACTCTTTCTCACGTGAACTCGCTGTAATGGAGCTTGAGCTTTCAGACCCCGAACAAACTGTTTACCTGCCCGATAACGTAGAGGTTATCCGTGAGGTGACAGGCGAAAAAGCATATTCTAATTCTGCGCTTGCCAATGCCGGACGCTTTCCGGCAGATGCGAACGCTGTGAAAGGGGATAACTGATGGCAGAAAAAAAGGTCCGTGTAGAAAACGAAGAACAACTCTCAGCATTATTCGGTCAGCTTGACGGAAATGTAAGCAATATTCAGAAACAGTACAACGTCACTGTTGTAAGCAGAGACGGCGACCTCAAGATAATCGGCGAAGAGCCTGCCATCAGCGATGCCGCTAAAGCCCTCGAAGCTCTGCTGAAAATGAGCGGAAAGGGACAGCCTCTCAGCGAGCAGACTATCCGTTATGTCACTTCAATGGTGGCTGACGGTATCGAGCATGAGCTTGAAGAACTCGGCGGAGACGGCGTATGCCTCACATCTTCAGGTAAGATAGTACGTCCGAGGACTGTCGGACAGAAGCATTACCTTGATTCGATAAAGAAAAATACCATAGTGCTTGGTATAGGTCCTGCCGGAACCGGTAAGACCTACCTTGCTGTAGCAATGGCTGTAAAAGCGTTCCGCGAACACAAGGTCAAAAAGATAATCCTAACACGTCCGGCGGTCGAAGCCGGCGAGAAGCTCGGTTTCCTTCCGGGCGATATGCAGGATAAAGTCGATCCCTATCTGCGTCCGCTGTATGATGCACTCTTTGATATGTTCGGCGCAGAGAGCTTTTCACGCTACATGGAAAAGGGCATTATCGAAGTCGCACCGCTTGCATATATGCGCGGACGAACTCTCGATGAGGCGTTCATAATCCTCGATGAGGCACAGAATACGACCTCGGAACAGATAAAAATGTTCCTTACACGACTCGGAAACGACAGCCGTATGGTCATTACAGGCGATATAACTCAGATAGACCTGCCTGATGCCCGAAAATCGGGTCTTGTTGAGGCAATGAAGATCCTCAGAGGTATAGAGGATATCGATATTCACAGATTTACTGAAAAAGATGTCGTGCGTCATAAACTTGTGCAGGACATCATCAAAGCATACGAAAAATTCAACGAAGGGAGAAAAAATCATGCCTAAGCTTAAGGTATATGTAAAAAATAATCAGTCAGAGGTGAAGGTTCCTGTAGGAATAAGATTACTTATCAGAAGATGCTGTCAGGCTGTACTTGCAACGGAGAAATTCGGCAAGGACGCTGAAGTCAGCGTTTCGTTTGTAAGCAATAGCGAAATTAAAAATCTTAATAAAATATACAGGAACAAAGACAGCGTTACTGACGTTCTCTCCTTCCCGCTTACAGGCGAGGACGGAACTGTTGAGATCAATCCCGAAACAGGCGCTGTTCAGCTCGGAGACGTTGTTATCTCCCTTGAAACCGCAGTAAAGCAGGCTCAGAACTTCGGTCACTCTCTCGAGCGCGAAGTCGGCTTCCTTACTGTACACTCTATGCTCCATCTTCTCGGCTATGATCACGAGACAAGTCAGCTCGATCAGCGCATAATGAGGGAAAAAGAGGAATCCGTCCTTGAAAAACTTGGTATCTCCCGCGATGTGACTTTCGTAACACAGGGAGAAGCTGAATAATGTCAAGAACTGCTTTCGTGACCATAGCCGGAAGAACAAATGCTGGTAAATCATCACTTCTCAATGCAATTGTCGGAGAAAAAATTGCTTCTGTAAGCAGTAAGCCTCAGACTACACGCACCCGTATCACCGGAATTCGCAATATCGACGACGTTCAGCTCGTTTTCTTCGATACCCCCGGACTTCATAAACCAGTCAACAAGCTGAGCGAGTATATGCTTGATACAGTTAAGGAGTCGGTCAGCGACATCGACGCAGTCATTTTTGTACAGGACTGTACCCGCAAAATAAATTCTCAGGAGCTTGACCTTCTGAAATCACTGAATAAGGCCAAGATGCCTGTAATCCTTGTACTCAACAAGATAGACCTGCTCAGGAATAAGGACGAGCTTGCACCTGTTATCGCTGAAATGACCGCAAAGTGCGATTTTAAGGCAGTTATACCGGTCAGTGTCACGGAAAATAACGGCATTGATATTGTTATAGACGAGCTGATCTCGCTCTCGGAGGAGTCTGTACATTTCTTCCCCGACGATATGATAACCGATCAGCCTGAGAAGGTTCTTGCGGCTGAAATGATACGTGAAAAGCTTCTTGAACTCCTCAGCGACGAAGTACCGCATGGTATCGCAGTCGGAGTAGAGGAAATGAAAGAACGTGACGACAAAGATATACTCGATATTTCGGCGGTTATCTACTGTGAACGTGAATCACACAAGGGTATCGTCATCGGTAAGGGAGGAGCTATGCTGAAAAAGGCTTCCACTGCCGCACGTATCGAACTCGAAGACTTCTTCCAGATAAAAGTAAACCTCAAATGCTGGGTCAAGGTCAAAGAAGACTGGCGCAACAGAGAGGGACTTATCCGCAGTTTCGGACTCTCTGACAAATAATTTCCAGTAATAAACAGCACGATATAACCGATAATATCATCGGAGGTGCTGAGTTATGGAAGAGATTCTGTGGGAGAGATTTACTGAAACCGGCAGTGTAGGTGACTACCTGCGCTATATTTCGCAAAAGGCTGATGAAAATGACGATTGTTGAAGGAATTGTCCTGAAAGAACGACCGGTTGGCGAACAGGACAAATTCATAGATATTCTCACGCGCGAAAAGGGAATTATCGAGCTTTCGGTAAAAGGCGCGCGCAAAATCAACGGCAAGTCCGGCAGTTCAACGCAGCTTTTTGCGTATTCGCGGTTTTGCTATGATAAACGAGGAGAAAGGCTCTACCTGAACAGTGCAGAGCCTTTACATATTTTTTACGGTATCAGGAATTCGCTTACTGCACTGTCGCTTGCCGGTTACTTCGCTGAGGTGCTGCGCTTTTGTGTTTCTGAGCGTGCTGACAGCGGAAATGTACTCCGGCTGATGCTCAATTCGCTTCACTTTCTCGAAAACGGCACACGTACCGAACAGCTGCTAAAGAGTATTTTTGAGCTGAGGCTGATGTCGGAAATTGGCTTTATGCCGGACGTTCTTGCGTGCCGTGAATGTGGGACTTTTGAGCCTGATAAACTGCATTTTTCGGTGAATGAAGGATATTTCCTCTGTGACGACTGCTTTGACGTCCACGGCGGAGACGGCTTTATGACGATGAATCTGCCGGTTCTTTCAGCAATAAGACACATCGTTCTTGCTGACTTTGACCGACTTTTCAATTTCAGGTTATCGGAACAGTCGGGCGATAAACTTGCAGAATTTTCCGAACTTTACCTGACCACACATCTCGAAAAAAACTTTAAAACACTTGACTTTTACCGCTCACTGCTGAGCGGTCAGATTTGATACTTACAATTATGGATAAATATTTGAAAACACTTGAATTAGACAAAATACTTGAAATGCTCGCGGAGCACACGTCAAACGAAGAAACGCGAAGAATGGCACTTGCTCTGCGACCGGTACAGGAGCTTCAGACTGTACGAAATGAGAACCTCAAAACTAATCAGGCTCTCATGCTGTCGGTACAGTTCGGAACTCCGCCTTTTTACAATTTCAAAGATATTTCGACATCTGCAAAGCGTGCAAAGTCAGGAGCTGTCATATCTCTCCGCGACCTCATGGACATCGCAGGAATGCTCCGGCAGATAAAAAGTCTTGCGGACTGGTACAGCACTTGTGAGAACGTCGAAACAGAGCTGAGCTACCTTTTTTCTCAGCTTGCTCCGAATGACTGGCTTCTTGAAAAGCTCGACCGCTCGATTATCTCTGACAATGAGATAGCAGACGCGGCAAGTCCTGAGCTTGCGGCTATACGGCGTAAGATAAACCGTGCCGGAATGCAGCTGCGCGAAACTCTCGATAAGATGATAAAAAATAAGACTACACAGCAGTATCTGCAGGAGAGCAATGTTACTATCCGTGACGGAAGATTTGTACTGCCGGTAAAGTCTGAGTACCGCGGACAGGTAAACGGTCTTATACATGACACATCGGCGACCGGTCAGACTATTTTTATCGAGCCTATGGCTGTTGTTGAAGCTAACAACGACATACGAATCCTTGAAGGCAAAGAGCAGGAAGAAATTGAAAGAATAATCCGTGAGCTGTGCCGTGAATGCGGTGACTACGCTGATGTACTCTGTGAAAACTACAAGATATGTGCCGAACTCAATCTATATTTCGCTAAATCGGAGCTTGCTGCGAGACTTCGCTGCTCAATGCCTGATATCACTGATGACGGCAGAATTGAGCTGAAAAAGGCTCGTCATCCTCTCCTCGGAAGAGACAAGGCCGTTCCTATCGACCTTTCTCTCGGCGGCGAATATCAGGCACTCATTATTACCGGACCCAATACCGGCGGTAAAACAGTTGCCTTAAAGACAGCAGGTCTGCTTTCAGCCATGACAATGTGCGGACTTCTCATTCCCGTTTCCGACGGAAGCAGTATATCTGTTTTTGAGCGTATACTTGTCGATATCGGCGACAGTCAGAGTATCGAGCAGAATCTGTCTACATTCTCAGCACACACTAACAAGGTGATTGAAATTCTTTCCACTGCTGACGAGCGTTCACTTGTATTGCTTGATGAGCTTGGTTCAGGTACTGACCCTGTAGAAGGTGCGGCACTTGCTGTGTCGATAATCAGACGACTGATAAGCAATGGTGCACGACTAATGGTTACTACCCACTATCAGGAGCTGAAAGTATTTGCAATAGACACTCCAAACGTAGAGAATGCATCGTGCGAATTTGATATTACTACACTTCGTCCAACCTACCGCCTTATAGTAGGTTCACCCGGAAAGTCGAATGCGTTTGCGATTTCCGAGAGTCTTGGTATGCCGTCTGACATTATTGAAGATGCAAAATCGCGTGTTAGCGACGCAAATACGCGGCTCGAAGAGGTAATCAGCAAACTTGAAAGTTCGCGTATAGAGCTTGAACGTGAGCGTGAAACAGCCGCCAGACTGCGAATTGAAGCCGCAGAACACGAGGAAAAGCTCAGACATGAAAAGGAAGAAATCGAGCGAACTAAGGCTGACCTGCTTGAAAAGGCGCGTATGCAGGCTATGACTATCATTGAGCAGACGAAGGCAGAGTCTAACGAACTCATCGACGAACTTGAAAAGCTCCGCAAAGAGAAGGATAAAAAAGACTTCAGCGCTAATGTTTCGGGAATGAAATCACGCTCGAAGCAAAGCTTCAATAAGATGTACGACACGGCTAACCCTGTTTCAAAGGCTGACCCGAATGAGGGCTATGTTCTGCCGAGAAAACTGAAAAGGGGAGACACGGTCTACGTCGTAGACCTTCAGCGTAAGGGCATAATTTCAGGTGAACCCGATGGAAGTGAATTCGTTTACGTACAGATGGGCATTATGAAAACGAAGATGAACATCTCACGTCTCCGACTTGAAGAAACCCCGAAGGTGACTGTAGGCAATAAGCCGGTGCAGAATAAGCGTCGCGGCAAAGCAGGTAAAGTCGGCGTAAAGGTTGAGAGACGCGGTAAAATGGAACTCGATATACGTGGTTGCGCGTGTGACGACGGAGTTTACCAGCTTGACCAGTTCATCGACCAGGCAGTTATGTCGAATATCTCTATAATCTCGATTATTCACGGCAAAGGTACCGGACTTCTGCGTGCGGCAGTCCATAAGAGACTCAAGAGCCACCCATCTATAAAAAGCTACCGGCTTGGTGTATATGGTGAAGGTGAGGACGGCGTAACAATTGCTGAGCTAAAGTAAGGAGGTTTGACATGAAATACGCCTTTTATGGCTGGGAAACAGCGTTAGTTCCGGCAGTAACAAACGAGTATCCCGGCATTACCGACCCTCAGAAGCTGTACGATGCACTCTCGGAGATATGGTGTGCCGAAACCTGTGCACCGCGAATGAGAGACAAGTGGTCACCCGAAAATAAAACTCTTGGACAGTGCTCGATAACAGCCTTTCTCGCACAGGATATCTTCGGCGGCAAGGTATACGGAATAGAGCGTCCGGGCGGTAATTTCCACTGCTACAATGTTATCGGCGACTGTGTATTTGACCTGACAAGCGAGCAGTTTGGCAGTGAGAAGCTTGATTATGATAACAATCCCGAACAAAGCCGGGAGGTGCATTTTTCAAAAGAGGAAAAGCGTCTCAGGTACGAATATCTAAGGAAAAAACTAAAAGAACTTACAGATTTATAAGTCTGAAAACCGTACAATGTTTTGAACAGTGTACGGTTTTTTATTTTATGTAAAAGAATGATATTTTGTTATAAAATCACGCTAATTTACAAAATATATTTAGAATTCGCATAAAATTCTATATATTTTTTATGAAAATATATGTATAATATATTTAAGATACATTAAAAATGATGACGTATTCTCCGCTTAAACATCATTTGTAATGTAACATTTTTATTCATCATATCAAGAATAGAGGTGAACGGCACACATGAACACAAATGAAACTATCAACGCTGCACATTCTGCTGCAATACATATGCTTGAATCCAACTCATTCATTACAGCTGAGGACACTGTTTGTGCCATTAAAGCCAGATCCGGAGCAATCTATACAGGAGCAAGTCACAGCAACAGGAATGCCCATGGCGGAATGGGAGTTCATGCTGAGGTCGAAGCAGTCCAGAATATGCTCGCGGCAGGTGAGACAATTGTTGACGAGATAGTTCTTATCGGAACTCAGTCGAGAATGCAGATGCTTCCGTGTAATAACTGTGTCAACTACATTCTCTCTCTTCATCCTGAAAATCAGGGTTGCTTTATCCTGATGCCTGACAGGGCAATAAACATTCAGGAAGTAGGAATGTTCGCGTTCCACGGTGCAGCAGCTCCGGAACAGCAGGTTTTCGGCGGCAATGCACCTCAGTACGGCGGTCACGCAGGCGGAGCTGCATTTCATGGCGGAGCAAGAGCGCCCGAACTCCCTCCGGCATATGAAAATGCCGACTCTATTACAGCTAACACTGACAACTCATCAAATGATTTCCTCAAAAACAAGGTCAGCAGTCTTCTGAGCGTTGCAGATGATGAGGAGGAAGAATTTGAGGAACAGCCTGCAAAAAAGAAACTCTTCGGATTTTTCCGTAAATAATTATTGAAAGGAAGTAATTATCGATGAATGGTTCTAAAAGAATATCCACTCTAAATATTATACTAATCGTACAGCTTGTTATTATGATCATACTTTCTGCGGTCATAACAAAAACTATCAGCCGTACTACCAAAGCTAATTCAATTGAGCATATGCTTACCATTACTGATGAGCGTGCCAAGATCATTCAGAACTACGTAGAAAATGCAGAAAAAACACTTACTTACTACAGTAAGGCTCAGCAGGTAACCGACCTTTTGAGTGACGTCGATAATCCTGAGTATATTGAGAAAGCTCAGAAATTTACAGAGGATTATTCCGCTGATATCGACAACGTTGAGGGACTTTGGATAGGTACATGGGAAACAAAGTGTATCGCGCACACAAATAAGGAATCTGTAGGTATCGTTACACGTCCTAAGGATACAAAGGCAGAGGCGCTTAAACAGCTTCAGGACGCTCTCATTTCGGCAGGAGACGGTGTTTATAATACAGGTATCATCATTTCTCCTGCTACCGGACGTCAGATAGTATCAATGTACAAGGGCATATTCGATGAAAACGGCAATCCTATGGGCTTTGTCGGACTCGGTATCTACACCGATAAGCTTGTTAACAGCCTCGACGACCTTTCTACAACAGGCTTTGAAAATTCAACTTACTGTATGGTAAACGTCAATGATTCAAAGTATATATTCAATCAGGATTCCGAACTCGTAAATACCGTAACAGACAGCAAGGACATCAAGGACCTCTGCAAGAAGTTCAACGGTACCAAGAATGACGCTGACGGACACTTCTTCTATAAGAGCGGCGGAACTAATTATGTATCTGCTTATTCCTATATCCCGCACTATGGCTGGATTCTTATGCTTGACGATAACAAGAGTGAGGTATTTGCGCTGACATCAGTAATGCGAATTTACATGATAATATTCGCTATCGTTATCATAGTACTCATGGTTGTATTCTACTTCATCAACAGAAGACAGGAGCAGGTAAATCAGAAGCTTGCGGCTTCTATCGTGAAGAACAACAAGACAAAGGATTCGCTCTATACAGCAATGTTCAAGGACGTTCTTACAGACGTAAACAACCGAGTATCGTTCTCGATGGACGTTGAAGAGATGAAGCCGACAGCGAATAATCCGTACTATTTCGTTATGTTTAACATCGCTGATTTCAGCGGAGTGAACTCACAGTACGGAAATGACACAGGTGACTGGCTCCTCGTAAGAACAGTTGACGTACTTCGTCAGGTATTCAGAGGAAGCAAGATATACCGCACAGGTTCAGACGAGTTTATAGTTGCTGTACAGGCAAACAACAATACCGCTGACGAGATTCTTGAGATGGTCAAGGATGCATACAGCAGACTCTCTAACAGACAGAATTCACCTATCGGAAAACTTCAGTTCAGATTCAAGACATCAGTTGTAAGAAAGAACAGCGACATTAATACTTCAGTAATTACAGTCCTCAAGGACGCTGTAAACAGATTCACAGGACAGATAACCCTCACTGACATGAATCAGAAGTAAATTTAAAAGTCTCCTATGGCTGAAGCTGTAGGAGACTTTTGGTTAAAACAGTATTATAATTGGAAATACAGTTGATTTGTAGAAAAAATTATGTTATGATATAAGTTGAGGATTTAATCTGGGAAATTGGGTTGGTGACAATTATGTACAGTGCTTATAATTCTACAAGCATTGGCGCATCTCATACGTACAACGGCAGAGTCTGTCAGGACTGGTCTGGAAGCGTCAACAATGAACGTTATAAGCTTGCGGTAGTCAGCGACGGTCATGGCGGCGGCGATTTCTTCCGCTCAGACCGCGGAAGCAGATTTGCAGTTGACGTGTTCTGTAAATGCGCTGATGAAGCATTCGGAAGTGAAACCGGTTCATGTGCCGGACTCTCTGAGTGTGAAGACGATGAAAAAATATATGAACTGTTAAAATCGTTCATGAGTAAAGTGGTGGCTGGCTGGAATGAAGTCGTCGAGAACGATTTAGCCGTATCACCCTTTACTGAAGAGGAAATGGCTAACGTGACCGATCATGCACGCGCTTCTTACGAAAAAGGTGAAGACCTTCATTCAGCATACGGTGCAACGCTTATCGGTGCTGTAATAACTGCAGATTACTGGTTCGGCATACATATCGGTGACGGAAAATGTGTTGTATTCGGCAATGACGGAGAAGTTACAGAGCCTATTCCGTGGGATGCGATGTGCTACAATAATATCACGACTTCTATCTGCTCACCCTCAGCAGTATCGGAGTTCAGGTATTATTTCAGCCGTGAACTGCCTGCGGCTGTATTCCTCTGCACAGACGGTGTCGACGGTTCATTTGCAAGTTCGCGGTATCACCATGATTTTTACCGCCTTGTTCTCTCGACATTTGCGTCTGAGACAGAAGAACGTGCCTGTCTGGAGCTTGAAGAATATCTTCCTGAACTCTCGGCACAGGGCAGCGGCGACGATATGTCAATAGCGTATTTCATAGACGTCGATGAAATTGTTTCTGAACCTGAACTTTTCAAGAGAAAGAAATTGCCTTATCTGCGTATACTTCGTGTAGGAAACTTCGGAGCATCGAATCCTTCTGACGATTATATGCAGAAAGGAGAAATTGAAGCGTACGTCGGAACCGTTCGTCTTGATCTCCTCGGTTTATGGGGATTTCAGGAAGGTGTGATGGAATTCGAGATAACATCTGTATCTGATGACAGGGTTACAATATCAGTATCAGGGACAGAATATAACGTTACACCTGCCGAGCGGGCGGAGATAACATTCCGTGAGACTGTAAACGGTTCAAGCGAATATGATACACTGTTTATTTACTTTATGATGAAATAAAAAAACGGCCTTCTGAAGAATCAGAAGGTCGTAAATTTTATGTAGATTAGTCACCGAGCGGATTACCGTCAGCATCTGTATTAATGTTGCCGGCGAGAATCATAATACCTTCGATAAGACCCCAGATAGCACTTACCTCACTGAGCATGAAGCAGCTGAGCAGAGTAATGAGAAGCTGAGCAATAGCCTTGCCCTTGTATCCGAGATAGAAGTTGTGAACACCGAATGCGCCGAGGAAAATTCCGAGCAGACCGGCAGCCATTTTTGACTTGGCACCGGGAGCAGCAACAGTTTTCTGACCCTGAAGAGAATATCCGCAAGCCATACATACAGCAGCACCGGGAGCTACCTCAGAACCGCAGTTAGCGCAATAATGGTCGCCCTGACCGTTAGGTACACCGCAGTTTACACATATAGCGGCATTTGATTCAATAGCATTTCCGCAATTTTTACAATACATAATAAGATCCTCCTGAAATAGTATAAAATCAGCTCATTGTGAGAGCAAAGAAAACGTGAGATCAGTCGGCGAGGAGATTGCCCTGAGCGTCGGTATTAATGCTGCCTGAAAGGATCATGATACCTTCGATAAGGCCCCATATTTCAGCGGCAAGAATAAGGAATACACCTATGTAAAGGCATGAAGTGAGGATTCCTACAATAGAAAGAACGAGCTGTCCGACAGCCTTGCCGGTGTATCCGAGATAGAAGTTGTGAACACCCCAGCAGCCGAGGAAAATTCCGAGCAGACCTGCTGCCATTTTTGACTTGGCACCGGGAGCAGCTATTGGCTTAGAAGCAGCCGAGAATCCGCATGACATACAAACTACAGCACCGGGCTGAAGCTGATTGCCGCAGTTAGCGCAGAATCTGTTTCCCTGACCGCTTGGTACACCACAATGTATGCATACAGCGGCATTAGGATCGAGTGCACTTCCGCAATTTTTACAAAACATAATAAGATCCCCCTTAAAATAACATTATGAAAAATACATAATATAAGTGAAGCGTTATGCCGTAACTGCCCAATTGCAGGGAGCGATATTTGATCTGCATATCTGCCGGGCATTAAAATAATATATGATGAATGCTATCATACATTATAGCATATACGATATATATTGTCAATATTCTGACAAAAAATATATATTTCTCAATTTGTAAGTTTTTGCTAACTGCTATTGACATCAGACGAGTACAGTGATATAATAAAATCATAAGATCTTCAGGGCAGGGTGAGATTCCCTACCGGCAGTAAAGCCTGCGAGCCTTAATGGTTGATCCGGTGTGATTCCGGAGCCGACGGTTGCTCATATCGAGCATGTCTCAGCGAGACGACAGTCCGGATGAAAGAAGATGTCAGATTGTTTTATGCTGATACTTTAAGCCCCGACTTCAGGGGCTTTTTATTTTTGGAGGCATATTATGACTCATGAAGAGTATATGCGGGAGGCTATAGGACTTGCCGTGAAAGGAAAGGGATTTGTTTCTCCCAATCCGATGGTCGGAGCGATAATAGTTCGTGACGGCAAAATTATAGGTAAAGGCTGGCATAAAAAGTACGGTGACCTTCATGCAGAGAGAACAGCTTTCGCAGACTGTGACAGCCGTGGAGTTGACTGCACCGGTGCAGATATGTACGTAACGCTTGAACCATGCTGTCACCACGGCAAACAGCCGCCGTGTACGGAGGCAGTAGCAGAGCATGGCATAAAGAGGGTGTTCGTAGGTTCGGCAGACCCGAATCCTCTTGTTGCCGGAAAAGGTATACAGTACCTTCGCGAGCATGGAATAGAAGTGACGGAAGATGTTCTGCGAAGCGAATGTGACGCGATAAACGAGATATTTTTCAAGTTTATAACGACACGTCTGCCGTTTGTGACTATGAAGTACGCAATGACTATGGACGGAAAAATCGCTTGTTATACCGGTGAATCAAAATGGATAACCGATGAAGAAGCGCGTATGGACGTTCAGAACGACAGACTTAAACACTCGGCAATAATGGTCGGAGCAGGAACTGTACTTGCAGACGACCCGATGCTCACTTGCCGCCTTGAAAATGGCAGGAATCCGGTGCGAATAATCTGCGACTCACATCTGCGAACTCCACTTGACAGCAACATAGTAAAAACAGCCGCGGACGTGCCGACAATAATTGCGGCACTTGAAATGGGCGAACGCAGTAAAGCGTATACCGAGAGCGGATGTACAGTTCTTGTAACTAAGGAAAAAGACCGTCATATTGACCTTTGCGACCTGATGAAAAAGCTTGGCGAAATGAAGATAGACAGTGTACTCCTTGAAGGCGGAGGCGCACTGAACTGGTCAGCACTTTCCGCAGGCATCGTTGACAAGGTTAAAGCTTACGTAGCACCTAAGATATTTGGTGGAGCGGGAGCAAAGTCACCTGTAGGCGGTATTGGAGTTGACCTGCCTGAAAATGCATTTATGCTTGAAAAACCGGATATACGGCGTATCGGTGACGATATCCTTATAGAAAGCAGGGTGAAGAATGTTCACGGGAATAATTGAAGAAGTCGGAACGGTAAAGGAAGTCCGCAGAAGCGGCAACAGTTCATATATAAAGATTCAGGCAGAAAAGGTACTGAGTGATGTTCATATCGGCGACAGTATTGCTGTAAATGGAGTGTGCCTTACTGTTACACGATTCGACAGTACAACTTTTCAGGCAGATGTCATGAACGAGACGCTTGAACGTTCGTCGCTTGGAAGTCTGCGAAGCGGCAGTCCGGTCGACCTTGAACGTGCGATGTCGGCTGAAGGACGCTTCGGCGGTCACATTGTTTCAGGACATATTGACGGTACCGGAACTGTCACTGACATAAAAAACGACGGCATAGCAACATGGTACACAATAACTGCTAAGCCGGAGATAATGCGGTATATCGTGGAAAAAGGGTCTGTTGCGATAGACGGCATAAGTCTGACTGTAGCGAAGGTCACCGAGAATAGTTTCAGTGTTTCAATAATTCCGCATACCGCGTCTCAGACCGTGCTGAGTACCAAAAAGACCGGCGACATCGTTAATCTCGAAAATGATATCGTTGCCAAATATGTAGAAAAGCTAATGAAGCCGTCAGAGCCGTCATCAGGCGGCATTACCATGGAATTTCTCATGAAGAACGGGTTCTGATACAGGAGGTCATATAATGTTTGAATACAATACAGTTGAGGAAGCTCTTGAAGCACTCAGAAACGGCGAAATAATCCTCGTCACCGACGATGAGGACAGAGAAAATGAGGGCGACATGATATGTGCGGCAGAATTTGCAACTACTGAAAATGTAAACTTCATGGCTGTTCATGCAAAGGGACTCATTTGTATGCCGATGAGTATCGAGCTTTGCAACAAGCTTCATCTGCCGCAGATGGTAGACTATAACACCGACAATCACAGTACAGCATTCACAGTCTCGATAGACCACGTTGACACTACCACAGGCATTTCTGCCGAAGAGCGCGGATACACAGCACGCAAAGCTGTCAGCGACGATGCTAAACCCGAAGACTTCCGCCGCCCCGGACATATGTTTCCGCTTACTGCGAAGAAAAACGGAGTTCTTCAGCGTGAGGGACACACAGAGGCTACAGTAGACCTTATGAGACTTGCGGGACTTAAAGGCTGCGGACTTTGCTGCGAAATAATGCGCGACGACGGAACTATGATGCGTGCGGCTGAACTTCAGGAAAAAGCGAAGGAATGGGGAATGAAGTTCATTACCATTCAGGCGCTGAAAGAGTACCGAAAGGTAAACGACAAGCTTGTAGAGTGTGTTGCGAACACGAAACTTCCCACGAAATACGGCGAATTCCGTGCACTCGGGTTCGTGAATAAACTCAATGGCGAGCATCACGTTGCTCTCGTCAAGGGAGACATAGGTGACGGACAGGATATACTTTGCCGTGTACATTCCGAGTGCCTTACCGGAGACGCCTTCGGCTCGCTTAAATGCGACTGCGGACAGCAGTTTGCAGCGGCTATGACGCAAATCGAAAAAGAGGGCAGAGGTATACTGCTCTATATGCGTCAGGAAGGACGCGGAATCGGACTAATCAATAAGTTACGTGCTTATGAGCTGCAGGACAAGGGTATGGACACCCTTGAAGCAAATCTCGCACTCGGTTTTCCCGGAGATATGCGAGAATACTACATCGGCGCACAGATACTGCGTGAGCTTGGCTGCAAGACACTCCGCCTGCTTACCAACAATCCTGACAAGGTGTACGGTCTCAGCGGATTCGGACTTGAAATAAAGGAGCGTATCCCGATACAAATGGACGCTACTGCATATGACCTGTTTTATCTCAAAACAAAGCAGGAGAAAATGGGACATATACTCAATTATTGAGGCACAGCTTTTTGTATGCTTACAAATAATTATAATAAAAAATATGAAGGAGAATCACTATGAAAGTTTATGAAGGAAGCCTTTTACCTAAGGACGTCAGAATCGGAATCGTTGTTGCACGTTTCAACGAGTTCATCACAAGCAAGCTTCTCGGCGGAGCTATCGACACATTAAAACGTCATGACCTCCCTGAGAATTCAATAGACGTTGCATGGGTACCCGGTGCATTCGAGATTCCGCTTATCGCATCAAAAATGGCTAAGTCCGGCAAGTACGATGCGGTTATCTGTCTCGGAGCAATAATCCGCGGAAGTACATCACATTATGACCTTGTATGCAATGAAGCGGCAAAGGGAATTGCTCAGGTATCGCTGAACAGCGATATTCCGGTAATGTTCGGTGTTATCACAACTGAAAATATTGAACAGGCAATCGAGCGTGCAGGCTCAAAAGCAGGCAACAAGGGAAGCGAGTGTGCAGAGGGAGCAATTGAGATGATAAACCTTATCCGTGAGATAGAGGCATAATGGCTAATCTGATTTTTGATTACGACGGCACTATACACGAGTCCATGAAAACATATGCTCCTGCATTTCGCGATACGATGAAGTGGCTTTCCGACAGTGGCTACATCGCTCCGAAGGAGTATGAAGACAGCGAGATATGCTGCTGGCTGGGATTCAACTCAACCGATATGTGGGGACAGTTTCACCCTGAGCTTTCACCTGAAATAAGGGAGCAGGCAAGGGCAAAGCTTGGCGAAAACATGGCACAGCGCGTCGAAAACGGCGAAGGTGCACTGTTTGCCGGTGCAGAGGAGGTTCTTACAGAGCTTAAACAAGCCGGACACACTCTGATATTCCTCAGTAACTGCCGGATACACTACATGGAACGCCATAAGCGCGTATTCGGACTCGAACGCTTTTTCGACTTCTTCTACTGCTGTGAGGAGTATGACTTTATACCGAAATATCAGATTTTCCGACTGTTTTCACTCCAGCACAAGGGACAGTATATCGTGATTGGCGACCGCTTCCATGATATCGAAACCGCAACACAGAATGGACTCAAATCCATAGGCTGCGGTTACGGCTACTGCACAGAAGGTGAACTTTCGGCTGCTGATATCATTGTCAGCAGCATAAAGGATATTCCAGCTGCTGTAAATAAACTTCTCGTATGAGTGAGAGAATAAAAGCTGAATAGTAAATAATGCCCCGAAGTGATCTTCGGGGTTTTCTTTAAAAAAATATATGCTTTTACTGTTGCAAAAAGCTGGCAAATGTAGTATAATAATTCAGGAGAATTTATCGGACTGGAGGAAATACTATGTGCGGCATAGTTGGGTTTACTAATCATATAGGCAATGCAAATGAAGTGATTGATGTAATGATGGACCGTATTCGACACCGTGGTCCCGATGCTGAGGGTAAATATGTGGACGCTGATATTGCCCTCGGTCACAGACGACTAAGTATAATTGACGTAAGTTCATCAGGCGACCAGCCGATTTTCAATGAAGATGGCTCGATGGTAATAGTGTTCAACGGCGAGATTTATAACTACCGTGACATAAGAGAAAAGCTCATCGCTGCCGGACATAAATTCAGAACGAATACTGATACAGAAGTTTTGATTCACGGATACGAGGAGTACGGTGAGAAACTGCTCGGAATGCTGCGTGGAATGTTCTCATTCGTAATATGGGACAAGAATAAGCGCGAACTCTTTGGCGCACGCGATTTCTTTGGCATTAAGCCGATGTATTATGCTGTCGTGGGAAAAACTCTCATGTTTGGCTCTGAGATAAAGAGTTTTCTTGCACATCCTCAGTTCGTCAAGGAACTAAATACAAGTGCGCTCGAAAACTATCTCACATTCCAGTATTCACCCACGAAGGAAACCTTCTTCAAGAATGTCTACAAGCTCCTTCCGGCACATTATTTCCGCTTCAAAGACGGTAAAATGGAGATAAAACGCTATTGGGACGTTAACTTCCGTCCCGACGAAGGTCCTGACCTCGACACATGGGTAGAGCGTATTTCCGATACTTTCCACGACTCTGTAAAGGCACATAAAATCGCTGATGTAGAGGTTGGCTCATTCCTGTCAAGCGGTGTAGACTCAAGCTACGTTGCGGCTATTGCCGATGTTGACAAGACCTTCACAGTCGGATTCGGCAATGACGAGAAGTATAATGAGATAGGCTGGGCAAAGAATTTCTCAAAGGCTATAAATAAGGAAAATTCCAGCAAAGTAATAACACCTGAGGAGTACTGGGGAAGCCTCGAAAAGATACAGTATCACATGGACGAACCTCTCGCAGACCCCTCAGCAGTTGCACTCTATTTCGTCTGCAACATTGCCTCTGAGAAGCTGAAGGTCGTTCTTTCGGGAGAAGGTGCGGACGAAATATTCGGCGGCTATAACGTCTACAGTGACCCTGACGGTACCCTCTATGATAAGCTGCCGCGCGGAATCAGACGTGCGGTAGGCAATGTCGCTCAGAAGCTTCCGGCAAAGAGGGGAGTCAACTTCTTTGTACGCAAAGGCAAGGACGTTGAGGAGCGTTTCATCGGCAATGCGTATATGTTTACTCCTGCCGAGCGAAAGGCACTTCTCAGAATCGGTACAGAAGCACCCGAGCCTATGGCTCTGACTATGCCGTATTTCAGACGTGTCCGCAATATGGACGACGTAACAAAAATGCAGTATCTCGACCTTCATATGTGGATGGCAGGGGATATACTCCTGAAAGCTGATAAAATGAGTATGGCAAATTCTCTCGAACTGCGTGTACCTTTCCTTGACAAAGAGGTAATGGCGCTTGCAGAACAGATACCGACGAAGTACAGAGTTACTCATAAGGAAGGCACCGACGAAACAAAGTACATTACAAAGTACGCAATGCGTCTTGCAGCAAAGAAGGACACTCCGAGTGAGACTGCCAAAACAGCTGCGAAGAAAAAACTCGGTTTTCCTGTACCGATAAGGGTATGGCTGAAAGAGGACAAATACTATAACATAGTACGCGGATACTTTGAGGGCGAGAGTTCAAAGCAATTCTTCAACGTCGAGCCGCTTATCAGACTTCTTGACGACCACCGCGACGGTAAAGCTGATAACAGCCGTAAAATATGGACAGTTTTCACTTTCCTTGTCTGGTACAAAGTCTACTTTGAAAATAACGGAGTATACGCTCTTAACTGAAAGGACATCAAATGGCAAGTATAGTCACATATAAATACATCAAACAGAATCCTGACATAATGGAATATATTCGCCGCGCTGACCAGACTCTTGAGGCAATGGGGTATACAGAACACTCTTTTCCTCATGTTGAGAGAGTTGCTGCAACGTCATCAATGATACTCGAAACTCTCGGGTATGATGAGCGAATAGTTGAGCTTGCACGTATCGCCTCTATAATGCACGATATCGGCAACGTGATAAATCGAATCGACCACGCACAGAGCGGAGCTGTAATGGCATTCAGACTTCTTGATAATCTCAGTATGCCCGCATCGGAGATATGCTCGGTAATAGCTGCAATAGGCAATCACGATGAGGGAACAGGTATGCCGCTCGACCCGATATCTGCTGCAATGATAATCGGCGACAAGACCGACGTGCGCCGCAGCCGTGTACGAAATCACGACCTGCTTACATTCGATATACACGACCGTGTAAATTATGCGGTTGAGATGTCAAAAGTGTCATTTAATGATGCGAAGACGTCAATAATACTTGAATTGGAGATAGATACTGAAATATCGTCTGTAATGGAGTATTTTGAGATATTCATGAACAGAATGCTGCTATGCCGGAGAGCCTCAGAGTTTCTCGGTGTACAGTTTGAAATGATAATAAACGGCAGTAAAATTCTGTAAACAGATAACGGAGGTAAAAAATATGCAATCAGAATATCAGCATCTTATCGACCTTAACGACTATCCGGTAACGTGGTGGACAAAGCTTATAGAGCTTGGCGAAAGTATAAAGAATGACCCCGCTAAGTATGCTCATGAGTGTGACGGAAAAGTTATGGCTACACTGTTTTATGAGCCTTCAACACGTACACAGATGTCGTTTCAGACTGCTATGATACGTCTTGGCGGAAAGATAATCGGATTTGACAATCCGGCGAATTCGTCCGTATCAAAGGGAGAAACAATCAAGGACACGACTAAGATAGTAAGCAGTTATGCTGATATTCTTGTAATACGTCACCCGATTGCAGGTGCTGCAAAAGCAGCGTCTCTCACAGCTGACTGTCCTGTAATCAATGCAGGTGACGGCGGACATCTCCACCCGACTCAGACTCTCACCGACCTTCTGACATTAAAAATTGAGAAAAAACGTCTGACAGGTCTCACAATAGGAATGTGCGGTGACCTCATCAACGGCAGAACAGTGCATTCTCTCTGTAAGGCACTCAGTATGTTCAAGGACAACAAATTCATATTCATTTCAACTCCGGAATTGAAAATGCCTGCATATATCAAGGATATAATCAAAGCAAACGGCAGCACATTTGAGGAAGTACACACAATCGAGGAAGTAATCGGCAGACTTGATGTGCTCTATATGACACGTATTCAGCAGGAGCGCTTTGCAAGTGAAGAGGACTACCTTGCACAGAAGAATACTTATGTACTCGACCATAGAAAGATGCAGCTTGCCAAGCAGGACATGATAGTTATGCATCCGCTTCCGCGTGTAGACGAGATAACAGTCGATGTAGACGACGACCCGAGAGCTATGTACTTTACACAGGCTAAGTATGGAGTGTTTGCAAGAATGGCACTGATACTGACTATACTTCGTGATAAGAAGGGGTCAGAAACGCTGAGAGGAAAGGTATACGCGGCAGTAAAATGCGATAATCCGAAGTGTATAACCAATCACGAGGAATATCTTCCGAAGAGTTTCCGAGCATCGCGTGATGAGACACTTCTTGAATGCGAATATTGTGACGAACGAAAGCTTATATAAAAAAACAAGGTCATCTGAGATTCAGATGACCTTTTCTTTAAGGTACAGCGTATAGATTAGTTTCCCAAGCGGGAATATAAAGCTGATGCCTGATATAAAGC
Organism: uncultured Ruminococcus sp.; assembly: GCA_900315975.1. Next base: position 45,259 of record ONBA01000028.1, read on the forward strand.
TTGTAGGAGGGATTGATAGTTTTAATAAGCAGGGGAAGCTCAAAAATATCTTCATTGCGATGATAGAGCGAAACCATCATTTTAGGGGAATAGTGAGCTATCGTCTGAGATGCACCCCATATCGCTTCACGCTCAAATCCTTCAACGTCCATTTTGATTATCGACGCAGATTTTTTCCCGAGAATACCATCAACAGAGCGAGCTTCAACCATTGTATCAGAACTCGCTGTAATTGCCGACTGACGACCCGCTTTAGATGCAAATGGGAGTTCAGTCTCAGTTGACCATACAGCTGCGTTGTAAGCGTGAACTTGCGGCATACCGTCTACGAATTTGGAGAGCTTCTTGAAATTTTTTCTGTCGGGTTCGAGTGCGTAAATAGCGTGATAGCGACCGTGTGTAAATTCAAGGAGTTCGCGTATCGTGTCACCATTATAAGCACCGAGGTCGACGTAAGTCTCATTCATGTGGGGTTTGATTATTTTGTTGTATATCTCTGATTTAGGAGTTGTAACATCTTCAAGGTACTCGATATTACCGCTGATTTTGAAGTTTATGATATTAGCGTAGACCTTGCGTGAGTAGTCGTCAGCGAGACTATCGTAAACTTCTCTGAGCTTTTCGGCGTTTTCCTGACAGTACTCATAAGTGAACAGACCGCCTCCTGTGACGGGCACATCAGGAACGTATAAAGTATGCTTTGTGGCGATATCGTGTATCTTATCGACAATTTCCTGATATCCTGCCGCAAAAGCAAGAACAACAACAAAATCGTCGACCATTTCCTCGACTTCAGAGAGTTTATGAACGCGGTAGCCTTCAAAAGAGTGTCCGCGCACGAAATCGTCGCTGGCAAAAATACCGGAGAGAACGATGCCTTTTTCGTGAAAAACGGACATTATCTTTAAAGCACCGTCGCCCATACCGTAGATAAATATAGGACGAGTTTCAGCTTTAAGCTTATCCCATGTAGATATTTTTTCTTTTATAAATGAAATCATTTTAACACTCCGTAGAATCAATTATTATCGAAATCATCGTAATGATTACCATCAAAATCGTCATGGTCGTGATAATCGCCGTGCATGATACCCACCATATCTCTGCCGCGGATACCGTATCTGTCGCGCATACGGTTCAGGTACTTATCGATCAGATTTGAAACCTGACGTGGTTTTTTTATGCATTTCACAATTTTAGTAGGTGTATCAGCGTCCTTGCTGTGAATAACTATAGTACCGCAGCCGAACATTCGCTGGAAGAAGGGTCTGCTCACACTTTTATCAATGATCTTGTAAAGGTCGATCTCGTCCTCTTTAATATTAATGAAGCCGATCTGAGTAATGAATTTAGTCTCAGTGAGGTAGTAGCGCGTAAAGGACCACGGAAGTCCGAACAGAGTTCTTTTTTTATCGGTCCAGATATAGTCAATGTCATTTCTTGCCATGATAGAGCCTCCTTTTGTGAAATAATATATCACTATATTATTTTATCATAAAAAAAGTGTTACGTCAACATCAAACAACATTTTTTCGGCATTTTTGCATTAAAAAGCTCAGGGAACACAGTTCTCTGAGCTTATGTTGTTATGCTTCTGCGGGTTCTGCGTCAGACGGAACAGATATTTCGTCATCTTTTTCGATATTCTCACCGCGCATTAGTTTTTCAAAGTCTTCACCGTTGATCTTCTCATATTTAAGCAGATAAGCGGCGAGTTTATGCATTTTGTTGGCATTTGCCTTGATTATTTCAGTGCAGTCGGAGTAAGCCTTGTCTATAATTGAGCGAACTTCCTCGTCAATCTGTGCGGCAACAGCTTCGCTGTAGTTCTTGGTGTGACCGTAGTCTTTACCGAGAAATACCTCGTCGTTGTCGGAGCCGTAAACGACAGTACCGATCTTGTCAGAGAAGCCGTATTTAGTTACCATGCTTCGAGCGGTTTTGGTAGCACGTTCGATATCGTTGGAAGCACCTGTGCAGATATCATCGAGGAATATTTCCTCCGCAACTCTTCCGCCGAGGAGCATAATAATGCTTTCACGCATCTGATTACGTGAAACGTGTCTGTCGTCGGTATCGGGACGTGTAACAGTCAGACCGGCAGCCATACCTCGCTGAATAATAGTTACCTGATGTACCTTATCCTGTGTAGGAAGGTTGTAAGCAGCAACAGCGTGACCGGCTTCGTGGTAAGCAGTAACCTTTTTGTCGCGCTCAGTGACGATACGCGATTTCTTCTCAGGTCCTGCAATTACCTTCATGGTAGCCTCTTCGATATCATGCTCAGTGATAGCCTTTCTGTTAGCTCTTGCAGCGAGCAGAGCGGCTTCATTAAGGAGATTTTCGAGGTCAGCACCGGTGAATCCCTGAGTAGTCTGAGCAATGACTTTGAGGTCAACGTCGGGAGCAAGCGGTTTATTTTTAGCATGAACATTGAGGATCTCTTCTCTTCCCTTGACATCAGGGTATCCGACAACGATCTGTCTGTCGAAACGACCGGGACGGAGAAGAGCGGGATCAAGAATATCACGGCGGTTAGTAGCGGCAATAACGATAACACTTTCATTGCCTGTGAAACCGTCCATTTCAACGAGAAGCTGATTAAGAGTCTGTTCACGTTCATCGTGACCGCCGCCGAGACCTGCGCCTCTGTGACGACCAACAGCATCGATCTCATCGATGAAAATGATTGCAGGAGCGTGTTTTTTTGCCTGATCGAAGAGGTCACGAACACGTGATGCACCCACACCGACAAACATTTCAACGAAGTCAGAACCTGAAATCGGGAAGAAGGGACAGCCTGCCTCACCGGCAACAGCTCTTGCAAGAAGGGTTTTACCTGTACCGGGAGGTCCGAGAAGGAGTACACCCTTAGGAACTTTAGCGCCAATACTTGTATATTTGTTAGGATGTTTCAGGAAGTCAACGATCTCTTCAAGCTCCTGTTTTTCTTCATCTGCACCGGCAACATCTTTAAAAGTAGCCTTACGAGCACTTGACTGAGCTTTCAGGTTAGCCTTGCCGAATGAAGTGTACTTTCCGCCGCCTCCGCTCTGCTTCATAAGGAAGTAGAGGATAGCGATACCGAGCAGAACTGTCAGAACGACGGGGATAAGCGAATATATCCATGTTCTGTCAGTAATCTTGATGTAATCCTGCTTAAGGGGTTCGGAATGTTTCTCGTTGTAATTTTTTCTGTAGTCTTTGGTATCCATGAGGAAGATGTCAACGTTCGGAACATTGTATTTGCGTTTGCTTTCCTCATTTTCGAGCTGATAGGTAAGTTCACCGGTACCGAGGTCGAGTTCATAGTATGAGACCTTGTAATCATCGAAATACTGGATAACTGTCGTATAATCAACTCTTTCGGCAGTACCTGAGAGTTTTGTAGTAACAAAGTAGATACATATAATAGCGATTATAACGATCAGAAGATAAGTAAAAATACCTTTGTTTTTTCTTGGCTGCAAATTATCCACTCCTATCTTAGTGTTCCCGCATAACAGTAATTCTGAGAAATCTGCGGGTATCTCCGTCGGGAGCAACTCGACCGGCGATGCCGATTTTTTCGGCAAATATGGTGCCTTGATCGTCATCAATGAAATGTAGAGTACTGCGTTCCTGCGGGGGAATTTTTTCGTTTATCAGTTTTTTCACGGAGGAGGTGAAGTTTCTTCCGCGGAGCTGTATCCTGTCACCGAATCTACGGTTTCTCAAAACAGCTCTTCCTATTATTTTATCATAATCGAGCACATAAAATGTTAATTTTTTATTAACAACGTTATTTGACAAATAATTTTCTCGGTTAAATATTTCACATTTAATAAAAATGCCGTCAAATATTGAGTTCAAACCTTCTGAAAGCACGGTATACAGGCATTTATCAGTATTATCTGATTTGATAGTCTGTAAACCTGCTGATTTGCCGTCCGAGACAAAGAAAAGGTCACGGGACAGATTAAGTTTGCCTGAGTTAACAAGTATACGGTCACACTCACAAAGCCGCTCGTGGGAAACAGGGATACCGCGGCTTCGCAGGAGTCTTGAAATACACCTTCTGCGGATGACTTCATCATATTCGTTAAGACCTGTGAATGTATCGCCGGTCAGGCATTTATTTTCAGCAATATTGGTTTGTGACTCGATAAACCGGTCTTCACTTCTAAGTCCATCTAAAGAATTAACGGAAGTCGAAATAATGGACGGATTCAGTTCTTTCAAAACAGGGATTATCCTGTGACGAATCTTATTACGTGTATAATCGTCCGACAGATTGGTACTGTCGGTTACGTAATCCTGTTTGTTTGTGGAGAGGAAGTCTTCGATTTCCGCCCTTGAAACGGCAAGCAGGGGACGTACTATATTTCCGCGGACCGGAGGTATACCGGCAAGTCCCTTTAATGCAGAACCTCGTGTAAGATTGAGTATGAGTGTTTCAAGAGCATCGTCAGCATTGTGAGCTGTAGCGAGTTTTTTTCCGGAGCTGTATTTTTTGAAAATGCCGTACCGCAATTCGCGTGCGGCTTCTTCAGTGGAGAGTGCATTTTCTTTTGCATAACCTGAAACATCGCAGGAAACGGCTGTAAAAGCAACTCCGAGCCTTTCGCAAAGTTTGCGGCAGAAATCCTCGTCAGCATCACTTTCACTGCCGCGGAGACAGTGATTGACATGGAGAGCTTCAACTGAAATATTAAGATCATCTTTCAGCTTTAGCATACTCAGAAGAAGGCAAACACTGTCTGCACCGCCGGAAAGTCCGCAGACGACTGTATCACCGGCAGTGAACATATTATATCGTCCGGCAAATCTGATTATTTTATCAAGCATATTAGTTTTCGGGCGGAGCGTTATACTCCGGATTTGAGAATCGTGTATACTGACCGTCCCAGATGAGTTCAACAGTACCGACCTCACCATGACGGTTTTTTGCTACAATACATTCGGATATATTCTGACGTGTACTCTCTTTGTTATAGTATGCATCTCGGTAAAGAAAGAGAACGATATCCGCGTCCTGCTCGATAGAACCGGATTCACGCAGGTCTGAGAGCATAGGACGTTTATCTGTACGGCTCTCTACAGCACGGGAGAGCTGTGAGAGAAGAATTACCGGAACATCGAGCTCCTTAGCCATAACTTTGAGCTGACGTGTAATTTCTGAAATTACAGTAACACGGTTGTCGGATTTTGAAGTTGACTCCATAAGCTGTAGGTAGTCGATAATAACGAGACCGAGGTCTTTGACACGTCTGAGCTTTGCTTTCATCTGCTGAACGGTCATACTTGCGGTATCATCGATAAGCAGGGGGAACGTACTGAGGTAGGCGGCACTTGTAGCCAGACGTACCCATTCGTCACTTTTTATCATTCCGTTACGGAGTGAGCTTGACTCGATAAGAGCTTCGGTTGAAAGAATACGTGAAGCCAGCTGTTCTTTGGACATTTCGAGGTTGAACGTAACAACGGTCTTAGCGCCTTCACGTCTCGCGACATTGGTAGCGATGTTCATAGCAAACGAAGTTTTACCCATACCTGGACGAGCCGCAATGATGATAAGGTCGGACTTATTCAGTCCGGAAGTTATCTTATCAAGCAGAGAGAAACCAGTCCTTGCACCGACGTATTTGTCTTTATCTGCACCTGTTATCTTACCGAGGTGGTCATATGCTTCGAGAACGGCATCTCCGAGAGTAGCAAGCCCCTTTACATCACGACCTCGTCTGATATCGTAGATACGCTGTTCAGCGGAGTCGAGCATAAGGGCCGCGTCCTGTTCACCGCCGCGTATATCTTCGAGGATAGCGCGTGCCGTGTAGCCGAGACTGCGTATCAGGTACTTATCAGCAACGATTTTACAGTAGCTTTCGATGTTTGAGGTAGTAGGCAGGGTATTTGCGATGTCAGCAAGATAGCGTCTGCCCTCTGCGGGGGTATCGAAGATATGCTGTTTTTCTGCTTCATTCAGGACAGTAACGATGTCGATAGGCTGACCCGAAGTGAACATTCTGACGATGATTCCGTAGATCGCCTTATGCTGTTCGGTGTAGAAATAGTCAGCTTTGACCTTTTCGATTACGAGCGGAGCTACAGACGGATCTGACAGAACAGCACCGAGAACACACTGTTCAGCTTCGATACTGTGGGGCAGGTCGTTATCGGCTATAAACCGGGTATTATCGTCCATCAGCCTTCTACCACTTCAACGTCGACCTTCTCGCTGATACCTGTATAGAATTTTACAGTAGCAGTGTAAGTGCCGAAATTCTTGATATCAGAGCTTAGAGAGATCTTCTTCTTGTCGACTTTTACTCCGAGCTGAGAATCGAGAGCTTCAGCGATATTTGCCGCAGTAACAGAACCGAAGAGTCTGTCGTTTGAGCCTGCTTTAGCCTTGATAATGAGCTTCTGGTCTTTAATTTTTGCAGCAGCCTCGTTAGCAGCCTGTTTTTCTACGTCAGTCTTGTGCTGAGCAGAAGCCTGCTGACCTGCGAGTTTATTCATGTTTGCGGGAGTAGCTTCAACAGCGAGACCCTTTGGCAGAAGCATATTTCTTGCATAGCCGTCAGCTACATTTTTAACTTCGCCTTTTTTTCCTGAACCTTTAACGTCCTGTAAATAGATTACCTTCATAGTATTTATCCTTTCAAAAAATCATTTTATGTATGTTTCCGCCTGTCTGGCTTCGATCGCGTTCATGAGCAATTTTACAGCGTCAGTAACATTGGAGTTTTCGAGCTGAGCAGCAGCCATAGTCTGATGACCGCCTCCGCCGAGTTCTTCCATAACTACCTGAACGTTCAGTGCACCGAGAGAGCGGGCAGAAATATTAACCGTACTGCCAGTTTTGTAAATAACGAATGATGCATCAACATCTGAAATACTGAGAAGTTCGTCAGCAGCCTGCGGCGCAACGATACGGATATCGTCGGACTTGAAATCAGCTACAGCGATCGCGCATTTCTTGAAGAGTTTTGCACTTCCGACTATCTGGGTTTTACGCTTGTAAGCGTCGAATGAATTTGAGAACAGAAGTTTTACCGAAACAGTATCAGCGCCGAGTTTTTTGAGGAAAGCGGCAGCTTCAAAGGTTCTCACACCTGTTCTCATAACGAAGTTTTTGGTATCGAGCATAATACCTGAAAGAAGTGCTTCCGCGTGGATAGTAGGCATTTTCACATCGTCATCGAACTTGAAATACTGTATAAGCTCAGTGACCATTTCAGAAGCTGACGAAGCATATGGTTCGTGATAGAAGATCACCGCATTATCGATGAAATTGACTGTTTTGCGGTGGTGATCAACAACAACGACCTGTCTGATCTTATCATAGAGTTCGCGGCTTTCGATGAAGTCTTTATTGTGTGTATCAACGATGATGAGAAGATCGTTTTCCTCAGCGTATGAAACAGCGGCAGACGGGGTGATAAAGAGGTTTTTATCGGTCTGTGACTCTACGATGTCGATAAGGTGAGAAGCGAGGTTCTTGTTCCTGTCAACGACGATATGAACGTTTTTGCCCAGAAGCTGGACTGCGCCCGCGAGACCGCATGATGCCCCGACAGAATCGAGGTCGCCGAATCTGTGACCCATAATGAAAATGTTGTTCGCATGACGAATAACGTCTTCCATAGCATTCGCAATAATACGTGTCTTGGAGCGAGACATTTTCTCTACGCCCTTAGAAACTCCGCCGAAGAAGCGGTAGCCGTTATCAGTTTTTACAACTGCCTGATCGCCGCCGCGACCCAGCGCCATATCAAGGCACTGACGGGCAAACTTTTCACTTTCAGCGAGTGAAGACGCACCCTGTCCGACACCGATTGAGAAGGTGAGAGGGTACTTTCCGGCAATTTTGATATTGCGTGCGAGGTCGAGAATCTTAAACTTATTTTCGATTTTTTCCTCGATATGACGGCTTTCAATGACTGCATAGAATGTATTTGAAGCAGTTTTTTTAATAAAGCCGTTAGTAGTGCTCATAAATCTTTCGATGAGCTGTTCTGTTTCCACAGATGCGAGAGCTTTTTCACTTTCCTTAGCATTCTGCATAATATCGTCGTAGTTGTCGATAGAGATAATAACGACATTTGGCTGTGATTCATCAGAACGTTTTTTCAGATTGAAGTAAGCAGTTTCGTCGTGAAAGTATATGATGAGGAAGGAGATATTCTCACTCTCATCGAATTTTTCCATAGAAGTCTTATAAATTGAGTTGTTTATAGTGCAGTAGGCAGAGCCGTGTTCTCTCAGAGAAGCGAGGTCGAGTTTAACAAGGTCCTCGAAATCTCGCCCGTAGACATCAGCCCCGAGGCTTATGATCTCTTCAAATACCTGGTTATACCAGACTATCTGACCGTTATCGTCAATAACTGCAACAGGCGCAGGAAGGGCGTTCATGTACTGTGCGGCGGAGGTTTCGAGATGAGCGTTCATTTTAGAAAGATGACGCATCGAATTCCTTGAATATATCACAGTGATCAGGATAAGAGTGACTGTGAGAACGACACCGATCGCGATGCCTGTAAATGCACAATGTTTGTTATCGGTATAAACAGCCAATCCAATGAAAATCATATCAGCGAGTGCGGCTAAAATTAAGATGAAAAGTATCGCTGGAAATTTCTTTTTCAATTTTCAGACTCCTTTCGGAAACTGTAGTTTTGCCTTAAGAAATGCCGGAAACGATCATGTTTCCATGATGATCGGGAGTATCATAGGACTGCGCTTGGTCTTTTCATAGATGTAATCGGAAAGAGCGTCACGCATCTTGCCTTTAAGTGTATTCCACTCTTTAAGCTCAGCGTATGAGCAGTTTGAGAGGGTATTGGTAAGAACAGCCTTTGCTTGAACAATGAGTTCTTCCGACTCTCTGACATAAACAAATCCACGGGAGATTATATCAGGACCTGCAACAATCTCATTGGTAGCTTTTTCAATACCGATAACGATAATGATAAGACCGTCCTGAGCGAGATGTTTTCTGTCGCGCAGAACAATAGAACCAACGTCACCGACTCCGAGACCGTCAACGAGAACTCTTCCTGAGGGAACCTGTGATACTATTTTCATGGTAACGCCGTCAGTTTCGATGACGTTTCCTATTTCAGCGATGATTATGTTTTCGTTTGGCATACCCATTTGCCGAGCGAGGTCAGCGTGTTTTTTGAGGTGTTTATATTCACCGTGTACGGGTATGAAAAACTTTGGTTTAGTAAGCGACTGCATGAGTTTGAGTTCTTCCTGACAAGCGTGTCCGGAAACGTGTACCTCGTACATAGCCTCGTAAACAACTTCCGCACCCGACTTCATGAGTTCATTGACAACACGTGTAACGAATTTTTCATTTCCGGGGATAGGGGTAGCAGAGATGATGATGAAGTCCATGGGAGTGATATTGACCTTTTTGTGGTCATTCATTGCCATTCTTGTGAGAGCGGACATAGGTTCACCCTGACTTCCCGTAGTGATAAGAACGATACGTTCACTTTCGTAGCGGTTCATCATTTCGATATCGATTATGATGCCGTCGGGAACAGAGAGGTAGCCGAGTTCGATAGCAGTATTTATGACGTTTACCATACTTCTGCCGAAAACAGCAACTTTTCTGCCGTAGCGTTCAGCGCAGTTGATGATCTGCTGTACGCGGTGGATATTTGAAGAGAATGTAGCGATGATGATACGCTTGCCTTCGCCCTTTTTGAATAGTCTGTCAAAGGACTCGCCGACAGTGCGTTCGGAATGCGTATAACCCATTCTCTCAGCGTTAGTGGAGTCAGCCATAAGAGCGAGAACGCCCTTGCTTCCGAGTTCACCGAAACGTGCGAGGTCGATAATTTCTCCGTCGATAGGGGAGTAGTCGACTTTGAAGTCACCTGTATGAACAATAACTCCGGCAGGAGTATGGATAGCCATTCCGACAGAATCGGGGATAGAATGGTTGACTTTGATGAATTCAACAGCCATACAGCCCATTTTTACGGTCTTTTTTGGGGCAATAACGTTGAGGTTGACCTTGCCGTAAAGACCCTGTTCCTTGAGTTTAGCCTCAATGAGACCGATAGTGAGTCTTGTACCGTAAACCGGAACATTGACTTTTTTGAGAAGGTAAGCAAGTCCGCCGATATGGTCCTCGTGGCCGTGAGTGATAACGATTCCGCGGACTTTTTCGGCGTTGCGCTCTACATAAGTAAAATCGGGGATAACTATGTCTACGCCGGGCATATCGGCATCAGGGAATGCAAGACCGCAGTCGAGAATGAACATATCGTTCGAGCATTCAAAAACGGTCATATTCTTGCCTATTTCGTTGAGACCGCCGAGAGGGATTATTCTTACAGGAGTTTTTCTCGACTCCTTAGGTTGTCTCTGGTTACGCTTAGGCTTTGCAGAATTATCAGCCTGATGTACTGCCGGCATATTGTCCTTTTTCTGGACAGGTGGTTTACGCGAGTAGTTGCGTTTTTTGGGCGCAGCAGTGCTGCCGCTGTTGTTTCTGCGGTTTCTTTTTCCGTTATTATTGTAGTTTTCGTTCACTTTATAACCTCACTTTCAAAGATAGGAGAAAACGGCTGGAACGGTCATAGCCGAGTAACTCCGGAGCAGACACGACAGGTCATACCGAACATGAATGATGAATCATAAAATAGATGTCTGTAACGTACACGCGGCGATAATATCGGACTACAGCCGGTGTGAAATATCAGAGGGGTATGAATTGGTACCATGACTGTCTGTGTTTTAAAAAATATAATATCTTAATGGCGTTGCGCCAATAAAGCCGTTAACAATATGCCGGACTAAATAAATAGGCATAACTATACACTCTAATTATACAAAAATGCGAGGTATATGTCAATAGTAAAAAAAGAATGATTTGATTATTGTGTACATTTAACAAAAAATTCTGTTTTGAAATTAATCAGATATCCTGTAATTAATGACAGGACTCGGAGTCTTTTCGTATTTTTTCGGTCCACACAGCGCATAATTCTGCGGCAGTCTCAGAGGACATAGCCTGAGCAACTAATGACAAGCGGTTTCTGCCGCTTTGTGTGATAATGACCCTGCCATTTGGAGTCATCATGCTTTTTTGCGGAGAGAATTTGTTTACTCTGTCCACTGCGAGTTCACGTTTTGCACTTGCAAGAGCCGGAAGTTCTTTTAGAACAGAATCAAATCTGTTCATATCTTTAGTTAATTCAAGTACCATAAATAATGGGTCACGCAGAAATCTTGAATGAGCATTATAGTCCGGAACTTTTCCGCTGGATTTATAACGTTTTATAAGGTCGCCTGACGAACCGGCGGCTATTTCTGCCGCATAGTGAAAAGAGTCGGGGAGTAAAACTCTCTCTCCCGCGCGGGTTTTAATGAGGCAGTACGCGAGTGCAAGCTTCTCAGCGGAAATGAAGCCGTTTCCGACTGAATAAGCGTTGACACGCTGACCGTCGTCAGATATTTGAAATACAAGCCGGTCGCTCTCATCTGAAAAGAATTCTTCCCAAAGTGAACGGACGTTCCTGTTGCCACAGCTTATACCTGCCGAAATCTTCTCACCTGTAAACCCTGAACAGTCGCGGAGGTTATTGATATATATATTCCTGAACGAAGTTGTGACATTGATTTTCCCCGATTTTTCTGCGGGTGACGGACTTTCACAGTGCATGATGTCTTCTAAGGCTGAGTCCGGCATAGCGAAGCCTCGTTCATCGTAAAACAGCACTTTTACACCTGATGAGCAGTTTATAAATACACTGCAATCGGCTGATAAGAGCGGTGCAGAAAACCTGAAAGACGGCAAATCACTGTTTTCGCATATAAAAACATCTCCCCCACATTCGGAAAATCCGCTGCACAGTGCATAAAGCAGATGAAGTCTTTCAAAGCTTTCGCACGCAGCACTTATCCTTGAAAAGTGTCTTGTAAGTGAACGACCGAGTTCAGCCATTTCCAATGAACTTACGGAACAGCCGTGTATAGCTTCACATACACCGTTATGAAAGTAAAAATTATTGTTTTCTCCTAAATAAGCCATAATATCGCCCCTTAATGATGATGGTTACAGTTTTGACCAAAAAATCGGGTTTATACGTTTCAGACCTTATTCATCAGGAACAGCAGTCCGATAAGATTAGGAACAGCCATAAGGGCATTGAATATATCCGAAATAATCCACACAGTCTCAGCGTTTATGACTGCACCGACTGCGCAAAGGAGTGAAAAGGCAAAGAAGAATATGTACCTTGATCTGCCGTGAGTTATGTGAAGAAAAGACTTCTCTCCGCAGTAATACCAGCCAATGATGGTGCAAAGCGCGAAAAGACCGTTGATTATCGCAAGAAAGCACTCGCTCCTGTCGCCGATAAGTGAAGCTATTGCAGAATTAACAGTTGTATCATGTGAGGCAGTAAGTACAGTAAGAGCGGTCAGTGTACAGCAGACCATAGTGTCGAAGAACACTTCAAACATACTCCATGCGGCAAAATCTGTTTTGTTATCGCCGGAACTATGTAAAAGAGGCGAACTTCCGAGTCCTGCTTCATTTGAAAAAACACCGCGCCTTATCCCGACAGCAAGCGTGCTTCCTGCAAAGCCTCCGGCGAATTGACGGATTCCCAAGGCTTCACTGACTATTTTCCTCAAAGTATCGGGTACAGCTGAAAAATGAAGAAGAATAACAGTGACACATACCGCTCCATATGCAGCTGATGCGAGTGGTAACATATACTGTGCAGCGATACCTATTCTTTTAGCACTGCCGCTTGTGATAAACAGCACAGTTAAAAAAATGAAGG
>ONBA01000059.1 GCA_900315975.1 uncultured Ruminococcus sp.
TCAGCACCCGGATCCTTTGGTGCTTCTCTGTTCCTTTGTTCTGATTATATTATAGCACTCTGAATTAGCACTGTCAAGGGGAGAGTGCTAATTTTCACATAGCTTTCATTTTTTGACAAAACTGTCACATTGGGCAGAAAACTGAATAAGACATAATATCAGCGCCCGTCGGGATTTTTTCTCGGCGGGCGCATTTTTCATTATGTGGACTATTTTCATTATAGTATTGTAAATCGTAGTCAGTTATGCTATAATGGATATAATAATTACTCAAACATAGACTTGAATATAAGGATAAATAAACTGAAAGAAAGGAGGAGCAGCGTGAATCAGTTTGTAGAAGTCCATTACTATGTAAAAGACGGAAAGCGAGACGAATTTTATCGCATAATTCTGGAACGTGGGATTGCGGAAGCTTCACGGGCAGAAGAGGGCAATGAAAAGTATGACTACTATCTCAGCCCGGATAATGAGAATGAATTGCTGCTCATTGAACTGTGGGCATCAACAGAAGCTGTATTGGCTCATGGACAAACAAAGCACTTTAAGGAACTTGGCGAACTGAAGGAGGAGTATGTGACAGATACAATTATCAGACGATATGACATAGAAGACTGATGCATTTGAATGGTGGCAGAATGACAGTATTTCGGGACATTGAAGAATTGCAGAAATCCAAAATAATATAATGGAGGAAAGCACTATGGAATTCAAAGAAGTTGTTAAGAACCGTTATTCATGCAAGAAATACAGCGACCGTCAGGTAGAAACTGAAAAGCTGAACGCTATTCTGGAAGCAGGCCGTCTTGCACCGACTGCCAAGAACCTGCAGGAACAGCATATTTATGTAGTTCAGTCTGCAGAAAAACTCGCTGTCATTGACCAGTTTACGCCATGCCGCTATGGTGCACCGACAGTTCTCGTAGTAGCATTTGACAAAAACAACGTATTCACATATCCCGGTGAAAAGCGTGATTCCGGAGTTGAGGATGCAGCCATCGTTGCAACACATCTGACTCTTGCTGCAGCTGATGAAGGCGTAGACAGCTGCTGGCTGAATTACTTTGATCCGGATAAGGTTGCAGAGGCTCTCGGACTTCCAGAAAATGAAGAAATATTAATGCTCCTTGATCTGGGTTATGCCGCAGAAGGCGCAGGTCCGCTTCCTAATCACGAAAGCAGAAAGCCGCTGACCGATACGGTCACATATCTGTAAGCAGGAGGTATATCTATGGAACAGTATACACTTGCAAACGGCGTACAGATCCCGGCGATCGGACTTGGTACATGGCAGACACCAGATGATGTGACCGGCTATCAGGCTGTACTCTCAGCTTTGCAGCACGGTTATCGACATATTGATACAGCTCAGGGTTATAGAAATGAAGATATTGTCGGCAGAGCAGTCAAGGACAGCGGTATTCCCCGTGAGGAGATATTCATAACCTCCAAGCTTGACAATCCGAATCACGGCTATGACAATACAATGCGCTCCTTTGAAGGAACATTGGAACAGTTAGGTACTGACTATGTTGACCTCTTCCTGATACACTGGCCGAATCCGCTGCAGTACCGTGAAACATGGCAGCAGACAAACGCTGAAACATGGAAAGCTTTTGAAGAGCTATACCATGCTGGAAAGATAAGAGCTATCGGTGTGAGCAATTTCAGACAGCATCATATCGACGAGATCATGAAAACAGCTGAGATCGCTACGATGGTCAACCAGATACGTCTTTGCCCCGGAGAAACACAGGACGAGCTTGTAGCATACTGCAAAGAGCGTAATATCCTGCTTGAAGCATACAGTCCGCTTGGAACTGGACAGATTTTCAAGGTTACGGAAATGCAGGCACTTGAAGAGAAATATCAGAAGAGCATCGCTCAGATCTGTATCCGATGGAGTCTTCAGATGGGATTCCTGCCACTTCCGAAGTCTGTTACAGCAGAGAGAATCCGTGAAAACATGGATGTTTTCGGTTTCGAGCTTGATGAGGATGATGTCAGGTTGATCGCCGGTCTGACCGGATGTGTCGGGCTCTCCAAAGATCCGGACACCATCAACTGGTAAACCGACAGGGAGGAAAGAATATGCCTCAGAATGTTATGATAACAGGTGCCGGAAAAGCTGTAGGCCTCGGCTTCAATATGGTACTTCGATATCTTGAAGCCGGAGATACGGTGGTTGCCACGATCAGAAAGCCATGTCCGAAGCTTGATGAGTTAAAAACTCAGTACGGTGAAAAGCTGATTGTTCTGACTATGGATATCAGCAGTACAGCATACGTTCAGGAAGCTGCCGATACGCTTTTACAAAAACTTGATCATCTTGATCTTCTGATCAATAATGCTGTTTCTGTATCCCCGGACTGTGACAAAGGCTTTTTTAACGCCGACCTTGATTATATTGCAAGAACTGTTGATATCACCGCAGTCGGCGCAATGCGTGTCATCAAGGCGTTTTATCCGCTTCTGAAAAAGAGTGATATGACAGCGCTTATCATGAATATCTCCTCAGAAGCCGGCAGTATCTCCAAGTGTTACCGGACCAATCTGCTTGACTACGGTATGGCGAAAGCAGCACTTAACATGGCGACCATGAACCTTTTCAATACCTTCAAGGATGAACGGAGGTAAATATCTTCTGTGTTCATCCGGGATGGATCAGAACAGACGGAAAACCGGATAATCCTGCGCCGTTGTCTTCTTATGAAGCTGCGGAAATACTACGGGAACTGTTTGAAAAGAAGCGAAATGATTTTGACAGCCATAGATTTATCACTAATCTGGACGAGGAGTATCCTTTCTGATTTTCAATATCGTTAACAATAATATCTGATTTGGAGGTTTTTTATGAAAATGCTCAATATAGTAAATGGACCGCAGAATGTATCTGCTATAATTCAGGGCTGCATGAGAATGCCGGCTCTTTCTAAGGAGGACGCAGCAAAGGTTATCACAACAGCCTATGACTGCGGTATCAATTTTTTCGATCATGCTACTTGCTATGGAAATGGAGAAGCAGAAGAGCGATTTGCTGAAGCTTTCCCGCTTACAGGCATCAAGCGTGAGAATATTATTATACAGAGCAAATGCGGACTGTGTTTCGACAGAAATGAGTTTGACTGGACAAAGGGAAATATCCTCTCCAGTGTCGATGACAGCCTGCGCCGCCTGAATGTTGAATACCTTGACGCTTTATTGCTACACAGACCAGATCTGCTGTTTGATCCGGAAGAGGTTGCAGAGGCTTTCGATGAACTGGAACAGTCCGGAAAAGTACGTTGTTTCGGAGTCAGCAATCTGATGCCAATGCAGATCGAACTTCTTAAAAAATATGTGAAGCAGCCTCTTGTGTTCAATCAGGTACAGCTTTCACTTGAACAGTCGCAGTTGATTGATCAGGCTTTGTATATGAATAACAAGACAACAGAATTTTCCATCAACCGTGACGGCTCTGCGCTTGATTACTGCCGTCTGCATGATATCACAATTCAGGCGTGGTCACCGCTGCAATTCGGAATGTTCGGCGGCACATTCATCGATAACTCCGATTTCCCTGAACTGAATAAAGCACTGGCAACGATTGCCGAACGTGAAGGCGTTTCAAAGGCTTCCGTAGCTATTGCATGGATATTGCGTCACCCTGCGAAGATGCAGGCGATCATAGGTACGATGAATCCTGAGCATATCAAGGATACCTGTGATGCGGTGAAAGTGAATCTTTCACATCATGACTGGTATGAGCTATATCTTGCATCCGGAAAATATCTTCCTTGATATCATGACAGATTCGGAGCTTTGTCTCATTTAGCTGTTTCTTAATTATATTACATTAATGAAAACTGTCGGTTACCCAAACCGGCAGTTTTTTTATATAAACACCCCATCAAACTACGTTCTTAATGTCCGTATTATGAAAGGGGCGTTTTTTATGGAAAAACAGAAAATCATTGATGAGATCAATTTCTACAGAGCACAGGCAGTTGCTGAGCTGTTATACGCCAGCGGAAAGATCACATTTGATGAATACGACAAATTAACCGATTTGAACCGGCAGACATTCTCTCCGATGTACGCAGACTTATTGCCGAAAACACTTGAAAAATCATCGGATCAGAGTTAATATACGATACTGACAAGGAGGTAAAGCTATGACAATCAAAACTATTGCAGCGCAGCCTGCTGAGAAAAAGAAGCTCCGCGTAGCTGCATACTGCCGTGTCAGTACCGAGAACGATGACCAGAGGGATAGCCTTGAAACACAGAAAGCACATTTTACTGCATGGATCAAGATGCATAGTGACTGGGAATTTGCAGGTATATTCTATGATTTCGGCATAACAGGTACAAAGGCTGAGGTGCGTGACAGCCTACAGGCGCTGATGTATGAGTGCCGTATCGGGCGCATCGACTATGTGCTTACAAAGTCAGCCAGCCGTTTTTCCCGAAATACCACTGACTGCCTTGCGCTGGTCCGTGAGCTGCTTTCTTATAACGTACCCATTTACTTTGAGAAAGAGAAGCTGGATACCGGCAGCATGGTAACGGAACTTGTTCTGGCAATCCTCAGCAGTCTGGCACAGGAGGAATCCGAGTCCATTTCCAAGAACGTGAAGTGGGGCAACAATAAGCGCATCAAAAGCGGAAGGTACAAAATGGGCGTAGCACCATACGGTTACACTTTCGATGGTGACGGCAACTATACGATCATACCGGAGGAAGCAGACGTTGTACGCTTCATTTTCGAGTCCGTTGTTTCCGGCATGGGTGTGCATAAGATCGGCAAGGAACTGGACAGCCGGGGTGTGCAGACACGCAGGGGCGGCAAGTGGAGTACCACAACGATCATGGGCATTCTGAATAATGAGAAGTATGTCGGTGATGTCCGCTACAACAAGACCTATACGGACGACAACTTCCGCAGGCACAGGAACAAGGGCGACGTAGACAGTCCGGAAGTGAAAGACCACCACGAGGCGATCATCAGCAGGGAACTGTACGCGACAGCGCATGATGTACTGGAACAACGGCTCAGGGAGCGTGGCATCCGGCGCGATGATGAAAAGTATCAGCGAAGGTTTGCTTTCAGCAGCAAAATCATCTGCGGAGAGTGCGGCACCACGTTCAAGCGTCAGGTGATTTCCAGCGGAATCAGCTGGTGCTGCAAGAAGCACATTGCGGATAAGGATAGCTGCTCGATGAAGTTTATCCATGAGGAGGTATTCCAGTCCGCTTTCACCACGATGCTCAACAAGCTCATATTCACCCGGAAGATACTGCTCCGACCGTATTACAATGCGCTGCGCGTGGCAGGCAGTGACGAAAACCTGCAGCGAATTATGAGCCTGAAGGAGAGCATCCAGAAGAATTCCTACCGGAAATGCGAACTGAAGAAGCTACGTGTAAAGGGTATCATTGATGCAGTGATGTATACGCAGGAGCTGAATCGCATCGAGAAGCAGAACGAGGAATCCCGCAGAGAAATACAGAACCTCGGCAATATCGAATCCGGTCTGATGCTGCGGGAAACTGAAAAGCTGCTGCATTTTATTGATACAGCGGAAATGCAGGACGCCTATAACGAGGAACTGTTTGTTTCCTTTGTTGACAGCATCATCGTTTACAGCAGGGACAGCGTCGGCTTCAATCTGAAATGCGAGCTGACATTGAAGGAGGCACTATGTACGGATACAAGATCATAAACGGCAAGGCTGTCATCGATGAACAGGAAGCCGGAATCATAATCAGCATTTTCAATGGTTATATTTCCGGGCTGAGCATGAAGGCGGCTGCGGCGAATGCGGGCGTTCTCATGCAGCACAGTGCTGTCAAGAGAATCCTGATGCAGGATGCTTATATCGGCACCGACTACTATCCTGCGATCATCAGCCGAGAGACCTTTGCAAAGGCAAATGGCAGAAGACTGCATCGTGCGAATCTGCACGGCTGCGAAAAACGGTATACCGCACCGCCGATACACAAGGCGTTCGAGCTGGCTGCTGCGGAGACGCATTTCGATGATCCGGCAGAGCAAGCCGAATACATTTATAGTCTGATAGAGGTGAAAACATGAAAAACATGACCGTCATTCCTCCGAAGCCGCAGAAAGGCAATGCGGCAGCGAAGGAGGAAGTGAAGCGTCTGCGGGTGGCGGCTTACTGCCGTGTGTCAACGGACAACGAGGAACAGGCTTCCAGCTATGAGGCGCAGATCCAGCATTACGAGGAGTTTATCAAGACGAATCCGGAGTGGGAGTTCGTCGGAGTATACGCCGATGAAGGCATCAGCGCGACCAATACAAAAAAGAGAGATCAGTTCAATGCTATGATTGAAGACTGCAAGCAGGGGAAAATAGATATGATATTTACGAAGTCTATTAGCCGCTTTGCCAGAAATACCTTGGACTGTCTGCAATATATCCGTCTGCTG
>ONBA01000019.1 GCA_900315975.1 uncultured Ruminococcus sp.
TCTGTACAAAAAATCTGTAAAGCATTATGAGTAATAGTAATCTCCGAGCCACAGCTCGGGGATCTTCTATTTAAAGGTGGTATGTTATTGGGCGGTTACTTTAGATACTCTAATTTAGTCTTTGGACTTGCTTAGACTTTATTATACATCAGGTTCCTTTTGGGTGGAATTCGTCCTTTATTTGTAAGCGCCAACCACACCCAGCCCCACCAAAAAACAAAATGAGCCGAGGAACAACCTCGGCTCAAGTATTACAATGTAACGCGAACTGTATGCAACTGTATGTTACTGTGTAACGCTTACTGTATTTCACTGTATGTCTGGCGGCAGTATGCAGGCAGAGAGAAGCTCCACGGCATGACAGATTTGATCTGGTCTTCCGTTGGCTCAGTGCCCATTTCCGGCAACGCGGTCAGAAGGTAGAGCAGGTAACCGTACACATCCAGATTGTTTCTCTTGGCTGTTTCGATGATGCTCATGACCGCCGCGCTGGCATCAGCACCTTTCTCTGTATCGCTGAACAGGAAATTCTTGCGGTTAATGACATACGGCTTGACCGTACGCTCTGCCAGATTATTCGTCATCTCAACTTCCGCATGCTTTAGAAACAGATACAGCTTCTCTTTCTGGTTCATGGCATAGGTAACCGCCCGGCCAAGAGCAGAATTCTTGCTGGGATGCAGAGTATTCATGATTTCGTACACCTGATTCAGAAGCGGTTTTACTTTTTCCGTCCGCATTTCCAGAATCTGCTGTGCGGTATATTTTTTCTCCCGCGCCGTTCTTTCGTATTCCGCTGCTTTGTCGATCAGTGCGACGATCTGCGCTGATGGACAGGCAGTATCCCCATCCGGAATACAGTCAAAGAACTTGCGGCGCGCGTGTGCCCAGCAGCCTGCGTTTTCATAATCGCCGCTGCCATAGGACTGCAAACCGTCTGTCTGCACCACGCCCGTGTAGCCGCCGAGAAGCTCCTCGGCAACTGTTTTTCTGCGGCTGTCACGGTAAGTATACAGTGCGAGCTTTCTGGACGCAGCCGCACCGGTACAGACGATCCACATCTGTCCTTTTTTCTTTGTGGGCTTACCGTCTTTTTTCAGAACTCTTGTCGGTGTTTCATCTGCATTCAAGACCGGTTCCAGATACGCATATGCCCAGAGCTGACGGATCACAGGTTCAAACCATTTTGCACCTTTGATTACCCAGTTCGCAAGAGAAGTGCGGTTCAGATAGATTCCGCGCAGCTTCCAGTACTGTTCCTGACGGTACAGCGGCTCGCCAAGCTGATACTTTCTCTGCATGATATCTGCAACAAGAGAGGCGTCCGGTAAACCTTTTTCAATAACAGGCGCTGGTGTCTGATTCTCAGCTTTTACAATGTTTGCCTTGATCCCGTTCTTATCGCAGTTTTTGCATTTGTAGACCTTGCGATAATATTCGATCTTGTAAACTTTCTCCGGTATTACAGCAATGCGTGTGGTCAGGTACTCTTCAGTATATTCTGTCATCGGACTGCCGCAGGCATCACAAATCTGCTGTTTTTCAGGCAATTCATAGACAACCTTCTTGGTTTCAAGGTCGGCTCTGATCTCTTTTCTGCCGCGGTGCTGACCGTTTTTCTTTGCGCTTTTGGTGACTGTTTCTACGGTCGGTTCCGGTGCAGCAGGGTTGGATTCCGCCTCTGCTTCATTGATGATACCGCCGTCCAGCAGCATCTGTCCGTCACAGATATACTTTCCTTTTTCGCTTTTCTGTCCGAAAAGCATTTTATTCCGTTTCAGCACAAGCTCGGTCAGATGCTCAATGCGAAGGTCTTTTTCTTCGATTTTCTGTTCAAGTTCGGAGCATTTTTTCATTGCTGCTTCATATGCTTTCTGCAATTCTTCGTAGGTCATAAAAGCGCTCCTTCCGTTGAATTTCTGAGGATATCCGGTACTTTTATTATACCATGAATCATTCGTTTTTTCAAGGTAAAGAACGCATTTCAGATGAGAATAATCCTGCACATTCCAGCATATTTTGGGCATTACATTCAGCAGATATCCACGCCGCCTGTTATCTTTTTGATAGCTTTCGGCTGGTCAACTGACAGTCCCTGCATCAGCCAGATATATTGCTCATGTGTGAGATCACGAACCTCCTGTTCATTGCGCGGCCAGGTGAATTTTCCGTTTTCCAAGCGCTTGTAAAGCAGAAGAAAACCATCTTCCTCCCACAGCAGCACTTTCAGACGGTCTCTCCGTCTTCCGCAGAACAGGAACGCACTGCTCGAAAATAGATCAAGCTGAAATTGCTGCTGTATGATCGCTGCCAGTCCGTCAATGGACTTCCGCATATCTGTATGACCACAGACGATGTAGATATGATCGGCGCTCAGATTTTTCAGCATTCCTGCAGGCCTCTCAATAGTATCAGGAGCATCTTTTCTGATACTTCCTGCGGAAGCTCAATCTCGATACCGTTTTTGCGAATCATAACCTTTTCACACACTGGAATTGGCTGTGGCTGTATCGGTTCTGACCGCTGTATTGCCATTGATGAACTCAATGGAATTATTTTCTGCGCGGTTGGCGAAGTCTGTGCAAGCAGCGCTGTTCTCACCACGCGCAGTCTTCTGTAGTAGGTGTTGCAGCTGATGCCTTTCATCTGGCACCATGCTTTTATTTTCATACCGCTGCTCTGACATTCTGCGATTTCTTCTGCCCATTCCTGGTACCGTAGTTCTCTCTTTATTTCTTTGATCGTTGCCATGTGCTCAGCTCCTTTCAGCGTTTTCCGCTTCGGAACTATTTTACTGCTTTTTCATTATGCTGTAAAGGGCTGAGGGTGGTTGGCGCTTACCTTTATTTTACGCTTACCTCCGGAAAGCGAAAAAAGCAGCGGCTCCACGGAGGCTTTTTAGCTTCCTAGAGCCGCTTTTTTGAGATTTTAGCTTGCTATATCAATAACCGAAGGATCAAACTTTGCGTTAGTATAAATGATATAGGAATCTTTCCATGTGTTCGTAGAACCAGTCAATTCTGCTGTCATGTAGATCTTGTAGTTTGCATACTCTCTATTTCCGGTATCACCTGTGATTACATTACAGCTGAAGTTCGCCTCAAACATTTTGTCCTGATCTTTAGAATCTTCATGAATGATCGGTCCTGTGAATACATACTCTTTTGGATCAGTCGTATCTGCTGTAAGCGTAACCTCAGAATCAGTCAGTGAAACGTTCTCGAGGTAATCGCTGATATCATTAACTTGTTGATATCTCGTACCATTATTATCAGTGACTTTCTTATACAGAGAGATTTTGTACGTAATGGCAGTTGAACTCTCATAATTAACAATATCATTTGCGTCATAGATCGACTTTCCTATAATCGGGGGAAGTTTACTGTACTTACCGTTGATACCAAGCAAGCTTCTGTTGTTAGTTTTAAGACCTATTTCGTCTGCGGAATCATCAGAAGGAACTGCACTGAAACTCAGGTTAGCATGGTTTTGCGTTGTAACATAGTAGAATGTTCCAGCAGGGTCTTCTTCAACCTTCTTCATTGTACTGTATCTCAAATCAGCTTCTCTGTATGCAATGTTGGATTTGATTGATACCTGCGTACCGATATCTACTTTTTCCTCTGGATTATAGGGGAAAGCGTTAATATCCACAAAGGTCATTTCTGTCACTGCTGATATTGTCACGACAGGCTGTCCATCAGATAATAGTGCATCCTTTATGCTTCCGGTTTTCAATTCAACATAGTTTGGTCCAAGATAAGAAGAAGTAACGGTGCTTGAATGATCTGTGCCATCGTTATAGGTTATAGTGATCTCATTTGAAATATAGCTTTGATTAATACCGTAGATCGAATCTGAAACCTTCTGCTCGGCATCATGTGATGTAAGCGAAATATAGAATGCCTGCATGATATCAGAATTATTAAGATAAGGACCTGCATTGGGGTCTTTCAACTTTACAGTTGCGGTAACTCGCGTTGTCAGCTTGTTGTTCTCCGCTGTTATTTCTCTTGGGATCGAGTCCAGAGTAAAGCTTGTAATTTCATGCTCAAAAAGATCACCTAAAAATACATATGACCACAGCTTGGATTCGATATTTGCTTTTTCTTCACCACCTGAATGTGTCATCTCCGAACCACTACTAAATAGTACAGCGTGTGTTTTTCCCTCCTGTTTAGGAACATACAAACTAATATAGTAATCCTCATATAGTTCTGTTCCGCTTGCATTTGATGCAGATGTGTCTGCCAGTATATCAGACAAATTCTGAGGAGCAAAGTGCGTTGGTTCAGCACCACCGGCGTCACTACCGTCAACAATAAAATCTGAAAGATTTAATGTTATCATGTTGTTTTCACCAGTTTGCCAAGTTCCGTCAAGTGTCATAGTATAGAATTTATCCACATTTGCGTTTGGATCAAGAAGTATTAGTTTTGTTCCACTTGGAAGGGCGTCAAAAGCTTCCTCCAATGTAATACTTATACTTTTAGCAAAATTCCAATTATAAGAAGATGATATCTGGTTTTGGGGATAAGTATATCTGATAAATGTTGTTGTCCATTCATTTGTACTATCGACCAGAATTGAACGTTTAGTTGCATTTTTTCCTGCTGCGATCTCTGATGCGATTTTAGTTGCATAGACACTGCGGTAGTATGGTGTTGCGTTCATGGACACTGCATAAAAATCAGCGCTGAGTATCTTCTTTGTGTAAACAGGTACATAAAGATGATATGCAATTTTACTTTCATCTGTCGGATCTTTGAACTGCACATCAATGAGCGAGAACTGATACTTGTTTTCTGATGCTGAATCAGCATTATTAGAAACGATCTTGTATTTTCCCGTGCTGCCGTCAAGCTGGAGTCCCTGAGCACCTGCTGTTCCGAGAACGAATTTTCCTGTGCTCTCATTATAGTAGCATGGGCTTATTACGACTTTGTACAAAGCGTCAATAACATTATTACCACAGCTGTATGCATACTGGTTGTATGTATACTGATTTGGTGTGCCTGCAGCCGCATTCGTCACCAGACGGATATAGGACTTGATGAACGGTGTGATATCATTTGCCTTTGCTGAATCGTCATTGATGACAAGCATGGTAAAATCCTGTACACCGGAAGGCAATTGGCCAAATTCAGCAGCTGCCGTCGAAATCTTAAATACGCCATCCTTGTATGTGCCGTTGTCATTGATGTATTTCGCCAATATTGTTTGATCGGTTGAACTAAACGAAGGATCAGTTGTACTGCCAATAGTGTATTTACGGTTAGAAGTTCCTGCCTTGGCATCCTTGTAGATCTCTCCTGCCTTGCCATTGCTTGCACCGTCACCTGTCAAGTATTCACCCGTGCCCATAGTCATGCGAGGGTTCACGGTGAGGAACGGTGCTACAGGCTGGTCAACGGTGACAAGCTGATCTTCAGTTGCAGTTGCCAGAATATTGAAGGTGGAAGCGTGAGAGGTTGATGCTGTGTCGGATGCAGAAGCATTCAGATAATCGGCGAAGACGAAGAAGTTGCCGTTGTTTGTTCCATTTGTTTTAACAACAGCTGTAGGAACTTTTGAAGCATCTGAGTTGTATGCGCCGATGCCGATGAATCTATTCTGTTTTGTACCATTACTCTCACCAAGAATAATACCTGCATCAGAAGGAGATTCGGTATAACCAGAACTAGTTTTTTTCTTAAAAACAACACCGTCAATTTTCAGATTATAGCCGTTGAGGTTTTGATCTGAATAACCGACAATACCGCCTATTGCGCCGCTACCCTTGTTATTCCTAATCACCTCACAATTCTTGACATATAGATTTCTTAAATTCGCAGACCTGTATGTTGTTTCTCCGATGATACCGCCAACATGCCAACCCTCAATTTTGTAGTTTTCAATATAGCTGTTCTGTATCAAACAGGTTACAGCAGAAGATCTAAGGTCACCGACAAAACCTCCAACAAAGTTGGTTTTCGTTGTTGTTCCTGTTCCGTATGCTTTTATTTCAGGTTTGTTATTTGCATCACCTATAGCTGCACAATCGGAAATATAAATATACTTTGTATGCCATACGTCATCGTTTCCGTTTTTTGCAACAAATCCAGCAGCACCATTTTTAGCCTTGATTGACAAATTCTGTATCGTACAGTTTTCTATATATACGCAATCATTTAAGTCAGCCTCCTCTGGTTCGGCTTTGTTTGCAGCGCTTGCACTTGAAGTCATTGCTTGTGTAAAGCCAATAAAGCCCGCAGCATTTGATGCTTTTTCTCCGCCTATAACTGCATTTGAGTTTGCCGCAACCAGATTAATATTTTTGATTTCAGCACCTGAACCTGAATAACCTATTAATCCTCCAACACTACTCATATAATCGCCTGTATAGAAAGAAGAAACATTTAAAACAGAGATATCAGAAGTATCCAAAGTAGCTGTCTTGCCATCTATATATGGTCTGCACCAAAATGTCATTCCCACAAAGCTTCCTATTCCATGACGTATTTTAGCTGACTCTTTACCATAATAGCCACCAGTAACACTAATACCGTTTGCAGTCGAATTACATCCTGTTATTCTCAATTTTTTTGCGTTTTTAATTGCATCAATACCTATTAAACCACCGCAACTGAATGCTCCAGTAATACTCAAACCATCAAACGTAATATCTTCAAAGCACAAATCAGTATTATTTCCATATACGCGTTTTCCTACAACACCGCCCACACAGAAAAGCTGTGTTTGATCAGTTGTACCCGTTATAACAGAACCACTTGTATCATATACCTTATCCTCAATAGTGCCCTGTAAAGTAAAACTCTGGAATTGATACTCGTCAATAGAAACATTTTTTACCAGTACACAATCAAACAGACCAAGCCCCATTACTTTTTCAAGGTTTCCATCGTGACCGTAAACAGTATTATCTAATGGCTGTCCTGAATAAACCTGTGTAAATGACATATTTTGTTTGTGATAATAGTTTTCTTGGTTTCTCTCATAACGGGGCAGGCATATATGCAGGTTAATGGTATTGTTATTGCCATTAAATGTACTCACCTTAAAAGCAGTTTTAACAGTTGAATCACCATAATTTCCGTCTCCATTATTTGATTGTTTAAAGCTGGAGTTTAGTCCAACTGAACCTATTCCCCTGAAAGCCTGAAAACTGTCAAAGCTTGAAAAATCACCGTTAGAAGACAGCGTAATATCCCAGAATTTGGTATTATCCGAAGTCATCTTTCTTGCAGGGTAGTTTTTAGATGCAATAGTTTCTGTTCCGTGTGCTTCCGTATATCTGTAAATAATATACGGAATAGGAGCATTCAGCAAATCCGTTATTGATGATGCTGAGTAAAAATTATTCACGCTGTCTCTGTAAGCATAACTGCTGTAATCCGTAGGCTTTTCAGCAGAAACGCCACAGCCTACATCGCTGTAATCGCCCAGTCTTGCAACACCTGTCAGATAACTGTTATATCCATACGAAGGCGAATATGCATCATAATTCTCATCGCCAGTAGTATTCGCCGTACTTGCAATCGACTGTGTGATCAGCGACAGAATGTAAAGAGACTGTGCATCGGGAACGGTTATTGTAGAATCAGACCAATTGACATCAAGCTTATTTGTGTTGCTTCTGTCAATTGTGTCAATAGGATAAGTGTAGGTTTTGGTTACATTAGTTTCATCTTCTTCGTCAACTACATACGTATTATAGTTATCCGGAGCCGAGCCTGTTCTGCCTGAGATCGACTCATAGACCGCATAACCGTTGATAACTCTGCCGACAAATTGATTGGAATAAATACCGCCGCCTGAAACAGTTCTTCCGCTGACAGTGTTTGAGCCTCTGAAAATGAGCGCACCGTTCACAACCGCACCGACCATTCCGCCCTCGGCTATCAGGTGTTTATAATCATTGTTGCCAACTCCGCTGAGAGTTGTGGAGCCGGAGTAGGTAACGGTTACATCATCAATAATATTGTCGCCGCCCATTATCTCACCGATAACGCCACCGTAGTAAACTGCATTCTCGTAGCGAGTTGGATTTGTTAATCTCCGTCCATAACCGTATATAGCATTGTCGCCTACATCATTTTGCGATTTTGAAATATTTGCTGTAACATTGATTTCAATGTTTTTAACAACAGAGCCGTTGCTGATATAAATCAACGGTTTATCTGTTGGATTAGTTATCGTAGGAGCAGTAGTATCGCTCTTCTTTCCTATAATAACACCATGAAAAACAACATTACCGTTGACTTCATTTCCTTGTATGCCTATTCCTTTGAAGCTATCAGATAAAACGATATCCTGTTTGATCAGATAATAAGCAGACGCAAGGTAATATCTGAGTGTAGTTTTAGTCCACTTATTATTAATTCCATTTGTATTGCTGCTATCTTTATTATAATTATTTCCACTTAGATTATAAAGCCCGTCTCCGTTGGTTGAATCATGCCATGAAACAGAAACATGATCAGCATTATACACATTGGGAAGTCTGATTGAAGCAGGAGAATCCTCACCGTTTACAACGTTGGCGATCAATTCAAACTGTGCAGGTGTTGAAATGATATACGGATCATTATAAGTTCCGCAGCCTTCACTAAGTCCAGAAACCTTATAGTTTACCTTGATCTCAACTACCGGGTATGTTGTGTTGGTACCCTTTGCTGTATAGTTTGCAACATAGGGGAGAAATCCGCTTGAAAAATCGAATTCGTTATTGCTGTCACTTATGGGGTTAGTGAAATGTCCGGTAGTATCGCCGACGGTATTGTATCGCTTTTCACCGTTTGGATATTCCCGAGAATCAGTTACTTCCTTACCGTAAGTGACATTTCTTGGATTTCCGGTACCCCAGTCAGCCTCTACAGCATAGTTGTACTCCATGTTGCAGGTCTTCGCAGCCAACAATTCAGTGAAGAAAATGGCAGTGCTGAAAATAGAGCGGCTTGTGCCATATGCTGTATCCATATCGGAAGCGGCTGCATTGCTCCAATGGGTGTCAGTGGGAGTAGACCCATCTCTTGCATCAAGCTTGATATCACTGAAAGTCATGGTCATATTCTGACCTTGCGCCTTGCCAAACAGTGACTTAGCCACAGGCAAAGTTACCCCTGCAGCGTTATAATTTTCTGCACGAAGCTTGTTGACAGTAAGTGTCGGTGTAGCTGTTCCTGTACCGTCAATATAGTTAATAAGCAAATAGGAGTTTGAATTGGAAGGCACGAGCTGATCCAGTTTTAAGTTTGTTAAAGAAACGCTGCCGGAGGTAGAACCGTTTATAAGCGCACCGGAAGCTGCACCATCAATATAGCCGAAGCTGCCTTTCAGTGTAAGATTTGTTGCAGACAAGGATGATACAGTTGTAAACAATCCGGTCTGCATCATATAGTGCTGATTTCGTGCATTTACAGTATTGGGATCATCTGCATCATCGGGGTTTCTGCTCCAGTTATCGGGCGTTGATGAAACATTCTCCAGAGAATTGACCGCATTGAAGCCAAAGGTAACAATTGCGCCTGTCGGTAACGTGACAGCACCGCCGCTGATAGGATAATATGATAAGCCTGAAAGATCAATGGCAGTTTCAGTTATCATATTATCATTATCTTTGAAGTAACCTTTGATATTTTTTGCAGCATACTTTGTGACAGACCAAAGCAGGAATTTCTCGCCGCCCGGTGCAGTACTGCCCTTTGTTCCCTTTGCAAGCATCACATCAAGATTATAATAATACCTGCTGTTCTGATTGGCAACAAGATTAACAAGCTGTCCGTACAGTCTGTTCTGATAGGTGCCAGTACCGTTTGCAGGCGTGTCTTCATCCACGATTTTTGTGAGTGTACCGCTTGCGGAGGAATTCATATTGATGTTTATGATGCCTGTACCATCGCCGCCAACAAGAATATCCGCCTTCTCATCGTTTTGAGTATCAGCGGCGATCTCATCAACATAACAATCATTAGGATTCGACAGTGTTTCCATCACTGTTATAACTACACTTGTAAGAGAATAGCCGCTGTTTTTCAAATTGATGTACAGTCCATCGCTGCCGCTGTATGCTTCATTGACAATCATGCCGAATGATGCCGGAGCATTATTTGCAGAATTAAACGTAGTGGAACCTATGCTGAGCGAATTGATATCCCACTTGCCCGAACCTCTGAATACAAGGCCGCTCTGCTTGCTGCCGCTGGCAGAATATTTATGATTCACAGTTGAGCCGGTGATAGTCAATCCGTCTATCGTAACAAGTGTTCTGTCCCACATTGCGCCGAGCAGTCCGCCGGGGTATTTTGCTTTTGTATCAATAGAAGCACTTGCCATTGTTACCGTGTCGATATCAATTTTTCTTTCGTTGGTGGTGTTTTCAACCACACGCCCAATCATACCGCCGAGATAGGAATTATCCACATCTGCAACGGTACTGTCAATTTGAATTATCGGTGAGATATCTGAATTGGCAACAGAAACGCCATACTTTGTTGCAGTATCGCCTTTCAGAGAACCAAGGATACCGCCGACATTGGTGGTAGTTGAGGATGTGCATCCGATGGCTCCATAAAGTTTGATCGTTGGAGTGATCGAACAGCTTGATGTGACAGAAAGAACATAGGGAGTGCTAGAGGATTCACTTCCGTCAAACACACCTGCAACTCCGCCGATGAAGAAGAAAGCATTATCAACTTTTGTAACATCGAGAGTTGTTGTGACCGTTACACCTGAAACAGTTGCGCCGTTTGTCATTGCGCCGAACAACGCACCTGCATACAGATTATTTGCGCCTGCTTTTCTCTCCACCTTGATATCGCCGCTGACGGTCAGATTTGTAGCAGATGCATCCTTTGCAAATGCGAACAAGCCCTGTGCGTTATGTCCATTAGTATTTGCAAGGTATATTTTTCCGCCTGTTCCGGTGCTGCCCGCCGGATAAGTTCCGTATGATTCTCCGGTGGCAAGCTTGATCTCTGCTGTCGAAGCTCCGGCTGCCTTTGCGATCGAACCTGTGAAGCATTCAGCAGTAGAAGAAAAATCACTTCCTCCGTCACGCATAAAGCCCAGTAGACCAGTATGGGAAAGATTGATCGTACCATTGACAGTAAGATCAGCCCCGAGGAGAACGCTCTTGGGATAGGTCGTTTTATCAGTAAAGCATAAAGCGCCGTGATCGTTTCCGTCATTAAGCTGCATATTCAGGGCGCACTTTGCAAAGCTCACGGTGTCAGTAATGCTCGTTACACCTTGAGCAACTGTAACTTTATTATTGGCTACTGATACAATTCCAGCCTCCTCAGCATTTTTAGGTGTTCCGTTCACATCAAACATTCTGACAACCTCGCCCCACTGACCGAGATCAGATGCTGTGGTATCAGCATTTCTTTTCAGTGTCCAGTTTGAATCAGAACCACTGCCCTTCGCATAAACAAGGGTCTCATCATTTACATTGACAAGCTGTGCATAGCCGTTAGCAGCCTTTGCACCGCTGATATCGGTCGTACCTGCAAGACGAACAACGCCCTTTTTAAAGCTGCCTGCAATTGCTCCGCCCTTGTAGGTTTTTCCGGAATCAAGAGAAAGCGTAAAATTGCCGGTAACATCAATAAATGAGCCTGCATTGCTGCTGTCAAGAGTGGATATGATTCCGCCGAAGCACGTTGTACTGCTGGCAGTTGCATTTGTCACCGATACACTGCTTACATTGACATAAGTTGAATTTGTAAGCTGTCTGATGATTCCGCCGACATTGTCTGATGAACTGCAATTCAGATTATTAACCGTAAAATTGCTCAATGAAAGCGTTTTGCTATAAGAGGAATTAACATATTCTCCGATAACGCCGCCATAAGCAACCGAGCTTGACGGAGGTACAAAATGTGCGTTTGTTGTATCAGTGTCTGTGATTGTAACATTGCCGGGTGCTGTATACTTTCCGAAGAGTCCTCCGGCATATGTTCCGGTTTTAAGCTGAATTGAACTTCCGAGCGTGTATTTGTTCAGATCAATCGTAACAGCATGATCATATGTAGGCTTATACTCACCGGCAATACCGCCGCTCAAACCTGTACCTGTAATCGTGCAGCTTGTAAGGCTGTAGGTGCGGTCAAGCAGAATATCATTTGCGTATGTGTCACACTCATAGTATCCAAACACGCCGCCTGTTTTCGTTCCGTTTTTCACATTGCAGCTATCAAGTGTAATTGTGCCTGTTGAGGATACATAGTTCACAACCGTATTCTTGCAATATCCTGCAATACCGCCTGCACAATTGTTTCCGTCTATCGTCCCCTGAAAAGAATAGCCAGTGGGCAGAGTGATCGTGCTGCTCTCCGCATGACCGCAGATAAAGCCAACATCATTCTTAGCGGTTTTAAAATCAACATTCAGATTGCTGCTGCCGGAAACAAGCTCAAAAGTTGAACTTTTGAGTTCACCTACAAAGCCACCGCAGTAAGCAGAGCTTGTTCCGATAAATGTGACTTTTTCAGTATCTGTTACTGTATATGTCGCCTTAAGCTGACTATTGCCAGATATTTTGCCGCAAAGGATTCCATAATTCGTGCCGCTTTCGACGCTGTTTATAATTGAACCAGCAACAATATTGCCATTGGGGTCAAGTACCTCTGTGTGCGTACTGTCATCCGTAAATGTAAGGTTGATCTTTGCGCCGTCAGACATCTCATATATAACTCCGGAATAGCTGGTCGCATTGTTGGCATTTAATCTAATCATCCAGTTATTTAGAGCGTTCGCACCGGACCCTTTCACATGTCTTGCAAAAAGAGGCGAAGGCCCGATGGAGGTACTTCCTAAACGATTGATATTTATGGGGATATTTTCCGAATCAGAAAGTCTCATCAAGCCAACGGAATCGCTTACATAATTAAAAATCGGCCTGTAGTTTTCAATGCTAAATTCGTTATTGTTTGTTGTAAACTTTATAGTGCCTCTAAACGGACTATTCTCTGAACCAATGGGGTTATAATCTTCATTAAATCTGAATGCACCGCCTGTTGGCGCAAGAGTTATTACATCATTTGCGTGATCTGCTGCAAATGTTGGATCTTCAAAACACTTAGAATATTCAGAAAGCTCAGTTCCGTCTGAAGTAAAGCTCAGATTATGCTGGGAGTCATAGATAGCCACTAATCGAGCAAGCTCATCGGGATTAGTTTCGGCATGAGCATTAAAAACACTCACAATAGAAGACTTTTCTGCTTTATCGTTATTAATTGTAACTGGAAATGAATTGAAAACGAAAACAGATGCCAATGCAAAGCTGATAAGTCTCTTAACTATTTTATTTTTATAATCAAATTTCTTATTCATTCATATCACCTTCATTCAATAAAACAAACAAAGCGCCCAAAGAAGATAGTCTTTAAGGTGTCGCCGTGTTCACAGTGGCAATATAATTCTCACAAACTATATATTTGCTCGGGAAATTGTTGCCCGTGTAACTAACG
Organism: uncultured Ruminococcus sp.; assembly: GCA_900315975.1. Next base: position 13,473 of record ONBA01000019.1, read on the forward strand.
TTCGTCTTTTGCTTATAGAACTGGATTACATATCTGTTTTCTTCTGTTGAATTCACTGTAAGAGTAACTTTCTTCCAGCCTTCAAGAGGAGCGTCAGCTACAGAAGTCAGTTTGCTGCTGTTATTCGTCAGAAATGCAGGATTAATAGTGAACTCTCTGCTATCCCAGCGAATGTCGATAGTTCCGGAACCCGAACCTTCGACAATCAGATTATACCCGTCATAGTCACTGGTGCTGGATTCATCAAGAGCACCATGCCAGCCTGTTTCAACTGTTCGGCCCTTTGAAATACTGATAACACTTGAAAGCATCGGGGGAACTCCGCTGTTCATACGAATGCTTTCCTCGGTCGGCGTAGCAGTAACCCTGATAAATAGTTCAGGAATAGCTTTTTCAACTTCGGTACTGTCAAAGCATATATCAAAAGAGTCTTTATAAGACGTTCCGCCGGTCAGTGTTTCACTTAGGTAAGTATAAGTAAAACCCGAAGTATTGATGCTGTGTTCCGTATCTGTGGTTATCGCTTCGTTGTTATCCATCACTTTTTTAACATAGAAAGTTTTGGCGTTGTTCTCATCATTCATTTGAATATTCGGCACTAATACATATTGTTTATTTTCCAAATCGTATTTAACCAATTCCGCCTTAAAATCGTATGTAATCAAAGCGTGTGCAGGGCTGGAGGGGTCAAGCTGATCATAATTACAAACTGTAACATTACAGATAAAATTGCCTTCTGCTGTAGTACGGAGATTTTTTAATGTAAGACTTCCGCTTTCCATATAGTTCGATGAAAAAGAAAAGGTGCTTGAAGCCTGAGTTGAAATAACTCGCTTAACATCAACCGTACCATTATATGCTGAATAACCCATCATCACAGCACAAAGTGTGAAGACCGATACAAGCATCCAGATCGTAACAGGATATTTACTCATTTTCTTTAATTGTGCTTTCATCAGTCTCACCTCGTTTTCTATCCTATTTATGGAGAAGGAGTATCCTCAGTATATGTATTCTGCTTTGCCGAGATATAGATTATATCTGTTTCCTTGTTATTGGCAGCATAATCCCAATATCCGGTATCCCCCTCAGAAAGATTAGAATTTATCTGCCAGGTAAGCTTGATTGCAAAATAGTCTCTGTCCTTGCTTCCGTCTTCGTTCTGATTAAGCTGAGGGATCTTTCGTACAATACTGTAAAGGGGCTTAACATATTTGTTTACATCATCTGATGCACTGTAGTTTTTGCGATTAGCAGCAAGCGCAGCCTCATTTCCAAGTATTCTGGTATCAGATGTATCAGGATTGATATCCACAAGGTTTAGCTTTCCGTTTACAGTAACATTGTCATTTTTATTCGTCATAATCCTGTAATAAAGCTTCGTTTCAACTTCAAGTCCCGTTTCTGCATCAACATTCCTTGTATGATCGGTATACTCTATCGTGTCTTCTCCTTCATTCTCGACCTCTACTATACGATAAAGTTCATAGGTAAAAGGAATATTTGTCGTATGCGAAAGCTGAATGTCATATGCTGAATATTTGCCGGGCTCAACCGAGAAAACAAAATATTTCTCAGTTGATTTTGAAACGTCTATATTTTCAAGATTAATAAAAAGCGCAGGATCATCACCGCCAGAAGCAAGATTAATAGAAGGCGGTTCCTTAATTTTACTCATCGCCTCAATCTTATCCTGATAAGAAAGCCACGCATAAACCGGAATGATCATGGTACAGAGCAATGCGAGCGCGATCTGTATTTTTACAGCAAGTGACAGCTTCTTAAAGTATTCCATTATTCTTTTCATAGCCATCACCTCCATAAATTCCGTATAATTCTCACTTTATCTGCATAGACAAAACAATATAAGAAATATTATTTCCTATGTCAAGATCAGCATTATCAAACCGTAAATTATAGTGATTATATATCTGATTTGAATATGTTGTATATAAGTTTGTAAGGTCAGTCCGGACCTTCGATTCACTATCATTGCAATCCTTAAAGAAGCCATTTCTGTTTCTTGCAATATAATCAATTACATTTTCGTGCTCACTCGGAGCGTATATCGTATTATCTCTATCTGTCAGATCGCTCAGATGCTCTGGCCAGTACCAATAGATTGTAGTATATGTACTTTCACCTTTTCTGTACACCTGATCTTCCAGCAATCTTTCAAGTGATACGTTATCATTATCTATGAGTCCGGAGTATTTTCCGGTTTGAGGATCATAGTTCGTAAAAAGCATAACGTGAGCAGAAATATAGCCAACTAAAGAACTGTCATTAATCTCCGTCAAGGTTGTTGTTGTAACGCCATGTTCATCTTCAGTCTCCGTTGCTGAATATGCTTTGATATCAAACAGGCAGTCAACAGTCAAAGAGTCTGAATTAATTGGGTTAATGCGGAATTCAAGGCTTCCATGATCTCCGGGCTCAAGTGCGGGTTCTTCCTCATTTTCCTCTATCGCACTGCTATGATTATCGAAGTTGTGAGCTGAACTGATTTTCCATTCAGCAGCATCAGAATTCAAGCTGTTATAAATATTTGAATAATAGCCTGATCCACTCCTTGTTTCAATTATATATGGTAAGCCTTTTGCTTTCACTCCCATACCACCCGCACTATTTTCCTTATTCATGGCAAACCACGCTATTGAACCGATAACGATGACTATGACGCAGAAAACGAGCAGTGCGCCGAGTTTCAGAAGGGCGGCGCGGCGCTTATCGCGGTTCTCGGTATCACCGGAGGCTCGCCTGCGCCTGCGTATCAGATTTTTCATTAGCCTCACCTCCGGGGAGTTTACAGAGCGGAGAAAAAGTGTATATCTATTCACAGTATATTATATCATAAAAAAGCTATAAAATCAAGAGTTTTCGCAGAATTTTCACAGTTTGTAACAAATTGACGGAGAGTAGAAAACGGCAATTTTATAACCGATTTTTCCGGAGAATGAAAACTGCCGGGCATAAGAGCCCGGCGGGGAGGAATGAATGAAAAAGTTAATTTTTGTTGATAAATAAACGCTTTATTTAAGATGTTGTCACCTTTGCATTATTTGCCGGAAGAGACTTAGCACCAGAATTTGTTGCAAGTTCAAACTTAAGACCTACAACAAGCTGATCAAGGTTAGCAGTAATATTCTCAGACTTGCAGTTGGGATCTTCACCTTCATACCACAGATAAACATCTGCCTGAAGAGGATCATCTGTTGTTACACCATTCAAAGATGCTACATCTGTGTAGGCAACGCCATTTGCAGGGATAGGAGTAATCTGAATGTTACTATCTCCCTCGCTACCGTCAAATACATAGTAGTCAGCAGGTGTATTAGCAGCATCAGCACCTGTATAAAGAGGAGCAAAGATATAGAACTTTCCTCCGATAGCCACACCTACTCTGAGTGACTTGTCAAGAACAGCAGAGTTCGTATTACCACTAACCGTTACATTCTTTATAGACAAGCATTGTTTGTTAGCATCTAATCCCATACCTGTAACACCGTTTTCGTTAGATGTCTTAAGATAGTAAGTATACTTTACATAGTACGCTGAATCGCCAGAAGCAGAATAACCAGATGTACTATCGCCATCGACATAATAGATTGCATTTGCTGCACTTGTGCCTGCGCTAGCGGCAGTTGTCGCTCCTGTTGTAATCAAGGAAAGAGATGTATAGCCACTGTTATTCGAATCAATTTTATCTGCAGCTGCACCGGCCTCATCATTAGCAGATTTGCTGTTAGCGTGATACCATGCTTTCGTATCGGACGATGAGGTAGGAAGTAATACAACACCGGTCGGAAGACTATTTGCAGTAGCTACATCATCCCACTGATCATCTGCTGTGTGACCTGCGGTCTCGGAAATGAGCAAGCCTCCTTCAGACTGTGCCTTCACAGTCATATTGGTTACGCTTACCTCTCTATTCATGGTAAACCAAGCATATGTAGCGGAGGAGAGAGAAACAGCCGAAACAGCCAGCATAGCGACAGCAGGCAATAACTTTCTCGCGGTTGAGCTCTTTTTCTTGTTAGTTTTCATAAATCATTACCCCTTCATTAAAGATTTCGGCTTGTTTTCTGAGCCGCCGTGGCTCGGATTTTGTTGTCTGAAATATTACGTTCTGTTTATATTTAGATTATACACTGTTTCGACAGGTTTGTCAATATACTTTCAGAAAATACTTCCATTTTTACAAAAAATCGTGGAAACCACCAAAACGCGACATTTCGTTTTGCTAAAATTGCTTATTGAACCTGTAGATTATTTTTTGCGTTATACACGGCGTATATATTTGTCTGGGTTTGTACAAATCTTATTCATATCTCGTTCATAATCTTCCCTTTATACTATTATAGTATACAAAAGCGTCTGTTTTTGACACACTTTATCAGGATAAAGTCTTTTTCCGTTGACATTTCCGGAATGGTGTGATATAATTATATTGATAAATTATAACCTTTGGGGAGGTGGCTGCATTGAAGGCGGAAATAAGCGATAATTCCGGAGGAGTTCGCGCTGTTGAGCTCTATTACCGCGCTGTCAAGGAAATTTCAAGCGGCACAGCTGCTTTCTACCAGACCCAGACAAGGCTCAATTCCGAGAAATTCGGCGTTCTTCTGCCGGATACCTACCGTGAGGTAGCGGAGATGTCGCCCCAATGCCTGAGCCTTTTCTCCCTCGAATTCACGCAGGCTCTTGAAGCGTGCGCACGTTTCATCGAAAAGGAGATGTCTTTCGGGTGGCTGTCGGTCTATATGCCTGTATGGTTCCTGAAGGAAAAACGTGCCGAAATGAAGCTCATTGAGCAATGCGAGAAATTTGATGTCCCTACGCACAGGATATGCTTCCAGCTCTCGGAGAAGCTCCTCGCCGAAAAGGACGGGGCTGCTGCCTCGGCTATCGAAAAACTGCGAAACAGAGGCTTTCATTTCCTGCTCGAGGACTTCGGCGGTGAGGTCTGCCCGATGATGAGGCTTGCCGATTTCCCGGTCGATTACGTTATGCTGAGCCCCGAAGTCGCCAACCACATAGGCAAGGATGAACGCGCAGACAATGCCGTAAAGTCGATCATCGGCTTCGTAAGCGACCTCGGCTGTGAGCCTGTCGCGGACGGTGTCGTCAACAGCAAACAGGCGGAAATGTTCTATGCGTTTGAATGCGCTTACTGTGCAGGCTCTCTCGCCGGAAATTACGATACGGAAAAGCGGATATGCCGCAGAAATGATAACGACTGAACGCGGACGATTTGTCTGCATTACGATATTTTCAGAACGGAGAATGCGATTTGATCGGTAAAAAGAAAAAGAAGAACGCTCCGGAAGCTGCTGAAAATCAGACTCCCGAAAACGCCCTCCCCGACACCCGCGACGGCGAAGCCCGGCTGAGAGACGTTCTTGAATTAAGACGAACCGCCAAGGAGGTCAAACGGTATGTTGTTTTAATGAGAGTGCTGAGCCTCCTTGTGGTGCTGCTCATAGCTATCGTTGCCGTAGCTTACGCGATATCCTACTTCTACGACCAGTTCGGAAGCTTTACGGTAAGGGTAAACAAATACGACATGATAAATCAGGGCCTCACCCTTTCGGAGACCCCTGAATACAGCAAGACCAATGCCGTTCTCAATGCGGATATTGTCTATGATATGACCAATATCAGCGGCGAGGACCTTCCGCCGAATATCGACAAGATAAACGGCAGCCACAACGGTGAGAACTACATCGCCTACACCTTCTACCTTATCAATTCAGGTGACGATACCATTTCGTATGAGGGTGAGCTCGTTATCGAGAGCGTTTCCAAGCACGTTGACGAGGCGGTGCGCGTGGCAGTTTACACCAACGGTGAAAAGAAGGTCTACGGAAAGACGAAATCCAGCGGCGGAGGCAAGGAAAGCGACTGCGATGAGGAGTTCGCTTCATCTACGAAGGTCATGCAGACCTTCAAGGAAGGCTTCAAGCCCAACGACAAGGACAAGTATACTATTGTAATATGGCTTGAGGGCAACGACCCTGACTGCATCGACGACATTATAGGCGGAACTATCAAGCTCGGTATGGATTTCAAGATAACAGAATCAACATGATATAAGGAGTAATAAGGAAATGAAAAAAGCGGTAAAGATCATAGTAAACATTCTGGCATGGGTGTTCCTCCTGTTGGCACTTCTCGTAACAGTGATAGTATTCTCAGCAGAAAGAAACAACGGTGTTTCCAACATCATGGGCTTTATGCCGATGACCGTTGAATCCAATTCAATGAGTCCTACCTTCAAAAAGGGCGACCTTATCATAGTCAAGGAAATAGACGATGTCAATGACCTCAAGGAGGGCGACGTTATCACCTACTGGACGCACATCGACGGCAAAAGAGTCAAGAATACCCATAGGATCGTCAAGGTCAACCTCAACGATCAGTGTCAGCTCGAAAGCTTCACCACCCGAGGCGACAATAACAACGGCATCGACGACGATACTCCCGCTTCACCGAACGATATTATCGGTAAATGGTCGGGAAAGAAGCTCGCAGGCTGCGGAAAGGCTCTTGACTTCCTCAGAACGAAAAAGGGCTTCTTCATGTGCATAATCATACCTATGGCGATATTCTTCCTGTTCGAGCTCTACAAGTTCATCGCTACCCTCGTTGAGATAAAGAAGGACGATGCTCCCGAGCAGCTTGATGAGGAGGAGATCAAGCGCCGTGCTATCGAGGAATACCTCGCTGAGCAGAAGAAAAAGGAAGCTGAGGCTGCCGCTGAGGCAAAGGAAACCGTGACCGAAAAGGCTGCTGAGGCAAAGGAGACCGTTACAGAAAAGGCTGAGGAAGCTGCCGAAGAAGTCAGCGCATCAGCCGGGGAAAGAACCGATGCTGCCGTTGCTGAGGCTGAGGAAAGAGCCAAGGCTGCCGCAGATATGGCCAGGGAAGCAGTCGAAGAAAAGGCTGAGACCGCCGGCGATGAGCTCAAAGAAGCTGTAACTGAGATCGCCGCTGAACAGAATAACGAGGAAAAATAAGGATAGCGACTAAATGATCGGAGCTTATCATGAACGCATTTTTAAAATTCTTTTTTGAATTTATCTCGGAAATGCTCAAGGGCTACACCGAGATATGGCGCGGGCTGCGGGACGGCTTCGCGCAGATATTCAACATTCCAAACTACATAGATATAATCAAGACTCATACCAGAAGCATGGGGGCGCTCGGCTGGGTGCTGACTGTGCTGTCTATTGTAATAGTTGTGCTGATCTATGTCCTGATAGCAGTGATAATATTCCTTGCGATAAGAAAATATATCCGTTTCAGGCATTCGATAGTCAGCAATGAGGACCTCCTTGAGGAGATCGCCGCATTGCAGCGTCAGGTCATGAAAATGGCTAAGGAAAAGGACGAGATCATGGCTATGAAGGTCTCGCAGATGGGTCTTCCCGGAGGCACCTCTCTCGCTTATCAGGGCGGAAATCTCCTTCCCGGCGGCGAGGCTCCCGGAGGCGGAGAGCTCCCGGCTGCCGGCACTGTCGAGGACGGCGTCGTTCAGACCACGGACTACCGCTTCTCCAAGCTCATCGAGGTCGATACCTTCTACAAGACCTACACTCCGCCTGAGTACGACAATACGATCACTCTTGAGGAGCTCTGCGACAGATACCGCAATTTCGCCTGCTCGCGTATGCACCTCTACTATGAGCCCAAGACGGTCCGCCTGTTCATAGCAGGTATGGCTTCCACCAAGCTCATTATCCTACAGGGTATCTCCGGTACCGGTAAGACCTCACTCCCCTACTCCTTCGGCAAGTTCTTACAGGTAGATACCACTATCGCTTCGGTACAGCCTTCATGGCGTGACCGTACCGAGCTTTTCGGTTACTTCAACGAATTTACGAAGAACTTCAACGAGACCGAGGTACTCAAGCGTATCTACTCCTCGAGCTACAACAACGATATCAACTTTATCCTTCTCGATGAGATGAATATCGCCCGTGTCGAATATTACTTCGCTGAGATGCTCTCCATTCTCGAAATGCCCAATGCGGACGAATGGGCTCTCGATATCGTGCCGAACGCATGGAGCACTGACCCTGTCAAGCTCGACAAGGGCAAGATCTTCATTCCGCAGAATATCTGGTACATCGGTACTGCGAACAACGACGATTCCACCTACGCTATCTCCGATAAGGTGTACGACCGTGCTCAGCCTATCAACCTCGATACAAAGGGCGTTGCTTTCGAGGCTCCGGATACTCCGCCTATCAACCTCGGCTTCGATCACCTCGATCAGCTCTTCCGCGATGCCTTCGACAAGTACCCGATATCGCAGGAAAACCTCAAGAAGATCCAGCAGCTTGACCTCTGGGTCATCGAGAAGCTGCGTGTTGCCTTCGGTAACCGTATCCTCAAGCAGATGAACCTGTTCGTGCCGGTATACGTTGCCTGCGGCGGCGAGGAGCTCGACGGTATCGACTACGTTCTTGCTACCAAGATATTCAGAAAGTTTGAATCACTTAACCTTGCAATGCTCCGTGAAGAGCTCCGTGAGCTTTGCGTATATATGAACAAATCCTTCGGCAAAAATAAGATGAACGAATCAATAGCTTACCTCGAAAGACTCCAGAAGCTCTTCTGATCCGTTCAGGAACGGCAGGTGAATGCGAATGAGCGAAAACTTATATGATAAATGGTACGGCGAATTCAAGGATTTCGTCGAAGTTTTCAGCGATGACAAACTTTTCATCGAGCTCGATCAGCTCATTCGCTCAAGCCGCAATACCTTCGCCATGAACCGCAAGATCATGCAGAAGGTCATAGATGTTTCGTGGGTAGAGGCTATCGAGAACGGTCTTGTCCACCTCGATAACTTCCTCCGCGCCCCGAGAAAGACCATCGAGGACGTCGAGGAGGTAGTCCCCATAGCGCTGTCGAGGAAGATAACCGTCGAATCGGTCAAGCACCTCGCACAGCACACCGACCTCATTCAGAGCATCGACAAGAGGACCGGCAAGATCACGCCCTCCAAGATACTCAACGTCTACAAGGAAGAGAGCCTGATGACCTATGAGAACAAGTTCATCAACACGCTCATCGACCGTCTTTACATATTCATAAACCGCCGCTATGAAAAGCTCGCGGAGGTCACAAAGGACGAGAAGGTAATGGCTCTCGGCTACGATACCTCCATTGACGACGGAAACGGCGGAAAGTACAGGATTCAGCTCAAAGTCGAGACTACCGACAGCCTCGATACCTACGATGCCGGCGGCTTTACGATATGGCAGCGTGTGGAAAAGCTCAAAAAGATCATCGAGGGCTATAAGGGCTCGGAGCTCTGTCAGGCTCTCGGGACCTCCTATATCAGACCTCCTGTAATGCGTACCAACGCGATCATGAAAAATGTTGACCTCAAAGCCTGTCTCACTCTCTGGCAGTACATCGAGAGCTACGACAAGGCGGGCTATGAGATAAATGTTGAAAATACCGCTGTTAAGCCCGGAGAGGAATATATCGACGACTTCTACAAGGTCATGATACTCAATTTCCTCCTGTTCCGGTCGTATAACAGCTCAAACGAGGATAAGCTCAAGGAGCTGAAAACTCAGAAGCGTAAAACCGTCGCGCCAAAGATCGTCAAGCGCTTCGACAGGGAGCTCGCAGCCGATTACAATATCGAGGCTGAGGCCAATGCCGGCTACGTCACAGGCGGCGGTGAGCTGCAATTCGTAAGAAAGCTCCCGGACGACCTCACCGGTATCTACGAGGAGCTCAACAACATCATCGACCGCGAACGCGAGTACGTCAGAAAGCTCGAACTCGAACGTCAGGAACAGCTCAGAGCCAAAGAGGAGGAGGAACAGCGCCGCCTCGAACAGGAACGCATCGAGGCTGCCCGGCAGGAGGAGCTCGAACGTATCAGATTACAGCGCGAGGAGGAGGAGCGTCAGCTCCAGGAAATGCTCGCAAGGAAAAAAGCCGAGCAGGAGGCTGCCGAGCGCGAACGCGAACGTCAGGAGGCAGAACGCCTTGCGCGGCTTGAGGATCTCCGCAAGCGTGAGGAGGCTGCCCGCCTGAAACGTGAGCAGGAAGAGCGTGAGGCTGCCGAGAGAGCCCGTCTCGATGAGGAGAAAAAGCTCGTCCGTACAGAGCTCGGTGATGCCGAGGGCGTCGATGTCGAAAGGCTCGAAAATAAGGCTGCCGTTCGTGAAGAACGCGAGAAGCAGAGCGTTTACGACCATATGACCGATGACGAGGTCGAGCAGGTCAAGGCTGAGCTCGAAGAAAACAGCGAGGAGAACAAGAACGAATTCGAAGATCCGCGCGAGGTCGCTGCCCGCATGAAGATCGAGCAGCAGAAGCGCGAGAAGGAACGTGCCGAAAAGGAACGCGCCGACCGTCTCAAGGCCGAACGCCAGTACTTCGAGAACAAGCCCTTCGAGACGATCCGCCGCGAATACTCCAGAAACCCTGTTTACGCCTTCGTCCGGCTGGTACGCTATATCCTCGCTATGGTTTTCGGCTTCATTCCCGAGAATACCGACCGTCCTGATTTCAAGCAGAGACGCGCCGAGATCGCCGAGAAGAAACGCCTGAAAGCAGAGGAAAAGAAAAAGCACAACGAAATGGAATTCTACTACAGGAAGTACGGACAGACCTTCCATTACCGTTTCAGACGGTGGCGTGATGATATAAAGTTCAAACGCAAGAGAAAGCGCGAGGACAAGAACCGTCCGAAGCCTGTATATAAGCCTCCGGTAAGGACTCCGGAAGAGCAGAAGGCTATAGCACAGCAGATGGCACAGCTCTACAAGGCATATCACGTTACCCGTGCAGAGCTCATACGCCGCTGGTGGGCACAGAAAAAGCGAAAGTATAACGAATAGATCGGTGGTTGCTTTTGAACAGCGAAGAAAATATTCAGGAGGATAACGTCAGCACCCTGCGGAAAAGGCTGCGCTTTGCGGGAAATGCCGCGATAGCCATAGTTACTGCGGTGCTTGTCGGATTTGTGGTATACATCATGATCTGCTCCTCAAAGGGCAGACCGGTCAGCGTTTTCGGCAGAAGTATGCTGAAGGTCGTCACCGGCAGCATGGAGCCCTCCCTCCAGGTCGGCGACTATATCTACATTAAGGATACCCCCGCGGACGAGCTTGAAGTCGGCGACGTGATAACCTTCCGCTCGGAGGAACCGGACGTTTACGGAAAGCTCGTCACGCACAGGATAATCGAGGTCAGACCCGACGGCACGTTCGTCACAAAGGGCGATGCAAACAGCACCGCTGACAGAAAGGCTGTCCGGTCAGACCAGATTTACGGCAGATATACCGGAAAAGCGAGATTTTACCGCTGGATAGGCTCGTTTGCCGACAGGAAAAAACTCCTGCTCATACTCGTGATGATACCCATGCTCGCAGCGGCACTCTATGAGGTCAGGACGATCTCGCGGATAACCCGTGACGCTGTCAGAAAAAAGAAGGAAGCCGCAGAGGAGGAGCACGAGGCGCTTCTCCGTGAGGCTATAGAGAAGGAAAAGGAACGTCTCGCTCAGGAAAATCTCTCGGAGGAGGAGCTGCTCCGTATGAAGGAAGCGGCAGAAGCTCCCCATGACGATGGACCGGAAGCTCCCGATGCTCCGGAGGAGGAAAACGTTCCCGAGACAGAAGATGAGTTCCCGGAGGAAGAAAGCGTTCCCGGGACGGAAGATGAGCTCCCGGAGGAGGAAAACGTTCCCGGGACAGAAGATGAGCTCCCGGAAGAGGAAGCTCCCGGTGATGACGACAGAGATAATCGTACCGCATCGGACGCGGAAAGAGGTGATGATGCTTGAATCAGGAAAAGCTAATGAAAAAGAGAATGTGGACTGCTATAATCATGTTCATCATCACTCTCATAGCTCTGCTTGTGTTCATCGGTCTCTACATCGACGAAAAAGAGCGTGTGCAGAAGACCTACCGGTCACAGTACCGGACTGAGCTCAGGCACGTTTCCGGCGAGATAGAGGGCTACCTTAATACTGAGGGCGGCTATGATACGCGGTATTCCATGATAATCGGCTATATGAGCAGTGCCTCCTCCTATGCCTTCCTTATCGACGGCTTTGAGGATAAGCAGAAGACCATAAATGAGCTGAATACCTGCCTTATCAAGTATCCGGAACAGATGTCGGAGAGACTTCCCGATGTGAAAAATGCTATCGACGATATCCTCGATGACCTCGATAAGGGTTACGATGAGGCAGCGGCTATCGTCAGTGAAATAAACAAGAAAGGTAATTGAGGTGGAATAGAAATGAGTGCATGGAGTGAAAAGAGGAAGCTCAAAAAAGAGATAAAGGTTTGTATGCAGACGATCGAGGAGATCGAGCGTAAGCGTTCAAGATCGCAGTCTGCCCTCGTTCAGGCGGTTCTTTTGCAGGAGACCCCGGAGGAAAGCGACGTTGAGTGGTTCAATAAGTATACCGGCGAGATAACTGCCTGCCGTAACCATATGATCGAGCTCCAGAAGAAGCTGAAATCGCTTGGATAAAGAAAAGCCGCGGAGCATAACTGTGATGCTTATATGGCAGTATTACAAGAACTTACTGGGGAAAACCTTTCTGAGGAAAGGTTCCCGCTCACGGCGGCGGTCCCCTCTGTCAGCTTCGCTGACATCTCCCCGCACTGCGGGGAGTCACCCCAGACCCCTTTCCAAAGACTTTATTATGGTTTTTTCGTGACGGTACACGGTTCTTGAAAGAAAAGCAAAGCGCTACCTTTTTCGGGTAGCGCTAATTTTGTACCGTCAGGAAAAAACTAAAGATAAGGCTCCGGATAGAGTTTGAAAGCACTTTCATCAAATGGGTTTGCCTCAATAGTTCTGATAAATACTGCTATACAAGTACCACCGTTATAAGCTTCCGGGATTTTTTATGCTATGCCGGTTTATGTCAGAAAAGTAAAAGCCCGTTTCACAAGGCTGTCATGAATGTGAAATATCTGACACAGAATATTACCGAAAATTCTACACACACTGCAAATTCATTTCACATTCACCGTATATAATAAGACCATAGCCTGAGGAACACCTCAGCGATCTGAAAGGAACGTGAATTTTATGATGAATTATAACGAATACAATAACGGAAGCTACAGCGAGAATAATGTTTTCAGTGCAGATCCCTGCGTTAAAAAGCCCTCCAAAAAGCGTGCTGCTGCAAAAATAGCGGCAGGTATCATGGCAATGTCAATGGTCTCCTTCGGTTCAGTTGCGATCTACAGGGCGGCAGAGAGCAATACCCATACCACCAAGATAATCACCGAGTACGTTGACCGCACATCAGGCGTCACCGCCGACAGCATGAGCCTCCTCGGAAGCAAAACCGAAAATTCAACCGGAACTGCCCTCTCCACTGAGGATATCGTCGATAAGGTCCTCCCCTCCGTTGTCGGTATCAAGTCCGAGTTCACGGTGACTTCACAGGGCTACTCCGGTATGTTCGACTTCGGAATGAACAGCGGCAGGTCTTCCTCACGGACCGCTACCGGTACGGGCACCGGCGTTATCATCTCAGAGGAAGGCTACATCGTTACTAACGCCCACGTTATCTACGACAGCGAGTATAACAGCGGTCTTTCCGATAAAATAACCGTTATCCTCAGCGATGATACGGAATATGACGCTGAGGTGATAGGCTATGATACCGATTTTGACCTCGCCGTTCTGAAAATAAAGGCTGACGGTCTTACCGCTGCCGAATTCGGTGACAGTGATGACCTCCGCCTCGGTGAATCGGTCGTTGCTATCGGAAACCCTCTCGGCTTCGAGCTGAAAAATTCCGTTACGACCGGCGTCGTTTCCGGCAAGGACAGAGAGGTCAAGATAAGCAGTCAGAGCATGACCCTTCTCCAGACCGATGCCGCTATCAATGCCGGCAATTCCGGCGGTCCGCTCATCAATAAGTACGGTCAGGTCATCGGCATCAATTCCTCGAAGATGTCCTCGTCTTATTCGGGCGCTTCCATCGACAACATCGGCTTCGCTATCCCCTCCAACGAAGCCGCAAAGATAGTCCGCGACCTCATCGACTGCGGTCATGTTACCGGCAAGCCGCAGCTCGGTATAAGCTGTCAGGACGTTGACCAGCAGACAGCTGAGATGTACCGCATACCTGTAGGTGTGTATGTTACCTCGGTCAATGAGAACAGCGCCGCTGAAAAAGCGGGACTGCTCTCGGGCGATATCATCGTTGAATTCGGCGGAAAGGAGGTCACTACCACGGCTGAGCTCATCTCGGAAAAGAACCAGTACAGCGCCGGCGATACCGTTGAGGTAAAATTCTCACGAAGCGGCGAGACCAAGACCACAGAGCTGACCCTCGGCGAGGCAGAATAACAGTAAAGGCGGACTAAAGTCCGCCTTTCTTAGTTCCAAGTTAAGGATTGACATTTGAAGCAAAATGGAGTATAATATAAAGTGACAAATTGCCCTTGCCAATGCAGCACATTCCATTGGTACGGGACCGTTTAGAATGGCTCTCTGCAAGCCATGATATGCAGAAACGCTGCCGGTGATCTCCACCGCGCTGTAACAAAGGGGGCGCTATGAGCATTTTTAATTTCTCCAAAAAACCGCCTGAGCTGAGCCACGACTGGCAGGTATTCCAGCAATTCGTCGGAAATATAGGCGCATTCACCTATATCGCCAAGGACAAATCAGCCTACCTCGATGCAGCTGCCTGCCGTATGCTCGGCTGTGCAAGCGAAAAACTCAACGAATTTGAATTCTTCAACCTCCTCGAAAAGATCTCCAAGAACCCTATCGAGGGTCAGAAGCACATCTACCGCTTCACAGACGGTAATATCACTAAATACATAAAAATGAACATCTATGAGAGCAGCGACGAATGGCTCGGTTTCGTACAGGATTTCACGCGCCAGATCGCTTCATCAGGTGAGCAGAAGAGTTTCGTGGAATATGATCCCGTAACACGCCTGCCCTCCTTTCCCTCGTTCTCTCAGACCATAAAAAAACTTATCCCGGATACTCAGCACGGCTGTCTTGCCACTATATACATCAATGGCATCGACAAGCTCGGTTCGTACCTGACCGTCGATAACACCAATAACTGCATAACCTCCGTTTCCGAGGTCCTCAAGAGCTTTGCGAACGATACCCTTATCATCGGCTCGAAGTCCAACTATGAGATATGCGCTTTCTTCCGCGATATCGACAAAATGAGCGTCTACAATATCCTCAACAGCATGGACGAGGCTGTTCAGGGCTGTACCCTCACCGACGACTTCGGCGAGATCATCGACATCTCCGATAAGAGCCGTCTCAGTCTTTCTATCGGCTGCTCCTCATATCCGGACGAGGCTGCGGACTTCAATATGCTTGTGAATTACTCCGAATTTGCCCTGTATGAAGCCAAAAACGGCCGCCGCGGCGTCATAAACTGGTTCTCGGAGGAAAACTATAACCGCGACAAGGACGCTTACCGCAATGCTCAGCTCTTCTCGCGTATCATTCAAGAAAACCTCCTGACCTATCACCTCCAGCCTATCGTCGAGACCCACACAGGCGAGATCGTCGGCTACGAGGCTTTGATGCGTACCACCGGCGATATCAAGATGTCGCCCTCGCAGATCCTGAAGATTGCTGACAGTCAGAACGACCTCTACTCAATAGAAAAGCTCACATTCTTCAATACATTGAAGCTTCTCAGCGACAATCAGCAGGTTCTCGAGAACCGCAAGCTCTTTATAAACTGCCTGCCCAACTCCCTCCTGACCGATGAGGACTTCAACGAGCTCTACCTCAACTACGGTGAGCTCCTCGAAAAGGCTGTCATAGAGATAGTCGAGGAAAGCGACGCTACCCCCGAAGGCATCGAGCTCCTCCAGAGGCGCTGCGGTTTTGCACATTCTCACCTCGCTATCGACGATTACGGTACCGGCTACTCCAACAGCTCGAACCTCCTCAATTATGCGCCGGACTACATCAAGATTGACCGCTCGCTCATCAGCGATATCCACAACGACCTCAAAAAACAGCAGCTCGTTGCCTCTGTTATCGAGTTCTGCCACGAAAATCAGTTGCAGGCTCTCGCCGAGGGCGTTGAGACGTTACAGGAGATGAAGACCGTTATCCGTCTCGGAGTTGACCTGATACAGGGCTATTACACCTCCAAGCCGAAGCCGCTCTTCCTCAACAGCATCGCTTCCGACGTCAAGGACGAGATCATCAAGACCAACCTCGAGACCCGTCCGAACGGCATGAAGAAGATATACGCTGCCCAGAACGACGCCGAGCTCGACCTCCTAAAGCTCGCGCTCGAAAAATACACCGATATCCACGTTTATCAGAGCAAGCTCACTATCGTCGGCGACCCGGACAAGCCGGTCAAGATGAATATTTCCATTATGGATAACCACAGCTGTGACCTCACGCTCAAAAACGTCAACATGATAAGCGGCAACAGCAAGCCGACTATCTCTGTCGGTGAGTACGCAAGGCTCAGGCTCAATGTTTCCAAGAACAACAAGCTCGGCTATTCCGGTATCTATGTGCCTATCGGCTCACAGTTCGAGCTCTGCGGCAAGGGCAGTCTCACTATCGACTGCTACGCTACCGAGGGCATCGGCATCGGCAACGATTACGACCACAGCTACGGTGATATCACGGTCGATATGGAGGGTACTCTCGAGATCATCTCCAACAGCGTTGACTCCCTCTGCATCGGCGGCGGCTTCAACGAGGGCGAGTCCGAGATAAACCTCCGCTCAGGAAAGATCAAGCTCTTCCTCTATGCTCACAACGGTCTCGCTGTCGGAAGCTTCAACGGCGATTCCCTCATAGATATCTCCGATAAGGCTGTTCTGGATGTCGCTATCTCCGGTATCAAGGTTACAGGCATCGGAAGCTGCAAAGGCATCTCCACTATTACCTCTGCCGCTGACATCGAGATGTCATGTACAGGCGCACAGGCTGTCGGCATCGGCGTCATGGAGGACGGCGAGGGCAGTATCCTCATCAAAAAGGGCAAGATAAAGATGAAGATGCGCTCTGCAAATCACACCTGCATCGGCGCTATCAAGGGCAGCGTGAATACAAAAATACGCAATGCCGAGATAAGCATCGACTCCGAGGGCAATGAGGTGACCGGTATCGGTGACGCTGCCGGAACCGGTAACGTTGCGGTCATAGACTCCGCCGTCACCATAAAGGTGCTTGCCGGTAATCCAAAGGATATCGGTACAGGCAGCGGTGACCTCCAGATACAGAATTCGACGGTCACTTCCCTTGTGAACAATCAGAAGATCAATCACTGATCTATTGGCTTGCACGGCTGACAGTGCTGCAAGGCATGGTCAAAAATTATCCGGGACGTCGAGGACGCTGTCCCCTACATCAATACAGTAAATCATAAGAAGGAAAGGTAAATATCAATGAAGCTTGGTATGGTAGGTCTGCCGAATGTCGGCAAAAGCACTCTCTTTAACGCACTCACGAACGCCGGTGCAGAATCCGCGAATTATCCGTTCTGCACTATCGAAAAAAATGTCGGTATCGTTTCAGTTCCCGATGAAAGGCTCGATAAGCTCGCCGAAATGTACGAGCCGGACAAGTTCACTCCCGCTACCCTCGAATTCGTGGACATCGCCGGTCTCGTAAAGGGCGCTTCTAAGGGCGAAGGTCTTGGCAACAAGTTCCTTGCGGATATCCGCGAGGTGGACGCTATCGTTCACGTTGTCCGCTGCTTCGAGGACGACAATATCGTCCACGTTGACGGCAGCATCAATCCTCTCCGCGATATCGAGACCATAAACCTCGAACTCATTTTCTCCGATATCGAAATGATCGACAGACGCATCGACCGTGCCAAAAAAGCCGCAAAGGGCGACAAGAAGTACCTCGCTGAGATAGACTTCCTCGAAAGGCTCAAGGCTCACCTCGAGGAGGGCAAGTCCGCAAGAGGCTTCGACTACACCGATGAGGAACGCGAACTCATCAAGTCCACTCCCCTGCTCTCCGCAAAACCGGTCATCTACGCTGCCAACCTCAGCGAGGCTGATTTCTCCGGCGGCGTTGAGAACAACGAGAACTTCCGCAAGGTAAGCGATTTCGCCGCTGAGGAGCACTCAGCAGTTCTCCCGATCTGCGCTCAGACTGAAGCTGAGATTGCCGAAATGGACGAGGAGGACAAGAAGATGTTCCTCGCAGAGCTCGGTCTTGAGATATCAGGTCTCAACCGCATCATCAAGGAGGGCTATGCTCTCCTCGGACTTATCTCCTTCCTCACCGCAGGCAAGCAGGAGGTCCGTGCGTGGACTATCACAAAGGGTACAAAGGCGCCGCAGGCTGCCGGCAAGATACATACCGACTTCGAGAAAGGCTTTATCCGTGCCGAGGTCATTTCGTTCAGCGACCTCATGGAGTGCGGTACTATGGCTGCCGCTAAGGAAAAGGGACTCGTCCGTCTCGAGGGCAAGGAGTACGTTATGCAGGACGGCGATATCGTTCTGTTCAGGTTCAACATATAAAACAGACCGGGACCTAATGCGTCCCGGTCATTTATTTCCCAAACACCGAGGAACGCCGAGGGCGGCATTCCGGTGCCCGCAAAAAACAGGTTTCCCGGATAAAAAAGGACGGCTCATAAAGCCGTCCTTTGTATTTATGCGGGTGGATTGAGCTTAGCCTCGACCGGGAACTGCTGGATAAGTCCGAGCTTGCGTTTCTGTATGCAAAGCGCGTCCATATTTGTGATGTCATGGCTGCCGTCAACGTCAGCTTTCTTTTCGCCCTTATCGTCAAGCTTATACTTATCCGGATTGGATATGCACTGCATTATGAATACAGCGTCCGCCATATTCATCTCGTCATCGCAGTTGGCATCGCCCCACAGGATATCGTCCTCTAAAGTGGGCGGAGTGGTCGATGTTGTGACAGTGGTAGTTGTTGTAGTGGAGGTCGTAGTAGTTGTTGTAGTGGTCTTGGAAACGATATCTCCGCCGCCTCCGCCGAGACCGTCCTCATATGTGCCGTCCGGCTCATAGCCGTAGTAGAGCTTGCCGTTGAGGTAAACCGGAACATAGGGTGACATAACGCCCTTGATAGTGCCGTCAGCACCTGTCTCTGCCTTTGCACCGAGGACCTCCTTGTTCGAGAAGTCGTTGGAAGCGTCCCAGCCTGAGCCGTAATCCGGCATACCGATTGCAAGAAGTATCTCGCACTGCTGTCTGCCCTCCGATATAGGCATAACTGCTCTGCCGTCCGGGAGAGTTACCTCGATGTAGTAGATATCGCCGTCGTACTGCTTGGGCTTGGAGATAACAGCAGGCGATACGCCTGTGTACATTGCTGACTGATCGCGGTCACAGCGGATAACAACGTCCTCCGGGTTCTTTCCGGCAGCCTTGACCTCGCTGAGGTCCATATAGTAGCGGAAGGAGATGTTGTCCTCTACCCTTGCCGGCCATGCGGAGTGGTTGGTTATCTTGAAGCTCAGGGTTATGCCTGAACCAGAGGATTCCTTTGCGAGTGTCTCAACATAGAACTCAGGTGAATCGTGCTTCTCCTTGGGCGGGAAGTTCGGATCGGGAGTTCCGCCGTACTTGTCCACCATCTTGCAGAGCATTGCGGTAAATCCGGCGTTGTAGTCGGTTGCGACCTCAACGTAAACGTACTTGCCTCTTTCATCAACATATCCGCCTTTTCTGTCAGGACCTCCGACGAGTCCGCCGTAGAGGATATGTCTTGTATTGACAGGAGTTCTCTCGTCGTTCTTCCATGAACCGTGAGCAGTTCTGTGGTGAGGCTGCTGCGGATAATTGTCGCCGTAGCCGATGAGGTAGCTGAAATTATCGGGATTGTCTCCGAGGGCGTAGTTTAACTGCTGCTCGGCAAATTCGCTGTAAGCCGAGTTGTCCTCGCCCTTGAAGATAGTATCGCTTGCGACCTCCGCGAGGAAAGCGGCTGTATTGGCGTATCTGAGGCTGCCCCAGTCGGTGAGCCAGCGGAGACCGCCTTCGATGATCCACGGTTCCTCCGTGCCGTCAAGCCAGCGCTTGAGGTGCTTTCTTACATGGTCGATGTACTGCTTCTCGCCGGTATTTATCGCGTAGAGGAGCATAGCGCCCTGAACATTGTCGTCCCAGCAGTGGCACCAGCCGTAGGCAATGGATTCAGCATCGCCGAGCTGCTTGTCGAGGTGAGGTATGAACGACTTTGCGTCCGCGAGGTAATCGCTGTCGCCGCTGGCTATATACAGCCAGTTTGCCGCATAGAAAAGCTGGTCGTAGTAATGGCGCGAACGGTAGAAATTGGAAGCATCGCTGTCGTTGTATACGTCGTCGTTAGGGTCAGCCTTTGCGAGTTCGTAGATATTCTTTGCGTGTTTGAGGTAATCCGCACGCTTTGTCTCGTCGATGCGTCCGTCGAGTGCGGCGTAACCCGATGCGAGAGCCGCTGCCATTTCGCCGAATACTGCGGAACAGCCCTTGGAGGCGCTGAGTGCCTCTCTCGCCTTTGAAACGGAGGTACCGCTCTCCTCCATAGCGTATTCGAGGAGACTTACGGGTCCCCACCATGTGTGGTCAGCAGTACCGTTTCCGACCTGATATACAACGCTCGTGCCCTTATCGCAGGCAGCGAAGTAGTCAAGGACGAATTCGAGGTTGTTGACGTAGGTATTCATAAGACCGGACTTTTCAAGTCCGCCGGGGTACTGATAGAGTCCCCATGCGAGCATGGAAGCCGAGTAAGCCATAGGCAGGTTGAATTTTACATGGTCGCCGGCATCGTACCAGCCGCCGAGCACCTCGTCCTGCATGGTGGAATCGGTCTTCCACTCAACTCTGTTCCATTCCGGCAGAGGACCAGCCTGCTGGACCTCGTAGAAATACAGCGATTTGTCGAGCGCTTCCGCATAATTGAGCTCGCTCGCTGCGGTAACGCTGACGTTCGCATCAGGTGCAGTGAAGACCATGCCGGAGATTCCGACAACAGCCGCAACTGCGCCGCTTATAAGCCTTTTTAGCATTGTTATTACCCTCCTGTTGATAATTGCTTGTTCACCACAAGCCCTCTCATATAACTGATACTATTATTGCACATAATTCACAATTTGTCAATAGGCTTGTGCTCAGTTTTTATAAACAAGAGCTTGTTTTTTTCTGATAGGTCCGGCTCTTAAAGAATAAAAGCATTTGACAAAAGGCTTCTGCCGTGCTATAATGTACTCACATGAAATACCGTTGCAAAGGAGAATACACATGATAAAACACATCGTAATGTTCAAGCTCAAAGAGGCTGACGGCAGGACCGAATACGAAAACGCTCTCGAGGCTAAAAAGCGCTTCGACAACGTCATCGACAACGTCAGCGAGCTCAAAAAGGGCGAGGTAGTCATCAACTCAAAGGAAGCTCCCGAGAGCAACTACACCATTTCCCTGCTCTGCGATTTCGAGACCATTGCTGACCTCAACGCTTATCAGGTCCACCCTGCACACCTCGAATTCGGCAGATTTATCGGCACCGTCAAGACCGGCCGTGCCTGCATCGACTACGAGTATTGAGCTGACTTTCCGGCAAAGCATTGTGCGGGATCAGCTATACTATATTTCTAAAAAGGAGCGTGAAAACATGACAGATTTAAAGGGCAGATGGGCGCTTATTACGGGCGCAAGCCGCGGTATCGGCTACTTAGCGGCGATTTTTATGGCAAAACAGGGCGTGAACCTCGTTCTCCACAGCAGGAACGCGGAACACTGCCGCAAGGTCGAGGCTGAGGTCAAGGCTCTCGGCGTTGACGCCTACACAGTTGAAGCCGAGCTTTCAGACATCGCACAGGTTGAGAAAATGTGCAGCGAGATAGACAGCAGAGGTACTCAGATAGACATTATCCTCAACAATGCAGGCTTGCAGATAGCCTACCGCACCGACTTCCTCACAACTCCGGCTTCGGACTACGATATCAGCTTCAAGGTCAACACTACCGCACCTATGATGATATGCTATCACTTCCTCCCCGGCATGAAGGAACGCGGCTTCGGACGCATCGTCAATACAACGAGCGGCATCGACCTCGAACCCGAACAGGCTGGCTATTCCGGCGCAAAGGCTGCCCTCAACAAGGTCACAAGGGATCTCGGTCTGAAATACGAAGGTACCGACGTTACACTCAGCCTTACCGATCCCGGCTGGTGCAGGACTGAGCTTGGCGGTCCGAAGGCTCCGAATTCGCCTGAGAGCGCTCTCCCGGGAGTCCTCGTCGGCGCTTTCATAAGCGATAAGAAATCCGGACGCATCTTCTCAGCGCAGGAGTTCACCGGCATGAGCCTCGAAGACGCAGTCGCAAAGGCTGAATCTCAGGCTGGAGTATACTAAAACTACAGGGCGGAGAATATCCGCCCGTGTATTTTGTGAGGTTTTGATATGAACATTTCAGAGGCAATGTCATTCATAAACAGCTACACCAAATCCGGCGGAAAGATAACCGATCTCTCCCGTGCAGAGGAGCTCATGGAGCGTATCGGTTCGCCCCATAAAAGGCTGAAATTCGTGCATATCGCCGGTACGAACGGCAAGGGCTCGACCCTCGAATACATCTCCAATGCACTGATACTCTCCGGATTCAGTACCGGACAGTTCACCTCGCCCTATGTCCTCCACTACAACGACCGCATACGCATAAACGGTCAGGAGATAAGCGATGACGAGCTCTGCGGAATGGCTGAAAGAGTCAGGGCGGCAGTCGGTGACCGTCCTTACTCGCAGTTCGAGATAACTATGGCGATAGCTATGCTGTGGTTCGAGAAGGAAGCCTGCGACATCGTCGTCCTAGAGACCGGCATCGGCGGACTGCTCGACTCCACCAACGTGATACCTCCGCCGCTCGTTTCGGTCATAACCTCGGTTTCCCTCGACCATACCGCTATACTCGGTGAAACGGTCGAGGAGATAGCCTCACAGAAGGCAGGCATAATCAAGCCCGGTTCAGCCTGCATAGTTTCGGACGACAATCCCGAAAGCGTGAAAGCTATCATCAAAGAGACTGCGGAGAAAGCCGGCGCTGAACTCGTTCCGCTTGAACCCTGCCGTCCCTACGGCGACGGAGGACTGTACGCGGCATTCTATTACCGGGGCGTGAAGCTCTCCCCTGCCATGATAGGCATTCACCAGCGTCCGAACGCCCAGACCGCGATAACAGCCTGTCTGTACCTCCGGGAAAAGGGCTTCTACGTCAGCGACAGAGCTATAATGGAAGCGATCGAGACCACTCAGGTCAGGGCTCGTCAGCAGTACATCGAGGGTGAACCGCCCGTTATCGTGGACGGCGGACATAATCCTGCCGGGGTAAGTATGCTCGCACTGATGCTCATGTACCTCAGTACCCGCGGGAAAAAGATATACACGGTCATGGGCATGGTCGATTCAAAGGACTACCGCGAATGCGTGAAGACTATCGCGGCGCATTCGGACGGATTTTTCGCGGTCGAGGGCTTTGCACCGAACAGCGTTCCGGCTGAGACCTTAGCAGACATCGCCTCGTTCTACACCTCCGCGGAGACCGGTACGCTTGCGGAATGTGCTGATAAGGCGAAGGCTCTCGCGGCTGAAAACGGCGGTGTTGCCGTGATATGCGGCTCGCTCTACCTTGCCAGCGAATACCTGAACAGCCCCTTTAATGCGTAATTAAAGTTGAAAGTGCATAGTTGAGAGTTGATAGTTGTGGTGTACGCTGTCGCGGACATATCAAAAATAGTCCCTGTAAAATGAATGAAATATGGTCTTGAAAAAAGGACTGCCCGAGCAGTCCTTTTCTTTATTTATTATGTTATTGTCCCGGACATCATTTAGTCAGCTCATAGCTCTCGTCTATGAGGCTGAATATCACGCTTTCTTCAAGCGAACCGTCCAGCGGCAGGCTTATCCAGTGCTGCTTGTTCATGTGATAAGCCGGAAAAGCTCTCCCCTCGCCGAGAAGCACCTCCCGGACAGCCGGAGTACACTTCACATTCAGTATGTCGATGCGTCCGTCACCGGGAAGTCCCAGCGTTTTCCGCGGTATGTTCATAATGATGCCATACCACCTGTTATTGCCTTTATGCCGTATGACAGCGGCATCGGGAGTTTTTGCCCAGAGGTATTCCGGCTCAGTGCCGTACTGCTCCGAGACATAGGAAAATATCGTATTTCTCATTTTCTGTATATGTTCAATGCGGCGCATTCCGGATTGATACAAACGGCGTGGGGCGATGTTGGCATCGCCCCCTGCTTCTTCTCGATTCTTATTTGAACGCAGCCATTGACTGCTCGATCTTAGCCATTTTCTCCTGAGCCTTTGCAAGTTTTGCCTTTTCAGCCTCGATGAGCTGTGCGGGAGCCTTTGCAACAAAGCCCTGATTATTGAGCTTTCCGCTGAGGAAGTCGATGTCCTTCTGAACCTTTGCGCGTTCCTTTTCGAGACGTGCTATCTCCTTCTCCTTGTCAACGAGCTCGTCCATAGGAATGAAGATGCGCGCCGCATCAGTTACCGCATTAGCGCAGTTGTCGTGGGAAAGGCTCTCGCCTGCCTCGACTGACGATGCGGAAGCAAGCTTCTCGAAGAACAGACCGCAGCTCTCGAATAGCGCCTTGTCAGCGGTCTCGATGAGGAGCTTCGCCTTTACCGAGGGCGGAACGTTCATCTCTGTGCGGACGTTGCGGACTGCCTTGATAGCGGAGATTATCTTCTCGAAGTCCTTCTCCTCTGCGGAGTAGTCGATAGAGCTGTCGAAGGTGGGATAGGTCTCGAGGATTATCATGGACTTCTCGTTATTGAGAACCTGCCATATCTCCTCGGTGATGAACGGCATGAACGGGTGGAGGAGCTTCAGCATACCCTGCATTGCCCATACGAGCACTGCCTGAGCCTTTGCCTTTGTCTCGCCGCCTGCCTGTATTCTCGGCTTTGTGAGCTCGATGTACCAGTCGCAGTAAACGTCCCATATGAAATCGTATATCTTCTGTGATGCAACGCCCAGCTCATAGCGGTCGAGGTTCTCGCCGACCTCCTTTGCAAGACGGTTGAACTTGTTGACGAGCCACTTGTCCTCGAGCTCCAGCTCGGAGGGAAGTCCCTTGAACTCGAAGTCCTCGGGGAGGTTCATCATGATGAAGCGTGAGGCGTTCCAGAGCTTGTTTGCGAAGTTACGCGCTGCCTTGACCTTGTCGTCGATGTAGCGCATATCGTTTCCGGGGGAGTTACCGGTAGCGAGCATAAATCTGAGAGCATCAGCGCCGTACTCGTTGATTACTTCAAGCGGGTCGATGCCGTTGCCGAGGGACTTGGACATTTTGCGTCCCTGAGCATCGCGGACAAGTCCGTGAATGAGGACTGTGTCGAACGGTACCTTGCCCATATTCTCCAGACCGCTGAACATCATTCTGATTACCCAGAAGAAGATGATGTCGTAGCCTGTAACGAGAGTATTTGTGGGGTAGAAGTAGTCGAGGTCGGCAGTTTTCTCAGGCCAGCCGAGGGTCGAGAAAGGCCAGAGCGCAGAGCTGAACCATGTATCGAGGGTATCGGGGTCCTGACGCATGGGCTTTCCGCACTTGGGACAAACCGCGCTTTCCTCCTTGGTTACGACCATTTCGCCGCATTCGTCGCAGTAGAACGCCGGTATCTGATGTCCCCACCATATCTGGCGGGAAATGCACCAGTCGCGGATATTTTCGAGCCAGTGGAAGTATATCTTGTCGAAACGCTCGGGAACGAACTTGGTGTCGCCGTCCTTAACAGCCTTGATAGCAGGCTCGGCAAGGGGCTTCATCTTAACGAACCACTGTGTTGATACCTTCGGCTCAACGGTTGTGCCGCAGCGGTAGCAGGTACCTACATTATGGCTGTATTCCTCGATCTTGACGAGTGCGCCCTCAGCCTCGAGGTCCTCGACGATCTTCTTGCGAGCCTCATATCTGTCCATTCCGGCGTATGCAGGGTAGTCGTCAACGATAGTGGCGTCGTCGTTCATAACGTTGATAACGGGGAGGTTATGACGGAGACCTACCTCGAAGTCGTTCGGGTCGTGGGCAGGTGTTATCTTAACAACGCCTGTTCCGAAGTCCATTTCAACGTAATCATCGGCAACAATGGGTATCTCGCGGTGTACGAGCGGGAGGATAACTGTCTTGCCTACCAAGTCCTTGTAGCGCTCGTCAGCCGGGTTTACGGCAACGGCAGTATCACCGAGAAGTGTCTCCGGACGGGTAGTTGCAAGCTCGAGATAGCCGTCAGCGTCCTTTATCTTGTAGCGGAGATGCCAGAAATGACCTGCCTGATCCTCATATGTTACCTCGGCGTCAGAGAGTGAGGTCTTACATTTCGGACACCAGTTGATGATACGCTCACCGCGGTAGATAAGGCCTTTTTCATAATACTTTACGAAAACCTCCTTGACTGCCTTTGAGCAGCCCTCGTCCATAGTGAAGCGCTCGCGTGACCAGTCGCAGGACGAGCCGAGCTTTTTGAGCTGCTCAACGATACGTCCGCCGTACTGTTTCTTCCACTCCCATGCACGCTTCATGAAGCCCTCGCGTCCGAGGTCCTCCTTGGTGACGCCTTCCTTACGCATAGCCTCAACTATCTTAGCCTCGGTTGCGATGGCAGCGTGGTCGGTACCCGGAAGCCACAGTGCGCTGTAGCCGCTCATTCTCTTCCAGCGGATAAGGATATCCTGAAGTGTCTCGTCAAGGGCGTGACCCATGTGGAGCTGTCCTGTTATGTTCGGAGGGGGAATAACGATAGTATAGGGCGTTTTCTTGGGATCGACCTCTGCGCGGAAGCAGCCCTTGTCGTTCCACGCCTGATAGATACGGTCCTCAAAGTCCTTGGGGTCATAAGCTTTTGCAAGTTCTTTTGCCATTGGTATTTCTCCTTACTGTATTATTGAGCGGCATTGTTGCAGCGCTCGTTGATAAACTGTGCTATTTCGCGGTTATTGCGGATAAATCTCCGCTTGTAGCTGCCCGCTGCCGTGACTATCGTCACCTTTTTGGGGAAGCCTGTCTCCGCACGGATAACATCGGACAACCGTATCGAAGCCCAATCGCTGAAAAAGACATTTCCGTCCGCGACATTAAGATATTCTTTTTTCTGTTTCTTTGAAGCCCTCCTTATCACAACGACAGCCGTGATAAGCACCGGAAGGGCGGAAAGTGTGATAATGGCGGAAATGTCTTCGAGAATATTGTCATTGGCATTGCTCCACCGATTATCCTTTTCGTTTTCGATGAGGTCATCAATTATCTCGTCATAGCTCTTTTCCTTGACAAGTCCGACTCCAATGACCTCCGCAGGCTTTGTGGCAAGCAGCTCAAAATATCTCAGATATATCTGCTTTATCACATACTCATTCTCGTCGTCGTAGCTTCTCGGGTCAGCATACGACCACAGCCCCAATGTGAAGGCATCAGCGAGCTTATCTCCTAAATCAGGATCATCGCCGCTTTTGTTCCGGAAATTTTTCCTTTCATTTTCGATAAAGCTGTTCACCTCATCGTAATAGGTATCATACGCCTTTTTCGCAGCCTTTCTGTCCTTGCTGTACTGAAGCCTGTCCGAAAACAAATTCGCAATAATCAAGCCAACGATCATAAGAAGTATCAGAACCCCAAAGAACAGCCTTGCACATTTCAATGCTATACTCTCTGACTGGATAGAATCGTTCCTGCCTGCTTCAAGTATTTCGTTCTCCACATCAACACCTCCGAAAAACAGAAAACGCCCCGAGCCGTTTAAGGCTCAGGGCGAACTAAAGTCCGTGTTACCACCTGAATTCGGATAAATATCCGCACTCTGCGAGGTCTGACAACCTCTTCCCCTGTAACGTGAGGTCACGCCGCGGACTACTGCTATTTCGCCCGTAGAGCTCCGAAACTACTTCCCCGCGCACCTCATACTGCCTTGCACCGGACGGCAGCTCTCTGAAAATCGGCATTCACGGGTACTCCTTTTCTTCCCAGCTTTTAATATATGCTAATATTATACACGATATTTTCCGGTTTGTCAAGCATTTTTCTCATCATCGTCCGCAGCTTCCGGTTTTTCGGGCTCGTCAGCGGAGACCTCCGGCTTTTCGGCAGCTTCCGGCTGAGCATTATCCGGTGCGGAAGGCTTTTCCGCAGGAGCAGCCTCGTCCTTGTTTTTCCTTTTCATGATAAGGACAGCCGCAATTATACCGCCGATGATGACGAGTATTATCGCTATGAGTATGAACAGGCAGATGCCGAGAGGACGCGGACAGAAGCCGCAGACTCCGCACTTTTTCTTTTCGGTCGTAGTCACAGCAGCGGTGGTTGTATCTATCGCGCTGACTGTATCAACGACCTCCGCGGTAGTGACCTCCATGTCGAGTGAACCGAAGGTCAGCACATTGGAATAGTCGGAGTAGAAGTCCTCCTGATCCTCCTGCATACACAAGTACCTTGCCCGCAGTTCAATAGGAGTGTCCTTTTCAACCTTTTTCTCAGCCTCAGCAATATTCTGAAGGGCGTAGGTCAGTTCGCCGGATTTTATCCAAGAATCGCCCTGGAGCTCGATCCAGTTTTCAGTGCCCTGAACTCTAGCCTCCACACAGAGCCTTACATCGCCTTTTGTACCTTTTACCTGAGAGATCTGCTTTGCAAGCTCGGGAATTACGTCAAGCTTTATGGAAATTACCGGGAAACCGTTGAAATCCTGCTCCATATATCTCAGGTCACTTATCACAGGCGGTGCTATATCGCCTTTTTTCAGCGGCTCGAATGTCTCAGCGTCCTTGCCGACAGATGCGACCTCTGACCAGTCCGAGGTCACTTTTATGTCCTCGCCCTCAAGAGGACGGCAGGTCACAAGCCAGCGCACCCTTGTATAAATAGTATGACCTTCAAGATCTATCTTCGCATTCTTTTCATCGCCGGTATCAACGAGCTCGTACTGATCCTCCCTGAGAACGTCCTTCCAGCCGTTATAATCGTCGCTGTCCTGATGTCTGCCGTACCACCTGGAATCCTCCGGGTCGTCGGCATTGCCCATATACCGGAACAGCCACTCGCTCATCGAGGTCTCAGGGGAATAGCTCTGTGAAGTGTAAGCCCATTCTCCGAGGTGCTGGACGAAGTTCTCGTCATAACCGTCAGTTATCCAGTATTCATTGCACTTCCAGTCGTCCTGACTGTCGATGGACCAGTCGATCTGAGTCTCTATCCACAGGTCATCGTAGCCCATTTCGTTCAGCTCGGCAACAACAGTCCCGTAGGTCTCCGGCTCTGCTTTTCTCGTTGACCATTCGCTCATAGAGTTGTTCTGAGAATAGTGTATCTCAAAGGTGTTGAGCGAATCGTCGCCGTCAAGGTAAATGATCGACACGTTTTCCGGCGCAGTAAGCTCAAACGGAAGCTTTTTGCCGTCCGCATTGTCCGCGGAAGCCGTAAATGGTATGCAGGCTATCGCCGTTGTGCAGGCTGCCAGTAAAGATAGAACGTTTTTCATGATAATACCTCCCCTTTTTGTTGAATAATGCGGGTACAAGTACATTATAAGGTATTCTGCAATTTAGTTAAAGCAAATACGGTTAATTATTTGTAAATAAATAATGAACTTTTATTAAATTAATGTCCAAAGCCGCCCTTACTACAGCTTTTTTCATAGGTTCAGGAACATTTTTTATGAATTTTCATACATTAGTACTTGAAAAGTCAAGGATAATGTGTTATAATATTATATATAGAATTTTGTTTTTTATATTACAATACCGACCTAACTAACCTTCTGTTTATAAGGAGTTGTCCCTATGAGCGAGAATAAAAACAAATCTCTGTCTTTCGCAAGCCTTGCGCTTGCTCTTGCAAATGACTACAGCAGTCTTTACGTCATAGACTCAGATGATGACAGCTATGTTGAATATGCCCCCAGCGGCTCGGACAAGGAGCTCGTCATGGTCTCAAGCGGAAGCAACTTCTATGAGGACGTTCCGCATAACTGCCGCGAGCTCGTTTATAAGGACGATCAGGAGTTTTTCCTCAATGCCTTCAAGCGCGAGAACGTCATGAATGCGCTTGAGGTAGGACGTTCCTTCTCCCTGACATACAGGCTCGTCATAAACGGTGAGCCGAAGTATTTCTTCCTCAAAACCATTCGCGGCGATGACAGCAGCATCATAATCGGTGTCCGTGATATCGACGCCGAAAAGCGCAGACAGCTCGCAAACGAACAGAAAAACCTTGCCTACGCTGAGATAGCACAGTCCCTCGCGAGCCTTTTCGAGATAATCTACCATATCGACATCGCTACCGGACAGTACATCTGCTACAGTGCCGGCGACAAGTATTCCAATCAGGGCTTCGGTATGAAGGGAGATAACTTCTTCGAGCAGGCAAAGCACGATGTTCAGCAGGTTATGCACCCCGATGACTGCGAGTATGTGCTGAAAGAACTCGACCGCGATACTCTCATAGACAACCTCCACGCTAACGGTACGGTCTCGATCACCTACCGTCAGGTCATTGACGGTCAGCCGATATACGTCAACCTCCTCGCCTTTATACAGAATAACGACACCGAGCACATCGTCATAGGCGTGAGAAATATTGACGCTCAGAAGAAAAAAGAAGCCGCCGGAGAGACCTACTCCCATATCGCAGGCTCTCTCGCAAGCCGCTATGAGGTCATCTACTATATCAATACCGATACCAACGAATATACCCTCTACAGTGCCAGCGAGGAGTACGCTAAGCTCGGCACTACCAAGCAGGGCAAGGACTTTTTCGCCGATGCCGACCGCGATGTCAAGGCCTATATCCACCCCGATGATGTCAAGCGTACCCTGAAACAGCTCGCTAAGGATAAGCTCCTGAAAGATCTCAGCAAGACCGGCTCTGTGACGCTCACCTACCGTCAGCTTCTCGGCGACAGGCAGCAGCATATGAATATGCTCGTTGTACAGCCGAAAAATGACAACCACCACATCGTTATCGGTGTGTTCAATACCGATGAACAGGTTCGCAAGGAGCAGCTTATCCGCGCCGAAAGCCAGACCTTCAGCGATATCTCAATGGCTCTCGCACAGAGATACGAGGTCATCTACCATGTAAATATCATCACCAACGAATACTCCGAGTACAGCGCAAGCGACAAGTACTCCAAGCTCAAGGTCGGTACCAAGGGCAAGGACTTCTTCAAGGAGACTCAGGTCAATATGCAGCGCGATATCTACCCAGAGGATCTTCCGATGATGTCGCTTTCCATGAAAAAGGAAAACCTCCTCAACAGCCTCGACTCGTTCGGAAAGACCTTCCTCAACTACCGTCTCATGCTCGACGGCAGACCGCAGTACGTTTCACTGTACGCCGTTCGCCCGAAGGAGGACTCCGAGCATATCATCATCGCCGTTGCAAATGTTGACGCCGCAAAGCGTATGGAGATAGCCTATCAGAACGCAATGGATATGGCGAACAAGGACGCTCTCACCTGCGTCAAGAACAAACGCGCTTACGTTCAGGCTGAGACTGACCTCGACGAACAGATCAAGAACTTTAACCAGTCGCCTTTCGCGATAGTCGTATGCGATGTAAACGGTCTGAAACAGGTCAACGATACAAAGGGTCACAAGGCGGGCGACGATTTCATACGAAGCGCCTGCACGATAATCTGTACCACCTTCAAGCACAGCCCCGTTTTCCGCATCGGCGGCGACGAGTTCGCAGTCATACTCAAGGGGCACGACTACGAACAGCGCCATGAGCTTATGGAACAGCTCGGCAGAGTTCTCGAAGAGCAGAAATACAACGGCGTGGCACTGCTCGCCTCGGGTATATCCGACTTTGACGCCGAAAAGGATATGCGCGTGCAGGACGTTTTTGAACGTGCCGATGCTCTCATGTACGCCGATAAGGAGATCTGCAAACAGCTCCAGCCAAACGTCGTAAGATAAGCGGTGCAGTTTTTAACTGCGTTGCTCATACGGAAGTGTTACAAGAACTTATCAGGGGAAACCTTTCTGAGGAAAGGTTCCCGCTCACGGCGGCGGTCCCCTCTGTCAGCTTCGCTGACATCTCCCCGCACTGCGGGGAGTCACCCCGAACCCCGGTACACGGTTCTTGAAAGAAAAACAAAGCGCTGCCTTTTTCGGGTAGCGCTAATTTTGTACCGCCACGAAAAAAACTAAAGTAAGGCTTTGAATAGAGTTTGAAAGTACCTTCATCAAAAATGCTCACCTCAATAATCCTGAGATACTTCCAAATAATCAACTCAGTTAAAGGCTGCACTTTTTCAGCAAAGCAAAATGCCCTCATTGCTGAGAGCATTCGCTATAAAATTATATTTTGGAGGGATAATGTCTTATTGCAGCGAGGTTATGATACCAAGCTTGAACTTCTGAATTTTCAGAGCGTCCTTATTGGTGATATCGTTGCTGAAATCAACGTCCGCGTTCTTTTCGCCGACAGGTGTGAGCTTATACTTATCGGGATTTGTGATGCACTGCATGATGAAAACTGCATCTGCCATATTTACCTGATCATCGCAGTTTGCATCGCCGAGGAGTGATACCTGAACATCAGAGGGAGGAGTTGTAGTAGTTGTTGTGGAGGTGGTAGTATCTGTAGTAGTTGTAGTTGTAGATGTAGTAGTCGTCGTAGTGGTTGTGGTAGTTGTTGTAGTTGTTGTGGTGGTGGTAGTAGTTGTTACTATTTCCTCAGCAGGTCCGTTTATCTTTGTGCCCTTAACCGCAACGATAGCTTCATCAATGTAGAAGTTATCGGTTGTCCCTTCCTCTGTCTCAACGTAGAGGATATATCCAGAGCCCTCGGGAAGGGTGAAGTTCTGATTTGCGAGCTGAACGTACTTGTCGGTTCCGGTTTTAGCGGAAGCGATGTGGTCGTACTTAGTAGTACCGGAGGCGTCCTTATACTCGAGTGAGAGCATCATTTCCGTATTCTCACCGGCAGTTGCAGCTATAACGCTGAAGCTGTAGGTCTCGCCGCCCTTGAAGGTGAGGGAATCGAGCGACTTCTGAACGCCCTGCCAAGCCTTTTCACGGTTCTGAACGAGAAGTGCTTCACCGCCGGCATAAGGGATACGGCCGCTGAGTGCAATTTCAGAACCGCCGCGGGATTCCCAGTCATCTGTACCGGTCTCGAATGTGTCGTGGTAGTAGTAGCCGTTCTCATCGGGAGTGATGGGGTCTCTCTGAACAGGACCGTCGGTATAGGGCGGAAGCTCCTTGCCGTCGCTCTTGAGGGTAACGATGAATGTGGAAACGCTCTTTGAGGGAAGCTGTGCATTGAAGCCGGAACCGCTTGCGCTCATATTCTTAGTAGGAGCGTGGTTCTCGCTTCCTGATGTTCTGTAGCGGTCAACGTTAGTGATAGATCTGCCGGTTATATCGAATACCTGGTTGATCTCGTTATCGCCCTTGTTGATAGCAACGATCTCGATCTGAGTATCGCTGTGCTTGTAAGCAGAAATGAAGATGTTGCTCTCAGGTGACTCTGTACAGTCGATACGGTAGTCGCCGGGACGAATGTACTTAGAATACTGACCGAAAATATATCCGCGCTTTGAAACGCTGTGTGTTGACTCATAGATGATACTGTAATTACGACGGAGAGGCCATACAACGTAAGCCTGCATACCGCCGACAACGAGTGCATCGTGGATATTTACAGCCTGCTCAAGGTTATCAGGCCACTTATTAGCATCAACTTTGCTGTCCGGAACATAGACCTCAGTCATCCAGAGCTTCTTGCCGCAGCTTTCGAGCTCCGGGAAGTCCATCTTGTTTCTGGGAGTGCCATAGAAGTGAGTTCCGAAGAGATCGCAGTTTTCATAAGCCTTTGCGTTATTAAGGATCTTTTTGTAGTAGTCCTTACCGTTGCCCCATGCGCCGTACTGGAATGATTCAGGCGACATAAGCCTTGTGCTTGTGATCCTGTCGCCATAGTTAGCGATGAAGTCAGTAGTCTCGTCCGGAGTCCAGGCTGTCCACTCCTTAGCGTAATCAGGCTCATTCTGAACTGAAACGGAATAGAGGTCAACGCCGTTATCCTTCATATATTTACCGAAGTTGTTAAGGTGATCCGCATAAGCGGCGTAGTTGCTCTTGGGAAGATGGAGCTTACCGCCGTAAGCGCTGCCGTTTTCAGCGAGGTTCGACGGCGGCTCCCAAGGTGATGCGAATACCGTGATGCCGTGCTTGGTAGCGTACTGAGCAGTCGGAAGAGCTTTGTTCCACTGATTTTTATCGGGGTTTACAAAGATACGAAGAATGGAGCAGCCGAGCTGTCCGTCACCGTTTCCGAAAGCGATCTCCCGGTCAGCAGCAGTAAGGTCGCCGTACCACTCGGGGTGATTGATACCACCGAAGCCGTCAATGGACTGATACAGCTTATTAGTATTGATAGTACAGGTACCTGCGGCAGCAGCCTCCTGAGTGGTTGCAGGTGCAAACGATGACGAAGAGATTATCATCGTTCCGGCAACCGTCCCGGCTAAAGCCGCTTTGAGTTTGCCAAGGATCTTCATTTTTAATATCCTCCTTAAAATAGATTTTTTGAAAACTATGTAAGTTTATTTACTTATTAATGATATTCTAACACAATTCTTTTTGTCTTTCAACCCACATTATGCAGTTATGGTGGATAATGCAAACAATCCACTGACATATTATACTGAATTTATAAAAAAAGCAGAGCACAAAATGTCGCGTTCTGCTTTTTCGTATTGATATTATAGTTCAGTCTATCTTCCGGCTTACGATATCCTCACCGTTGTGGGTAAGAATAATCTGTCCGCTGATGAACTCCGCACGGCTGCGGTCGATGTACTCCATAACGTCAATGGGAGTATTGAGCGTAATGTGTATCTCCGCGGTCTCCTGACGCATCGAGGTATCTCCGGTGAAGCCGCCTGCTCCGAGAGCCTGCTTTCCGCTGACGGTAAGGCTTACACCTGCCTGTGTGACGGAGATATTGCTCTTGCCCTCCAGAGCGGCAAAGGCAGCGCAGCGTTCGCCCTTGATATTCACGAAGCAGCTCGCCTCGCGCACATTGATACTGGTCTTCTCGCCGTCAAGAGTACCGATACCCACAAGCTCGATTCCAGACATGAATATCTTCGCCGAGGTCTTGAATATAGTGATATCGTTGTTTCTTCCGATAGAACCTATCGCCGTGCCTCTTGCGGCAGTCATCTCCATGCCGATATCA
The DNA here is from genome assembly GCA_900315975.1 of uncultured Ruminococcus sp. The sequence goes on from ONBA01000019.1 coordinate 48,678, forward strand.
CAGTCGTGGATAACGAGCTCGTTGTCGGAATAGAGCGAGCCGATGCCGACGATAACATCACCTTGCAGGTTCAGACGGTACTGTCCGGCGTTTATCCTGATGATACCGCCGTTTCCGGAGCCTATCGCGATACCGGTCTGTCCCTTTGAATTTATGGTTATTCTGCCGGACTGCTCAAATACGAGCTCACCGTGAAGAAGTCCGATGCCGTTTCCAATGCCGTAGTACTCATTGGAATCGAGGTCTATTTCGAGCTTGCCCTCGCCCGCGATCGTGAGCTTCGAGGATTCCGGAACGCGTATACCGCCAAGGTCGAGCTTGTTATCGCCTCTGAGGACGATTGTTACGTTGTTGTCCTCACCGATGTCGATGCAGGGTCTGTTCTTGATACTTGTGAGCCAAGCATTCTCGAGCGTGATCTTGCCTGAGAAGTCCTTCTTTGTCTCAATGTGCATCTGCGTGTCAACGGTAGGATCGCCCTCGACGATAACATCGCCGTTTCCGTTGGCACCGATGACGATACGCTTCATCTTCGACTGCATGAGCCTTTCGAGCACGATGCGTTCAGCACAGTCAGCGAGGTAGACCTGCTGACCGATACCGTCCTCACGTTCCTGATGATAGCGCTTTATCATCTGCTTGATAGCCTCGGGGATAGAGTCGATTATCTCCGGGGCAGGTCTTGCCGTGTAGTAGCCCTGAACGAGGTCTGCGCCGAGCATTATCACGGTGTGCAGCTCCTCGGCAGTTTCAACGCCCTCAGCAAGCGCAAGTATATCGTTATCGTGGCAGAACTGGATTATCTCCCTTACAAAATGGCGCTTTTTCGGACTGTTCTGAATTCCGCTTAGCAGTGAACGGTCGATCTTGACGAAATTCGGCATATACCTGAGAAGGTTGCCGGCGTTTGAGTAGCCGGAGCCGTAATCGTCGATAGCCATTTTTATGCCCATGTTCCTGTAGCGTTCCTTGAGCTTCTCGAGGCTCTCGTCATCGACCTCGGACTGCTCTGTCATCTCGACTACGGCAGTATCGGCGTGTTTCAGCAGGAGCCTTGTAACGTTCCTGAAGTCCTCAACATTGAGCTTGGCCTCGGGAATGCTGTTGATGAAGACGAATTTTCCGAGAAAATCTTCCTTGCGGAGGTCAATGATACCGAGCACGTTCATGAAGGTACCACGTTCGATATCGGAGAGACGGTTCACAAGTCCGGCATATTTCAGAATGTGCATGGGCGTAAGCTTCATGGAACTCTTGGGTCTCATGAGAGCTTCGTAGGAATATATCTCGCCGTCGGTAGTATTGACTATCGGCTGGAAGTAATAATCGAACAGGTTCTCGTCTATGATATGCTCAGTCTCAGCCAGCTCGGCACGTTCCTCCTCGGTAAGGGCAGAGAGCCTGTGGTCAAGGAGACTGCCATTGTTCTTGGAGTGGAGAATCAGCTCTGAAATAACATCAACGTCCTGAATGATAAGCTGATCTGTCTCACTTTTATGCTCAAGGCGGTACTTTTCCATGAGTTCAGCACGTTTTTCTTCTGTCGTGAGCGATATTACATCGTTCAAAAGGTCATGCAGCCATAAATAATCCATGCTGTCCTGAGCCATAGGACCGATCCCCTCCTTTACATTTTTGTATACTCATTCATATAAATTATACCACATTCACCTGCCGTTTGCAAGTATTTTTCGAACAAAAGCGTCCAATGCAAAAAAAAAAAAAAATTAACAAAAATCGCAGGACGGGGTCACCGTCCTGCGTTAGCGTTATTTTTACAGCACATCTATGATACCGAGCTTGAACTGCTGGATACGGAGAGCGTCCTTATTGGTAACGCCCTCTGTGCCGTCAACATCGGCGTTTTTCTCGCCCTTTCCGGTGAGACTGTACTTGTCTGGATTGCCGATAGTCTGCATGATGAACACTGCGTCCGCCATATTGACCTCGCCGTCACAATTCGCATCACCTCTGAGGATATCGTCTTCCCCTGCCGTAACGAGCGGGAGCGGTTCCTGTTCAAGGGTGCGGATAATGATGTAGTTGATGTTGATAGCCTTGTCATCCGAGGTGAGAGTGAACTGAACTCCGCCGCCTGTTGAGGTAAGCTCAAATGTGGTGGGAGTTTTGCCGTCGGTCGCACAGCCGCTCTTGATGAGTTCCCGGGAATTCGTATCGTAAGCGGTATAGATCGAAGGCTTAGTGGAGCAGCCCCACGGATCACTGAAACACATTTCAACTTCGTATTTTCCGTCCGGGAGCTGAAATCCGTAGTCAAGCCGCCTGTCAATATCGTTTTCGTACTGGTTCTTTGTATAGCGGTAGGTAGCCGTTTTGTCCCGACCGTCAGCGGTGTGGTACTCATCGCACCATGTGTTTGCTGTGTAGAGACCGCCGCTCTTGGAGCTGCCGTTGTACTGGTCGTTGGGATCGTCGATAAGTCCCCATGTCATACCGGTAACAGGGTCGATGCCGTAGAGCTGCTCGGTAACGCTGTTGTAGAAGCCGAGCATATCTCTGCCGGAGGTGGTCGAGGTATCGTGGTCGCCGCAGTCAACGAAATAGGCAATGCTGCTGTCATATTCGTAGTTTGTCCTCTGTGCCGTCATGTAGATAAAATCGCATACCTTTGCGGACTCCTCACCGTTAATTCCGGAGAAGCCGATAGTTACTACATCGTATTCCTCGCCGTCAGCGGTGATGTGCTCAACATAATTTTCCATTACCTCGGAAGGAAGAAGTATCTGTACATCGTAGACGTCCGGAGCATCATTGCTGACATAGAGTTCATGCTGATAGATAATAGCATCGCCGGCAGTTATGCGGATAGTCTTTTCGTTGTCAGACTTGCGGAACTTCACTGTGAGGATATTGTAATCGGCGTCCTTGTCAACAGCCATGCGGTACTTGAAATAGCCGCCTTTTTCCGCGTAACGGTAGGTGCTGTCATCGGTAACGCCCTGAGTATTCTTCTCCTCCATAGCGTGGAGGTCGTCGTTCTCGTACTGACCGTAACCCGGCTGAACCGTATCAACAACTGTCTTTTTCGAGCGCGGAGGCTTGTCAACTGCCGTTCCGCTCGCCTGGAAATTCCAGTATATGCCGTATCTCTGCTGATACTGCTTGTAGTGAGGCGTGAACGTGAGGTCGTGGTCAGTGCCTTTGAGCGTGAATTTCAGCGAGGAGCCGTCCTTCACGAGATAGTCGTCGATATCGTACATGAATGTTCCGACTGACAGCTTATTATCGGATATACGGATATTTTCGGAGGGAGTGATCTTCTCCTTCGGAGTGGTCACCCACATACCTGTCGAACCTGTCGCCATATTCTCCTTGCCGAGCTCTGCACTGAGCACCACGGGACCGTATTTGAAGCCGTAAACGGTGTTTTTGTCCGGAAGCGCGTAAGCCTTTACAGCCTCCGGGATAGTGAGCTCTATCTGGTCGCCGTTCTGAAAATCGCCTGTTACCTGAGCATAGCCGTCAACGGTCTTGTAGCTGTACTTCTGACCGTTCACCTTGACGGTCATATTGCCGGCTTTCCAGTCGGGAATGCGGAAACGGAACTCAACAGAGGCACTGCCGCCTATGGTGAAAGTGGTGGTCTCACCCTCGGGGATAGTGCTTTCCTGCGTTATTTTCAGGTCCTTGTCAGCCCAGTTGAGTATGGAGCTCTGATACATATTGACGTAGAGCTTGTCATCGTCGTGCATATAAATGGTGTCGCCGAGCTTGGTGAAGTTTTCCATGCCGCTTCCGGTGCAGCACCAGAACTTGTCCCAGCGCGTACCGTAGACCTTGAAATAGCCGGTCGCCATAGGCTGGAAGTAGGTGGTCATGCCTGTCTCGGGGTTCTGCGAGGACAGTATGGAGTTGTAGTAGGTGTTCTCGTAGAAGTCCATGTACTTGACATCGCCGGTTATCTTGAAAAGCTCACGGCTGAGCTTCAGCATATTGTAGGAGTTGCAGGTCTCGCAGTTGCAGTTCGTGCGCTCTGCATCGAGAACATCGTCCATGCCGAAGTGCTCCCACTCGCTGTTTCCGCCAGTGATGTAAGTATGGTGGGTAACGACCATGTCCCAGAAGGCCTCAGCGTATTGCAGATAGCGGGAGGCATCTATCTTCTCACCGTTAACCGTCTTGCCGTCGAGGGCGATATAGCGCTTGAGGGCACCGAGGAACTTCGGGATAGTTGTATTGGCGTGTTTGCCGTTGAGGACGTTTGCGCCTCCGGTAAGAACAGCCTCGTGCAGCCTTGTCTCGTCAAAAACGTGGGCAGCGGCAGCGTGTTCGTCCTTGCCGGTGATGAGGTAGAGGTCGTACAGACAGTCGTTCATTCCGCCGTACTCAATGGATAGAACAGTATTGCGCGTCTGCTCGCTCCAGCCCTTTGTCCTGTTGTAGACCCAGTCTCCGAGCCCGGAGGCAAGCTCCTTTGCGGGAGCATAGCCCGTCGAATTGTAGACATCGACGATACCCGCAATGAGCTTGTGCATCGTGTACCACGGTACCCATGCATCGTCGAAGATGTTAGCCTTGCCGACCTCAACTCGGTCGAACTGGCGCTCGACATTGCCGTCCGAGGGCTTGGGAGCAGCCCATATGAAGCCCGGCTTGCCCTTCGAGTTCTTCTGGCATATCCTCATTTCGTCAACGAGTGTTTTCATTCTCGCTTCGAGAGCACTCCTTGCCTCACTGTCGAGGGACGGGTTCTGATAAGCCTGTGCGAGGGCGGTGAGGTAGTGACCCACGCAGTGACCGGCGATGTTGGTGTTTTCCCAGCCGCCGTAACGAGTTGCGCCGTTTGTGCTGAGCCCTGCGTTGTCACGGAAGCCTGCAAGAAGCTTGTTGGTATCGAACGCGAGGAGGTAGTCCATCTCCTTTTCAAAGGCATTGACGCTGTAGCTGTCTGTCATAGTGATGTCTGAGAGCTCGAAGTCCTGGATCGTGGTGGAAGCAGCGTACGAACCGAACCGCGGTTCACTTACAGGTGCCAAGCCTGCAAGGATAGCCGCAGAGAGAGAAAGGGAGGTCAGACGCTTAAAAAGTACATTTCGCATAGAGGGGCAAAACTCCTTTCAGTAAATATGTGTTGATTATATACCATTTGAATAATATAATCAACCCATAAACCGCACAAAAAGTGGATATTATGAATATTACTTAGGAGCTATCGGGTGCCTGATTACCGTTTTCAGCTTGTCGGGTTCGACCTTTCTTGCATCGCTGAGGTATATCTCGTGGTGCAGACGCTTGTCCGAGATATCGAGCACATACCCCTGCTTTTCCATGTATTCGTGCATGAGTGCGACCGTTTCCGGCTCGCTGTCGAAGGAGCCGATGTGCATACACTGTACGCACAGTCCCTCGTCGTAGGTCAGGAACTCCACCGCAGAGAAGTCTGACTTCTTCTTGCGCGAAGCCTCCTCAACAGCCCAGTTGAAGTCCCCTCTTGTGACGAAATCCGGAAGGCGTATCACCGATATCCAGCGGAAATCCTCCTTGTGAGCGTAGTCGATGCTGTCCTTGTCCTCCTGCCACCAGAAGCCCTCCAGCGGCGGCACGACAAAGTCGAAGTAGCCCTCTATCTGACGGCTCCCCTTTTTGCTCATCTTTATGGTGTAGCCTATGCCGTAAAGCAGCTCTATCGAACGCTTGTATGCGCCGTTTTCCTCATTCGGGTCGCCCTTTCCGCGGACGGCGATATAGTTCATCCGCGGTACTTCAACTATCCCCGGCTTGTCCTTCGGGACATAGAATTCCTTGTATTCCTTCTTGTAATCAAAAGCCACAGTGCTTCCTCCTTATCGGTCCGGTATGTGTATGAATGCCTAAAAGAGAAAGGCTGCATAATCTGACGGTTACACAGCCTTTTCCTCAAAGATGCAAAGCCTCTTTATCAGCACCGTCCATTTCCGCAGACGGTACTGCATCTGCTCAGTAATTCTCCGCGTTTATCTCGAAATAGGACTGCGGGTGAGCACATACAGGACATACCTCGGGAGCCTTCTCCCCTACCACGATATGTCCGCAGTTGCGGCATTCCCACACCTTTACGGAGCTCTTGCTGAATACCTCCTGCATCTCAATATTCTTCAGAAGCGCACGGTAGCGTTCTTCGTGATGCTTCTCGATAGCAGCAACGCCTCTGAACTTAGCTGCAAGCTCCGGAAAGCCCTCAGCTTCGGCAGTTTTTGCGAATTCCTCGTACATATCGGTCCACTCGAAATTCTCTCCGTCGGCAGCAGCTTCAAGATTTTCAGCGGTAGAGCCTATACCGTTGAGCTCCTTGAACCACAGCTTTGCGTGTTCCTTTTCATTGTCGGCAGTTTTCAGGAACAGGGCAGCTATCTGCTCAAAGCCCTCCTTTTTCGCCTTTGAAGCAAAGTAGGTGTACTTGTTTCTCGCCTCAGATTCGCCTGCGAATGCAGCTTTAAGGTTCTTTTCGGTCTGAGTTCCTGAATATGGATTTGTGTTGTTTGCCATGATTTTACCTCCTTCGGGATATTTCTGTATTGATATTTTAACATAATAACTGCCGTATGTCAAGCCGCGAACGCATTTAATTGACATCGGACTTTTTTACTGTTATAATTTATTTAAGACGTACTCTGTCCGTTCAGGCTTCAGCGGAAGGAGCCGTCCGTATGCGGGAAAAGCCGTTTTCTCACGCATATTACCGTTCCGGGCTTCCGGGACTGACAAAGAGTGCACAAAAAGTCGGGACAAAACCCTCCCGATGTGATAAAATCAACTTGAACAGAATGAGGTGACTGTTATGAAAGACTGGATCGAAGGATTTCAGGCTTCCATTGACTATATCGAGCAAAACCTGCCGAATGAGCTGAATATCGGGGATATCGCAAGATATGCCGCACTTTCCCCGTTCTATTATCAGCGAATCTTCGGTGCTTTGTGCGGTATGACCGTCGGAGAATACATTCGTGCCCGCCGCATGACACTGGCAGCGCAGGAGCTTGCCTGCTCGGACCGCAAGGTCATCGACATTGGCGCAAAGTACGGCTACGATTCCCCTGACAGCTTCGCAAAGGCTTTCCAGCGCTTTCACGGCATCACCCCGGCACAGGCAAGAGAATCAGGTGCAAATCTGCGGTCATTTGCACCTCTGCACATCAAGATCACATTGGAGGGCGGAAATATGCTGGATTATAAGATAGTTGAAAAGGCACCGTTTACGGTAGTAGGCATCAAAAAGCGGTTCAACGCCGAGACGAGCTACAAGGAGATACCGGGATTCTGGGGCGAGTGGGCAGCGGACATGAAGGGCTTGAAGGGAATGTTCGGCATTTGCACCGATATGGACGGCAAAACCTTCGACTACTGGATAGCAGACCTTTATATGCCGTGGGAGGATATCCCGCAGGGCTGCTGCACCTATCAGGTACCCGGCGGACTCTGGGCAATATTCACTTGCAGGGGACCTCTGCCTGACAGTATGCAGAAGGTCAATACACAGATATGGTCGGAATGGCTGCCGTCTTTGCAGGGCTACACATTGGCAGGAAATTACTCGCTGGAGTTCTATCTGCCGCCGGCAAAGGATCCTGCCGATACGGTCAGCTATATCTGCATTCCGCTGAAAAAAGCGTGAGGGGGGGTACAGCTATGGTTCAGCATAACGGATTCAGCCTGTTGCAGCCAGCCGGAAAATTCCCTGAATACCGCAGGCTCCCGGATCATGTGATGCACGATCTCGGTCTGGAGGCATTTTGTCAGGCACTTTCGGACGACGTCCGGGAACGCCGCATTATCACAAATATTCTCTCGCAGATAACGGACGATGCAGATGTCGCCGCATACCGCCGGCAGGTCTTTGCGGATATCCTCCGGCTCCCCGACCTGAGAAAGACCATGATGCAGCTTTTCGATAAGATACAGTTCATGAAGGATTTCTCCTCCATGCACAAGACCTCCGATGAGGAGCTCGGACTGTGGCATCTCTTTCACCGTCTCGATGATCTGGACGGCTACATCAGGACGGTCGAAGCCATGCGGGACTGCCTTTCCGATGAGAGGATAGCTTCCGAGGGTCTGATATCGCTGAGAGATCATATTACCGGGCTTTATGAGGACGCCTGCTTTGCCGAGATGAAAAAGGACATCGCCGCGATGAAAATAAAGGCGTCTGATGTTCAGAGCGTGACCCTCGGCATCAACGTCAATGAGCGCTTTGAAGCCGTCAGCATGGGACTGGTCTCCGTCAACAGGAAGCCTTTCAAAAAATCGGGCATCGTCAGCAATTTCGCCGATGCTATCGCCTCGAAGGACAGGCTCCGCGATACCCCGGACTGGGAAGGCGATATGCACTATCAGCTCATCGACAGCGAGGATAAGCGCGGCGTCCTCGACTACATGAAGAACGAGGCAGGTCTGCTCGCAGTGCAGTCCTCCTTTGCGACAAATGCAAGAGAAAAGTCCACCATCGTGAACGCCATGACTGACGGCGCAGTGTCCGGCTCGACTTTCTATCTTGATACGGTCGTGAACAAGATGCTCAGCACCCTTGTGAAGAAGCTGCGGGACACTCTCACAAAGTACGCAAATACGGCGATAGTGAGTGTTTCGGGATTGGTTCCGGAGTTCATCTATTACATCAGATGTGCGGAATTCATCAGCGGTCTCATGGAAAAGGGCTGCGTGTTCTGCGAGGCACAGCCGGAAACCGAGGGCGGGACTTCCATGCAGGCAAGGGGCTTCTACAATCTCAGGCTCGCAATGAGCACGGAGGACGTCAGCGGGATAGTGCCCAACGACCTCACCTTCGACAAGGAGCATACCGTCTATATCCTCACAGGTGCGAACCGCGGCGGAAAAACTACCATAACGCAGGCTGTCGGTCAGCTTTTCGTGCTGGCTCAGGGAGGTCTTTTCGTTCCGGCGGAGAGCTTCCGCTACGTTCCCTGCGACTGCATCTACACCCACTTCCCTGCGGACGAGGACAAGACTATGGACCTCGGAAGACTTGGCGAGGAGTGCGTCCGTTTCAGGGAGATATTCTCACAGTCCACAGAAAAAAGCCTCCTGCTGCTGAACGAGACCTTCTCCACGACCTCGTTCGAGGAGGGCTACTATATCGCAAGGGATTCCGTAAAAGCGCTCCTGACCAAACCGGTGCGGACGATATACAATACCCATATGCACAAGCTGGGAGAGGACGCCGCGGAGCTCACCCGTGAGAGTACAGGTGCAGGTGCGGCCTCGCTCATCATGCGTACTGAGGACGGCAAGCGTTCATTCAAGGTGGCGCTCGCACAGCCGGAGGGTTCGTCCTACGCAAGGGATATCGCCGAAAAGTACGGCGTTACCTACGATATGCTCGTCGGCGGTGAACAAATATGACAGTGATCGTTATAATATCCGCGTCTGCCCTGCTGATACTTTTATGTATCTATCGCTTTGTGCTCCAATATCCTGAATTGCGGGCAGAGCCGAAAACCGGAAAATGGTACAGGATAACAGGCAGTGATATGCTGTGTTCAGACGGCAGCCGCTACAGAGCTTTTTTCCGCAAAGGCTCCGAAAACAAGGTCATCATCTATTTTGCAGGCGGCGGTGTCAGCATCAGTGCCGCGACCGCAAAGGAGGAACTTTTCGTCAGGAGGCTACCTCCTTTTGACGCAGTAGCCAACAAATTCATGAACAACGGCGGTATTGCATCTCCTGTCGCTGCAAACCCGTTCAAGGACTGGACTGTGATAGTCCTCTCCTATGCAACAGGCGATTTCCACTCAGGCACCAACGATCTCGAATACACTGACAAGGACGGCAATAAAAAAATACTCCGTCATCACGGCTATACCAACTATTCCGCCGTGATGCGAAAGAGCATGGAGCTTGGCTGTATCAGCGGCACCGAAGCCGTCCTCGTGACCGGATTCAGTGCAGGTGCAGGTGCGGCTGCGCTGCTTGCAAACGATGTTTTCACGAACTATTTCCCGAATGCAAAGAGCCGGACGGTACTGGTCGATTCAATGCTCCTGCTCCTTGATGACTGGCACAGCATTTCGGCTGATGTCTGGAAGAGTCCGCCTGAGATATCAGACAGGCTCACGACCGATAATCTTGTGCTCGACAGTCTTACCGCTCTCCGCGAGGACTTCGGTGATGAGGTGACGATACTTTTTGCCTGCTCCGTCCGTGACATTGAGCTTGCAAGGGCACAGAACCTCTATGATAACGGCACGCCGGAGGTCAACGAAGCAGCAGGCGACCGCTTTCAGCAGATTTTGAAGGAAAATATCCCTCATTTCAAGGAAATAGGCGCATATCTTTACATCTGGGGCGACACAGGATGGTATGACGTTCCCGGTGAACTGACTATGCACACCATTATCTCAACGTCCGATGTGTTCACCGATAATGAGATGCCCGGCATCTCTGCCGCGGAGTGGACATACGATGCTGTGAACGGCGTAACGAGAGACCTCGGACTTGAACTTGCAGATAAGGTGTATAAAAAGGAATAAATTGAAAAAAATGCCCGCATACTGTGTATTCAGCCGGCAGATGATCTGTGCCGCATCGAATACATAGCAGGTGGGCATTATTTTATTCATGGTGTCAAGCGGACCTTCACAGCCTTCCGGCTCTGCTTGTCGCTTATCTCTTTACGGAGTTGCGTTCCAGCGCTGATCGCCGTCCGTCTTCTGGATAGCATCAGCAAGAACATCTATCTGCATGGAATATCCCTCCGCTTTATCGTAAACAGCCTTGGTTATCTCTGCCTTCGCGATAAGCGGATCGGTCGTTTTATCAGAACGTAGCAGTCCCTTGTAATAAAAGCACTGTTCTGCTGCATTGAACGTCCAGTTTTCATGCCATTTCTGACTCAGACGCAGCGTGAGAGTCGGGGCACCGGAGATAGTGCTGTACACCAAAGCGGTTGCATTTTCCTGTACCTCACTGTTTAGCGAGACCGTGCTGTAATCCGATACGCCGTCGATAACGCAGATATTGCCTTCGCCGTCATACCACATCGGCACAAAGCGCACACGCAGATACTCGTCGTTATTATTTCTCGTATCTGTAATACTGTTCTTTCCGTTTTTGAAAAAGACCGTTTTGTCGGCTGAATAGCCGGTGATCTCATTGCCGGAGTTCGTTACCGGTTCCCATGTATAGGAATTATCCTGAGTGGCGGCAGGATCCTGACCGTTTTCTCCGATCTGGACATTATCATTTGCCGGCTTGAACTTGTTCTCGCGCACATCGCTCTTATACAGCATGGCGAAAACAATAAGAGGAGCAATGAACAATACCGCAGCGATACCGCTGACGCCTGCCAGACGCTTCTTATTCAGTTTTCTCATTCAAAGCTCCTCCTTTCTCATGTAGTGCTTCGGCTGATCTTATTCTCTGCATATGCCTGTGAACTGAGATATGCGTACTCAGTCTCGGTATTCGTAAAGCTTACAGCAGCGGCGTTTGCCTTATCGGTGTCCGTATCCGTTATCCTGAACAAGACGTAGGGGTCGTTTCCGTCCATCGCAGCCGTCCCCTGTGCTTCCGCCTTTGAGCTGTCGGTACCCTTATAGACATTTGAGCCCGACCAGAAATCATAGTCCGTTTTGGACCAGCTTGTTATCTCCGTGACCTTGTACAGACCCTTCTGCAAGACCTTTACGGTCCTGCTGCCCCTGCGTACAGCCGGCACGAATGTGTAGGATTCCGCTTCGGCGCCTTCATACGGGGTATACGAAGCTGTTACCGTGTTTGCTGACCTATTGTAGCTGTACTTGTCCGTAGACGGCAGATCGCCCGCAAGGGTATAGTCACCGTTGGCATTCAGCGTCACATAGAAGGTACTTGCCGGATTATGGGTATCAGTTTCGACAAAATAATCAACTCTGAAAATGAATTTCTGCTCATCATCGGTGCTGTGGATATATGAGTCAAGGAGACTCAGTTTTTCGATGCTGAAGTAGTATTCACATGATGAAGTTGTATTCGGTACGCTGATAGTATACGTCACATGGAGAGTATTGCCGATCTGCTCCTCGGATATAGTGAGGAGCTCACTGTTTTCACAATCAATGATGCCAAGCTGGCTGACTGTGAATATCACATCTTCTTCAAGCACCGCATACCCGTCTTTAGGACGGCTCTCCGTCAGATAATAGCGTTTATTATCCTTGAGCGGAGGAAGTGTATTGTCGATCTTCGGGATAATACCGGCGTTATCTGTCATGAGGCTTTCATAGCCTGCCATAGGATCGAAGGCTTTCTGCATAACGCCCAGTATGCTGGCGTCCTTGAAGAGCCTGAACTCAACGCCCTCAAGCGGAGCTCTTGTTGAACCGTCGATCTTCTTTACATTGAAAGTAAACGGCTTATTGTAGATATCTATCTTTGCAATCATTACGCTCTCTGTCGTTGAATACTCAGCCCAGTTCCTTCCGTCAGCCTTATTATTTACGTCGACATCATCAGGAGCGTCCACTGTATCGTTCACGTTGTTCCATGAATCAATACTATAATTTCCGTCATAGCCCGTGATCGTGAAGCTCACCGGCTCTTTCATGCCGACGAAGCCTCTCGGCGATACTATTTCCCTGACAGTTATCTCGTCGCCCGATTGCAAACCGTAAAGTACGGTAACATTTCCGCTTCCGTCCGATTCATAGGTCTTCGTAACGGAATTGACGGTTATCTCGAATTTGCCTCCGGAAAGCGGTATTTCGGCAGAATCAGGGTCAGCGGAGGTGTTCCACTGGTAGAGGTTTATCTCAAGTCCGCCCTTGCGCTTGTTGTGGATAGTGTCGATACGGACGTTAGCATTTCCGGTCTCACCTGTTGCGACCTCATCGCCGACAGCATAGCCTACGGTAAAATCGTCCGTCACTGTGTCGCCGTCATTGTCTGTAACGCTGAACCCACTCAGCATCTCACCGTTCCCAAGCTTTGTCAGTGAGGTGTACGAAGTGACCTTTCCTATTTTATCGTCAGCGTTAGCCTTTTGTACAACAGCTCCCTCCAGCTTGACCTCATAGATATGGTAATCTGAAAGTGAATATCCGGGCTGGAGGCTTTCAAAGAAATACTTTGCCCTTGTTTCGGGAGATTCAAGCTCAATGACCGTTCCGGGGAGCGGCACTGTGCTGTCGCCGAGGAATACCGCAACATATATTTTATCATGAGAGCTTGTGAAATCAGCATCGCTCCACACCTTATCGGCTTCAAGACCGATACCGCGGCGGTTGCTGACATCCATAAATGCGTCTGAGCCGCCGACTATCATACCAGCACTTTCATCCGCACTCAATGTCTGGTAGGAATTCTGTTCTTCAGAGCCGTTTACCAATGCTGATCTGCATTTATATTTTATCAGATCATATCCAACGGGTATCTCGTAGTCTCTTTCCTCGACCAAAAACTTTGTTCCCACTATAAGACCGGGCACCTTTACCGTATATCCGGCAGGTACGTCGTCGATAGCACCAAAGCGTGAGGTGTATATTGTGATGTTCTGCTTCTGTTCCTGTGAAAGAGTTGAAGCATCTGTCACATAGACCGGAGTTTCATCTGTACCGATGTTATACCTTTCGTACCAGCCCTCACCGGGATTTGAAGTATCAGGCTCCCATACAACAAAGTAGCCTTCCGGATCGGTAAGATAATACCTGTGCAGATCAGCGGGCTCCCATTTTTTGGAGGCTTCATCATAGAATGACAAGCGATACTTGAATCGTGTATTATCTACCGTTGAGAGACCTGTTGTTGCCTTCGGATCATATCTGAGCAGGTTCCCCTCATTTTGCGCATCTGTTTTGCTGTCATCATAGTTCTCATTGTACAGATTCTTTTTAATATTCAGCGTTCTTACCATTCCGGTTTGCAGCTTATTATCAAAGGCGATAGTCGGCTGCATACTAACCTGAGCGGCAGCAGTTTTCAGATCCTTGATATTTCCGAAAACTTCAATAGTTTGCAAATGAACAGTACCGTTATTGGCTGTAGGATTGTTCAGATCGTAAATATCCGAATTCACAGCACACTCAACGACATAATAGTACATCGCGTTATCCGGGAAATTGATCTCAATATTTCTTCCCGGCACCAGGAAGAACACATTATCATACGGTTTTCCGCCGCTTGGAGGCACATAGGTGCTTGCATAACGAACAGTCTGTGTAGAATTCTGATATTTGACAGATATCTTTCCGCTTTCATCTTTATCCGACAAAGGAATCCAACGCTCGTCGGATTCCTGCACCTTATAAAAGATCTGGAAGGGATATTCAACAAGGCTGAGATCCATATCGTCTCCATCACCTACGCCGGAAAGAGTCTTCGCAAAAAGAACGTTTCCGGGAGTTACAGCAGAAAGGTTGAAGCGCATATGGAGGTTTGATGCACCGGCACCGCGCTCCATATAGTAGACCTTCATTGTGTGGGTGGTATAGTCCTTGAAAACATAGCCCTGGTTATCTGCTTTAGGCTCATCGTTATATTCAAATATTTCTTTTGCATAAGCTTCTGCCTCTGCTTCAGTGTGTCCCTTAGCTTTATAGTGATCCTTGAAGATCTGACGCAGAGTAGTTTTGTTACCGTTGACATCAACTTTGCCTGTACGAAAATTAACCTTGCCGTACTCAGCGGAATGGATACCGCCGAGGTCGAGCACAAGCTCGTTGTCAACATAGAGCCAGAAGTCATCGTCACCGGTAAACTCGAAGATAACATCGTTTCCCCATGCGTCAAGACCGCTTGGCGTCTGAACGAATGTTGCCTCCATTTCCATACCGAGGTAATAGTCGGCCTCCTTCTTTTCTGTTCCGTTTTCATTACGGTAAACGGTGTAAAGCTTCTCATATTTACGGGGATTCTTATCATCAAGGATTCCTATATTCCAGTTATTATGAACAGACAATACGTCATAAAGGTTCTGAGGGTTTTCTTTAGAAAATGAATTCGGCTTGATATAATTATAGGGTAAAAACTGTCCGTGCTTACGCGTAGGCAGATTTGATTCCATAGTACCAAGTTCTCTGTATACCGTGAAATCATATATCGGCTCATTATATTTAACGACTGTTTCACCGCCCTCCTCAACTTCATATGACGAAACGGTTGTGAGCTTTCCGTCCTTGTCAACATAGAGCGGGTTATGGTTTTTATCCGTCTGCTGTACGAGTCCACTTCCGTCTGGAACTAATGTTGCAAAGTTCTGACAGCTGTCATACTCAAAGTAACCGGTAGACTTGTGAATACTCTCAACAAAGATGTGGTTTGTCAGATCTGCATCGTTAAAAGCGTTTCCGAAATCCGTGCCTACCATAGAAACCAGCTCTGCATCTTCCGGGAAAGAAACTTCCTTATCATTGGAGTCATAATACTTGCCGTTTCTTTTTACATAGTATGCTCCGTCATAATAATACACAGTACTCTTTTTTACATCGGGGTGACCGTTTGCGTTCAGGCTGTCCGAGAGCAGGCCTTTTTGATTATCACTATAGCCAAAATAAGTCTTTGTTATACTGCTTCCGGCAGCATTTTTATCGCCGTCATTAGGGGTAAAATCGATCATACGCATTGTTATGCCGTATTCCGTATTATCGACTGTCTCGACCTCATGGAGCCTGGCAATATCAGAACCGCTTGTGCTCGTATCATCAAAGGTAGCAAAATAGAAAGTATCAGCCTTTGCAAATGACACGGTCTTAACAGTACCGTTTTCCTTATCGGCGGCAAGCGCGACATACTGCTTTATACCGTTATCCCATGCGATAATATTTGAATAATACTCGCCATAAGTGACCTTGTTAGTTTGAGGATCAACTTTATACTCACGTCCCTGCATGAGTATACCTATCTTATCATCGGACAACGTCTGATTGCCGGTACGCTGCGGAGCTATATACTTATCGGAGAACGTGTTTCTCAGATCATAGTAGCCGTTCTCGTTGCCGTCGTCGTCGTAATACACAGAGAACTCCCACAGGAGGGTGTTCATGGTATCATCGAGCCACATTATCTTGTCGCCGTAGGCGTAGACCTGACACAGCGTGCCGTTATGGTCAACAGCATAGTAGATGTACTTTTTGTTCACATCGTCCCAAACACGGGTGTAGACGATGACCTGTGCTCCGTCTTTAGCTATTTCGCCGTCCGAAACGCTTATCATTTTCGCGGTGCAGGTCAGTTTGTCAGAACCCGGAACGGTAGATTCCAGAACAAAATAGAGGTTCGTCGCTTCTGTGGAGGCTTCAAAGGAATAGGAAGTGCTGTCAAAATGGATATAATAGTCTCCGGCTTTCAGTCTGACAGACTTATCGGTATTCGGCAGCACCTTAAAGGCTGTCGCCTGTTCAGAGTCACTGGTCATGGACAATGTGCCCGCATCGTCGCATTTCAGATATGTGCCTTCATCAGACCTGAGGTAATAATTATCCTCGCTTTTGTTCACGAAGGTCCACTTGGTGATATCACTGCTTTCGGTAACATAGAGAACGCGCTCGTTGTGAGCTTCGTCGAGGACGGGCAGCTGATAAAGCTTTGTGCCGGGAGCGGAATCGCCTGCTGCGAGCCCGTATCCGTAAGAGCTGCCGCTGGTGTGCTCCATTAAGCCGTAGGATTTGCCGTCGAGATTACAGTAATCATTCGGTAAACCGAAAGACGAAGCATAATAGAATACGAGTCGGTAATTCATCAGGAGTTCATTTGGATTCGGTATGGTATCAAAAAAACGAACGCCGGAGCCGCTGTTAGACCATTGTAGATAATATTTTGTGTTTCCGTCTTTTAAATGAAATGCATCAGCAGGAGCGACGTCAATTGTGGTTCCGCTGTTTGTGTCTGTATAGGAATCCGCATCGTTGTCTATCGTAAACTTCGTTGCACTTGCTTTGTCTACAAGTTCTACTCCTTTTTTATCGTTTTTTTCGTTTTTTCGTTTGACATACTTTCTTCCACCTGTTGTGTCCGTGGAAAGGTAATAGTTATTTCCCTCTTTCTCAAGATACCACTTTAATTTGCTGCTGTTTGCTGCAACGTCGGAAAAAGAATTATACGTCGCAACTTTAAAGGAATTACGGCTATTGGTAGTATCAATCTCGTTAGTTACATATATTCTTTTTAATGTGTCAGTTTTTTTGGTTTTATATTCCACATAGATATAAAAGCCATCCTCCGCATCATCACTCTCCAAATCGGCCATTTTCTTTGCCATTACAGGGGTGATAGTCGAATCCTTGTGTGCAGGTGCATCCACTATCTCATAAACAGAAAAACCAGTAGCATAGAAGACGACCTTGCCGTCCTCAGCGGTAAAATCGAAGATCTGCTCTCTTGTACCGTCGTCATGGATATGCCATAGAGCAATGCTCTCGGTTATCACAGGGTCAACGATCTCGACCTTTATCGGGTTATCCTCTCCCGGCTGGTATTCTTTCCAGCCGTCAGTGATAGTGATATCATAAGCCGCGATACCTTCGTGCTCATCGGAAACGTCAACAGCAGTAGCCTCAGCGTCCTCGGGCATAAGGCCCTCAAGCGTGACCGTTTTCTCATCGCTTTCCTCATCGGGATAGAGCTCTATCGTCTGATGCGTCAGATCAGAGTCCTCCTGTTCAGGGACCGAGTCCACCGCATAAACTGACGTTATATTTGACATTGTCAATACTGCCGCAGCAAAGATACTGACAATTCTTTTGGTTATCCTATCAAACACTACGCCGTCTTCCTTTCATTTGTATCAGGCAGTCCGCTATCCGTTGAACGGACTGTCGCTGTCCATTGCATCCGCAGCCGTAAAGCCGTCGGGACAGCTTGAAACAGGTACTCCCTCTGCTTCAAGGGTGATATTATATGGCTGATCGAACACACCGAGGTAGTCCTTTTTATAGATCGGAATATCTATATGGTCGAAAAGCTCATCTGTAGCCGTATCGGGGCTTACAGCAGCCATTGTGTCATTGGGACCGGTACCCTCGCTGTTTTCGCCGGTATAGTAGAAGTAAAACTCGAGCTTATCGTTATCAGCGGACTTATTTTCCTGCTCAAACTTAAAGCTCTTGCTGACGCAGGAGGCTATTTTCCATTCCGATACAGCTTGGTCTGTATCTTTTAAAGTCAAAAGCTGCTCATCATTTTCAAGCCGGATATGCTCTGCGATTGACTGCAAACGTCTTATCCTATTATCATCAGTCAGGTATTTTTCCCTGTAAGCCGTTGTTTTGTCAGCCTTTTCGGCATCGCTGAGCTCTGAGAGCTCTATCGTCATTTTAAGTCTTATATACAGATCGACCTGACCGTTATTATAGCCGGAAGGATCCTTATCAATCTTCATTCCAGGCTCAGAAGCCTTAGCCATGAACTGTCCCGAGCTGTCCCATGAAGGCTCCCGGATAGTTACAGAGCCGCTTTTTGCATTCAGACGGTTCGTAACGGAATCCTTGCTGTGAAAATATGAGAATATCCCGGAAACAAGCAGGACATACACGATGAAAAACGCAGCCAGAGCCGTGATAAGCTGACGTTTTCTGCCGTTCAGTATCTTATTCGCAAAGGTGTGCATTTTTTTGCGGATAGCCTCCAAAGGGCTCCCTCCTTTCACCGGGAATAGTCAAGCGCTGTCAGTTCCGGCGTTTTCCTTGTCCCTGCCTCTGTAGAGCCTGCCGAGAATGAGCAGGAACGCGATTGAAGCGGCAAGAGTTATCCTGCCTGACAGAGCATGGAAAAAGCCGAGCAGCCTTCCGATATAAGGCAAAGCGAAAACCGTTTTGCCGATGTAGTTATCTTTTGTAACAGCATCGGGATCCTCCGTATTATTCTCATCACCCTTTGTGGTGATGCCCTCCGGCGTGATCCGCACCGCTCTGTGTGTGACAAACATATCATCGTCCGCCTTGAACGATATCACATCTCCGACCTCAACGCTGTCATATTTGCTGTATGTGCTGACAAAGCACACGCAGCCAACAGGCAGGAGTTCCCCCATTGAGCCGGATCTCACATGATAAAGCCTTATACCGCAAAGGTAGATGATGACCAGTATCACACCGATCGTTATTACTGCTGTTGAAAGAATTTCATATGTAATATCAAGAATTTTCCTTAATCTTGCCATGATACCGTAAACAACAAAAACGCACCCAATTCCCCCATAAGAATCAAGTGCGGCTGCCGGACAGAACTGCATTGTCTCTGTCCTTATATTATCTCTGTTATATATTTATGCCGGTAAAATCTGTCATAATCTGAAATACAGAGTATCATGGGGGACAAACTCTGTTATTCTATTACTCCGATAAGAATGCCTCTTGCATCGGTAAATTCATAAGTGCAGGTCGAAAGCAGAAGGAGATGAAGGTCATCTTTTTCCTTTAATCCATCGGCTGTCTGACCTGATGTATGCACTGCCTCCGAAAAGATATAGTCAATGTAATCTTCTCTCTCGGCAGTGCTGACAAATACCGCATGATAAGCAGGTGCGGTATCCGGAACATTCATGTAGGCAAAAAAACGGACAGTATGCTCTCCGTCCTTCAGTGTGAGGACACCCTCTGAATGGAGCTGCAAATACTGCTGATCCTTGAAAAGCGCAATATCAGCAAACATTCGCTGTCCTTTCATGTTGTGTCCGTAAACAATGGAATTGAAGCCGCTGAAATCGCCTTCACAGCGATAATCAAGAAACGGACAGCCTAACTCGTTATTGTACCTTCCGTCAAAGCCGTTGTGCAGGTAGAAATCATTGTCCTCCGCCTGACAGACCGGGAAATCAATATGGGTGCCGTCAATTGTGATCCAGCCGACCACAGCATCATTGACCTCTTCGGCAGGCTCCAGCGGATCGGATACAGTAACGGTACCGTTTTTTTCGGGCTTCACGCTCTCAAAAAGTGCAAGCTGCTCATCGTGAGCTTCGTCAACAGCCTTCTCCGGAAGGACTGAGTCGTGGTAATACCTGTAGCCGCAGTAGGCTCCCGCACAGATAATAAGCAGCAGAAAAGCAAATGCAGCCTTACGCTTCATTTGTATCTTCCTTCTTTTCCTCACGCTTTTTGAAGAATATGAGAAGCAGCATACCGCCAGCCAACGCCGCAAAAACTGCTACCGCATATATCCAGAATGTATCGCCTGCTGCGAACAGACCGGTTTTCGGCGGATCATAATCCTCATCGACAGCGGCACAGAAGATCCACTTGAACTCGATCTCGCCCTTAACATAGCCGGAATCATTCGGTCCGACCAGAACGTGCTCACCATCACGGTCAATAAGCCTGTGGCCGTTATCCACATTGGTAAGTACATCGAGATCGTTCCATATGACCGAGCATTTCAGAGTATGGCTGTCTCCCGGCTCATAGAGCCCGCAGTCGTAGACCTCTTTCGTAAGGTCGAAATTGCCGTTGCCCGTGACCGTTCCCTTGTAAAACTCCTGACCGTCGAGCCAGAAGGTACATTCACAGCCCTTTTCGAGGTCGATATCGCCGTTCTTGAAAAGCGGCTCAACGTAAAAATAGATGTGATATGCCTTGTCGTCACGGAGATTCATGAGCTGTACGTCTTTGGTATAAGCTACGCCGTGCTGCATATCCTCTACACGGAAAAAGTATTCGCCTGTATCGGAGCTCACGGCGTTACCATCGGAGTCCATGGCGGTCAGCTTCTCCGGAAGTCCCTTTACCGCACCGTCGGGCAAAGCGACCTCCGCAAAAGCCGTGAGGCAGTTGCTTGAAAGGAGCAGGAGACAGCTCGATAACGTGGCCAGTATTCTTTTCACGCGCATCTCGCTGTCTCCCTTCCTATAGATTCAAGGTGTTATGTCAGTGCTTATGTCCAGCTTACAACAGTGCCGTTATAAGCAGCTGCTGCGCCCCAGCCAGCACCATTTACAGCTGTTACGTAGCTTGCGGCCGTCTTAGCCTCATTAGGAGAAGCCTGAATGCTGTCGAGAACTACTGTCAGATCATAAACGAGATCCTTGTAAGCTTCCTGAGTTACATCGCTGTTCAGTGTTACGCTGTCAACGAGCTTTTCAGATGTTGCACCGGGAGCAAGGAGCTTGTTATAGAAGAAGTATCCGACATCATTAATGCCGTTTACCTTATCGCTTGTAGCAGCCTTGTATGTCCAATTAGTGTTCCAGCCTGTGGCGAGCTTGATGTCGATAATAACATCGTCAAGCGCGTTAGCAGTATCATCACCTACATAAGTCAGACGAATAATAGCAGCATCGGAAGCACCGGCAGTTGTTGCAGTACCGTCAGACTTCACCCATGTAATATTGAATGCAGGTGTTGCACTATTGTTTGCAATTGTTATTTTCTTAGTTGCAGCAAGCTTGACATCGTCGAGCGCACCGTCAGCCAGCGTTACAACACCGGCATCGGTCTCTGTGATAGCGTCAGCAGCAAGATTAGCAATGTAAACAGTGCCGGGCTCCTGCTCAAGTTGATAGAACTTGTCGTTAGCTACATCATAGTAGTAGCCTGAATACTTTACGCCGTCAGAGGTGTTGCGCTTAAAGATGTACAGTCCGCTGCCATACTGCTGAGCATAGGTCTTAGTTGGGTCTGCAACAGTCTTTGTAACGGCAGGATCAAACTGACCTGCGCCGGAATAATCAGGATTTGTAGAATCGCCCGAGCGAACATTCCAGGCGTCAGAAGGCGAAACTGCCTGACCGCCTGCGACAACGAGCGTACCGCCAGCCTGAAGCAGTGTTACCTCGTTTGCGTTATTTGTCGCATTACCGCCGGCAGCTGATCCGGCTGTACTGCTTGCAGATGTTTTCAGCTCTACCCAGGTTGACTTATCTGCCGCTGCAAGAGCAGCATCATCGGCAGGAACAGTAACACCGTCACCCTTGACCGTCAGAGTTGCGTCGTGGAGAAGACCAACGCGTACAAATGCGTCTACATTGCCGGTATTGACGGCAGAAACGTCCTTGTTGATCTCCTGACCGGGAGTCCAGTCCTCAGGCGGTGTAAAATCTTCGGCGATAGAAACGCCGTAGCTTGCGCTTGCACTCAAGCGGTTGGTAACCTCGTCCTTGCTTGTGAACCATGCAAAGGTAGAGCCGGCAACCGTAACAGCAGCAACGCCTAATGCTGCGATAAGGACCTTATTTTCCTTTTTGCTTTTTTTCTCAGTTTTCATGATTATCCTCCGTTCTGTCATTTGACTCTTCAAGCCCGGAATCAGGTTCTTGCTGGCTGTCCTCTGTCTCTTCCTGAACGTCTTTCTGCAAGCCGGAATCCTTATCCGGTATCTCATTAACATTCTCCGAGCTTTCATGACCGTCATCATTTTTTTCCTGAACGGACTGATTTTCAGTTTTTTTATTTTCATCGCGCAGTGAAAAATAATAGATCATCAGCTTGAAAAATACTATGATAAGTATAATAAGCGGGAAGATGAAATACCATCTCAGCTGCACAAATCTTACGATGAATCCGAGTTTAGGCACATGGAATTTGACCTTGCCTATGACACGCGATTCATCAATGAGGAAAGAATCCTCCGAATTGTTGGCATCGCCCTTTGTCCTGAAACAGGTAACGCCTGTTCCCTTATAGTTTTCTAATCTCTGTGTTACCCTATGGGTAAGATAAGCATCACTGTCACTTGAAACGTTGAAAGTGATGATATCGCCTTCCTTGATAGAACCGGCACCTGAGACCTTGACGAAGACCATATCGCCGCTTGAAAACTCAGGCTCCATGGAATTTGTGAGCACGGTGTAATGCCGGTAGCCGAACAGGGATTTATTCGGACTTTTATCTGCAGCAAAAAGAATTGCCGCTATGATAATAAAAATAGAAAGCAGGTAAATAAAGATCTTCCGCATTATTGAAAAAACGCGTAATCCAATACTGCTCTTTTCGCTGACAATCTCATTACTGCCATTCTTCACCTTCGGGCAACGCTCCTTTCGCAGACCGAATTAACTGCAAATCTTGCAGCAAGTCACTGCAAACGGCATGAAGTAAAAACATATTACCGTTCAAGGTACATTAGTCAATTTTTACAAATTATGCCTATATTAATAATAGATACCCCTATCTGGTTTTATTATAACTCCGGTCATTTCTTTTGTCAATCAAAACCGGCAGGAAAAATATGTTTTATTATTTTTTTTGTTGATTTTGTATAATTGTAGAGGATCATTTTGTAAAATATATCGTCAGCCGTTTTCCGCCTCTCACCTTTTTGGAGCAATATCAGTACGGATAATTCATATAATTGATGAATACCGATACACTATTTACAACACATTTAAAAAATGATATAATGGAACTAACAAAATATCCGGAGGCGCAAAATGAAAGCAGTTATCGCAATGGATTCATTCAAGGGCAGCATTTCTTCGGTCGAAGCCGGAAATGCCGCAGCAGATGGGATACGCCGTGTTTTTCCCGATGCTGATACAATAATAAAGCCAGTTGCCGACGGCGGAGAAGGTACGGTCGAAGCCCTCATCAGCGGACTGAACGGACGCTCATGCGAGGCGGAGGTCTCCGATCCTCTTGGCAGAAAAATAACCGCAAAATACGGCATTCTGCCCGATAATACCGCAGTTATCGAAATGGCTGCGGCTTCGGGACTGACTCTGCTTTCCCCCAGTGAACGCGATCCGATGTCCGCGACCACTTACGGAACGGGAGAGCTGACCCTCTCCGCGATACGGAATGGCTGCCGCAATTTCATGATCGGTATAGGCGGAAGCGCAACGAATGACGGCGGTATCGGCTGTTTGCAGGCTCTCGGCTTCGGTATGCTCGATGAAAAAGGTCAGCAGGTCGTATCAGGCGCAAGAGGTCTGTCGCGGCTTGCGGAAATAACAGACGCAAATGCCGTCCCCGAACTCAGGGAGTGCAGCTTCAAGGTCGCCTGCGACGTCACAAATCCGCTTTGCGGCGAAAACGGGTGCAGCGCTGTATTTGCCCCGCAAAAAGGCGCAAAAGCAGAGCAGATACCTGTAATGGACGGCTATCTCCGCGATTTCGCAGAGCTGACAAAAAGCTATGCTCCGGCAGCATCACCTGATACTCCCGGAACAGGTGCGGCGGGTGGTCTCGGATTTGCGCTGATGTACTATCTCAACGCCGCATTTGAACCCGGAGTTGACCTGATAATGCGCGAAACAGGGCTTGAAGCTGCGATCGCGGACGCGGATATCGTCATCACGGGCGAGGGCTGTCTCGACGGTCAGACCGCTATGGGAAAGGCTCCAGCCGGCATTGCAAGAATAGCGAAGAAATACGGGAAGCCTGTTATCGCGTTCAGCGGAGCTGTCAAAAGCGGAGAGTGTCTTTGCGGGCAGAACGGTATAGACGCATATTTCCCTATTTTAAGGGAAATCTCCACACTCGAGCAGGCTATGGACAAGGCTAATGCGTACCGTAATCTCGCCGACACGGCGGAACAGGTCTTCAGGACCATAAAACTATTTTCAAAGTGAGGTAACAGCTATGAAATCATACAGAATAACAGCGGAGGAAGCCAAGAAAAGGCTTATCACCGGCAATCAGAAGTACATCGAGTCCGACGGGCTCACAAGCAGTGTCTCACCTGATACGCTTCTGAGGTTCAGCCGGAGCGGTCAGCAGCCATACGCGATAATCATTACCTGCTCGGATTCAAGGGTAGTCCCGGAGCTGATATTCTCGGCAGGCATCGGCGACCTTTTCGTTATCAGAGTTGCCGGCAACGTTATCGACTCCCACCAGCTCGGCAGCATAGAATACGCCGCAGAGCACCTCGGTACGGGACTTATCGTGGTTCTCGGACACGATCACTGCGGTGCCGTTGACGCCGCTATGAACCATGAGCCTGACGGATATATAAAGTACATCACGGACGAGATAGTGAAGGCGATCGGCGATGAAAAGGACGAGGTCAAAGCCTGCTGCCTGAACGTAAAGCACAGCTGCGATATTATCAAGCACAGCCTGCAAATTCAGAAGGACGAGGAGGAGTACGGACTGAAGGTGCTCGGAGCCATCTATCACCTCGAAAGCGGTGAGGTCGAATTCCTTTGATATGGCAAGCGGCTTGTTCAGATACCGTGAGCCTTCAGGATCTTTTCAAATTCCCGTAAATATTCCGGATATTTGGCGCTGATCTTTCTGAAATACCTATAGCAGAAAGTGCGGTGGGCTCTCAGGAAATCAAAGTACATATCAACAGGCGGTTCGTGGCCGAGACGGTCGCTTCTCAGCACATCTACCGCTATGAGAGCCTTTTTCGATTTTGTAACTTTCAGATTGATCTTCTCTCTGCAATCCTGCCAGCCCGTCATTAATAATCTTTCCCTGAGCGTGGCAAGCGCACTGTTATCGTCCGAACTGATACGCTGCTTCTCAAAGATCGAGTCTATGAACCGTCTGTCATAGACAGTACGTCCGGAAGGTGCAGAGCAGGGCGTGAAAGCTAATGTCATCAGTCTCGTAACTGTCAATGTTACCAGTTCTCTGGGCGGGATATACTTTGTATATGTCCCGCCCTTGTAATTGAACGATACTTTCCTCAGCTCAAAGCAGTACAGCGAGAATATCCTGTCCTCGGGACAGAAATCCTCAAAGATTATCTCCCGCAGATCATATGCGTTTATTGCATTCCTGCCGATACGCACATGACCCTTGATCCTTATCTTGTCCCATTCCTCATCAACTGTCCATGCCGGAAGAAAATCTGCAACAGGCGTTATGACGCAGCTGTCATCGCTGTCATCATAGTCGGTCTCGGCCGGTCCGTTGTACTTCCTATTCTTATCAGGAAAATAATTGGCGACTGTTACATATTCCGGAAAAGCATAATTCTGCTTGCTCTCTTCATTTTCGGGAAGCACTACAATACCCGGGCGAACTCTGTAACCGCGTGTTTCACGTTTATCGCAAACTGCATTCCGGTAAAAGCGTACCTTCCCGCACTCTGAAAGATCAATGCTGAACCCCCACAAAGACGCGCAGCAGAAAGTTATCGAAGCCGCTTTGAATTTTATCGGAATGTCCTGTTTACAGTATGTACTGTTCACATGGAGAACGGTCAGGTCAGATTTATCGGGATAGGTACACACAACCTGATTGTTTTCGATCAAAGGTGTTCCGGAAAAGACGTCCGCGTTATTGATGCCCGGAGTGAGCGCTTCTACAGCGAAGTCCTCAAGTCCGCTGCGACAGAAAGCCTGATATCCCATGTTGCAGAGGCTTTCCGGGAACTCGATGTATCTCAGAGCTTTGCAGAACATGAAGCATCTTTCTCCGATGTTCTTCAGTGTCCGCGGCAGCAGTACCTTTTCCAGTGCTTTGCATTCATAAAAAGTATAGGCTGATAATGAAGTGATACCGTCTTCAAATACAGCCTTTTTCACATTGCAGCCTTTGAAAACGCCTTCACCGAGCCTGCGTATCTTTTCGTGGATATAGACCGTAGTGCAGGAGCTTTTTTCAAAAGTATGTCCGCGTATCTCATCAACAGGCATTCCGTCAATTGAGTACGGTATAAGAAGCTGTTTCAGCTTTTTCCCGTGATATCCGGTTATCTTTACGCTGTGACGCTTCTTGCGGAAGGAATAGCCTTCCTCAACAGCCTCCTTTGAGGTCAGAGCAATGTGCGGCACTGTATTCGGAACAGCCTTGAAAAGCTTCGGGAAATATATCTGCGGCTCCTTGAAAAATAAAGGCTTCTGTCTCACATTATCACCCCGGTATTATAAAATGAACTGCCTTCCGAAGAAGGCAGCATTATCCAGATCAAGCCCGCTGACGGAGTTGAACCGCCGTACACCAAGTCGGACAGACCGGTGCTCTTGCCGTTGAGTTATACGGGCTGTCGGGCGGCAAGCCGCATCTGCTGAGGACAGCTGTTTTTGTTAAACTACCGATATTCTGAGTATATCACAGTGAATTCAGAATGTCAAGGTACACTTGAACGTCCTCATGCTGAACGTGTCTGCTGTTGATCCGGGAGTTGTCCTAAAATTTATATACCTTGAGGTCAACAAAAATCTTTCAGAGACTATTAAACCTGCCGGCTTCCATATCCCACTCATTACAAGTAAACTATGCGTCTGCGATCACGTTCCTGCACTTTATGTTACTTTCATATGGACTGCAATTTTGTGAATTACAAATTTGTAATTCTGAGCACATTTCGCGATCAATGTGGTATTATACAATTACACCAAGGACATCAAGTCTGAAAAAAAATGAAATGAGGTAATGATTATGAAAAAAATTATATCCTGTCTTGCAATGCTCACATTATTTGCTTCCATGGTTTCATGCGGAAGTTCAGAAAGCAGCTCTACAACTGAAAAAGCAATCTCTTCCGAAGTAACTACAGCTGCATCAACTACATCAGAAGCTGATAAGGAAACAACAACTGCTGCAAATAAAAAACCTGAAATCAGCAGCACAGCAGAATCTTCAAAGCTCGGAAAATCTCTCTTCGGAGGCTCTGTCACGGCTGATACAGCAGTAAAAAAGACAGCTGATGCAAATTCTGAAACGCTGCTGACAATCCCCGACGGAACGCAGATCGGCGTATTTGAAAGCGGTGCTGACGGTTGGTTTATGACAGATTTCAAGGAAACAGTCGGCTACATTCCTGCAAAAAATGTCAAAGAAATCACTCCTTATGATCCGGAACTCGGCGGCGATAACGTACTTGGCGGCTCTGTAACCAAAGATGTCGATATGATGAGCGGTACACATTCCTATGCAGAGGCTCTTGTAACGATCCCGAATGGCACACAGGTCAATTATTATGTACTCGCCTCTGATTCAAACTGGTGTGTCGTAAGCTATCAGGGTAAGGCAGGCTATGTGGAAAGCAAATATATCAAAGCTATAGAGGACTATAATATGGCGGACGGTTCTTCGGCAGGGCAGCATTCAGGTGATGATTTCCTCGGTACATGGAGTGCTGGCAGAATTTATGTCACCATTGAAAAGAGCGGAGAAGGTTACGAAGCAGCGGTCAAATGGTCGAGCAGTGCAGCAGAATCGACAAATTGGACGTACAGCTGCGAATTCAACGGAGAATACCTCGATTCTACAAACGGCCGCTGCGTGAATTCGATTTATGAAGAGAACGGAAATGTATCTGAAACAGTACGTTATACAAACGGCTGTGCACATTTCCGACTCAATGGCAATGGTACTCTGATATGGGAGGATTTAAGGGATAATACCGTTGGCGGCGATACTGAATTAATGAAGATCTCCTGATATGAATTCAGCTCCATGTGTGCGGCACATGGAGCTTTATGTTTTACAGTTATTCAGAAAAGATCCAGCATACTGTCGAGATAGATCTCTTCCCGGACAGTTAGCTGGTATTCCGGCTTTGTGAGGTAATAAAGCAGAAATTCGAGATTGACAGCACTTCCGAGTCCCCTGCCCTCTATTTTGAAATTTGAAAACCCGAGCGGCAGATATGTGTTGATGATGTCATCTGTACTGATAAATCCGGGATTTTTCATTGCCTTTGAAAAACGGTATCCGTCTTTGGCATCAGGTGCGGTACATATGTGCTCGGGACAGTTTTCACCGAGATTTTTCCGGCTTACATTTTCATAGCATACTTTTCTGTCTTTACAATAAAACGAGCAGCATTCATTGCACAGAAACTCGACTTTATCTTTCTGAATCTGCGAGAGCGTATCAAGTTTATCGTACAGCTTATTCAGTCTGAAATCCGGAACAACATATTTAAAATCGCACCGCTCCGTTTCCTTTAAAAACTGCCCGAAATCAGTCTGGACCTTTGTGGTCGATGAAACGAAATAAAGGCCGGGATAATTATTCTTAATATGTTCAAGCAGAAGCTCCGAGTGGATTATTACGCCGTTCTGTACACCTTTGCTTCCGGCGAAAAGCTCGCACAGGGCATTGCATTTTCTGTCGGTGAGATGTTCTGGTTTTAAAAGTGAATTGCTGAAAGTGAGCCTTGAATAAATACCGTATTCATTCATAAGAGCAAGTACATCTTCAGCTTCACATTCGCCGAAACCTGCTCGTCCGCCGCCCCAGATACAATCAGCCGGAGCACCATAGACGGATGCTATTTCACACCAGTCGTAGAAATATTCCCGGTGTTCACGGTACAACGGCAGAAACACACTGTACAGGTCATAGAACTCAAACAGCCCTGGAAGATGAAAATATGCCTTATTGCGTGTCACGTTTTCCATATGTGATAATACCATTCCCTTTAATTCAGACTAATAAATAGCATATATTTACTGCACTTCCGCCCTTTTAACAGGTTTTATACTTGCATTTATAGTTTATGAACACGAGTTTACTCAGCCGTATCAGTTCATATAAAGCTACGCTTTCTCAGGCTGATATTGAATGCAGGCGTAATAACATCGTCTCCGTCATTTAAGGGAGTTTTGTGTGCAGAGCAAGCCTCTGTCAGCTCCCTGAGACCTGCTTTCTGAAATATAACGCCGCATATTCCGCCGCCTGCCCATAAGCCGCTGTTAGCAGCATTTACTACAGCATCGACTTTCTGGTCTGCACAGGAAGCATTCAATAACTCTATTTTACTCATAATAACCGACCTTTCTTACAACACTTCAACGCCGTGAAACAGGAAGTGCATCTTATCTATTCGCTTGTCAGTATGCCAGTGTCCAAGATACCATGCTTCATATTCAATCTTGTCCTCGATGGTATCAAGCCATTCTTCTGTGCTGTTATCGACTCTGGACTGATCTATCCCTGAAAGGAAGCATTCTGTTGGTATATACTTTGCAGGACAGGTATGCGAGAATACAACGTCTATTTTGTTTTCTGAGAGTTGTTTTTCCACATATTCCTTTATTCTTGGTGAAGGCTGCTCATCCGGCCACCATCTGTAGCCGTTTCTCAGTCGGTAATACTTATCAACGCTGTAAGCTCCGCCGATTACTATGCATTTCTTTCCTTCAATATCAAAGATCTCGCCGTCTATAGGAAATAATAGGTTTGGGAAATCTTCTTCGTACATAACACGACCGCCATTCCATTCTTTTTCCTTGTATGAAGCTATATTCTGAGGACGGTTCTCATGATTTCCGTGAATGCAGAAGAATGTGGATTCGAGTTTGCTCATTGCTGTTTTGAGTCCAATATCGTTCAGAGTGCCTGTATAGTTTACTCCGACATCGCCAAGAATAACGATAATATCATCTTTTGATGGCCTATATCTTACGAATAATTCATATATCGAATCGAGGTCACCGTGTATATCTCCTGTTATATATACCATTCTTTTCACCTTCCTTAATTGTTTTCTCTGTATTTTTTACTATGATATCACAAGCTTTACTGCTTGTCAAGGCGTTTTTCATTCATCATAAGACTCAAATAAGCCAGTCATGTATATTTATTCAACATAATTCTCAACATCGTCGAGAATTACTCCTTTTTTACAATACTGGTATAAGCGTCTATGTCGTAATATCTGATTTTGACATTGGTACCAACCTTGAGCTTATTTAAGGTACTGGGGAAAAGCTTCGTCTTCACTGTATTCCTTCCTCGGTTCTGTTATACGTTCCTGCATTCGTATTGATTCATAAGAGAATTCAATTGAAAAGATTAAGGCTGCCTAGGAAGCCTTAGTTATCATAAAAAAATCAGCAGCCTGAAACCGAACTTCAGCTGCTGAGGGGAAAGTTTTTATTGCAGTTACGAATTTTTACATTTGATAATGTAATTGCCCATGCAGCAACTCATATCTTTAACACTAAACATACAGTTTAAACACTTAGTCCTGCACGGATTTTATTAATAACGGAAACCATTAACTCTAAACCCGAACATTCTAAGACGATAATCTTAAAAAAACTGCAAACGGAACGAAGCTTAAATATCCACCTCCATTTCAACGGTATTATTCACATAATCAAGCGCGGTCTGTGCCTTTGCAAGTGTCTCAGAAAGCGCATCATAATCATTCTGTGCAAGCTCAATATCATAATTGGCGTAAGTGTATTCAATAACACTTTTAAGTCCAACGGCTCTTTCGCGCTGTATTGGAAGCGCATTTTTCATACCCGATAACGTCGAGCATCTTTTGGTAAGCTGAGGAATGTAAACAAGCATTTCGTCGATCGTAATGTTGAATTCCGGTATCACTGTTGTGCAGTTGAACACATTTAGAATGTGCTTTAATCTGCGTATCTTCCCTTCAATCTCAGCCATCTGAGTCTTTGTCTCAGTGTAGTCGTACTTAGGGCGAACCATTTCGAGATCCTCTCCCTGTGCTGCAACGAAGGTCTTGCAGTTGTACTCGCGGGTGTTAAGTGTGGCAAGCTCGTCTTTAAGCTGACGGAGCAGCTTGGCTGCCTGTGCGGATGTCATTTTCATAGTGTTTTCCTCCTTTTAGTATGCTGATCGAGTTTTTCTTTTCGTCTGTACCCATTATATCATAGGCAATGTTCAATTGTTTTTTTTTCGTCAGCACAGCAACAACTGTGCATTTTCTTTTTTAATGATACAGCATTCAAGGTTGAATGTCAATATCATTTCCATTAATCATAATATCACTTCTGATGTCCAAAATTTAAGGCAAGTTTACCGAATGGGCAGTAAAACAGGAGAGTTCAAAGGAGGATCCATATGAACTACTATGATTACATAAATATCATCAAAGGTACTCCGGAGACGCAGGGCTTAGAGTACGATAAAGCTGTAATGTGGCTTCATCCGGAAAAACTTCCGCTGGGCGTTGTTTCACTCAACGGTTGTTCCGATAAGATTATAAGGATACCTAAAACGGCTGTCAACAGTTACGGTAAGGAAGTTGCCGTAATTGGAATAGGATGTGACGCTTTTCAGGGAAACACAACTGTTACCGATGTTATACTACACCCCGGTATCAGAATGGTTGGCGGCAGCACATTTAAAGGTTGTACCGCCCTCGAAAGGATATACTTTCCACGGCAGATAAAACGAATAAGCAAGTATATGTTTTCCGGATGTTCCTCCCTGACTGACGTTTACTATGAGGGCAGCTATGAAGAATGGAAAAAGCTTGAAAAGCCAACTGAAAAGCGCGTAAAAGTATTCGGTAAGCTTGTCCCGGGAACGCCGGTTCAGGTTGTCATTTCGGACAAGATCGTCCGTACAGCAGGAATCGAATCGCTTTGTCTTGCGACTATTCACTTTAACTGCGATTATCCAAAGCAGGTATGACCTTCAATATTAAGGAGGTACAATATGAATTACAACGAATACAGAAAAATCATTAAGAACACTCCTGATACAGAGGGACTTGAATACGGACTTGCTGTCGTAATGCTGCAACCTGACCGGCTCCCTCTCCGTGTCGTTTCATCAAATTACTGCACAAATAAGATCATCAGAGTTCCCAGCCGCACTGTCAATTCCTACAGTAAAAAAGTTCCGGTAATAAGAATAGGTGCCAACGCTTTCAAGGACAATAAAACTGTTACTGATATAATACTCGGTTCTGATATTTGCAGCATAGGAGCAGGTGCATTTGCAGGCTGTACCGCCCTTGAAAGAATAACGATACCCAAAGGCGTAAAGCGTATCAGCGAGGGTACTTTTGCAGGCTGCACTGCGCTTACCGATGTTTATTATGAGGGGACGCTTGACGAATGGAAAGCCATTGATATTGTCAGCGAGAAACGTGAACTTGATCTTGGAAGTCTTGCCGCCGGTTCTCCTGTACAGCAAGTTACTGAGGAACGGCTTACCCGCATTTCCGGGAACGAAGTGCTGTATAGGGCAGCTATACATTGCAGGTGTTACATTTCAAAATAAACCTCATATATACAAAAACAGCCCTCAAATGAGGGCTCAGACAGTCAAAAAAGTCTTATTTCATATGGTGCGCCTTTGGGATCAGCTCAAGGGAGAACCTCCCTTCAAAATCCCGTTTTCAGCGTTTTTTCACTTTTTGATAAACTAACCCGGATACAGAAGTATCCGGGCTTTTTTCATTCTCCGCTTTCACCCTCGGAATATCCGAGATCGAAAGACGGCTGTTCAGCGGCACGGCTGAACTGTGTCTCATACAGCTGAGTATATACGCCGCCTCTGCCCGCAAGTTCACTGTGAGTTCCGCGTTCGGCAATCTCACCGTTGCACACTACAAGTATTTCGTCTGCGGCAAGGATCGTTGAAAGGCGATGTGCAATAAGTATGCTCGTTCTGGTAGCAATAAGCGGTTCGATAGCGTCCTGTATCTTCTGTTCGGAAATGGAATCCAGTGCGGATGTGGCTTCGTCGAATATCATAAGTGCAGGATCTTTAAGAAGTATCCGGGCTATGGATATCCTCTGCTTTTCACCGCCTGAAAGCTTCAGACCGCGGTTTCCAACTACAGTGTCCAGACCTGCTTCCTGCGCGGAAATGAAGTCATAGATATTGGCGCGTTTGCAGGCTTCTATCAGTTCTTCCTCAGTTGCATCGGGCTTTGCATACAGCAGATTATCACGGACTGTGCCGTTGAAAAGATATGTCTCCTGACTTACGATACCGATATTTCTGCGGATAAATTCAAGGTCAAGCTTGCGGACATCAGAGCCGTCGAACAGCACCTCGCCGTCAATTACATCGTAAAGACGCGGGATAAGGTTTATGAGCGTACTCTTTCCTGATCCCGAAGGACCTACGATAGCTATGCACTTCCCCTTTTCAAGTCTGAAGCTGACGTCCTTGAGTATTTCCCTTTCAGGTGAATAATGAAATCGTACATGACGGAATTCCACCTCGCCCTCAGCGTGGTCGGGAACTATGGCATCAGGCGCATTCTCGATCTCAACAGGCATATCGTAATACTCGAAAATACGTGAAAACAGCGCCATTGAACGTATCCAGTCTACCTGTATGTTCAGAAGCTGATTGACCGGACCGTACATCTTTCCGAGAAGCGCGACAAGAACCGTTATCTTTCCGACGGTAATGGAAGAATCGTACTTCATCATTATGATTCCGCCCACAAGATAGATGAGCATCGGGCCTATATTGGTGAATGTATTCAGTGCCATTCTGAACCAGCGTCCTGCCATACTCTCCCTGATATTCAGACGTATCATATCGTGGTTGACCTTTTCATAGCGGTTGAACTCACGCTTCTCCATGCCGAAAAGCTTGACAAGGAGCTGTCCGCTGACAGACATAGTCTCGTTGAGTATACCGTTTATCTCATCATTGCACGCCTGCGACTCTTTTGTTATAGTCCAGCGTGCCTTGCCAGCGCTGCGCGTGGGTATGGTAAAAAGCGGAACTATCATTACTCCCACAAGTGCAAGTATCCAGCTTTCGCGGAACATTATGACCAGTGCGACCGCAAGGGTTATCGAGTTTGAGATTATACTCGTCAGTGTTCCTGTTATGACCTGCTGTACTCCTGATATATCACTGGTCATTCGTGTGATGATATCTCCCTGATTGTTCGTTGTAAAGAACCTCTGTGACATCTTCTGGAGATGCAGATACATAGCATTTCGCATATCGTATGTGATGTGCTGGGCTATCCATGTATTGAGATAGCTTTCAAGTATGCCTATGAGATTTGCAAGCAGTGTAACTCCAAAGGACAAAAGAATAAACAGCACAAGCTTGTTCATATTCCGACCTATAAGGCCCTCGTCCACGATACGTCCTGTCAGTACCGACGGCATGAGCGTGAGTATCGCAGATGCAAGAATAGAGATAAGCACGATGGTCATCTGCTTCCAGTATGGCTTCAGATAGGAGAAAATGCGCCTCAGCAGTGCTTTCGTGACCTTTGGCCTGTTTTTCTTTTCTTCGTCCGATAAAAATCCCGGACCTAATCTGCCTCCAGGCGGCGGCATAAGCATTCGCTTCCCTTCTATTGTGTTTTCTCAGTCATTCAAAGCTGTCCAGTACATTATATCACTTAATCGGGAAGAAAGCAATATATTGACGATTTTGTGTTCAAATAAAAATCAACAGCCCTCAGATGAGGGCTGTCCGTCATTCTTCAAAAAGTGGATTACGGTGCTTAGGATTGCGCTTGTAGGCTTTCTTTTTGTCCGGAGCAACACGGGTGACGAGATTGACGCCGTTCCAGTCCCGGCGCTTTGCGGAGTTGAGCTTTTTCTGCTCCTTCTTGCTCATTTTGTCATAGGATACGAATTGTTCCATTATTCTTCACCTGCCTTGTCTATCGGAAGGGGCGTTGCGAGCACATAATAGATCAGTATAACGGCTATCCAGAATGAGCCTGAGAGAGCCTTCGGCGTCATATTTGCGATGAGGTTTGCAGGACTCGTTATGAATACAGTACCTGTCAACAGAAGCAAAAGTACCGAAAATGCACGCATTATATACATTGCAGGCTTTCCAAGATATTTTCCGGAGAGCTGGGCTATTGAAGCACCGCTATTTCTCTCGGAGATCATACCGCTCATATAGTCGTGAACGGCGCCCCCGAGAATTGAACCCAAAACTATCCACAGGAAAACTACCGGTCCGAAGCAGGCACCCATAAGAGCACCGAAAATAGGTCCTGTTCCGGCAATATTCAGAAGCTGTATTAGCACAGCCTTCCACTTTTTTATTGGCATATAATCCACGCCGTCGTTGAGTTCGACAGCGGGGGTTTTTCTGTCATCCGGTGCGAATATCTTTTCGGTCAGCCGTCCATAGACGGCGAATCCGAAAAATAGAATCACAAGAGCAAGTATAAATGATACCACTTTGATCACCTAAATAAAAAATAATGTTCAGCTATAACCTAAAGTGCCTCCAAGGAGCGATCCCCGGAGGCGCTTATTGCGAATATCAGTCCTTGATATGCTGGCAGAGATCGAAAGCAAAGCCGCTTGGAGAGATAAGCATAGCCGATTTGTTCGTTGTTGTCTGAACGGTATGATCGCCTCTTGGGTTTTTGAATCCCCTGTCAAGCAGCAGCTGGTAAGCTTCATCGAAATTGTCTACGTTCATACGGATAAGTGTAAGGTCACGGTCACCCTGGAGATTCTCGACCTGAGCAATATCAACGTAGAAGCCGTTTGCGTCTTTCATGCGTACATTTGTGAGATCACCTGTACCGAGGTCTGCACCGAGAGTGTGGCGCTTCTCGAAGCCAAGCTCCTCAAAAAGCTTAATGGCAGCCTCTGCGTTCTTTGTAACTATGAGGGGGTTAAAAGTAGTGATATTCATAGTAAATCCTCCTGATATTTACTTTTTGATGTGTTCGATAAGGCTTATCATGAAACCTGAGGGTGAGATCATTGTAGCTGCTTTAACGCTCTTTGTATTGATCGTACCATCGCCTCTGTTGTTCTTGAAGCCGTGCTTGATAAGAATTTCATACGCTTCATCGAAGTTATCCACATTCATTCTTATAAGTGTAATATCCTGCGGAAGGCCATCCCACTGGGCAATATCAACGTGGAATCCGTTTTCATCCTTCATGCGAGTACTTGTTACGTCAGTAGTTTCCAGAGCTGTAGTAGGAGTATGTGTCTTTTTGAAGCCGAGCTCCTCAAAGAGCTTGATAGCTTCATCAGCCTTTGCTGATGTGATAAGCGGATCAAATGTTGTAATTTTCATAACAATACTCTCCTTTTTGACATATCAGTCATTTTTTATATGCTGTATGAGATTGACAGCAAAACCAGTAGATGAGATCATCATCGCTGATTTTGCCGACTTACTGGGGATAGAGCGGTCACCGTAGATATTCTTGAATCCGTGTTCTATGAGCATATCGTAGGCTTTTTCGAAATCGTCAGTATTCATTCGTATGGAAACTATATCGTGCGGAATATCAGCATCTACCTGAGAAATATCGAGATAGAATCCGTTTGCGTCTTTCATCCTGATAGCGGTTACATCATAATCACCGATACCATCCTGTTTATGCCGCCTCTCGAAGCCGAGCTCCTCAAAGAGCTTTATGAGCGGTTCTGCGTTCTTGGTAACGATCTGAGGATTGAATGTTGTAATTTTCATAATGTCATTTCTCCTTTAATTTACTTTTTGATATGCTGTGCAAGGCTTATCGCATAACCGGAAGGCGATACCATTAGAGTTGCTTTTGATGATCCGGTGTCTGTGATCCTGTCACCCTGTGAATTCTTGAACCCGTGAGCTGTAAGGAATTCATATGCTTCGTCAAAATCTCTTACGTTCATTCTGATAGCTGTCATATCCTGCGGCATCTGCTCTACCTGAGCAACGTCAACTCTGAAGCCGTCCGGGTGTTTCATATCAAAACTTGTTATGTCTTTATCATTTATGTTGGTCTTAGTGTGTCTGTACTCAAATCCAAGGGCTTCAAAGAGCTCTGTTATTGCCTTTGCATCCTTTGATAAGATGAGTGGGTTAAATGCTGTGACCTTCATAATAATTCCTCCTGAATTCTACTATTTTATATGCTTAACAAGTGCAACAGAAAAACCAGAAGGCGATACCATAGTTGCTTCTATCGCTGACTTTGTATCGAGGGTATTGTCGCCTCTTGTATTTTTAAATCCGTGCTTGATGAAAATATCGTACGCTTCTTCAAAATTGTCAACATTCATACGGATAAGCATCCGATCATTGGGAATGTTACCAATGTTAGCAACGTCGATATGAAAGCCGCTCTCGTTTTTCATACGTGTGGTCTGAACCTCTCCGATTTCAACCTTTGTGACAGGATCGTGTGTAATTTCAAATCCAAGCTCCTCAAAAAGCTTGACAACATCACCGGTCTTAGGCGATAAGATCAAGGGGTCAAAAGTAGTGATTTTCATAATAATTCCTCCTTTATTTTACTGCATTGTGCAGTAATAAGCGTTTAATATATAAGAGTATCCAGCTTTGAAATCAGACCGGCAATTTTCTGAATAGTATCATTTATCAGGTGCCGTTCAATCTCAGATATTGAGCTTTTCTTTCGTAATTTTCTTATTTTACGGATATAGCATAGCAGCGAGGCTTTCTCTATGACCTCATTGATCCTGGTTTCATCTTCTGTCCTAAGGTAGTATTTCAGGAAGAAACTGAAAAACTGCTTTGCGGTATGATATGAGAATCCCATAAACTCTTCCACAACAGAAGGCTTTTCCTCTCCGAGCACTACATAGAAATAATACAGATCACTTATCTCTGCAATTGGATGACCGACAGCAACTCTGTCCATATCTATAAGTAACGGCTCACCGTTTTGCATGAATACATTTCCGGTATGGAAGTCACCGTGAACAAGGGTATCTGTATTTGAGATTTCTTTGATAAGTTCAACACATTTGGCTGCAAGCGCATCGTCCTCATAAGCTATACCTGTTCTGACATAGTTGAGATACCTTTCAGAAACGTCTGAAAAGCCGTCCTCCTCTGTGACTTTGATACTGTGGATAGTATGGGCAAGCTCAGCCATCATTTTTGCGTAAGCTTCGACCTGTCCTGGAGCTTTAGCAATGCAGCCGGACAATGTATCAGACTCCACAAGTTCATACATTGCACCATACCGATTGCCGACAGATACGATGCCGAAAGATATAGCTGTTGGTATGCCAAGAATGAACGCCTTGCGGCTCTGAGCGATCTCCTGTTCAACATCGCGGTAGGTGTTATTCTGATTGAATACCTTAATTACCAGTTCGTCATCATAGCGGTAAACATCGCCCTTGGCACCGTGTCCGAGAAGCCTGCAGCCATCGACCGATACTTCACGATACTTTTTGTACCTTGACTTTTCTGAATCAAAGGTACCCGGCCAGATAGAATTGATGTGCTTGATGAGCTCCTTGAAGGCTCCGGTCTTGTTCAGCGAAAGTTCAACAGCCTCAGCGATATTTTTGTAGTACCACTGGTGCATTGCAGGATCTTTCTGATGGAGCATATTCCACATTGCCTCGCCCTGCTCGGAGTAAACTCTTGCAAGTGAACGTATATTTGCAAGCTTGTCTGCAAGCCATAGCATTTTCACGCCAATGTCTGTACTGTTTTTCAGTACTATCAGCGATTCCTCCTTACGGCGCTGCCATGAAGCAGATTTGTCCTCGTCCGGATAAGGATTCTCCGACTCTGAATCGACCAGAGCAGCGACTCTTTTTCCGAATCTTTTTTCAATTTCTGTGAGAGTACCGTCGGTGTCTTCTACAATGTCGTGCAGGATACCTGCTGTGATTATTTCTGTATCCTCAGTCATAGTGGAGAGTATCTGTGCGACTTCCATCGGGTGCAGGATATAGGGTATGCCATTGAATTTGCGAACTATACCCTGATGCATGACAGTTGCGTAAATAATGGCTTCTTCAAGCAAATTCATCATAATAAATTATCCTTTTCCGTAACAAGCTGTGTTGAATACATATAATTATCTGTTGATTTGTACATTGTTATATATAAAATAACTATATAGCAATTATATCATTTTTTTACATATTAGTCAATGAACATTCTGTAAAGTTTTTTATCGAACTGGAAAACTAACGGTAATTTTTACTAAGCGTAAATCATTTCAGGCGCTTTTACAATTTATTTACAATTTACCGTGTGCAATCTGCTTGACAAAACATATAAAAAATGCTACCATTAGGTATAATAAAATATCAAAACACACTAAACAACTAAACTTTTAAGGAGAACTCCAATGAAAGAATTGATTATAGTAGCTCTGACAGAAAACTTGTCTGAAGTGATAGCGTTTGTTGACGAACAGCTTGAAGCTGCTGACTGTCCCATATGAAAAAAGCCATTGATCTTTTTGTCGGCGAAGCACCGCAGTTCGACGATCTCACTATGCTCGGCGTAAAACTGATCTGACCAGTAAAGGAGGAAATATGATACTATACATCAACTGCTGTGTACGAAACAAATCAAGGACCGATCGGGTAGCGAGAACTCTGCTTGCCGGAATGGGAGAATATACTGAGCTTTTTCTTCCCGATGAAGATATTAGACCTCTTACTGAAGAGGCTGTCGAAAAGAGGACAGCCCTGCTTGCTGAGGGAAAGCTTGATGATCCAATGTTAAGATACGCAAAACAGTTTGCTGAAGCGGATAAGATCGTGATCGCAGCACCGTTCTGGGACGGCTCATTCCCGTCGCTGCTGAAAGTTTATATCGAAAACATATACGCAGTGGGGATTGTATCAGCCTACGGTGCTGACGGGATACCGATCGGACTGTGCAAAGCAGACGAGCTCATATATGTTACAACAGCGGGAGGTCCGTATATCCCTGATTTCAGCTATAGTTACATCAAAACTCTTGCTGAGAACTGCTTCGGGATCCCAAATACAAGACTTATAAAAGCTGAAATGCTCGACATCGAAGGAATGAACTCAGAAAAGATACTATCAGATCTGATAGAAACTATTACTGGAACGGAGGTATAGTGTTATGGCTGAAAACGTAATCAGACTTTCCGGCAGGATCGATACCAGCAACGCTGCAGAATGGGAGAAGACAATAACGGAACAGCTGAGCGGTGAAACTGAAAACTCATTTGACGCAGACGAACTTGAATACATTTCAAGTGCCGGTCTGAGAGTTCTCATTAAGGTCAGAAAAAAGGCTGGCAGTGAGATAAAGATATTCAATGTATCTTCGGATGTATATGATATATTCGATATGACCGGATTTACAGAACTCTTTAAAGTCGAAAAGAAAATGCGCGAGATCTCCGTTGAAGGCTGTGAGGTGATCGGTAAAGGCTTCTACGGAACTGTTTACCGAATTGATCCGGAAACGATTGTAAAGGTATATAATACACCTGACAGCATACCGATAATAGAAAAAGAGCAGCGCTTTGCAAAGTGCGCTTTTGTCAAAGGAGTACCGACAGCTATCTCTTATGATATAGTCAGAGTCGGCGATAATTACGGCTCGGTATTTGAACTGCTCAATGCTGATTCCTTTAACGATCATCTTATAAATGAGCCGGAAAAATTCGACGAGCTCCTGCATAAGTACATTGACTTTCTGAAAGTGGTACACAGTGCAGAAATGGATGCAGGGACTATACCGATGGCAAGGGACATCTTCATCGGCTACCTTGATGTTATAGACTCTTACCTTACATCAGAACAGTCTGTGAGACTGAAAGAATTATTGTCAGCACTACCTGACGATCTGCATATGGTTCACGGAGACTTCCAGATGAAAAATGTAATGCTTGTTGGTGATGAACCAATGCTGATAGATATGGAAACTATTTCAACGGGACAGCCTATATTTGACCTTCAGGCACTCTATGTCACATATATTTCCTTCAGCGAGGATTGTCCGGATAATCTCAGCAGTTTTCTTGGCATTTCCGATGATCTGGGCGAGCCGATATGGAACAGTATCTTAGAAAAATACTTTGATACTGCTGACAAGGCTGAGCTGTCTGCTATAAACGATAAGATCAGGCTGATGTCTGCAATACGTTTCCTTTATCTGCTCGCCGTAACTGACCTGAAAAACGGCGACCTTGGTGAAAGACGGATAAAGCGCACTCAGGATCATATTTCTGAGCTCCTTAAAAAAGTCAATGGATTTGAAATATAATAAAAACTGCCTCGGAACTATTCCGGGGCAGTTTAAGTTTTTAGTTCAGTTTTTAGTATACCGACAGCGACCTACCACAGCTTGCCGTCATCAGTACAGGATATGTCAGTTCAATGATAGTATCGTTTGTCATATCAGATGCGCTGCACGTCAGAGTATATGATATGCCGCTGTTATTCAATGTTCCGATACTAATAGCCGCTTAAAGTTATTCCCTGTTATCCTTCAGACTCTCGATCATATCTATATTATCAACTCTGCGTCTGAGTATCAGCAGTGAGCCGAAGTAGCAAATGCAGGTGACAGCAATTGTGAAAAGAACCGTTTTCAGCGTAAGCTCCACTGGCAGTATCAATTCAAGAACTTCTACAAGGAGAACTGAAAAGAGCTTCATTATTCCAACACCGCCGAGTATTCCAAGAACTATGCCAGGTATAAGGAGTATGTGATTTCCTCTCAGCACCATGGTGTCGATATACTTACGCTTATAACCGAGAACTTTCAGCATTGAGATATTTGCAGCCTGTTCGTTTATCATCATATTTATAGCGACATAGATCGAAGCGATACATATGACAACGCCGAGGAGAATTATTGTTATCCTGTTGGTCGTGGATTCGTCATAAACAATATCCATCTGCTTCTTAAAAGACTTGTCTGTCAGTATAAGTGAAACCTCACCATTTTCAAAACTAATACTCTCGTCAGACAGTATGCAGTCATAATAATCAGCATCTATACCTGTCACCTTCGAGGCATTCTCTCTTGTACTTATAACGTAGATCTCATAATCATTCTTTATAATTCCACTTATCTTTATCGTCTTTTCTTCGAGAGTAGCACTATTTTTCAGTTTTATCTCATCACCCTTGTCCACGTCGAACATAACTGCTGCGAGATTGCTTATATACCAGCCTTCGCTGAGGTCAGCAGTTTTGTTGGTGGATTTTTCAGTGAGATTGAGCCGTTTGCAATCCTTGTCGGCACCGATAACGTTCACGATGCTTCCGCTTTCAGACTCAAAACTCGAATTGATAAGGACATCGGTATTATCGCTGTATACTCCCTCTCTAAAGTCGCTGAGGTAGTACCTGTACTTGTAGCTGCCTATCTTTGGCTGAGGATCATCGGCAAGAGACTTCATCGAATCGGAATATACCATTCCGAAGCAAATAATAGCGCTGCCGAGGAATATTCCGAGAAAAATAACGAAGCTTCTTCCGGGATTGCCTATGACTGAACGAAGCGCAAAACGAGTTCTCACCTTCATTTGGGATTTGGTGAAGATCTTTTTTGACGCAGATTTTGTACCTACCGAACCGCTCAGGAGCGACACAGTATTGTTTTTGAGTATCTTACGTGTAACGAGCATAGCAGCAATAAAATAAATAACAGTCGGGATAATTATGCCGGCGATCATTATTGCGGCCGGTACTTTAAAGACGGGCTTGATAGGCTCGAAACTCGCTGTTGCGAATTCACCGAACCAGTCTGCAATAAACAGCGAGACTAAGCTCATAAGAACACCGCCTATAAGTCCTGGAATTACCGCCATAATACTGTAATGAAGCATTATTGTGCGAGGTTTGTAGCCGAGGGCAGAGAGTGTTCCGATAATTTTCTGTTCCTTTATTATTTTGCGGCTTATGATGATGCAGATAAGAACTACCGCGATTATTGGCAGAGTAATAAGCAGCAGCCAGGCCATAATGATATATGTGTCTGCTTCCTGATAGACATAATTGATGCGGCCGTTGGCGTCAGAGGAAAGGTAGCTGAGTGTAGTATAAATGCTGTTTATTTCCTTACGCAGCTCATTCTCCCTGGACGAATCATTGTAGATGACCTTATACATCACATTAGGCTCTTCAAAACTGCTGTTAAAAGTCTTTTCATCTAGAACTGCAAGGAAAAAGTCTTCGACATTCTTGTAGGTGTCGGTGTCGTTCTCGACCATAAAGAGGTAGTCAGGGCGCAGAAAAAAGCCTGTTACCGTGCGTTCCTTTTGACCGGCAAATATCCTGTCGCCGACTTCGATGCTGTGTTCCTCAGCGTAGCCGAGAGAGATCATGACCTCGTTCTCATTTGTCGGACGGCTGCCAGCTGTCAGTTCACAAAGGTCTATCTGTTTATTCTCTTTGAAAATACGCGAATGCTTGCTGTCAGGTTCTTCAAAGTTCACGCTGTATTCCTTTTCAAAGACCGCATCGTATTTCGATGCAAGGCTCTTTAAGGCTTCATCGGGAATAACCATTTCAGTCTCAAACTGAGCATCCTGACGGCTGTTGCGTCTGGCAAAGTCATCTGCATACTTTTTAACGCTTGTTCCCGAAGTGTAGAACAGGAAGAACATCAGCAGCGTTACCATTGTCAAAACAGAAGCAGAAACGTAAAACGACAGATATGATCGTATGCTTCGCGGATATCGTTTGTTAAGTTTCATAGCGCACCTCCGTTCTACAAGTTCAGCTTCTCGGCGGGACACTTATTATCATTGTCTACCTTTGAGGCAACATTGCCATCCTTGAATCTTATAATGCAGTCAGCCATATCAGCGATAGCTTCGTTATGAGTAATGATGATTATAGTAGTACCATAAATCTGGTTCATCTTCTCTACGAATTTCAGCACCGCATAGGAAGATTTCGTGTCAAGTGCACCT
Source organism: uncultured Ruminococcus sp. (assembly GCA_900315975.1). Next base: position 92,796 of record ONBA01000019.1, read on the forward strand.
GTTAGCTCATCACAAAGCAGAAGCTTGGGATTCTTTATCATAGCTCGTCCGATAGCGACTCTCTGCTGCTGACCGCCGGAAAGCTCTTTCGGGAAGCGCTTGCGGTACTGTTCTATCTCAAGGGCTTTCAGTACCTCGTCGATGTCAAGTGGCTTGGGAGAGATCTCAGATACGACCTGTATATTCTCCTCAACGTTGAGGTCGGGGATGAGGTTGTAGAACTGGAAGATGAACCCCACGTCCTCAAGACGGTACTGTAACAGTTCCTTCTTGCTTGCGGAGGCTATGTTTTTACCGTCAACTATGAGGTCGCCTGAGTCAAGACTGTCAAGTCCGCCGATCATATTGAGCAGAGTGGATTTACCTGAGCCGGAAGGTCCGAGGATAACATAGATCTTGCCCTTGTCGAGCGTTAGGTCAACTCCTGCAAGAGCGAAAACTGCTGCTTCACCTGTTCCGTACTGTTTTTTTGCGTTTTTTATTTCGATAAACATGCTTACCTCCATCTGGCATCTATTAAAAATAATCAGTGTAAACTCTGATAGAAACTCTTTCTGCGCTGAGTTTTCTTATTGTACAGATATAGCAGGCAAATTATTCATTTCTGGCATATTCAGCGCAACTATCAGCATTCACATAAACAATTGCTTGTTTACGCGAATTTATGTTTGATTTAACTATATAAAATTATATCATTCATTTACATAATAGTCAATGAACAATCTGTAAATTTTTGTGATCATGACAATCTGCAAAGTATTCTACAGGTGGTTTACATTCCAAAGGATAGAGGATACTTTCATGAAGCATCAGCTTTGTCTCTTGGACTTCATATGACGGCAATAAGCTGTTTAAAAATATGACTAATTATCAAAAAGTACTTGAATTATGTTTATTATTTTGGTACAATAGAATAAATCATACAGCAAATGCACCGTTAATCAGCATCGATCATTCGTAAAATTTAGCTTATATCTCAGACTAAAGAAATATTAACGCACTTTGAGAAGTATGTAACAATATAACAATAACAGCTTTTCAAAGTGCGTTTTTTATTATTCAGGACAGCAATAAAGGAGGAAAAATGAAAGGTTTTTGTGAACGAAAATTCGGCTCTATGTTTATATCAGGTACATTTACAAAGGCGGTCATGTACATCATGCTCCTTTGTGACAGTATCATTGCGGGTTACTTTATAGGAGAGACCGGAGTTGCTGCGATAAATGCAATCACGCCGGTGACAGGTATCGTCACATTTTTCGGAGACCTTGTATCCACAGGTGTGGGCATAGTTTTCACAAGAGAGATCGGAGCTATGCGAAAAAAAAGAGCCGATGAGATCTACGGACAGGGGCTTATCATCAGTATTTCCATAGGTCTTATCTCAGCGATCACGATTTTTCTGATACAGGATATCTATTTCAGCATAGGCGGTATAAAGGGAGAAATACTCGACCAGGCACTCAGATACTATCGCTTTGCCCCGATAAATGCTTTTCTTACGATAGTAATTTTCTACCTTGAACAGATGGTATACAGTGATGGCGACGAGCTTTGCAATAATATCTGCTATGTGTTCCAGATCGGTGGAAACATCGTATGCTCTGTAATACTGACAAAATTCATGGGAATGACGGGTATCATTCTTGGCTCTGTAATAGGCAACGGACTCGGCATTCTTGCCTGCTGCTGGCATTATTTCAGAAAAGGAAACACACTACGTTTCGTATGGCACCTCTCTTTCAGGGATTTCCTGCTGACATCTCGTTACAGTATCGTAGATTCTTCCGTCTACCTCTGCTGGGCACTAATGGATTACGTTATGATCGGATTTGTATCAAGCCATTACAGCGAGACAGGCCTTGTCACACTTGCAGTGGTTGTCAGCCTGATAGAATTCAGCGTTGTACTTGACGGTGTCGGGATGGCAATGCAGCCTTTGATTGGCACATATTACGGAGAAAAGAATCATGTGCTGATAAAGAGGGTAATGAAATCCGCATTGAAAGCAGCCATTCTCGAAGGTGCAGCCGCAACGGTACTAATCTGCATTTTTTCAAGACAGTTCTGCGGACTGTTCGGTATAAGCGGCGGCGCAGCTCTTGCGCCTTCCATGACTGCGATACGTATCGTTTCACTTGGGTTCACACTATGCAGTGTTGTATCGCTCACAACCTCATACTATATGCTTATCGACCGCATTCGTATGGCAACGTGTATTGCAATACTTCAAAACGGACTGCTATATATTGTTTTGCCGATAATAGGTTCCTTACTTTTCGGGATAAACGGAATGTGGGCAGGTTTTATCGTTGCTTCGCTGATGACGCTGATCTCTGCGTACTTATTTGTATATCTGCGGTTCGGAAGGGATAACTTCCCATATCTGCTTAAAGATATAGATTCGGAGATGAGATAGTTGTAATGGATGATATCCTTACGGCTGACAAGGCAGCTTCACTGTCGGAAAGCGTTGAGAAGCTCCTGGTGTCGCATAATTACCCGAAGAAAATAGCTAACCGCGCAGCGCTGTTCGTAGAGGAGATCTGTCTTACGATACTTGAAAAGAATAAACGCTCTAAAAAACCGCTTCTATTTGAGATTTCTTTGTTCTTTGAGGACGATTCCGTCTTTATCATAGAACGTGATTCGGGCGAATTATTCGACCTTACAGACCCCGATCTTGAAATAAAAGGTTTGAGCGGTTACATATTAAGCGGACTTATGGAATCGCATAAAGAAAAGGCATATCTTGTAACAACGGGCTATAACCGCAACATGATCCGATTTTCAACGAATGAAAAATGACAAAGGAGGGTGAAATGATGAATGTTTATGACTTTGACGGAACGATATATTATCCTGACTGTACTGTGAGCTTTGCTTTATGGTGCGCAAATCGTCACCCGAAGCTGTGGTTCACTTTTGTACCTAAAGCAATCAAAAACCTGATACTGTATAAAAGGGGAAAGCTGCCAAGATATAAGTTGGAAAGACATTTTTTCAGCTTTCTCGGAATGATAGATGATTTTGATGAGCAGATCGAAAAGTTTTGGGATAAACATGAGAAAAGAATATCAAAGTGGTATCTTGCTCAGAAAAAGTCGGATGATCTTATCATAAGTGCGTCACCGGACTGTATCATCGCACCTATAGCCAAACGGCTCGGTGTTAAATACATGGCTTCAGAATATGACCGGGAGTTCGGTGTATTTACCAATAACCTGATGTATGCAAAAGAAAAGGCGCGATATATGATAGACCATGGCTTTCCGGTGATAGATAACTTCTATTCTGATTCTCTTTCCGATACTCCTATAGCACTTTGTGCGGAAAAAGCTCATCTTATTACCAACAAGGCACAGAAGGTCAATGACTGGCCGGAAATGGATAAGGAAACCTTGAAGGAAGTCCGCCGCAAAATAGATTCGGGAACAAATATACATATGGACTGAATAACAGAGGATAAATTATGTATGTAATAGTTTATGATTTCGGGACAAGCGCAGTCAAGACTTGTCTTTTTGAAATAAGCAGTACCATACGTCTCATATGTTACACAAATGCGGAATATGGTCTTTATATTCTTGAAAACGGCGGTGCGGAGCAAGATACGGAAGAATGGTGGAATGCGATTGCCAAGACCACAAGGGGACTTTTTAACAAGACAAACATTAAGCCCGAGGAGATAGCGGGTATATCCTTCTGTACACAAATGCAGGGCGTTGTACTGGTAGATAAACAGGGAAACGCAGTGCGCCGCCCCATGAGCTATCTTGATACACGAGCAGTCAATGAATTTAAAGAAGGTCTTGGCAAAGGGCTTATCAAGATCTCGGGCTGCAATGCCTTCAAGCTGATAAGAAACCTGTGTATCAACAAGACTGCCTCGATGAGTGTAAAAGATCCCGTATATAAATATAAATGGGTAGAGAAGAACGAGCCGGATATTTTCGCCAAGGTGTATAAATGGCTCGATGTGAATGATTATCTGATAGCCCGATGTACCGGAAATATCATAAGGACCGTAGATTCAGCATTTTCCACTTTTCTGTATGATACCCGGAAAGGCAAGGAGGGCTGGAATATCGGTCTTGCAAAAATGTACGGCGTTAAGCCCGAACATCTCCCCGACCTGATCGAATGTACCGATGAGGCAGGAAAGCTAACTGCAAAAGCAGCGGCTGATCTTGGACTTCCGGAGGGCATACCTGTTTTTGGCGGCGGAGGAGATGCAACATTGACAGGCATCGGAGCAGGCTGTACACGTGTCGGTCAGACGCATATCTATATTGGCACATCAGGTTGGGTAGTTACACTGATGGATCATCAGGCGGTAGATCCATTATGCAGTATGACAGGGGTTATGTCAGGTCTGAAGGGACATTTCCATTACTATGCAGAACTTGAAACGGCCGGAAAATGCTTTGAATGGGTCAGGGATCATCTTGCACTTGACGAGGTGGGTGTGTATTCGCAGAAAATAAGCATTTCAGATGACCATGAAAAGAAATACAAGAGCTTATACGATTATTTGTCGGACGAGGTCAGTCGTGTACCACCGGGCTCAAAAGGCGTGATATTTACACCGTGGCTTCACGGAAACAGAAGCCCGTTCGAGGATTCATGCGCGGCAGGTATGTTCTTTAACCTGAAACTTGAAACCGGAAAACGAGATATGATAAGAGCAGTGTTGGAAGGAATCTGTTTTCATCTGCGTTGGCTGCTTGAGTGCGAATCAGCAAAGATAAAAACCTCGGATACGATACGATTTGTCGGAGGCGGTGCGCTTTCCCCCGTGACCTGTCAGATGCTTGCGGATATCACAGGCAGAGTAATCGAAACGATTGACAATCCGCAGAATTCTGGAACGGTCGGCGCTGCTTTACTTATAGCACTTGGAATGAAAATGATCGATTCACCGGAAAAAGCGGGTAAAATGATACCTGTCAAGGCTGTCTATCGTCCCAACATGGAGAATAAAGCAGTCTATGACCGTAATTATCAGGTGTTCCGCAGGTTATATAAGAGTAACGCCAAGCATTTCAAAGTTCTGAACGAGATTTGATATTACATCTGAGCCAAAAAGGTTCAGTGTTTTGTGGGAATAAAGTCCGCCGAGAGCAGGACAGCCTCCGCCGCAGTATGAATACCGGACGGATCGGCGACAGGTTCAGTAAAACATCGGATAATACCTTTTATCCTGTCGCATCGCTTTCCGCAGAACAGAAACAGACTGCCGGAAAATACATCAAGCTTGAAATTCTGCTGTATAATAGCTGCAAGTCCGTCGA
>ONBA01000040.1 GCA_900315975.1 uncultured Ruminococcus sp.
AAGGACATGCAGGTTCAAGTCCTGTTATCCGCACCAGCGCCTCACATAATGTGAGGCGCCTTTTTTGTATCAAAGTATCTCATCTGTAACATCTTCCATACAGATCTTCGTATCTTAAGCCGCACAGATGATACTCCTCATCTCTCATGATCTTAAATGGAATGTTCGCTTGCTGAAGCTCGCACAGCAGTGCTTCAAATAGTTCCCTTGAAGAATTACGCTGACCCAAAGCAACAAAGAATCAGAGAGAGTATGAGTCATTTCAAGGCAGATACGGTCTCCCTCATATTTAATTGCTGCAAGGTGATAGTTAGCCTCTTTTGAAGCAAGCTCTATCGGAGCCCAGGTATTTCTCACCGTCATAGGCAGGGAATTGGGTATAACGACGATATCGTTATCCTCAATCTTGGCTCTTACATAAAAATACGCAAAGCGTTCACGAAGCTCCTGGACAGCTTCTTTCAGCAGCTTTTCATCTATCTGCTCGGTAAGCACTGCTGTGACGCCCATTGTCATCGGGTTTTCCAGCGAACAGATACACATTATTGGGTCGTAGTAATGTTTAGCCATTTTTATTTCTCCGTTTTTTCTTCATTATATCACACTTTCCACTCGTTTTCAGGCTAAAAAATAATAATGCCAGCCTTATTTCAGTTTACATATCAACCTTGTTTTTCTCATGTTTTTCTCTCTCGGAGTGTATGTTATTATATTTAATTACAAAAAACGGTTGATATTCTTATGATAATGTGATATAATTATTAACAAGCACTATGATGACGAGTAAATCCATGAAAACTATAATTAATAACCTATGATCCAAAGTTGCCATCTACTAAAAGTACAACTAATAACCATGTTTCAGGAAAACAAGTTATAAAAACAAAAATGTGGTAAAGACATTTCGCGAATAGTTGATGGTGAATTTGGGATATTATTGACTGGGGCGACTACGACCGCTATTTTACATAAAAACTATTTTTGAATTAATAGCATAACGAATCACTCCACTAACGTGACTTATCGTATCAATCGCCTGAATAACGGATAATTCCGATATTCAGGCGTTTTTTTAGTAGACAGTTTGGAGGTCAAATAATGAATTACGCCAACAAAAAGATTATAGCCGTTATAACTGCGCTTGCTAATGGATATGCTGAAAAAGAACTACTCCGTGGTATTATTTCCGAGAATATGAAGAACGGATATGCGACTGTTGTTTTTTCTAATATCTACAATATGGTTCAGAAAGACGAAGATATTATTGCTGAGCAAAAAATATACGACATCGTTGAATCTGATGAAATAAGCGGCATTATCCTGCTGTGCGAATCTTTTGTAGAGTCTGGTATAAGGCAGAAAATCGCCTCTGTACTTTTAAACAAAAATGTACCGATAATCGGTCTCGGAACATGCCTTGAAGAGTTCGATTGCCTTGACTATACACTCCTCAATACAAGCGATAAATATGACATCGAGGAACTGACCTCCCATCTGATTGAAGAACATAACTTCAAAGATATCGCTTTCTTAACAGGTATGCAGGAAATCGAATCTTCACGACTTCGTGTTGAGGGATTTAAAAGTGCATTTGAAAAACATGGTCTCGTTGCAGATAATGATAAGATATATTACGGCGACTTCTGGCTCACATCCGGCGAAAAACTCGCTGAACGCTATGTTTCAGGTGAACTTCCTATGCCTCAGGCTGTTATATGTGCAAATGATATGATGGCATACGGTATGCTTAGGTGTTTTGCGGAAAACGACGTGAAAGTTCCGGAGCAGATATCTGTCGTCAGCTATGAGTATTCCGAGATGAGAATGTACTACTCCCCCCTGCTGACATCTTATAATCGTAATCGTGAAGCACTGGGAAAAGCCGCCGCTCAGCGTATTTACTGCATACTGAATGATATCGAGCCTCCTGAATTTCTGTCTCCCCGCGGTAACATGGTTTTCGGGAACAGCTGTCCTTGTTCGTGCGATAGCGAGCGTTCTCTAAAAGAACTCAAAAACGCCGAACACCGCAAAAATTTCAATGACCTAAGCTTGTTCAGTACCATGGAACACAAACTGACCCTATGCCGCGATATGGAGGAATTCATCCACATCATCGGCAACTTTCACTGGATGATAGAAAATAAAAAAAATCTCTACCTCTGCCTTTACTCTGACTGGTACGATACTAAATCTAACAAGTCAGAAGTTATGCAGTCGAGAAGTATACTATATTGGGGCGGCAGTGATAGTTTTGAAATGGACCACCACGATATCCGCACGTTCTTTGAACTTGAACATGATGCCTCAGTATGTTACCTTACTCCTGTTTTCTCCGGACAAAAATTCTTCGGGTACATGGCTATGTTATACGAAACTCCCGAAAGCTACGATGAGGTTTACCGTCACTGGCTTAAATCGGTATCTATCGGTCTGGAATTTCTAAGGCTGAAAAATGATATCCGCTACCTGTTGAGTTGTCAGAATGTTTCAGAATACCGTGATACTCTTACGGGTATGAACAATGAAAAAGGTCTAAAACGTGCGTATCAGGCACTTAATATCAGTGATGAAGATAATTTGTATTTTGTCATGCTTCGTATAAATCTTTTTCCTCAGCAATTAAATGAGGAAGAAATTCGGAAAAAAACAGACTCAACACTCGGTGCATCTAATGCAATTTTGAAATTCTGCGGAAACGCTAATATTTCCGGAAGAATAAGCGACGATTCGTTTGCCTGCATCGTACAAAGCTATGCTGATACAGAAATATTATCTGAGCTTCTGAAATCAATTCTGATACAGGAAAAGTCTTACATTGATTATGCCGGAATGAGTTCTTTTGCCTGTGCCGTTTTCTCATGTGATAAACTCGATTTCGACGAGCTGATTTCTTACGGTATCGAAAGAATCGAAGCCGAACACCGAGTACTTGCTGAAAAAAGGCGCATTAAATCTTATTCGGAAATGCTCAGGGTTCGCAACATAATCTATGCTTCTCCCGAGGTTACATTCGATAACGACAGCGAGAATATGTTCACAGACCGCATAGACTATTTCAGACGCAACTATAAAAAATGCTTCGGAATAACCTTCCATCAGGACTGCATAAATGCCCGTATAGCAAGAGCGCAATACTACCTTGCCGCAAGTACTCTGTCAATTTCAGAAATTGCAGAAAAATGCGGATATATCGACGACAAATACTTTCAAAGACAATTTGCTGCGTGTACAGGTGTACCTGCATTGCAATACAGAAACATGATTCACAGTAAGTCCAAATATTGTCCACTATAATCACATAATATGCGTTGACTCTTCTCCTCCTGTAAAGTATAATATAGACAGCTAATATCCGTTAATCTTTATACAGGAGGTATTATATGAAACTTTCAAAGATCGTTTCATCTCTGACGGCTGGATTAGTTCTGCTGTCAAATCTGAGCCTTTCGTCTGTTGAGGCGGCTGACGAAAAGCAAGCAATGCGCGATATGACTACAATGGAAATTGTCAAAGACATGGGAATAGGTATTAACCTTGGTAATACCTTTGAGGCTTGTCCTGGCTGGTATGACGAAGACTGGATAGCAAAGTGGTCAGAAGGCAAACCTAATGACTACGAAAAAGCATGGGGAAGTCCTGTTATAACCAAGGAAATGATCGAAGGTATTGCAAAGGAAGGATTCGGTGTACTGAGAATCCCTGTTGCTTGGTCAAATATGATGGCGCACGACGGTACATACACTATTAATCCTGAGTATGATGCCCGTGTTCATGAGATCGTTGACTGGACACTCGAAAGCGGTATGTATGCAATTATCAATATCCACTGGGACGGTGGCTGGGTAAACAAGTTCCCTGATGATAAAGACGAAAGTATGAAGCGATATACTCATATGTGGGAGCAGATCGCTGACAGCTTCAAAGACTATGACGACTATCTCATGTTCGAGTCACAGAATGAGGAACTCGGTTGGGATAGCATTTGGAACCCGTGGGGCGGTACAAACGGCAAAGCTGAGTCGTATGCTTTATGTAACGAAGTAAACCAGAAATTTGTCGATGTGATACGCTCATCAGGCGGTAATAATCCCGAACGTCACCTTCTCATCTCCGGCTATAATACTGCAATCGACCGTACCTGCGACCCTCTCTTCAAAATGCCGCAGGACCCTGCTGACCGTATGGCTGTTTCAGTCCATTATTACTCACCTGCCGGTTTTGCTATTCTCGAAGAAGATGCTGACTGGGGCAAGGCTACCCCGACTTGGGGCAGTGAACAGGACTATTCTTCTCTCCGCAACGATATGAATACTATGAAGACTAACTTCACAGATAAAGGTATTCCGGTAATCATAGGTGAATATGGCTGTCCTACAAAAAATAAAGAACCCGAGTCCGTTCGCCGGTTCCTCTCATCAGTTTGCGAAGAAGCATACAAAGCTGGTCATTGTCCGGTAATGTGGTCAACTCCCGGCGGACATTATGACCGCGACACTTGCAAAATGGCTGATCAGGAACTTCAGAAAAAGCTCTATGAAATAGGCGGTAAACCTTTCTCACCGCGTACTCTCGATACTCCGTCAGTGAACATTATGGGTGATGTCGATATGAACGGTACCTTTACAGTTTCTGATGCTGTACAGGTGCAGAGATTTCTACTGGGCGCACATGATTCCTCTCTCGTCAACTGGGAGAACGCTGACTTCATTAAAGATGACAGAATAGACGTTTATGATTTCTGCCTTATGAGAAAAGAGCTTATTAATCAAGATAATTCCATTTAACTACATAGTTACCCCTATGTATATATTTTCCCAAAAGAAAAAAGTCCTGTCAGGGACTTTTTTCTTTTTTATTTTTTTCTGAATAGTTCACGTATCATCATTCCGCCGCCAGCGGCTATAAGTCCGAAAATCAGAACAAACACGTATGCACTTGTTGTCCGCCAGTGCAGACTTACACTCAGCAGAACTGCCGCAAGTATAATAACCACTCCAAGTGCAGTTACGACCCAGCCATATATTTTCTTATCCATTATGAATAACATCGCTATTCCTATTATCAGCGGAAGCATTACAGTACCGTTCGGAACAGTAAAGCCGCCAAAGAATCTGAATACATAACCGCTTCCCCATGAACTTGTAACAACAAGGTTCTGGAACAGCATATACAGTCCGGCACCGAACATAAGCAGACCACAGAAAAACTTCAGCAGATCACCGCTTTCTTTTTTCCTGCCTTCTGTATCCTTTCCCATGAGTCAACCTCCCTTTCATTTATTTCACACACATTATACAATATTTACTCTGTGTTGTCAAGCACGAAGTATTGACAAATAATACGAAAAATTATATAATTATAGTAAAGAAATTTGTGGAGGTGCGCAATGGAAAAGATCAAATGGGGTGTGATAGGTACCGGACGAATAGCGCGTGCATTTACCGCCGCTCTTGCCGGAACTCCTGACGCTGAACTATACGCCGTTGGTTCACGTTATGCCGAAAAAGCTGTCGCTTATGCCGCTAATTACGGCTTCAATAAATGGTACTCGAGTTACGATGAACTACTCTCAGACAAGGATATTGATGTTGTGTACGTTGCAACCCCTATGGCGTCACATTTTGAAAACTGCGTTACTGCTCTCGAAAAGGGCAAAAACGTTCTCTGTGAAAAAACAGTTACGCTGAACTCGGAACAGTTGAATACACTTCTTTCCCTTGCAAAGAAGAACAATCTTTTCTTCATGGAGGCTATGTGGATGAAATGCCGTCCGGCATATCTGAAAATGAAAGAATGGGTCACTTCCGGTAAGATCGGTGAAATTCGTTACCTGAAGGCTGACTTTTCAAATCAGGTACGATTCGATCCTAATGACAGGCTTTTCCGTCCCGATTGCGGCGGCGGTGCTTTGCTTGATGTTGCGGTTTATCCCTTAACACTGGCGGTTGACTTGCTTGGCAAACCCGATGAAATCGTGTCATCGGCGCATATCTCCGAAAGTGGTATCGACCTGAGTGATTCGTTCATTTTAAGGTATAACAACGGATGCTTTGCTTCGCTTGATGCAGGCTTTGAGTTGTCACTCAAAAATAATGCGATCATTTCCGGTTCAAATGGCACGATCATTATTGGAGACTGGTTCTTTCTCATGAATAAAGTAACTCTTTATGACAAGGAAAACAGCGTAGTCGAAGAATTTGAAATGCCTGAACGTATAAACGGCTATGAATACGAAATAGACGAGGTTCACCGCTGTCTGCGTGATGGACTAAAAGATAGTCCGCTTGTTCCGCAGTCAGGTACTCTCGCTGTAATGGAGATCATGGACTTCGCTCGTAACGAATGGGGAATGAAGTTCCCGCAGGAATAAAATAAACCGGAAGGCAATGGAACCAACCATACCTTCCGGTTTTGTTTTACTTTGTACCAAATATTCTGTCGCCGGCATCGCCTACACCGGGGATAATATACTTATCCTCGTTCAGTCCGTCATCGACTACACCTGTGTAAAGATCAACATCAGGGTGAGCAGTTCTCACAGCATTTACGCCTTCCGGTGATGAGATAATGCACATAAACTTTATGCTCTTAACTCCAAGCTTCTTGATCTCTGAAATTGCAGCTGTAGCAGAGTTTCCTGTTGCAAGCATGGGGTCAACAATGATAACTTCACGTTCCTCGATGTCCTCAGGCATTTTGGAATAATACTGTACAGCGTCATTTGTACCCGGATCTCTGAAAATGCCTATATGACCAATTTTAGCTGCCGGAACGAGTGATGTTACACCTTCGACCATACCAAGTCCTGCTCTGAGTATCGGAACAAATGCAAGCTTTTTTCCTGAAATGACCTTAGTTTTTGCGATTGAAATAGGTGTTTCGATCTCGACTTCTTTCAGCGGAAGATCGCGTGTAGCCTCGTAGCAGATGAACATTGCGATCTCTGATACAAGTTCACGGAACTCTTTCGTACCTGTGTTTTTATCTCTTAATAATGAAATTTTGTGCTGAACCAGCGGATGGTCGATAATATGTAATTCTCCCATGATCGGCAGCTCCTTTCGTTGATTATTATTTCAGAAACTACAGTGTCAGATTCCTCAGACAGTTTCTAAGATATTCGTTTTTTTCAATACAGTAGCATACTTCGTTTTCAGCTGATATTCCTTCACGCACGAAACGTTGTACTGTGTCAGTGATGTGCATGGCAGACTTTTCGAGTACACGACCTGATTTAGCGTTTTCTGCTCTGTGGTATGCTTCGAGCTTTAAAATGTCAGTGTACGCGAAAGTATACGCAATAATTCCCGACAATGCTTCTCCTGCATACCCCCTGCCCCAGTATTGTTTACCAATGCAGTACTCAATTTCGGCAGTTTTATAGTCGTCCCATATTCTACAGAAAGCTATCTGCCCGATATTTCTGCCGCTGTCTTTTTCGATTATAGCAAATCTATAACGCGACTTCGGACTTTCGGGGTCTGTATAAAGTCTTATCAATTCTGATACCTGAGTAATATCAGTATAAACAGGTTCGCCGTATTCAGTCTGAATATCGGGGTCTGACACCCAGTTTTGAAGCATATCCTCTGCATCAGAATCATTGAACTTCCGGCATATCAGCCGTTCCGTTTCAAAGTAATCACTCATTTGTTTTCGAGTGCAGTAATAAGGTCGATACGTCTCTGATGACGTCCGCCCTCAAAGCCTGTTGTAAGGAATATTTCAGCAAGTTCACAAGCAAGTCCTGCACCAAGTACTCTTGCTCCCATGCACATTACGTTCGCATCATTATGAAGACGTGTATACTTAGCAGAAAAAGCGTCTGAACAAAGAGCGGCTCTGATACCCTTTATCTTATTGGCAGCCATTGACATACCTATACCGGTACCGCAGATGAGGATTCCCTTTTCACATTCACCCGATGTTACAAGTGAGCAAACACTCTCAGCCATATTCGGGTAGTCACAGGGTTCGCCGTCAGTACCCATATCTTTGAACTCGAAGCCCTTTTCTGTAAGGAAATCAATAACAGCTTTTTTTAATTCCACTCCTGCGTGGTCACAGCCGATAGCTATCATACTTAAAACTCCTTTATTTGTTATTATTCAGTTTATCCTGAAGATCTTTTTCAGCCTTGACTTTCTGAAGATATGATACTTCAAGCTCGTCGGCAGTCATCGGCTGTTTCGACATTGCTCCGAGACATACACCATATGCACTCTGAAGACGTCCCTGTGGAGGGGCAATGGTGAACATTGGTGAGCGATAAGCTGTAAAAAAGTCAGCTGAACCGTCACCGCACAGTAATACTTCTGTTCCGTTGAAGGCAAGAAATTCAGCAAGCTGATCACGCGGTATTATCTGCTCGTCACAAAGCGGTTCAAGAACATATCCGTCACTTTTATATGAGCAGGTATAAACAAGTTCGCCTCTTGCTTTCATAATCGAACATATAGTTTCCTTGTATGCGATATTGTTGTACGCGAGAGATTCAAGAGTTGATACTCCGCAGCATTTGCAGTCCAGTGCGAATCCCATTGCCTTAACAATTGCTACACCAATTCTCAGACCAGTGTAACTTCCGGGACCGTCAGCAACGGCAATAAGGTCAATATCTCCGACAGTTTTGCCTGTCTGTGCGAGCAGGTCCTTCACGATAGGCATGATGACCTGTGAATGTGTTTTTTGAGTGTACAGTGACGAACCAGCGAGAAAGACCTCATTTTCAGCATCATAAAGCGCTGCTGAAGCCGTCTTGCCGGAGGTGTCAATGCCAAGCGTCAGCAAATCTTCCACCGTCCTCTATGATTATCTCCCGTTCATTCTCGCCGAGAGAATTAATTGTTATATATATAGTATCTTTTGGCAGGAACTCTGCAATATTCTCTGACCATTCAACGGCAGCCACATTATTCTCAAAGTCATAATCATAAAAGCCTGTCGATTCGAGTCCTTCTTCTGTACTGATACGGTACATATCGAAGTGATAAAGCGTGAGATTCTGTCCGCGGTACTCGTTTACAAGTGCAAAGGTCGGTGAACTTACATTATCGCCGAGTCCGAGACCAATTGCAAGTCCGCGGGTGAATGTAGTCTTACCCGCTCCGAGACCGCCCTTATATGCTATCATATCTCCTGCGCGAAGAAGTGAACCGAGCTTTTCAGCCGCTTCAACTGTTTCCTTCGGAGAGTGAGTTACTATTCTCATATCAGAAAAGTCCCGTGATATTGCCGTTCACGTCGCAGTCGATATTGAGCGCGGAAGGTGCTTTGGGAAGTCCGGGCATTGTGAGGATATCGCCGGTGTAGATTACTACAAATCCGGCACCGGAAGATACTCTTGCATCGCGGACTGTAATGTTGAATCCCTTAGGTTTGCCAAGGCGAGACGGGTCATCTGAGAGAGAATACTGTGTCTTAGCAACGCATATAGGCAGGTCGCGGAAACCGATTCCCTCGATCTCCTTGATTGCTTTTTCAGCCTGTGATGTATATGTTACACCATCAGCGCGGTAGATTTCGCGTGCAACTCTTTCTATCTTATCTTTGATAGAGAGTTCTTTTGCATAAAGCGGACGGAATTTTTCCTCGCTTCCGTCAGTAAGAGCGATAGTCTCACAAACCTTATTTGCAAGGTCTTTTCCGCCTTCTCCGCCCTTTGCGAAAACTTCACACATTGATACTTCTACGCCCATTTCTGCGCAGAAATCCTTTACGAATTTAATTTCATTCTCTGTATCTGTAGCAAACTTATTTATTGCAACAACTACAGGCACGTGATACTTGTGCATATTTTCAATGTGAGTCTGAAGATTTACTATGCCCTTTTCGAGTGCCCACATATTCTCCTTAGCAAGCTCGTCCTTAGGAACTCTGCCGTTATATTTAAGTGCGCGTATTGTAGCAACAAGTACAACACAAGAAGGTGTAAGTCCTCCGTAGCGGCACTTGATATCAAAGAATTTCTCAGCTCCGAGGTCAGAACCGAATCCTGCTTCTGTAATGCAGTAGTCACCAAGTTTCAGAGCAAGCTTTGTAGCGCGGATAGAGTTACAGCCGTGTGCAATATTAGCAAATGGACCACCGTGAATGAATGCAGGATTATTCTCAAGTGTCTGAACAAGATTAGGCTTGAGAGCATCCTTCAGAAGAGCGGTCATAGCACCTGTACAGCCGAGGTCGCGTGCAAAAACCGGCTGACCGTCAAGGTTATAAGCTACAAGAATGTTGCCGAGACGAGTTTTGAGGTCGCCGAGATCAGTTGCGAGACAGAGTATAGCCATTATCTCAGATGCAACTGTGATGTTGAAGCCGTCCTCACGTGGAACTCCGTTTGCTTTTCCGCCAAGTCCTATAACTATGTTGCGGAGTGCACGGTCGTTCATATCCATACATCTCTTGAAGAGAATACGGCGTTGATCAATGCGGAGCGAATTGCCCTGCTGAATGTGGTTGTCAAGCATTGCGCAGAGAAGGTTGTTTGCAGCAGTTATAGCGTGCATATCTCCTGTGAAATGGAGATTTATGTCCTCCATAGGTACTACCTGAGCGTATCCGCCGCCGGCAGCTCCGCCCTTTATACCAAATACAGGTCCAAGTGAGGGTTCACGGAGAGCAAGCACAGCTTTCTTACCGATCCTACCCATTGCTTCAGCAAGTCCGACGCTGACAGTAGTTTTACCTTCGCCGGCAGGTGTCGGGTTTATAGCTGTTACGAGAATAAGCTTTCCGTCTTCGCGGAATGCGAGACTTGAGTAAAGGCTCTCTGCAAGCTTAGCCTTGTAATGACCGTATGGTTCGAGATAGTCTTCGCTGATACCAAGGTCAGCGGCGATCTCTGTGATTTTTTTCATTTTTGCATTCTGAGCGATCTCTATATCAGATAACATAGAAATATCCTCCGTTCAATATACTATATTTAGTATTATACCACAAATAGGTAAATAATGCAATACTTTACTATATATATTTTATTCGGATCATAATTATATCAGATAATACGTGAATTATGAAAGTTTTGTGTAAATGTTGCATTTGGTTTGATTTTATGTTATAATTTATGTGCTCGCAATAATCGTCGTTTGACTGTTATTGCCCGATATTATTATATTGTTATCTTTAAAAAAGATACAGAAATTCTACGAGGAGGAAATATATGAACACTATTGGTATTATCGGTGCTATGCCTTCCGAATTGAAGGATATACGCACTATGCTCGGAAATGCTGAAATAAAGCACGTTTCCGGTTTCGATTTTTACATAAACGAGTACAAGGGTAAACGCATAATCAACGCTTGCTGCGGAATCGCAAAAGTAAATGCCGCTGTCTGCACTCAGGTACTTATTGATAATTTCAACCCCGACTGTATTATAAACGCAGGTATTGCCGGCGGTATGGACAATGCAATAAAGGTATGCGATGTTGTCATTTCCACGGAAGTTCTTCCGCACGACCTCGACCCTCATTTTCTCAATGACTATCCCCCGTACTGCTGTGTTTTCAAGGCTGATGACCGTCTTATCAGTGCAGCTGAAAAAGCCTGCTCCGACCATGACGTCAAGAGCTTCCGCGGACGTATCGTTTCAGGCGAGGCTTTCGTCACAAGCACTGAATTAAAAAATGAGATAGTAAACAAGTTCTCACCTTCTGCTGTCGATATGGAGAGTTCGGCAGTCGGTCATTGCTGTTTCCTCAACGATAAGCCGTTTATCAGCGTCCGCTGCATCTCTGACAACGCTGACGACGATGGGGCTATGTCGTTTGATGAGTTTGAAAAAATCGCAGCCAAAAGAGTTGCGGAAATAGTTATTGAAATGGTAACCAATATCTAAGGAGGAAATATCATGAAGAAACTTGTATCCGCTATGCTTTCAGGTATCGTTCTTGCGTCAGCTGCACCTTTTGCTGCCGCTGCTGACGATTCTATACCTGATAATTGTATGTACCTTCGTCCCCACAATAGTACAGAAATCAACATCGACAGCAACGGTACTATCGTACTCGACCGTGCTGCACTCAAAAAGCTTAATTACACTCTTCCAACAGACGTTTTTTTCCATGATGAGGAAGCTTCATGCTGGTATGTTTTAGCTCAGGTAAAAAGCGGAAACAACTTCATTAAGCTCGATAACATTGTTGACCCGCTTCCGACAAAAGGCGATAAACTCCCATATGCGTATGCTATCGCTGATGAAAACGGTAATCTTGTCAGCGGTGACTATGCTACAAGTGCAACAATAAATAAAGAGTATAACTACGCTTCGTTTACTTGCAAGTATTACAACCTGAACGGAAATGTGGAAAGTCTTGTTCCTTTCGGTGAAAAAACCGATTCGTATCCGCTCACTACAGTTGATGCAAAGTTCAATATGAATATTCCTTATGGTGAATACAATATTTATCTGCTTACTGAACCAGTCGATTTTGAAGACCAACGCGTCTGCAAGATAAACTCTATCAAAGAAATGAAAGAGGTAGTTCCTGAAGTAAGAAACATGAAAATCAGAATTGAAGGCGCAAATCTCGGCGATATCGACAATAACGGCGCTATCAATTCTATAGACGCTTCCTTAGTCCTTGCTGCATATTCCGCTGAAGCGACCGGTCAGCCTCACGGTCTGAATGATACACAGTTTGAAGCTGGTGATATTGACAAAAACGGCAAAATATCGTCAACAGATGCATCAGACATTCTCCAGTATTACTCTTACGTCGCTACTACTGCTTCTCCTCTCGATTTTACAGATTTTATCAAGCAGCAAAAAGAAAAACATGAATAATAACAAAACAGCAGCTGAAGATTTTCTTCAGCTGCCTTTTTTATACAATATTGTTTTTTATCGCAAATACGGCAAGTTGGGTACGGTCTTTGAGTTTAATCTTTTCAAGCAGACGTGAAATTCCATTTCTTACTGTACCCTCGGCAAGATAAAGCTTTGATGCTATCTCTTTATTGTCACATCCGTCACATATCAGACGTATAAAATCTATCTCACGTTCAGTAAGGTCGAAGTTTTTAGGGTCTTGCTGGATTACTGTTTCCTTTTTTATAGACTGGAATATATTGTCGCAGAACACATTTATCCCCCCTGCAACCGCCTTTACAGAATTGATTATCTGCTCGTTGTCCATTTCCTTCAGGATATAGCCGTCCGCACCGCTTGATACTGCCTTTTCAACTGTTTCCTTGTCGTCAAAAGTTGTTAGCACAAGTACTTTTACTCCGTTAAGCTTTTCCTTGATCTGACGTGTTCCGTAACCTCCGTCGTAGTCGGGCATACGCATATCCATAAGTACAACGTCAGGTTTAAGCCGAGTTGCAAGTTCAAAGGCTTCTTTCCCGTTATTAGCCTCCCCTACTACGTTTATCGACTCGTCCTGTGCAAGAACTGCTTTAAGTCCCGCCCTGAGTATCTGAACATCGTCAGCTATTATTACATTTATCATCTGATCCTTCCTTTCTCTTCGGAATTTTTACGATCGTTGTGAACCCTTCACCTTCTACAGAATTGAAACGAACCGTTCCGCCGAGTGCTTCTGTACGTGCACGTATGCCGCGGAGTCCGTTGTTTTCTTTTATAGAACTGCACCCTTTTCCATTGTCAAATATATACAATTCAAGTCTGTCGCTGAGAAATTTCAAAATCACATCTATTCTGTCAGCACCGGAATACCGCATTGAATTTGTAATTGATTCGCGGGTGTTGTCGTAGATTTCCTTTATGCAGAATTCAAAACTCTCATCTTCTTCGCCCTGTACGCAGAGGTCGATGTCTATTCCGCGGACAGCTGATGTTACAGTGCTGATAGCACGTGTGACGGAAGTCATAAACTCGTCGTCACGCAGATTATTTATCGAACAGCGAAGCTGTGTTACACCGCTTCGTGAGAGTCCGTCTATCTCGGAAACATACTCAAGCACTTCGTCAGGTACATTTTTCTCTTTTAACTGCGAATCTATAATGCGTGAAAGCGAACTTATCATCGTAAATGTATGTCCGGCTGAATCGTGTATCTCCTGCGCTATACGGTTACGTTCCTGTTCGAGTGAAAGCTTTTTTTCAGTGTCAAGGAGTTCATAGTACTCCGAAACGTTTGTAAGCATTATGATTCGTGCGATATGTACACCTTTTTTATTGGTACAATAATTCTGACGGATATTAAAATATTCGTTGCCGGATTTTAGTTCAGACGATGAAAAATCCGGCGCAAGCCTTGTACCTGTTTTATGTTCTATTTCTTTAAGTAACTGGCTGTATGTCGTTCCGTTTTCACACTTTATCAGTGTTTCGGCACATCTGTTTTTGTATGTCATAATGTCGTTAGTGTCAAATACCATTACCGCACTGCTGATATTGTCAACGGTCTCATTGATAGCTATACGGTTGATATTAAGCAGCCCATACCTGCTTATCGCAATGAGTATAACTATTACCGAAAACGTGAAAAACAGCGGGGTTATCTCTATCTTTGTCTCGATTAGATGAGTTACGCTCAATGTATTTATAAACAGTGGAACAGCCGTTGCAAGTGCAAGAAGCATTGACTGACGCGTCATTCTTGTACCGCCGCGGGAGTGCTTGATAAATATGACGCATATCCCCGCAAGAATAAATACATAATACAGTATCTGAAAGATGTAGAACATCTTCCCGTAGGATATATGTCCCTTCTCAAACGATGCGTAGTAAAGCTTATGGACCGGATTTGACACTACACACGCAACTGCCGCCGCAGATATGACCGGCAGTGCTATGCCTGCTTTTTTCAGCCATGTCCGTACATCTGCATATTCAAATGAGAACATCAGCCAGAATGGTGCAAATGTACTTATACCTATGTTGCCTATTATATAACTGAACCACAGCTGTTTATGTGTAACTGAGAAAAGAATCATAAGCTGAGATATCAGCCATACCATTACTGAACACTGACACGTCACAAACAGTCTTGTTAAGCGGGTGTTGTTTCCTCGCATCAGTACCCATGTTACAGTTCCTGTCATTCCGACCAGACCGAGTACAAGCAATACGACCGAAAGTATTGTTATAGCCATATTTCACCTCCGACAGTCATATTGTACCATAAATGTTCTGCATTCATTATACCATATAAGCAAAGCGTTATGGTATAATCGCCCGATTGCAGGGAGCAAATCTTTGATTTACGTATCTGCAAGGACATTCAGATAATTATAATGAATGTTCTGCATTCATTATACCATATTACGACAAAAATAGCAACTGAAAAAGGCACTAAAGGTAGTCCCTTCAGTGCCTTTTTAATATCAGTTTTTTACCACTTCCAGCCGGAGAATGTCTTTGTTGCGGCTGATTTCATGGTCTCACCTTTTTTCTTGCAGAATTCATTTGCAGCTGCTACTGCGATAAGAATGACTCCTACGAGGAAGAGGTATATCCACCAGCCCATTGTCATGAAGTACTTTCTTGTTGAGTAAACTGTTATTACTACAAGTGATATTGAAGATACTGTAAACCATGTCTTGCTCTTAGCATAGAATGAGATGATGAGTACACACGCTGTTACAGCCATTACAAAAATGGTATTGGGAGCGTTGTGGTATACCATTGCGTCTATAATGAGTCCGACGAATGCGATAACAAAGAGTATTGTCGATGTAACCTTTGAAGCGGCTTTGTGCTGCTTCCATATAAACAGGTAGGATACTCCGAGAAGTGCGATGATTGCGAGTGTTATCTTGCTGCTGATAACTGACGAATCGGGTGTAAGGAATGGTCTTGTGATAAATGCAAATGCAGCAATCGCCGACGAGAATGAAAGCAGTACCGCAGCTGCGTCCTTATCGGTATTCTTCTTGACGAAGCAGGCAAGGTACACTGCAACTGCCATGAGTCGGAGAAATATTGAAAGTCGGTCAAATGTCGGGAAAGGTACTACGCACATCCATGCGCTGATTATTGTAACGTCAACGATAGTTCTGTTGTTCTTCTTATTGAGGAACGACTCGGGAAATACAAATCTTGAAATGGCAAGAAGTACAACGAGGAGTGCAAACATTGAGTACATGGCTGCTTCTGAGTCGTCGCCGAAGAAGTGCTGTAATATGCGGTATACGATGAGGATAAGGCTTATTACCGAACCTGCGGCTGTAATGTTTGTACTCATGAGGTTTGATACGATGAAGTGTATCACGCATACTGCAACCGCAACCATGAAAAGGTCACTGTAGCGTGTGCAGTTAAGAAGTACTGCGGCTGCGGCTATCATATTTGAGTAGAGTACTACTTCTGTCTGCATCGGGTGATGAGCGTGTACGCTGAATGAAAGCTTCGGGAGGTACATCATCACAACAGTTGCCATTATGTAAACGATTGCAAGAGTACCAAATGTAAATGCAGCTATCTCATTGTATTTTTCTTTTCCGTTCAGTTCATAGAGGCGGTTATTCATGAAAAGCGCTGTGAAGAATGGAAGAACAGGTGCAAGCAGACCTGCAATAACCTGAATAGCAAGTTCCTTGTGAAGTGAGTACACTGTGATAACTACTGATACCACAAGCGGTACAATAATATTCATGCCGAAGTATTTCTCATTGTCAGCAGCGAGCGAGATTATTGAACCGAATACTACTGCTGCAAATGCTATACTCTTTGATGGAATATTGTTTTTGGGAAGTACAAAATTTATGAGGAATATTATTAATGTGATGAACGAGAAGAGAAGCATCAGGAATCCGGAACTGTACTTGTTGTCAAGTCCGAACATTACGATGAATGCGGTGTAGTAAAGTGAAAGATTGAGGAATATGTACATCCAGCCCTGCTTCTTTACGATTCCGTACACGATAAACTGAAGCATCAGTACTCCGAGTACAAAGAATGTGTAAGGAGTTGCCTTGAAGGTTGTTCCGATCACGTAGAACAATGCAAGTATCGCATATGTTATACCGGTCAGGTCACCGATTACTCTTACCGGCAGGTCAAGCTTTGTACCCTTCTGCGGCTTGAGAAGGTGAACAGCTGCTGTAATTACAAGCTGTGCCATGATGATAACAGGTGCAAACTGCTCGTAATTGTCAGTTATCTGTACTGCAAGGAAGATGATGCCAAGTGATACGCACGAAAGTCCGAGATAATTGAATGCCATCTTCTTATAAAGCGGGTAAGCTGCAAAAGCTGCACCGGCAAGTATAAAGGAAGATACAGCAAAGAGGAGTCCCATGCCTTCACCGGAAATGCTGAACCATTCGCCGAAAAGCTTGTAGTTTCCGGCTGTGATAACTGATACGATCGATAGAATTGTACCGAGTACATAGAATGCAGCAGAGGTAAGGTCAAGCTTAGCGACTGCCTTGAGTATAACGCTTATCGAGAATGATATCATTGCCGCGCCTGCGAGTATGAATACCTTGCTTTCGTCAGAAAGCTTGACCCAGTTCGCAGTAACGAACGCTATTGCCGACAGGATTATAAACGATACTCCTATCAGTAGAAGAACTGTAGACGAGTTGTAATTCGACTTCTTCGGCACATTCATTCCGCCGTATACAGGTCTGCCCTGCGCATCATAGCGTACAGGCTGAACGTTGACTTTCTTGTGGTTGTTATCAGTTACCACAAGTGCAATTATTATTCCTACTATTGCAAGCGGGATGAGCATTTTGAGGAAAAATCCGATTACTGAAAAATAACCTATTGTCATTGCTACCATCCTTTCTGTATTGTGAGTGATTTGTTTGGTGTGACTATATCATATCACAGATACATGGTGAAGTGTAGATGTTTAGCGTCACAATATGAGTGACAAATGTAATAATATCCTTTCTTTATATTATCATCACTACACCGCGTTGTCAATGAACAATATTATTACTAAAGTAACAATTCTGTTACGCAGAGATTACTATTTTACGGTATCTGAGCTGTGTCCGAGTGCTTCAAGAATCCTTTTTCCGTCTGTCATACGGAGTGCCCTCACCATATAGCACGAACTGCTTTCTCCGCAAAACCATATCAGTACATTGCACTTTTTTCCCGGTATTTGCAGAAGAGACTGACGTATCTCGACTTTTGCGATATTCTCTCTCTCGGCAATAACTGTGTGGAATGCAGTCCATTTCGCACATCTTACGATAACTTTGTCATCATATACTGATATGCCGCTCGTCAGCATCGCTACCGTTTTTACAAGTACAAGCCATACAAGAGGTATCTCAAGCATTATTGCAAAGAAATTAGACAGCTCCGCTATTTTGGGGAACAGACGCTCAAACAGGTAATAAAGCGGAAATACAAGGTTTGCGGCTAATATCGGATTGAAAAGATAACTCAGAAATCCTGACCAGCCTGAACGGAATTCGAGACTTCCGCCGGTGGATATACCAAGTCTTTCAAGTCCTCTTCCGAGATTCTTTTCGCGGCGGATAGGCATAAGAACAGGCAGATGCTGAGAGTCATAGCCGTACCCTGCACAGCTTATATTTACCGTTACTGCACCGCATAGCTTCATTATAAGATTCTGTCTGAGGTCGGTATAGTTGATGTGACCCGAATTTATTCTGTATTCGCGCCGGTTTGTGATACCGCATCTTACGTTGAGACGGTCGGGGTCGGCAAGTATTTTGAAATGCGAGTACCTTAAAAGATTTACAATAAACGATAAGAGCCATGCCGCAAGGAAAAATGTTCCTATAGCAATAGTTGCGGCTGGTATCCGCAGAAGCAGACGGTGCGTCAGTTTTTCCGTAGTCTCAGTTATACGGCTTAGTGAGACTGATATCATGTCCTGAGCAATGCTTCCGCCTTTGAAAAAGAACATTGCGATGTATATTGCACCGGAAAAACCACTTGAAAAAAATGCTGAGAACAGCATTACCGACAATGCGGTCGGCTTAGGAAGGTCCTCTACTTTTTTTCTAACGTTTACATCGGGAATATGCGACATCAGTGTACGGCAGAGTTTAGTTGATACAAGCAGTTTCATGTCGGTCGCTTTGAAAATGCCTGCACGGGTGTCACAGCTGAATTTCATTGCCCTGAATGGTATCATATATACCGGAGTTTCGGCTGTTGCGACACTTATACTCTCAAGCGGTATTGTCTTGCGGAATTTGATAAATACTCCGTCCGAATGCGTGATATATTTATCGCTGATGCTTACACGCGAAAAATACCACCTTACAAAGCCGAATACGATGATAAGACCAAGTATTGCTATGTCAAGCCACGCACCTTTTATCCACTCATAGAATCGCTGAGCGTCCATTTGGAGTATAGTGAGTCCGCGCAGAAGAGGAAATATCAGGAGCCATATGTTACGCATGGAGTAGCGCAGTATACGGAGAGGATGTTCATGATACATTATGAGTCCTCCTTGTGGTCGAATGTACCTGTCTTTTTAAGGATATACAGTGCATCCTCCTGCTTCAGAAACAAAAGCCTCAGCTGACCGCCGTATACGAAGAAGACCACGAAGTTAAGCCCTGTATACTGCGAAAAAGGTGTAGTTATCACCGTTGTGTACTGAACCGTTGAGTACATTACAGACTGATGTGAGTGAAAATAAACTCCGCTGTGTTTGGTTATCTCTGTGTCTGTAGAATCATAGCGCAGTGAAGAAAAATACAGCGGAAGGTATATGAACATGAAAAAAATTGCCACCGTCACTATCGCTATTGCAAAAACGAGTACAACAACGTTTACCGGTATATATAATCTGACAGCACCGATCAATATAAACGATAGCAGTGTGATGAATAGTCTTAATGTCATGAGAGCGTGTTTATCAGGTTTGAAACTTCTCATTGCTGTCCCCTTTCAGTGAATCATATTTATATTATAACACAAATATCCTTTATTGTATACCATTTTTTTTAAATAAGGAGACAGAATATGGAATTAGTTCTCATCAGAATAAGAGACTGCATATGGGGTGTCGGACTTGCCGCAATGCTGATATGCACCGGTGCAGTATACACGGTAAAGCTTAACGGTATTCAGTTTCGTATGTTTTCTATATTAAAAAAGTCAGATTCAAAGCCGTCCGTTTCAACTATCAGGACTGTATGCATGAGTCTTGGTGCGGCTATGGGAACAGGAAATATCGCCGGTACTGCCGCCGCTATAGCCGTAGGCGGAGCAGGTGCTGTGTTCTGGATGTGGGTATCGGCATTTTTCGGTATGGCTCTGGTTTACGCAGAAAATAAGCTGTCTGCCATTTACAGCGACAACAGATTAAAAGGTCCGGCGGCATATCTCTCGCGCGGACTTGGCTCTCCTCTTCTCGCCGGTATTTTCACGTTTTCAAGCATTCTTGCAGCCGTCGGCATGGGCGGAATGTCACAGGCTAACACTTTTTACC
>ONBA01000036.1 GCA_900315975.1 uncultured Ruminococcus sp.
ACAGCAGTTCTATGAAATGGCAATGCAGAACGGTGAAAAGGAAGCTCAGAAACTCCGAAAAGAGTCAGAGCAGAAGAAATCAAAGCTGGAAAAACGTAACAAGGAGCTTGACAATATCATTCGCTGTCTATATGAAGATAGAGTATCGGGAAGATTGTCTCCAGAGCGTTATGACAGCCTCGCAGCAGACTATGAAAAGGAGCAGTCAGAGCTGAAAACTGAACTTGCTGAGCTCTCTGATCAGCTTGACACTGTAAGTTTACAGGAGAAGTACGTGTTTGACTTCATTGAAAAGGCGAAGGCTAACATCGAACTGAAAGAGGTTACTCCTGAAGTGCTCAGAGCGTTCATATCACGCATTGAAGTCTATGAGAAACCTGAGAAATACTCTCGGACTTGCGGTAATACCATATTGATACGCTACACCTTCCAGACAACTCATGAACCTGCGCCGATTCTAAAGCTGTCCGAAAACAAGACGTTTGCACAGGCAGCTTGCTAAAATGAAGAAACCCGAGGACGTTATGCCCTCGGGTTACATACGAATTTTATAAAGTTCCGTTAAGGATAGCGCGCTAAGGGGAGCCCCCTTTGGCGGTTTCGCAGGATACCGAATATGTACCGTAAATTTACGGCTCGGTAGCCCACATGTACAGGGTAAGCGAGTTTACGAGCGTCAACGTGAGCTGGGTTGCAAGGGACAATGTCCCTTGCCGGGAGTCCGAGGGCAGAGCCCGCGGCAGGGTCTGGGACAGAGTCCCAGCGGGGTGCAGGGGCAGAGCCCATGCAGTAAGGTCAGAAGTTAGAACCGTTCCAGCCCCAGCTTTCAGTCTCAGTGTATTTGACGTATATTCTGTCAGAAGAAATGCCGAGATTGTCGGTAAGCAGTCCGGTTATATGGCTTGTCAGAGTGGTCTTGGCATTATGCGATGCTCCGCCGTATATGCTTACCTCTACCATTGCGGCAGGTTCGTTTGTGCCCTTGAACCAAAGTCTGTACTCAGGTTCTATACCTACCATTAGCCAGCCTTCGGACTTGCCGGGAATAGCTGTTATAGCCTGACCAAGTGCAGATTTGATATCAGAAGCGATGTCGTCGGAAACGGATACATTGGTTTTTACGTTGATGAATGGCATGAGATGACCTCCTTATTTCTTCTTGTTTTTGCGGTAGATGATCGACAGACCCTTTATAAGAAGGTTCTTATCGAGTATTATTTCTTTGTTGCAGAGCGGAACTACAACTTCTGCAAGTCCTCCGGTAGCAACTGCTGTACACTTTTCGCCGAGTTCATTTTCTATTCGGCTGATTATACCGTCGAGGGCACAGGCGTTAGAATAGAGTGCACCACTCTTCATGCAGTCGATAGTATTTCTGCCGATGATATTTGGCGGAAGCTCAAAGTCGATTTTTGGAAGCTGTGCAGTTCGCTGTATAAGAGCGTCGGTAGCAACTCCCATACCTGTGATGATAAGTCCGCCGAGGTAGTTTTTATTGCTGTCTACAACCGAAACAGTAGAGGCGGTGCCCATATCAATAATAATGAGCGGTACCGGGTACTGGTTTATAGCGGCAACAGCGTCAACAGCCTGGTCACTTCCGAGCTGACGAGGGTTGTCGATAAGAATGTTCAGTCCCGTTTTTACCCCGGGACCTGCCATCATAACTTCAACCTTGAAAAGTTTGCGGATAGCTTCCTTGACTGTGTTAGTGACAGACGGAACGACCGACGACATTATCGCATCGTGAATATCACTGCATTTGAAGTCATTCATTTCGAGAATATTGCGGATAAGAACTGCGTATTCGGCGGCGGTAGCATTGTGATTAGTGGAAATTCGCTCGAAAACGAGGATATTGTCGCTTTCGTCAACACAGCCGAAAACTATATTGGTATTGCCTATATCAACTGCTAAAAGCATATTTTACCTCCTGTGGAAAATCTTGTAAACATATTATAGCATATTATTTTAGAAAAATCTATAGCTTTTTTTGAATATACGTGATATAATTAATGTATCTGCAATAAGTAAAAGGAGGTTTGGGAAATGTCAAATATACGACCGGCAAAAAAAGCTGATTTATCACGTATCGCGGAGATTTTTGTTTTCAATTACCGGCTGAATTTTTACCCATTCTTCAAGAATGACCCATTCTATTTCGGTGAACTGAACGTTCTTGATACTGCTGAGGAGTTTGGCAGTGACCTTAGTGGCTTTTACGTTTATGACGACGGAGTGGTCAAGGGTTTTATCTATGTAAAAGGTGACGAACTCAATAAACTCCATGTTGATTCGCAGTTTCAAAGTCAGGGGATAGGTGAAAAACTGCTTGAATACGCAGTATCACAGCTTGGGATTACGTGGCTGTGGGTGCTTAAATACAATGAACGCGGACAGGCTTTTTATCAGCGTCACGGATTCAGTTTCAGCGGTGACGAACTGATAGAGGACGACTGGGTGCCGCTTATTAAAATGATAAAATCGGAGGAATAAATATGCTCAGTGGAAAAACAGTTCTGCTCGGAGTTTCAAGCTCTATAGCGGCTTATAAGATATGTGACCTTGCACGTATGCTTACTAAACTCGGCGCGGAGGTGCACGTTTCTATGACGGCAAATGCACAGAATTTCGTGCATCCGCTTACATTCGAGACTCTCACACAGCATAAGTGCCTGATAGATACATTCGACCGCAATTTCGAGTACAGCGTTGAACACGTTGCTATCGCAAAAAAAGCTGACGTTGTAATGGTAGCTCCGGCTACTGCTAATGTGATAGGAAAAATCGCAAACGGCATCGCAGACGATATGCTCACTACAACTGTTATGGCGTGTCCGTGCAGAAAGATGATAGCTCCGGCGATGAATCATAATATGTACCACAATCCGATCGTGCAGGAGAATATAGAAAAGCTTCGCCGTCACGGTTATGAGATAGTCGAGCCGGTAAGAGGAATGCTTGCAAACCGCGATATAGGCGATGGAAAGCTCCCAGATGTAAATGTCCTGCTTGAATATATAGTACGTGAGATTGCCTTTGAGAAAGACCTTGCCGGCAAAAAGGTGCTCGTCACAGCCGGTGCTACCCGCGAAAGCATCGACCCGGTCCGCTTTATCACCAATCATTCGAGCGGAAAAATGGGGTTTGCAGTTGCAAAGGCGGCAATGCTTCGCGGAGCCGAGGTAACGGTAGTTGCGGCACATACTGACGTAGAGCCGCCGATGTTTGTGAATGTAGTGAATGTTAATTCTGCTGAGGATATGTTCTGCGCGGTGAAGGAGCGTCTCGACGAGAGCGATATCATCATCAAGGCGGCGGCAGTTGCCGATTATACGCCGGTTGCAGTTGCCGACAACAAGATAAAGAAGTCGGACGGTGATATGTCGATACCGCTGAAACGTACAACGGATATCCTCTCATATATTGGTGAACACAAGCGTGAGGGACAGATAGTCTGCGGATTTTCCATGGAAACTGAGAACGTTATCGAGAATTCGCGTAAAAAGCTTGCTAAGAAAAACTGTGATATGATATGTGCCAACTCCATAAAAAAGGCGGGAGCCGGATTCGGCGGAGATACCAATATCATAACGATGATAACGTCCGACCGTGATGAAGAACTTGAGCTTATGAGTAAATTTGACGCGGCAAACATTATCCTTGACCGCTTAAAGAATATGCAATAAAAAAAGCTGTTAGCATCGGTGATGCTAACAGCTTTTTGCATTAGTTGCTGTATTTGGGTTCGCAGGTGAGGTTTATGCCGAGACGCTTGAATATGCGCTCGTCAACTGCTGAAAGTATAACGGTCGAGTGCACCTCACATCCGCGGAGCTTTGAGATCTGTTCCATAGCGAGCTTTGCATTTTCGTCTGTAGTAGCACAGATCGAGAGTGCGAGGAGAGTTTCGTCTGTATGTATTCTCGGATTATTGTTGCCGAGATGGTTGACCTTAAGATCCATGATAGGCTCAATAACATGAGGCGACATGAGAAGTACGCTATCGTCAAGACCTGCGAAGTACTTGAGGGCATTGAGGAGAAGTCCGGAAACAGCACCGAGGAGATTTGAAGTTCTGCCGGTGAGGATAGTTCCGTCGGGAAGTTCCATAGCTGCGGCAGGAGCGCCTGTTGCAGCTTCTTTTGCGAGAGCTGCTGAGACGACTTTTCTGTCCTCGGGAGTAACATTTGCCTGTTTCATGAGGAGTTCGAGCTTCATTACCTCATCGTCGGAAATAAGGCCCTTGCGCTTGTCGCACTGAGCGATGTAATAACGGCGGATTATTTCGTCGCAGGCGGCCTTGCAGGTAACCTCGTCGTCAACGATGCAGTTTCCTGCCATATTTACACCCATATCCGTAGGCGACTTATAAGGCGACTGACCGAGTATCTTCTCAAACATTGCATTGAGAACCGGGAATATCTCAACATCGCGGTTGTAGTTTACGGTAGTTTGACCGTAAGCTTCGAGGTGGAAGGGGTCAATCATATTAACGTCGTTGAGGTCGGCGGTAGCGGCTTCATACGCGATATTTACCGGGTGACGGAGGGGAAGGTTCCATATAGGGAAGGTCTCGAACTTGGCATATCCTGCATTTCTGCCGTGTTTATGCTCATGATAGAGCTGAGAGAGGCAGGTTGCCATTTTTCCGCTTCCGGGGCCCGGAGCGGTTATAACAACGAGGCGGCGTGAAGTTTCGATGTAATCGTTTTTGCCGTAGCCTTCGTCGCTGATAATGTGCTGGAGGTTTGAGGGATAACCCTTGATGCTGTAGTGGTGGTATACCTTTATGCCGAGAGCTTCAAGTCTGCTCTGGAATGCGATAGCAGTGGGCTGGCTGTCGTAGCGGGTGAGTACAACACTGCTAACGTAAAGGCCTATTTTGGTGAAGACGTTATAGAGGCGGATTACGTCAACATCGTATGTAATACCGAGGTCGCCTCTGACTTTGTTTTTTTCTATGTCGTCTGAATTGATAACGATTACTATTTCAGCCTCGTCCTTAAGTTCAAGGAGCATCTGGAGCTTACTGTCGGGCTTGAATCCGGGGAGAACGCGGGACGCGTGGAAATCGTCGAATAACTTTCCGCCGAATTCGAGATAGAGTTTATCGCCGAACTGTTCAATACGCTGGCGAATGTGTTCGGACTGCATTTTTAGATACTTTTGGTTATCGAAACCGATTTTACTTTCAGACATACTTCTTTCCTCCATAAAAAACAATACTATAATATTATAAAACAAAACCCGACAAAATGCAATAGAAAAAACAGAAAAAAGACTGCCCGAAGGCAGTCTTTTTTTAGAAGTCAGAGATAATTTCTGTACATCTTACGTTTCCTTATCCGGATACATCAGCCGGCAGAAGCGTACTGTTTCAGAATTTCGTACATTGATTCCATTGAGTTCTGACCGGTCATGAAATTGAGCATGGTCTTGGTACCGGTATATTCACCGCAGTAGAACACATAGCATTCATCGTCGTTACCGGTGGGGACGAGGTCGATATTGACTGTTTCGCCGCTGTTTTTAGTGTATTTAGCAGAGAGGACAGGGCTTTGCAGTGACGGATTATCGTCAGGAGCAATATCTGATATGCTTACATATGAGAAGATGTTATAGAAGCTTTCAAGCATATTTTTAACCTCAGTTTTAGTGAGGTCGAGTTCGCCTGCACTGAATGAAGCTTTATTGTCGGATAAATTTACCGTGAAGCTGTCGGTAACGGCAGGGCAGGCAACTTCAAATGCCGATATGTCATAGAGATTAGCACTTTCAACACTCTGCATTATAAGGTCGAAAATTGAATAGTTAACGAAGTTGATATCGGAAGTGTAGAAAGTTTCGACAAGACCACTGTCCTTGAGGAGGGCATATGTCGTAGTTGCGGCATCTTTGCCATAGCGGCTGAAAAGAACAGTTTTTGAAGAGCCGTCACTGCTTTTGACCTCAAGTTCTGCAAACGGTTTATCGAATCCGTATTTTGAGAGGTCGTCAAGTTTTTCCTCGATTATCTGATTTGATTCAAGTCTTGTAATGACTGTAAGGATAGTTGACGGACGTGTCTGATTCACTGTCAGAAGGGAATATTCCTCAGGAAGCTGCCAGTTTCCGCTGTTGGGGTCGCGGGTTAGGGAATAATTGATTTTGCCGTCGAGCTTGACGGTTATTTCGTTGATGTCGTTTTCGGAGTAAGGTATAAGCTTGGGGTCTATAAGCTCGGAGCGGCTGCAGGTAAGAGTGTTTGCGTCGTCGGCGAGGATAGCGTATATCTTGTTCTTGCCGTCGACAGTAGCATAGTAGTAACCGCCTGTCGGACTTGCGTCTCCGATATTGACTGTATAACTCTCGCTGCCTGTAGATACTGTAAGCACGTAAGGGTCAGTCAGACCGTATTTCTGCTTGGATTCTTCTGTGATGTCGCCGTAATTCTTGTATGCCTTGAAGTCTTTCAGCAATGTGCATATACCCATTGGCATATTCTGATTGATGACAAAATCATTTCCGCTTGCGGGGTCGTTCACCCATATGTCGCCGTCGAGAATGAGGGTATACTCACCGTCAGCGGCATTTATCTGTATTTTGTTTATACTTGCGGAATCTAACTGAGCAAGCTCGTTTTCGGCAAGTTCTGCTTTCTTTTTAGAATTCTCTTTGTCGTCTTTGTTCTTGACAGCGAAGAAAGCGCCTATCGACAAGCCTGACGCAGCAATAAGAGCAACTACTGCGATAATACCTTTTTTCATTAAGCATATCTCCTTTTGAGCCATACAGCAAGTCCTGCGAGTGCGAATACTACAGGGATAATGAAGAAGAATCTGATAGTCTTTGCAGCAGCGTCAGCGTCTTTGAATTGGAGGGTATCGTATGAGTTCGACTTAGCGCCGATTCCCATGTCGATATCGCTGTTATAGAGCCATGTATTCGAGAAGAGTGTGAGCATTCTTGTACCGTATGTAGCGTAAGTAAGAGTATTGTCATCGATCATCTCATCTGAGCCTAAGAGTATGAGTTTAGCACCTGTCTGCTTATTATAAGAGTAGTAACCCATTACAAGCGGTTCATTTGAGAGTGCCTCTGCTTCTTTAGCGGTTTCGCTGTCGCCGCCCATAGGAGTGCTTACAGTTGTGTATTTGTCGCTGTCCTGTTCAAGAGTTAGGTTTTCGATGATCGAAGACTTTTCTATCATTGCACTGTCAGAAACTAGTTCGTAGAAACTTCGTGAGGTAGGAACATATGGGAAGTATGTACTGTCAGTAATTTTGGAGTTGATATCTGTAGTGAGGTCTTCTGACATATCCTCACTCGGATAGGGGTATGAGACTTTAATATAATTTTCTTTTATTTTCGCTAATTTATCGAGTGATTCATTGTCGTCACTGTCTATATTTATAAGTTCAATCGGAAGGATGTTTTCTATCAGTCCCGTACTTGGTTGTAGTAATGTGCTCTTTTCGGTTACTTTATTATAGTTCATGCCCAACTCAAATAAAGTGAGTAATGATTCGATATTTTTGAATCTTCCATTTGTTTCGCAAGGCGATAATAACATTGAAATGGCACCGCCGTTTGAGATATAGTTTCTGAGCTTTTCACAGTCGCTGTCGGAGAGATCCTTTTGCGGAGCTGCGAGGTAGATGATAGCAGTGTTGTCGGGGACCTTGTCAACGGTTGAGAGGTCAAGCTCGTCAACGCTGTAGTTATCGTGCCTTATGTCTTTGCTGTATGTTGAGTAGTTCTGTTCAAGCGATTTGTCATTATAGCCTTTGAGGAAGTAAACCGTCGGAAGATTTCCGCTTGCGCAGACCTTGATAGCTCCGGCGAGAAGCTCCTCACCGTTGTACATGAGGATATCGTTTGAATCGGTAGGGAAACAGCGTATGAAGTCGATTTTCTTGGTAGTATCGCCGCATTTTACGAAGATATCAGCGGGGTTAACTCCGAGGATACCTGTCGGGTCGAGAGATTTTGCGAGTTCAACGTCCTTATCGGGGTCGAAGCAGGTGAGGGAAATATTATCGCGCTCTTCAAGAGCAGTGAGTGTGTGATAGAGCGGCAGATACTTCGGTACTTCCTGCAAATCGAGCAGATTTGAGAGGAAGTAGATATCTATCTGCTTGTCGGAGGTCTCGTCAAGGAGTTCCTTTGTGACGGGACTGAGTGTGAACTGACCTGACGGGGTCATATCGAACACCTTGTCCTTGTAGCTGAAAATCATGTTGATAGGTACGAATACCGCGAGGATAAGCAGTGCGAGTACGAAAGCAAAGGCACCTGAGAAGTCGAATTTTTTCTTTTCCATGTCAGTTCACCCCCTTTTCCAGCGGCGTCTCTCAATGGCGATGTAGTTCCAAATGAGGCATACGATAATTGCCGAGATGAAGAATATCAGGTCAGAGAGTCTGATAAATCCCTGAGAGAAGTAAGCAAATCTCGGCTGAGCCGCAAATGCGTATAAAAATGACTGAAGCTTAGGATACTGTGAAATAAAATCTGTCTGACTGAAATTGTCGACGAAAAGGAACAGGAACATCACTATTTCGCCGAGAACAGCCGCAATAATGGAGTTTTCGGTAAAGCTTGAAACGAGCATACCTATCGCGATGAACATTGCACCCCATGCGAAGAAGCCTATGTAAGCACATACGAGCTGAGTCATAATGACAGTTCCGTGCATAGCGGTGTAAATCGGGAAGATAGAAGCTCCGGCGATCATGAAGATGAAAACGGTGATGTTTGCGAGGTACTTGCCGATTATCATCTGCCATACGTTTATAGGCGATGTCATGAGAAGGACTTCTGTTCCGAATTTGCGCTCATCGGGGAAAGTTCTCATAGTGAGGATAGGTATGAGGAAGATGAAGTAGAATACTACGTTGTAGAAGATGTCAGGGAATGTGAACTGTAATATCGGCTGACTGAGGTCACCGAGTGCAACGTTGAACATATAAGTGAACAGGAACATGAACAGTGCAGTTACGATATACGCGAACGGCGTATAGAAGAAAGACTGAAGTTCCTTTTTATAAATCGAAAACATTATTCCTCGTCCTCCTTTTTATCATCGGATGCCTCACCGGAAGGCTCATCTTCCATTTCTGCAAGGAGGTCCTTCAAGCCGCTGTTTGAGGTCGGGCGGTTCATGAGGTCTACGAATACGGATTCGAGGTCGGGACGGTCGGAGTAGATTTCGGATATCTGAAGTCCGGCACTGATGAGTTCAGACATGATATCGTTCTTTACGTCGTCGCTTGCGCCCTCTTCGAGTTTAATTGTGAAGGAGAATGAGCCGTCGTCCTCAGTATCGGTCTTGACTATTTCCTTGACACCGCGGGTAAGTTCGATAATTGAAGAAGCCTTGCCGCGTTCACCCTTGACCCTGATATGAAGCATGAGGTTGCCGCCGTAGGTTTTTTCGAGGTTTTCGATAGTGTCGATAGCTTTGATGTCGCCTTTGTTGATGATGACAACTCTGTCGCAGACGGCACTGACCTCGGAGAGAATATGTGAGCTGAAGATGACTGAGTGGTCTTTTTTCAGACTTTTGATAATATTTCTGACCTCGATTACCTGTTTCGGGTCAAGTCCGACGGTCGGCTCATCGAGAATGAGGAACTTCGGGTCGCCGAGCAGTGCCTGTGCAAATCCGACACGCTGTTTGTAACCTTTTGAGAGGTTCTTTATCAGTTTACTGCTTACGTCCTCGATTTTGAGGAGTTTCATAACACGGTCTATCTCGTCCTTTTTCTTAGCGAAGGGGATACGTTTGAGACCGGCACAGAATGAGAGGTATTCCTTGACTCTCATATCGGGGTAGACAGGCGGTATCTCGGGGAGATAACCGATGTTCTTTTTTGCGGCTACGGGTTCTTTTGTGATGTCGCTTCCGCAGATGCTGACGGAACCGGCTGTCATAGGGAGATAACCGGCTATCATGTTCATGGTCGTTGATTTTCCGGCACCGTTCGGACCGAGGAAACCAAGGATCTCATTATCGTTTATTGTAAAGCTTATATTGTTTACAGCGCGGTTGCTGCCGTAATACTTGGTCAGTTTATCAATAGTGATCATGAGCGACTCCTTTCCATTATAAATAGTATAGATAATACGCTGTTTCAAGGAACGGCATATAAGAGGGTACAATATTACATCATACTTTTCTATTATCGCAGAATTATGTGAACATATTATTAATATAAAATGAATAAATTGTTAATTCAAAGGTGTCGGAAGACCCTTCCAGCACATCATGGCATGAGACGATTTTATACGATATATGTGAAAAATACGTGAGAGAATATTGTGATTACGATGAATCATAATGGACTGCTTAAAAATAATAATTTTATTAATATGACGTTCATAAACGTATCTTTGCGGATTTTTTTCAAATAGACAAAGTGTACAAAAAAGAAACTGACAATGTGTGCATTGCAACAAAAAACAATACGGCAAATCTCTAAAATCAGCTAAACTGTTGACACGATATGAAAAGTGGAATATAATTGAAGATGAAAATAGTTTGAGAATTGTGTGTACGCTTCGTGAAGCAACACACAGTGTACGAAGTATTTTCGTATACGTTTCTGTCCGGAGAGGATAGAAAAGTTTTTATCCATTTTTTAAACCAATATTATATGAGAGGGGTTAAAAAACAATGATAAGCAAAAAGACAAAGGCACTTGCTTCCGGCGTTCTCGCTGCTGCAATGTCTGCTACTGCTGTTCTCCCGTCATTTGCATCTGCTGCTGAAAACAAGTATGCAACTGAGAACGGCGCAAACGAAAGCTATGCAAAAATGTTCGAGTCTCTCTATGCTGATGTAATCACAAACGGTGAGACAAACGGATACCTCAGCAAGAACAACAACGGAAACGGATTCGGTATTCCTTACCACGCAAGAGAAACTCTCTGCGTTGAGGCTCCTGACTACGGTCATGAGACAACTTCTGAGGCTATGTCCTACATGGCTTGGATCACAGCTATGCACGATGTTCTCGTAGAGAACAACAAGATCGACGGTACTACCGGCGACCTCAAGAAGGGCTGGAATACACTTGAGGCTATGATCCCTGGTTATTCCAAGAACGCTTCCGGAAGCGTTAAGGGTGACATCGATTACAGCTCACTCTGGAAACTCGATAAGGTTAAGGCTGATACAACTTACGAGATGGAAGATCCTAAGTTCTATCCTGCTGAGCAGAACGGCGTTGATGCTTTCAACCCGATCTTCAAGGATTTCAAGTCCGCATACGGCAGTGATAAGGGTTATTACCTCATGCACTGGCTCGCAGACGTTGAAGACTGGTACGGCTTCGGCGGCGGCAAGGGTCAGTTCACATTCATCAATACATTCCAGCGTGGTGAAGAGGAGTCTTGTTTCGAGACTGTTCCTCAGCCCTGTATCGAAGACCTTAAGTATGGTATGAAGCTCACTTCTGATCCTCATTACTCATGCACAGGTATCAAGGCTATCATCAACGGTTGGAAGAAGGAAGGCCAGATCGCTCCTCAGTACAGCTTCACAAACGCTCCTGACGCTGAGGACCGTGCTATCCAGGCTATCTATTTCGCAAGCCAGTTCGGTGTAAACTGCGGAGATCTCACAGGTCTCGCTGCTAAGATGGGTGACCAGTGCCGTAACGACATGTTCGATAAGTACTACAAGGCTATCGGCTGCCAGGACATTGGAGCTAGGTCTGCTGACCTCGAGTCACAGCACTTCCTCATGGCTTGGTACACAGCTTGGGGCGGATCTACATTCCCCTGGTACGCTGAAAATAATCCGAGCGGTAACTACGACTGGGCATTCCAGATCGGCTGCTCACACTCACACCAGTTCTATCAGAATCCTCTTGCTGCTTACGCTCTCGCTTATGATCCGGTATTGAGCAAGGAAATGAAGGCTAAGAACGCTGTTGACGACTATAAGAAGTCACTCAAGAGACAGATCGAGTTCTATCTCTGGCTCCAGTCAGCAGATGGTCCTTTCGCTGGTGGTTGTACAAACTCCAAGAACGGTAAGTATGAGAAGTATACCTCATCTGACCCGACATTCTATGATATGTGCTACGTTGAGCACCCTGTTTATGCTGACCCGGGTTCAAACCACTGGATCGGTAACCAGGTATGGTCAACTCAGCGTCTCGCAGAGCTCTACTACTATGTAAAGACCAAGGGCGACCTTTCTGAGGGTCAGACATACGGCGGTCTTACACTTGAGGAAGCTCTCGGCACAATGCTCGAGAGATGGATCACATGGTTCATCGAGCATACAGAGTTCAATAAGGCTGACGATGACGGAAACATCATGGCTTACGCTATTCCTTCAAACCTTGATTGGCACGGTAAGCCGGCTACATGGAATGAGAAGTATGATCCCAAGGCTAACGATGGTCTTACATGCGAGATCACTGGTTACGGCCAGGGAGATATCGGATGCGTATCTTCACTCTGTAATACACTTATCTTCTATGCTGCTGCTAACAAGGTTCCTGCTTCTGCTGCTGATACAGACGACAATACAGACCTCGCTGCTAAGGGTCTCCGTCTTGCTAACAAGCTCATGTCTGCACAGTGGAACACAGCTCGTGACGAAGTTGGTATCGCATATGAGGATCACAACGATTCACTCGTTAGAATGTTCGAGCAGACAGTATACATTCCTGAGGGATTCGACGGCGAGATGCCTGATGGTTCACCTCTTAAGCCCGGCGTAACATTCTCTGATATCCGTAAGACATACGCTAAGGATGAGATGTATCAGGATTGTAAGGCTATCTACGACAAGACAAAGAGCACACATGACTATAAATACAAGCTCCACAGATTCTGGCACATGGGCGATGCTCTCATGACAACTGGTACAATGGCTCTCCTCTATCCTGAGGTTAAGCCTATCAACGATGACAATCAGACTTCATCTGAGAATGATGGTAATCTCCTCTGGGGCGATGCTAATGAGGACGAGGATGTAACAGTAGCAGATGCTACAACAATCCTTCAGTACATTGGTAACAAGGATAAGTACCAGCTCGGCGAAAAGGGTAAGAAGCAGGCTGACGTTGTTGACAACGGTGAAGGTATCACTGGTACAGATGCTCTTGCTATCCAGATGATGGATGCTAAGCTCATCAACCAGAAGGACTTCCCGATCACTTCTGATCAGCTCAAGGCTGCTAGAAAGTAATTTAATATATTAAATATTTGCTCATACGATTAAAAGAGAGCGTCCTTTTGGACGCTCTCTTTTGTTACACTGAGATATTACGCAAAAAACAGTGCTGACCCTCTTGCATTTTTTTACCGCCTGTGTTATAATAATATAATAGCACAGGTATGCTCTAAATTATGTATGAAAGCAGGCGATACGGTGATAAAAAGCATGACGGGCTATGGAAGAGCTCAGAAAATCCTCAACGGACGCGATATCCTCGTAGAGATACGCTCCGTGAATCATAGATATTACGAGTATTCATCAAGAGTTCCGAGAACTTACAACTATATCGATGAAAAGTTGAAAGTCCTCTTAAAACAGGGAATTTCCCGTGGTAAGGTCGAGGTAAATGTCTCAATAAACAATATTGAGGGCAGAGATACTGAGATCGCTATCAACAAGGGTACTGCCGAGGGATATGTCAATGCCCTTAGAAGCATTTCGGCTGAACTCGGACTCGAAGACGACCTTTCTCTCTCGAAACTCATGAAGCTTCCGGATATTTTCAGTATCCAGAAAACTCCCGACGACGAGGAACAGGTATGGGACGATGTGGCAGAAGTTGCAGGCGAAGCACTTGATAAATTTGTATCAATGCGTGAGACCGAGGGCGAAAAGCTCCGCAATGACGTCCTCTCAAAGGCTGAATGCATTCTAAAAATGGTCGGACAGGTTGAGACTCTCTCTCCTAAAACGGTCGAGAATTACCGTGGTAAACTCTATCAGAAACTCTCTGAACTCCTCGAATCCAAGGACATTGATCAGCAGAGGATCCTCACAGAAGCCGCTATATTCGCGGAAAAAATCGCCGTAGACGAGGAAACAGTGCGCCTGAGAAGCCATATCTCACAGCTCAAGGATATGCTCAGTTCCGCTGACCCGATCGGCAGAAAACTTGATTTCATCGTTCAGGAGATGAACCGTGAGGTAAATACTATCGGTTCAAAGGCTCAGGACCTCAATATCACCAAGATAGTTGTTGATATGAAGGCTGAGATCGAAAAGATCCGTGAGCAGATCCAGAACATAGAATAAGCCATGAAACTTATAAATATAGGCTACGGCAACATGATCTCGGCGGCAAGGATAGTTACTATCGTGAGCCCCGAATCTGCGCCGATAAAACGCCTCATTCAGGAGGCTAAGGACGACGGTAGAGCCGTCGATGCTACTTATGGCAGAAAGACCCGCGCAGTAATAGTCATGGACAGCGGTCATGTGATCCTTTCATCGCTGATAACCGATACTCTTGCCGCGAGGATAAATGGAACAGGAGGTCAGGAAGATGATGAATAAGGGCAGACTTATCGTATTTTCTGCGCCGTCAGGCTGCGGAAAGGGTACAATGCTCGCGGAAATACTCAAAGATGAGCGCTTCCGCTGTTCAATCTCCGCAACAACAAGAAAACCGCGAGAAGGAGAAGTTGACGGTGTCAACTACTACTTCATCACAAATGAAGAGTTTGAGAAAAAAGTCGGCGAGGACGCGTTCCTCGAACACGCAGGTTACTGCGACCACTATTACGGTACCCTCAAATCTGAGGTTGACCCGTATCTCGAAAAAGGCATCAACGTTATTCTTGAAATAGAGGTTCAGGGCGCGATGAAGGTCCGCCAGCTCCGTCCTGACGCATTATTTGTGTTTATCGCTCCGCCGTCGGTTCAGGAACTCCGCCGCAGACTCCACAAACGCGGAACTGAAGCCGAGGAAGTGATAGAACAGCGTGTTTCGGCAGCTCATAAAGAGCTCACATACGCTGATAAATACGACTATGTTATCGTCAACGACGCCCTTGAGGACGCAGTAAGCGACTTTTTCGCGGTAGTCCGCGCAGAACAGCTCACTGTCAAGGCTCAGAGCGAATTTATAGATGAGGTGATTAAAAATGCTTAGACCCGCAGTAAACCAGATCATATCAAAGAATGAGAGCTGCTACTCCCTCGTTATCGCCGTTGCAAAGCGTGCAAGAGAGATCACAGACGAGCTCTATGAAAACGGTGAGGCTCTCGAAGAGAAGCCTGTCAAGACCGCTGTCGAAGAACTCGCAAGCGGCAAATGCAAGATCGTAAGTACAGACGAAGAATAATATGTCTCTGATTGCGGAAACTGCTGTCAGCGGAACTTCTTATTCGTTCGATATGCTGTTCAGCTACACTGTTCCGGAGCATATGCATCTCAGGCGCGGGTGCAGGGTACTTGTACCGTTCGGCAGGGGTAATACCCGCAGAATAGGTGTAGTTATGCGGCTTAGCGAGGGCAGTGCTGCTCGACTCAAGCCTCTTGCGGCACAGATAGACGATGAGCCGGTAGTTTCTGAGGAACTCCTGCAGCTCGCAGAGTACCTCCGTGAACAGACCTTCTGTACCTATTTCGATGCCGTGAAGATAATGCTTCCGCCGGGAATGGGGGTCAAGGCAAAGGAGAATTTCCGCCTTGTCCGCAGTTTCGAGGACGTTTCCGTGCTTACGCCGGAAGCAGACGAACTGCTTGAAACTCTCCGGCAGGCTGAGAACGACAAGGCTGTAACGGAGCTGCTTGAAAGCTATATCGCTGAAAACGGCAGACGGCTGCCTGACGAGCTCCTCGATGCAGGTGCACTCGATTCCAACAACGTTTTCCGGCAAAATGTCGGCGATGCATCAGTGAGAATGGTTCGCCTTTCAGATGAGTACCTCGCTGACCCTTCAAAGTTTGACCTGACTCCGAAGCAGAAAACTGCGGCGGAGTTTTTGCAGGAATATGGCTCTGCTGCGGTCAGGGAAGCGGCTTATATGTGCGGATTCACTGAGGCTGTGATAAAACGGCTTGCGGCATCTGGAGCAGCCGAGGAGTATGATATGGAAGTACTCCGCGGTGTTGAGGACGGTTCACAGGAACGTGTTGACCCTGATTCAGTAGTTCTTTCAGACGAACAGCAGGCGGTCCGTGACAGTGTTTACGCGCAGATAACTGAAAACAAACCCGCAGTCTTTCTGCTTCACGGAGTGACCGGAAGTGGAAAGACCTCGGTTTTTGAGAAACTGATAAACGATACGATAAAGCTCGGAAAACAGGCGATGCTGCTCATTCCCGAAATCGGTCTGACTCCGCAGGTTCTGCGAAGATTCAGGGCACTTTTCGGTGACAGGGTCGCAGTTATCCACAGCGGATTATCGCTCGGTCAGCGTCTCGACGAATACAAAAGAATCAAACGCGGCGATGCGGATATAGTCATCGGCACGAGAAGCGCAGTTTTTGCGCCGCTCTCAAATATCGGACTTATCGTCATCGACGAGGAAGGCGAGCGCTCCTATAAATCGGACAGCTCTCCGCGTTTCATCGCCCATGATATCGCGAAAAAAAGGTGTGCAGCACATAGTTCAGTACTGCTTCTTGCTTCTGCAACTCCTTCTATAGAGAGCTATTATCTCGCGAAAAAAGGCGTTTACCGGTTACTTGAACTGAAAAATCGCTATAGCAGCAATCCGCTGCCCGAGGTAAAGATAGTTGATATGAACGAGGAGCGTATGACAGGCAATGCTTCTGAATTCAGCCGCAGTCTTGTAGATGAGGTCAATTTCAACCTCGAAAAAGGCGAGCAGAGTATACTTCTGCTCAACAGACGCGGCTATCACACGATAATCAGCTGCTGCTGCTGTTATCAGCCGCTTTATTGCCCGAATTGCTCAGTACCGCTGACATACCACAAGAAAAATGGCAGAATGATGTGTCACTATTGCGGTTATGCCGGTGAATTGCCGGAAAAATGTCCGTCATGCGGCTCGGATAAGCTGAAGAGTATGGGGTTCGGCACTCAGAAACTTGAAGAGGAACTGAACAAGCAGTTTCCGACTGCGCGTATCCTTAGAATGGACGCTGATACTACGTTTTCACGCTATTCATATGAGAAGAGCTTCAACGATTTCCGTGAGGGAAAGTACGATATAATGATCGGCACTCAGATGATCGGTAAAGGTCTTGATTTTCCCGATGTTACGCTTGTTGGTGTGCTTTCTGTTGACAAGGCACTGTATGCGGGTGACTTCCGCAGCTATGAGCGTACTTTTTCGCTGATAGCTCAGGTGGTCGGCAGAAGCGGACGCGGTGAACGCAAGGGCAGAGCTATTTTGCAGACCTTCATGCCTGAGCATTATGTCATGAACCTCGCCGCCGCACAGGATTACTCCGGCTTTTATAATGAGGAGATATCCATTCGACGCGCGATGATTTTTCCGCCGGTGTGTGATATGTGTATCTTCTGTTTTGCAGGAGTTTCCGAGTTCGACACGAAAAAAGGTGCTGACGCTGTGCTTGAGCTCATGAATGTCAGACTCCGCGAATTGCAGCCAAAAACTCCGGTACGTGTTCTTGGTCCTGTAAGAGCCTCTTACGGCAGACTTGGCGGAAAATTCCGCTATCGTATAATAATGAAATGTAAGAATAATGCCGAAATACGCGGCTTTATAAGCAATATACTCACCGAAGGAGCAAAGCTTTCCGAGATGAGAAATGTGACGCTTTACGCTGATATGAACGGCGATGTAGGCGTATAATAAGGAAGGATAGAAAAAATGGCTTTAAGAAAAATTTTAACAGATAAGGACGAAGTTCTCCACAAAGTTTGCAAGCCTGTTGACAAATTCGATGAAAAGCTTGCTACTCTTTTAGACGATATGCACGAAACCCTCGACAAGGCACAGGGACTCGGTCTCGCTGCACCTCAGGTCGGACTTTGCAGACGTCTCTTCATCATGCACCTCGAAGAGGGCAGTTTTGAGTGTATAAACCCCGAAGTTTCGCAGAGAGACGGAAGTCAGCGCGTTCAGGAAGGCTGCCTTTCCTGCCCTAATGTCTGGGGATATGTTACACGTCCTATGAATGTTCACCTCAAGGCTCAGGACAGAAACGGAAACTGGTTCGAGCGCGATTTTACCGGACTTGGCGCTCAGTGCGTATGCCATGAGAATGACCACCTCGACGGTCATGTATTTACTGAAATTGTAGAGGAATTTTTCGTTCCCGAGGAGGAATAATATGAAAATAGTGTTCATGGGAACTCCTGATTTTGCTGTTCCGTGCCTCAGAAAGCTCGCGGAGAGCGGTCACGAGGTTGCGGCGGTATTTACTCAGCCCGACAAGCCAAAGGGACGCGGTTATAAGATGATTCCGACTCCGGTCAAGTCTGCGGCAGAGGAATATAGTATACCTGTTTATCAGCCGCTTTCACTGCGAAAAGGTGATGACGCTGAGGAGTCAATGAAGATTTTGAACAATATTGCTCCCGAACTTATAGTCGTTACAGCGTATGGACAGATTCTTCCGAAAGAGATTCTCGAACTGCCAAAGTACGGCTGTGTGAATATTCATGCGTCACTGCTTCCAAAGTACCGCGGAGCTGCTCCTATAAACTGGGTGCTCCTCAACGGCGAGAAGCAGACCGGTGTGACTTCGATGCAGATGAGTGAGGGACTCGATACCGGTGATATGCTTATCAAGAAAGTGACCGATATCGGCGAAAATGAGACGTATGAGGAACTCTATGCCCGACTTTCCGAGATGGGCGGAGAGGTGCTTATGGAAACCGTTTCCGCTATCGAAAACGGTACTCTTACTCCTGAAAAACAGGACGATTCGCTCTCGTGCTATTCGCCTATGATACGCAAGGAAATGAGTGCACTTGACTTCTCAAAGTCAGCGGCAGAGGTTCATGACACTATACGCGGAGTTACCGGCTTCGCAATGCTCGGAGGCAAGAGAATAAAGGTCTACCGCTCAGAAATATCGGACAATATTGCTCCGGACTCTGAGAACGGTTC
Source organism: uncultured Ruminococcus sp. (assembly GCA_900315975.1). The sequence goes on from ONBA01000036.1 coordinate 19,016, forward strand.
GGTAGTTGACACAAAGAAGTTCACCGTAAAATGCGGCGACGGCAAGTGCGTGACATTCCTTGAAGTTCAGCCCGAGGGCAAAAAACGCATGAAAACTGAGGATTTTCTCAGGGGCAGAAAACTTGCCGAAGGAGAAAAACTCAACTGACGCGGAGGTAAGATATGGGTTACTACTTTGGAAACATAAGCTCAAACTACTTTCTTATGGATATGCTCCTGCTTTTTGGAATGCTGCTGCTCCCGCTCATTGCACACGCAGTACTCAACAGCACGTTCAGAAAATACAGCAATGAATACAGTTCACGCGGTCTTACTGCTGAACAGGCGGCACGGAAGATACTCGATAATAACGGACTCTATCACATAAGGATAGAGCGCGTAAGCGGAAGTCTCAGCGACTACTATTCGTCGAGCGAAAATGTTATCTGCCTTTCTGATTCAACATACGGCAAAACTTCTATCGCAGCGATAGGTGTTGCTGCTCACGAGTGCGGACACGCCTGCCAGTATGCCGAAAATTATGCGCCAATGATACTGCGCAATAAGGTTGCTCCGGTCATGGGATTCTGCTCACGTTTCTGGTATATTGCGTTTATTCTCGGCTGTTTTTTCACATTTCTGCCGTTTCTTATGTATGTGGGAATTGCGATGTTCTGCGCGGTAGTTCTTTTTCAGCTTATCACCCTTCCGATGGAACTTGATGCAAGTCACCGTGCACTTAAAACACTTGAAGCAGACGCTATCCTTGAATCAAGCGAAATATCGCCTGCAAGAAAGGTTCTGACAGCGGCTGCAATGACATATGTTGTGTCACTTGCAACGTCTGCAATGCAGCTTATCCGCCTGCTGTTGAGGGCAAGACGATGAGTGAACCGAGATATCTTGCTGTTAAACTGCTGAATAAAACATTCCGCAGCGGCAGCTATTCAAATATACAGCTCAGCGCAGGACTTGATTCTTCCGACCTCGATGACAGAGGTAAGAAGCTTTGCTCTGCGCTCTATTACGGAGTTATTCAGCGCAGACTGACTCTCGACTATGTGATTTCGGGGCTGTCGTCGCGTCCGATTCAAAAGCTTGACGACGCAATTGTAAATATATTGCGGTGCGGAATCTATCAGCTCGCATATATGGACAGCATACCTGATAACGCTGCCGTTAATGAGTCGGTCGCACTCGCAAAGAAGTTCGGCAAGACGAGTGCGTCCGGAATGGTCAATGCAATACTGCGCAATTTTGTCCGAAAAGGCAAGAAAATATGTGATATCGGCAGCGATGATGTGAAGCTTATGTCGATAGAATTTTCGTGTCCGGAAGAGCTTGTCAGTGAACTGATGGCTGACCACGGCAGCGAATTTGCATCGGCATTTCTGCGCTGTTCACTCGATAAGCCGGAGATATATCTCCGCCGTAATCAACTGAGATGCACTGCTGATGAACTCAGCAAAGCAATCGGAAAGGCTGAACTTGCTCCATTCGGAGAGGTACTGCCGGAGTGTGCACGAGTGAGCACAAATGGCGATATTACAGCAACTGAGGCTTTTAAGGATGGGTGGTTCCATGTACAGTCGCTTGCATCGCAGTTCTGCTGCCGTACCCTTGCTCCGACTGAAAATGACCGCGTGCTTGACATCTGTGCAGCTCCCGGAGGAAAGACCTTCACTATGGCTGAGATGATGAACGGCGGCGGAGAAATATACGCATTCGACCTTCATGAGAAGCGTGCTGACCTTATACGCAAAGGGGCGGAACGTCTCGGACTGACGAATATAAGGGCAGCTGCCGGCGACGCAACAAAGTTCAATTCCGAACTTCCTGAGTTTACGAAGGTACTCTGTGATGTACCGTGTTCCGGATTCGGAGTTATCGGTAAGAAGCCGGAAATAAAGTATAAAAAACTTTCTGAATTTGAGAGACTTCCGGAAATTCAGTACAATATTGCTCAGAACGCATTGAACTACTTAGCAGTCGGCGGAGAACTCGTGTACTCGACCTGCACTATCCGCAAGGCTGAAAATGAAGCGGTCTGCGAGAGGCTACTCCTCGGTCACCCCGAGCTTGAGCCGGTCGAACTGCCGCATATTATGGGCATAACCGGAACAATGGCGACTCTTTCGCCGCTAAACGGATTCGACGACGGCTTCTTCGTTGCAAAGTTCAGAAAAATAAAATAACAGCGGATAATTTCTGCTGTTTTGGGAGATTTTGTATGCATGGCACATCATTTCCGGTGCTTTGCGTACAAACAAAGGACGGTGAAAGTAATTGGAAAAAATGGATATTCTCAGCCTTGAATTGCCCGAAATAGAGGCGGCACTTGACGCTATCGGTGAGAAAAAATTCCGCGCAAAACAGATATATCAGTGGCTTCATGTTAAAAGAATTTTCGATTTCGACAAAATGACTGACCTATCTGTCCAATTACGTACGCGCCTTAAAGATATTTTTTGTGTAAATGGACTATTTGTGCAGAAAAAGCTTGAATCTTCCATAGATAATACTGTAAAATATCTTTATAGGCTTTCTGACGGCAATTATGTCGAGACCGTTCTGATGGAATATAACTACGGTCACAGCATTTGTGTTTCGACTCAGGTCGGCTGTAAAATGGGGTGCAGGTTCTGTGCTTCTGCTATTGCCGGATTCGTGAGAAGCCTTACTCCTGCGGAAATACTTATGCAGATATACGAGACCGAAAAAAACTCAGGCGTAAAGGTTTCAGGTATAGTGCTGATGGGAATCGGCGAACCTATGGATAACTTCGATAACGTCGTGAAGTTTCTGAGGATACTCTCCGACGGCAGGGGCAATAATTTCAGCCTCCGCCATGTGTCACTGTCTACCTGCGGAATAGTTCCGAGGATATATGAGCTTGCGGATATGAAGCTTCAGCTAACACTGTGCATATCTCTCCATAGCTCGGACAATAATTCAAGAAGTGAAATAATGCCGGTCAACCGGACATATAATATACAGGAGCTCCTCGGAGCGTGCAGGTATTATATTGAAAAAACGGGCAGACGTGTTACATTTGAGTATGCCGTTATCAGCGGTGTGAACTCATCAGATGCTGATGCGGACAGGCTCTCAGACCTGCTCAGGGGCATGAATTGTCATGTTAACCTTATCCCCGTAAATAAGGTAAAAGAAAGAGATTACCGCACCGCTTCAACTGCCGTTGCAGATTTTGCAAAACGGCTCGGGAAGCGGGGCATAAACGCTACCGTGAGACGTACTCTCGGAAGCGATATAGAGGCGGCTTGCGGTCAGCTAAGACGTGATGCCGCTCAGCAGAATAAAGAGAAAGGGGGCGCGGATACGTGAGATTCAGATCCGGTACGGATATCGGTCTGAGACGCGAGGAAAATCAGGACGCGGTCAGATGTGAATATTTCGGTCACAACGTTCTTGCAGTCGTTTGCGACGGTATGGGCGGAGAAAGAGCAGGTAAAGAAGCAAGTCAGATAGCTATTGACGAGTTCTTTCAGCGCTTTTCTGACGGCTACAGCGAAACTCTCAGCGACGATGATGTCCGCAAACTCCTCATATCATCAGTTTCTGCTGCCAATTCGGTAATATATACCAAGGCAAGGCTCGATTTCAAAAACTTCGGCATGGGCACTACCTGTGTTGCTGCATTTGTAACCCCTGAAAAGGCTTTTATCGCAAATGTCGGCGACAGCAGAGCGTACCTCATAACAGATAAGGGTCTCCATCAGATAACCACAGATCATAACGTTCCTTCACTCCTTTTTGAGCAGGGAAAGATCACTCAGGCTGAAATGGAGGTACACCCGCAGAAGCATATGCTCGTCAGGGCGGTCGGAGTCGAAAAGACTGTGCTTACAGATACATTTATACTCGACTATGATGAAAAAATACGTCTTCTGCTGTGCTCGGACGGACTTTCCGGCTACTGCATAGATGAGGAAATATTCGACACTATCGCAGGATCAGACTTCGATGGAGTAGTTGAAGCACTTATTAAACTTGCGCTCGATAAGGGCGGAAGGGATAATGTCACTGTCGCAGTGATATATGAATAACGTTAGGCAACATATTTAATATAAAGCAGTTCTGAAGGAAGGATAAGACGATGGATAAGTACATTGGCAAAAAGCTTGACGGCAGATATGAGATAACCGAACTCATAGGCGTAGGCGGAATGGCTGAAGTCTACAAGGGCATTGACGTTATCGACAACAAGGCTGTCGCTATTAAGATCCTCAAGAAGGAGTACGCAGAGAACGAGGAGTTCCTCAGACGTTTCAGGAACGAATCAAAAGCTGTTGCGGTGCTCTCTCACCCGAATATCGTAAAAATCTACGATATGGGCTTCTCAGATAAGCTCCAGTACATCGTTATGGAGTATATCGACGGCATTACCCTTAAAGAATACATCGAGGAAGAAAAGGTTCTTACATGGAAGGACACTGTACACTTTGTTATACAGATCCTCCGTGCACTGCAGCACGCTCACGACAAGGGCATCGTTCACCGCGATATCAAGCCGCAGAATATCATGATGTTCAGCGACGGAACTATCAAGGTCATGGACTTCGGTATTGCCAAGTTTGCACGCGAAGAAGGCAAGACTGCCACTGATCAGGCTATCGGAAGTGTACATTACATCAGTCCCGAGCAGGCAAGCGGAAACGTAACCGATGCCAAGAGCGATATCTATTCCGTAGGCGCAATGATGTACGAGATGCTTTCAGGCAGAAAGCCGTTCGACAGCGACAACCCGGTCGCTATCGCAGTTATGCATATGCACGATATCCCCGAGCGTCCGAGAGCAATCAATCCCGATATTCCGGACGGTCTCGAAGAGATTGTCCTCAAGGCTATGGAAAAGGCACCGGAGGACAGATATCAGACTACAGGCGAGATGATAGCTGATATCGAAAGATTCAAGGCTGACCCTGAAATGACATTCGGATACTACGTCGAGGAGAGCGACGATAACGAGAATACCCGATTCTTCAACGCTCCGAGCGGCGATATAGACATTCCCGCAGCTGCAACGGCAGGCGAGGGTGTTCCTCAGCAGCAGCCGGTATATGCAGGCGCAGGCGCTCCCTATGACGGACAGCAGGGCGGTGGATACGCTCCCCCGCAACCTCAGCAGTACGGCGATGTTTACAACAACGACGATTACTATGAAGATGATGAGGAAGAAGAGGAAGAGCGCTCATCGCTTGTTATCCCTGTTCTCACAGCGGTAGTAGTTGTTGTTATCATAGTCGGTGTTATCATAATTTCTCTGATGTTCGCCGACAGCTTCAAATTCAACAACAAGGATAAAAACGACTGGAAAATGCCTGATGTTGTAGGTATGGACTTCAACGATGCTGTTGCCAAGTACGGTAACAATATCCAGTTTGAACAGGAAGGACAGGAATACAACGAGGCTGAACCCGGTGTTATCATCGAACAGGATATCGCTCC
>ONBA01000032.1 GCA_900315975.1 uncultured Ruminococcus sp.
CCGCAGGCATACTGACGTATGTCAAGGGATTTCTGTGCAAGATGACGGAAAATATCCAAGCAGATTCAGTACAAAGACGTCAAGCGGTCTTTGTGCGGTTTTGCCTTAAGCATATTCCGCGTAATAGCTGCTCACTGAAGGAGAAATTTTCTAAAAACCCCTTGACAAGCTCTTTTTTATATGTTATAATGATTTTACCTCGTTTGGGGTTATTTTTTATGCCCCGCAGAGGGAGGCAAACAACCTACCTCCGCACGCGGAGGAAATAATTTTTTCAGGAGGTGCCGTTATGAGAGTTAAAATTACATTAGCTTGCACTGAGTGCAAACAGCGTAATTACGTTTCCAAGAAGAACAAGAAGAACGATCCGGACAGAATTGAAATGATGAAACACTGCAAGTTCTGCCGCAAGCATACTCTTCACAAGGAAACAAAGTAAGCGGAAGGAGTTTTTCTATGGCTAAAAAAGACAAGGAAAATACAGCTTCCGAAAAGAAGGATAAGAAATCCGCTAAGAAAGAACCTAACAAGATCGCTAAATGGTTCAAGGATCTGAAAATCGAATTCAAAAAAGTCGTTTGGCCTACTAAGGAAACCGTCATTAATAATACAGCAGTTGTTCTTGCCGTAGTTGTTGGCGCTGCCCTTATCGTTGGCGGCCTCGATTTCGGATTCCTTCATCTGTTGAGCTTCATCTACCAGCAGGGCTGATTTCACTGAGGAGGATATGTAATGTCAGAAGCAGCTAAGTGGTATGTTATCCACACTTATTCAGGCTATGAGAATAAAGTAGCACAGAATATTGAAAAGGTTGTCGAAAACCGCAAGCTTCATGAGCTTATCCAGGAGGTCAGAGTCCCTACTGAAAGAGTAGAGGAGATCACAGACGGCAAAAGCAAAGAGATCGAACGTAAGACTTTCCCAGGTTACGTTCTGGTCAAAATGGTCGTTACTGAGGATACTTGGTACGTCGTAAGAAATACCAGAGGCTGCACAGGCTTCGTTGGTCCGGGTTCAGAACCCACTCCCCTTTCTGAGGAAGAGGTCAAAAAGACCTTCGGCATCGATGTTTCTTCTGTCGAGGTCAACTTCAAAGAGGGCGACAGAGTCCAGATCTCCGGCACTGCTATGGATGGCTTCATCGGAGTTGTTCAGAGCATTAATCTCGATGACCGCACAGTTGATCTTCTTGTATCAATGTTCGGCAGAGAAACCCCCACTACCCTGCCTATAAGTCAGGTAATAGCAGTGGAGGACTAATTAGGTCAAAAAAGAAACCGGAATGGTTTCAGTGGGAGAGGTAAAATAATTCTTGCCTCGCCATTTACCACATTTATGGAGGTGCGAATACATGGCACAGAAAGTAGTTGGCTACATTAAGCTTCAACAAAGGAATTCAACGAGAGAACTAAGAACGATATCGGTATGATCATCCCTGTTGTTATCACAGTTTATGCTGACCGTTCATTCTCTTTCATCACTAAGACTCCCCCCGCTGCTGTCCTCATCAAGAAGGCTTGCAACATCAACAGCGGTTCAGGAGTTCCTAATAAGACTAAGGTCGCTAACATCACTAAGGAACAGGTTCAGAAGATCGCTGAGACTAAGATGCCTGACCTCAATGCAGGTTCACTCGAGGCTGCTATGAGCATGATCGCAGGTACAGCTCGCTCAATGGGCGTTGTAGTTGTTGACTAATCACTTTAATTTGAATGACGATAGGGGTAAATTTTCCCCGTTCTGAGTTCTATTGGTGGGAGGAAAATTCCGCTAATCGGGTATATCTAATCCCGGTATTACCACTTAAATAGGAGGAAATATAATGAAACACGGCAAGAAATATGTTGACAGCGCTAAGGCTGTTGATTATGCAAAGCTTTACGAGTCTAACGAGGCTCTTGAATTAGTTTGCCAGAACGCAAAGGCAAAGTTCGACGAAACTGTTGAGGCTCACATCCGTCTCGGCGTTGACTCTCGTCACGCTGACCAGCAGGTTAGAGGTGCAGTTGTTCTCCCTAACGGTACTGGTAAGAAGGTTAGAGTACTTGTATTCTGCAAGGAAGACAAGTATGAGGCTGCTCAGGCAGCTGGCGCTGACTACGTTGGCGGTATGGACATGGTTGAGAAGATCACCAAGGAAAACTGGATGGACTTCGACGTTGTTGTTGCTTCACCTGACATGATGGGCGTTGTAGGACGTCTTGGTAAGGTTCTCGGTCCCCGCGGACTCATGCCTAACCCGAAGGCTGGTACTGTAACTCCTGATGTTGCTAAGGCTGTAACTGAGGCTAAGGCTGGTAAGATCGAGTACCGTCTCGACAAGACTAACATCATCCACTGCCCCATTGGTAAGGCATCATTCGGTGCTGCTAAGCTCGAAGAGAACTTCTCCACTCTTATGGAAGCTATCGTAAAGGCTAAGCCTGCTGCTGCTAAGGGTACTTACCTCAAGAGCTGCACTGTTACTTCTACTATGGGTCCTGGAATCCCCGTTGCTACTACTAAGTACGGCGTTTGATTCTGTCTTATACGTTTACAAAAAGGTGTACACATATGTGTACACCTTTTTTGCGTTCAATTTTTCTCGTTAAACGAACGATCAACGAACACTTTAAGAAATTCAAGAAATCTGTTTATCAGCGGCTTAGTTTCATTCGATTTCTTAAATATCACTATGTCGCGTATCTGTATATTGGCATAAGAGCAGTCCTTTGCTACAATTTTCGCATTTTCCTCGAACGCTCCTCTCGGCATCGGTGAAACCCACATATACGCATCTTTGAGAATGTTCATCATAGCTATTTTGCTTCCGCGGTCGTAAACGTGAATAGTTCGGGTATTGGCTGAGTCGTCGTAGTCAGCGTTGATACTCGTCTTGCCGAAAACGTTTATCTCATCGTCGCCATGCATTATCTGAGTATAATTCTTAAGCTCTTCTATCGGGATATCATCATATTTAGCAAGCGGATTATCCGTATGCAGGAGTAGCTTCATTGTGAACTCATTCAGCGTATAATAGCCGAGTTTCCGGCTTTTCAGCTGTTCTGTGTACAATTCAAACTGACTTGACGGAATGCGGATTATACCTATATCACTTCTCGAGTTGCTTACATCGTCAATTACCTTATTTGACGGTATCTCGATAAGGTGAATATTGAATTTATCATCTGGGTTAAAAGTTTTCACCCATAATGCTACTGCTGCCGCCATGTAGGTTGAAATATTTGCCTCTATCCTCAACGCAACAGTATCCGCATTCTTATTAGTATAATCAGCTTCAAGGCTATGCATTCCATCGACTATTTCTTTTGCTTTCAAAAGGAAATTTTCCCCCTCAGGAGTAAGAACCATACCATTAGGAGTACGCCAAAATACCTGAGTGCCTATCTCAGATTCAAGCTCTTTAAGTGCTATACTAATGTTAGGCTGAGCCTGATACAGTTTTTTAGCCGCCGATGTAATACTGCCTTCCTGAGCTATAGCTATGACGTATTCCAATTGCTGTATTTTCATTATTCTCGCCTCACTTTCTATATTATATTCATATTGTACCATATATATAAACTATATTCAATAGATTACACACAATATTCATATTTTTTTGTATACCTCGCCAAATCGAACCTCGTTTTCTCCTCCTGATTGTATAAATCCCTCACTAAATTTTATGAATACGTTATCTTTTTATATTATTTGTCATATCGCCGAATTGGAATAATAAACATTTTACAATCTGTGACTTGAAAAAAACTGTAAAATGTGATATACTTTTTATATAGAATTTGGGAATGATAGGCGATACAGTTCTTTTTAATATGACCGTCTCGCCATAAGAAAGAGAAAAACATGAATATTTTAGAATTATTGAAACAGTACCAATTAAACATAATGCTTGTACTGAGTTCGATTTGCGCTATGCTTGCGTTCTTTGTCATTATCACAAAGTCGATTCCACCTGCCCGAAAACGAATTCTTACGGCTATCGAGCTATCTGCGATGTTATTGCTCATATTCGACCGCTTTGCTTATAACTTCCGCGGAGATACCAGTAACATAGGCTTTTATATGGTAAGAATCAGCAATTTTATGACTTTTTTCTTGACAATAGCCGTAATCTTCTGCTTCACCCTGTATATTATGGACCTTTACCGAAATGAAGGCGCTATGACTAAGCTTCCAAAACGTCTATACCTCTCGTGTATTCTCTGCGGAGCGGCTATTGTGATGCTCATTATCTCGCAGTTTACAGGATTCTACTACACCTTCGATGAATACAATCAGTATCAGCGGTCGGAAGGGTTCATGATATGCTATCTCTCACCGCTAATTATCCTCGTCCTCGACCTATCGGTCATATTGGAATACCATAAAAAAATCGGCAAGCGTCTCCTTATTTCAATACTCCTTTTCACTATCGCTCCATTTATTTCGGCAATCGCTCAAATATTTATGTACGGTCTTTCACTTACTAACATGACCCTCGTAGGACTCGTCGTCTCGCTTTACGTTTTCGCACTACGCGATATGAATGATAAGCTCGAACTCGCAAATAAGCGTGAGATAGAGATAGTCCGAGAAGAACAACATAATATGCGCCTTATGTTTGAACAGACTGCTACTGCTCTTGCTAATGCTATTGATGCTAAAGACAAGTATACTCACGGTCATTCGCGACGTGTTGCAGAGTATTCAGTGAAAATCGCCGGATATCTCAATAAAAGCCAAAAAGAAATTGACGACCTTTATTTTACTGCACTTCTTCATGATGTAGGTAAAATCGGTATTAAAGACAGTATCATCAATAAGGAAGGTAAACTCACCGACGAGGAATTTGCCGCTATCAAGACTCATCCTGTCATCGGAATGCAGATTCTTTCAAGTATCAGTCAGTCGCCGTATCTCAGTATCGGCGCTCATTATCACCATGAACGCTATGACGGACACGGCTATCCCGACGGTCTCAAAGGCGAGGATATTCCGGAAATCGCCCGAATAATCGCTGTTGCTGACGCTTACGATGCTATGACTTCCAAGCGAAGCTACCGCGACCCTATTCCACATGACCTCGTCCGTGAAGAGATCGTCAAGGGTACAGGTACGCAGTTTGACCCCGAATTTGCAAGAATCATGCTCCACCTTATTGACCTCGATTCGGAGTACACTATGAAGGAACACGAAGAAACAAATGAGCTTGAACGCATTGGTTCAATGATTTGCGGCTCGTATCGTTCATCTGTTTCTGATGGAATTCTCCTCAATAATACCATGACTCACGTTCACTTTACAAGTTATATGAACGGTGAGCATGACTCAAAAAATATACCAAGCTTCGTGCTTTTCGACTCCCTCGATGCTCGAATCCACAACGATGAACGCAAACGTAAAGATCTACTTTACCACGAATATGCTACGATACGCGCTGACGGAACTGTTACTCCTGCCGGTATAAGAGATTTCAAGCTCACTACGACCGAGCAAATCGGTGCTGCTGCCGAAGCAAAGGCTCTGCTGAGGGAGAAAGTAGCGTTCGACCTTGATATCGTCCGGTATAAGGATCATCTTCTGTTCAAATTCTCGAACAGTTTCCGCTCGCATGAAATCATTATCGCTCTGCCTGACAGTACAAGATTTGCGTATCTCTCGCTCACAGGCGAGCACTGTACGATTGACGACGTTAATATTTACAAGACAGAAGAAGTCATCGGCGACGGCTATATTCCGCGTATTGCTGAAGAAATCACCTATATCGACTCCCCTGCCGGCGATATACCGAATGTTCAGGTAGATGGCTGGCGTTCAGACGTATCAGATGGTGTCGAGATCGTCGACGGAATGTGTATAAAGTTTCATACACTCAGTCTCCCGACGGCACGACTTGTCTGGCACTGTCCGTTTGCTGTTATTTATACCTCCGACGACGGAAAGGTCAAAGGTGAAAATTACCGTGAACTGACTGTTGTACGTCTCGATGGTGAAGGCTGGGAAGAAGACGAAGAAGCTGAAAACCGTGTTTTCACAAATAAGCTCGATAATTTCCAGAACTGGGACGAATGGAAAAAACGTAACAAAGCTGGTCAGGACTGCGAACTGCATTACCACTTAGAACCCGGTAAAGTTACTATAACTTCAGAATTTTGCGGACTCTCCATACGCTCTGTAACTACCATCCCTGCAAATATTACAAAGCTTTCAACTGCCCTCACCGGTGACCAATGTGCGATCACAAATATCCGTATAATAAAATGATAGAAGCCTTTGAAAAAAGGCTTCTATCAAAAAAAGACGCTCATTTCTGAGCGTCTTTTTTATGTGATTTATAAATTACTTTCTTGCAGCCTTGAGCTGATCAGAAGTAATCGGGAAGTCCTTCTTGTCGATGAGCTTAGCGTCCATCATCTGGATAGCAAGAGCGTCTGTACCAGTGATACCGTCACCGTTATCAACGATGTCAGCCTGCTTCTTACCCTTGTCGCCGAGCTTGTACTTATCCTTGTTACCGATGTACTGAAGAATTGTTGTAGCATCAGCGATTGTTACATTCTCATCTTCGTTAGCATCGCCCCAAAGTACATTTGAAGGATCAGATGTTGTACCAGGTGTATCTTCTGACGTACCCTGCTTCTCACGATCTACTGTAGGAGCAACGTCCTCGAGGTAAGATACCATCCAAGCAAGAGGTGAGTTCCAGTTGATTGTGATCTCGTTTACAGACCATGCTTCAGCAGAGTCAACATAGCACTTCTGGCTTGCGAGAGTACCTCTCTTGAAGCCGAGACCGCCTACGTAAGGATCCTGCATACCAGCACCAGGACCACCTGACATTACGCCAGCAGGAGCCTTCGGGAATTCAGGATCGATTCCGTTAGCCCAGAGTCTGTGGTGAGGCCACTGGAGAGTTACGTCACCGTAACCGGATACGTATGAGAAGTCGTTACCATTACGTCCGAGGATGTAGTCCATAGCGGTGGAAGCACCATCGATGTAATCAACATTCTTAGTAGCATCGTAAGCATAAGCCATAACGATAGCGTTGTTAGCAACGAATGAGTTTGAACCCCACTCATAACCTGTAACCTCGATCGGCTTGCCGTTATCGTCAACACCGATGTTGATCTCATCAGTAAATGTAGAACCTACGTACGGGATACCCATACCAGCCTTATTTTCCTGATCAACGTAGTTCTGAGCTGCAGCTACGATAGAATCCTTAACAGTCTTAGCATCCTCATCGCTGAGCTTATCCTGGTTGAGGTAGAGTGAAAGTGTTCCGAGGCCGGAAGTACAACCCCAGTTGAATGAGCTGAATGAACCCTTGTTCTCACCGCCGCCGAGGTTAGATGTAACACTCAGAGCCTTATCAGCGCCGGTTTTATCGTTCTGGTTCTTATACTTCATGAGTTCTGTGTAGTACTCCTTATCGCCTGTTGTAGCGTAGAGCTCACAGAGTGCCCAGTAGTAGTCATCTGTTACGTATGTATCACCGTAAGGACCACCGCCTATAGCCTGATCGAGAGGAGCGAAGTAAACGTCACCCTTCTTAGCATTTGTGCCAGCAACATCGTCCTGCTGTTCAGAAACGCCGTTGATACCATACCACTTATCCTTGTTCTTCTCTGCAGCTGCGAGACCGATCTTAGCGTTCTCTAAGCACTTATCAGCGAAGTCATCATCGATGCCCTTCCAGAGACGTGCAGCCTGAGCAGCACAAGCAACCATGTTTAATGTAGCAGCATACGTCGGAGGCTTAACGATACGAGTCATATCCTTGAAGCCCTCGTACTTCCAAGCGTGGATAGCAAGACCTGTCCACTTGTGGTCGTGGAGCTTGTGGTAAACCATACCAGCATCCTTGCCGAAGTAAGGATCCTTAGAATCAACCATCATGTCGAAGAACCACTCAAGCTCAACTCTTGCTTCGTCAAGTGCGTCAGGAGCACCCTTTGCAGAGCCGTCCTGAGGAATGAGCATTGACTTGTTGTCAGCCCACTTGGCATCCTTGCCGAGGTGCTTGGACATTTCGTACATATTCTGGAGTGTCCATACAGAAACACCACCGTTAACAACGTACTTACCGTGGTCACCAGCGTCGTACCAGCCGTATGTAGCTGTGATCTGATACTTTGTATCGCCGTTGAACTTACCATCGTAAGCCTTTACCCACTTAGGCTGTACATAAGCTGTATCGGGGTTATGACCGTATTCAGAGTGTGAAAGTGATGCAGCGTCGCCGTTCTTGATGTACTCAGCTTCGATCGGAACACCTGAACGGTTCTGATAGAAGTAGCTCATAGAGTCACGGAGAAGTCCATCATAAACTGTGTTAGCGATGTTGAAGGAGTGAGACTTATTCATCTGGTATTCCTTATCGGTCTTCCAGTTAGTCCACAATACCTTATCGCCGCTTACCTTAGTATCGAAAGCACCCTTGAGGATACCGGACTGTGTACCTGATACACCAGTGTCGTCCTTAACTACGATGTAGTAGCCTTCGCCTTCTTTATCGAGCTTTGTGAAGTCGAGGATATGAACGTACTTACCGCTGTCCTTGTATCTGGGGAGTTCCTTACCGCCGTCAGACTTAACCATTGTATCCTCAGGTGTACCGGAATCGATATCGCCAGAGATAACCTTGCTTGACTTGCCGTGGAATACAGATGTACCGGACTTGTCATAAACGTCGAACTCAAGCGGATCAGCCGCATCAGTTACGTAAGAAGCCTTCTTAGCGAGGTTCTTGTAGTAACCAACCTGGTTAAGACGAACGTTTGACTGAGGTCTGATAACACCGAACTCGTTTGCAGGATTGAATCCCACATCACCGTCGAGGTCCTCGAGAGACATATTATCGAATGTAAGTGTAGAATCCTTCGGCATACCTGTATCGCTGTTGCCATACTTGCCGTTGTTATTTGCGTAGTGGAATGCCCACTCAGCAGGACCGGGCTGGAGGGGCTTAGGACCCTGACCAGCTGTGAAGTCAGTATCGATTACGAACTTCTCACCAGCTGAGAGCTTGTGAACGGACCAGTTACCGTCACCGCAGTCGTTCCAGTACTCGTTATCTCCGCCGTAGTCACCGATCTTTGTGTAGATGTAACCAGCGTCAGAAGCAGTGATCTCAGCGTGAACGTGGTACTTATGACCCTCTACGAGCTGAAGACCTCTGTGACGAAGCTGAAGATCCCAACGTCCATCAGAACCATTAGGATTCTTGATTGTTACTTTGTACACGCCATTGTCGATGTCGAATGTCTGCTTAGCGGGGTTTGTTTCGCAGGTGTGCCAAGGAAGACCAACGTTATCCTCGAAGTCTGTAGCACCGAGGAGCTGTGCCTTAGCACTTGCACTCATAGGAGCAACAACAGCTGTAAGAGATGATGCCATCATAGCTGCTGCCATAAGGCTGCCTGTGAGAGCTTTTGACATTTTCTTGTGCATTTTTTATACCCTCCCTGATAAAAATAAAAGTATAAATTTTTTATAACGCAATGCCAGTGCATACATTGCGGTTATATCTTGTGAAATGTGTGACAGATCCAAGTCCTACGCGGACATATTACTGCACTGATCCATCATTCATATTATATTATATCTGCAAAAAAAAGTAAATAGCTTTCCGGAATTTCGTGTATTTCTATAATTACCGACTGTCATTTTTGTAGATTTTCACAACGTCCCGAAAATAACAAAAGGGAGCAAGCTCCCTTTTGTTAACTAACTATGAATTTGTTCGCCAAACCTTTGTATATTGCTTACAAAAGCTCATTCCTGAGGTAAAAATGGTTCCGCAATGGGAAGCTGAACTACTACCTTTGCGTCGTACTTCATGATAACGAGAGCATCGTTTGCAGTGATTCCGGGAACGCCGTCAACGTCAGCGTTTGCTCTGCCCTTCTTGCTAAGAATATATTTGTCCTTGTTGCCGACAAACTGGAGAATTGTTACAGCATCTGCAACTGTTACAGACTCATCAACGTTTGCATCACCGGGAAGAAGCACTGAAACTTCACCAGTCGCAGAAGTTGTAGTTGTTGTTGAAGGTGTTTTGTCGGAAGTTGTAGTAGTCTTCGGCTCAGTATTTTTGCCGGGCTTTGTGCCGTCAGGCTCTTCGCCCCATACAAGTGCACCGTCAACATACATTGTGATATGCTCGTTGAGTGCATCTTCGTTCTTGAGGTCTGTAGCATCAGCAAGTCCGCCGAGATATGACCAGTCGTTCTTTGCATTCCATGCACCGTCTGTAGACTTTCCGTCAACAGCGTCAGGAATTGAGATACGGAACTGTACTTCGTCGCGGTGTTCGGACTGACCTGTAGGCATGATAGCACGGCCGTCCTCAAACTTTATCTTTGCGTAGTATGTGTTACCTGTAGAGTCACCCTCGTACTTGTAAGGACCCGAAACAGTTGCATAGCCCTGGTCGCCCTCGCTGTACTGCTGAGACTTGCCCTCTACCTTGATATCGTCAACAGAAAGACCAGCTTCAATTATCTCAGAAACATCGAAGAAATAACGGTATTCGATGTCCTTTGCAACTCTTGCAGGCCATGCTGTGTGGTTCATTGCCCAAGCCTTGACCTCGGTGTAGCTCTTGCCCTCTGTACCGTTGATTACAGCTGCGACCTCCCACTCTGCCCACTTGGGCTCTTCCTTTACGGGGAAGTCTGCAAGCGGCTTGCCGCCGTTTTCGTCTATCATAGCGCAGAGAACTGCTGTATATCCGGCATTGTAGTCAACTGCGACCTCGGTGTACTCGTAGTTTGCAACGCCTATCTGAGTCATATCGTAGCTGCCGGTGCTGTCAGGACCGCCGATGAGAGCGCCGTAGAGAGTATGAGCATACTCTGTCTGCCAGCCCTCAGCTCCGCCCGACTCCTTGCCGAGCTCGTTCCAGTGGTCATCGTGGATACCGGAAGCTGTTCTGTGGTGTACAGCCTTGGGGTTCTTTTCGCCCATGCCGAGAACGTAGCAGAGTCTGAGTGCGTTGTCGCCGAAGCAGTAATTTACCTGACTGTCAGCCCACTTGTTGTACTTGTCAGCGTTTCCGCCGTCCTTGAGAACGGTGTCGCAGGCAAGCTTTGTGAGCCATGCAGTATTGCAGGCGTGACGGAGACAGCCCCAGTTTGTGAGGTGAGAAAGTCCGTCCTTGGTAACTCTTCCCTCAAAGGGCTTGAGGTCAGGATCGCCTGTATTCATCCAGTAGCGGATATGCTTGTCGATGTGCTTTACCCACTCCTCCTTGCCTGTGAGCTGTGCATAGAGCAGAGCCGCAGCCTGAGTGGTATCGTCCCATGCGAGACCCCATGTGTACTTCCAGTCCTTTGACTGGTTCTCGAGCGGGAAGTTGGGAACGTAATCCTTCTCTATCTTCTCGAGGTAGCTCTTGTCGCCGGTAGCCTTGTAGAGCCAGCAGGCAGCGTACATACAGTCGTCGAGCCATGTGGAGGTGTTGTACATTCCGCTCATGTTGCCGATATCCTTGGAATCGCGAATCTTGTCGGCGCCCTCAAAGAGGTCCTTTGCGTGCTTGAGGTAGTCCTCGTCGCCGAATATCATGTAGCCCTGAGCGAGTGCTGCTGCGGAAAGAGCCGCAACAGTGGAGTTCTTTACAGTGTCGTATTCGCGCTCCCAGTTGCCTGTTTTGAGCTGATGCTTGCGGAGGTATACCTCTGCGCTGCACCATGTATTGTGGTCCATGCCGCTGTCGCCGATAGTGCCGACCATTTCGCCGCCGCCGAGGTCACAGTCGCGTACATAGTCCATAGCGAACTTCATGTTGTTCTTGTAGAGCTCGTCAAGTCCGGCATTCTTTACAGCGTCGGTGTACTCGAGATAGCCCCATGCGAGCAGAGATACCGAGTAAGCATTGGTAAGTGTGAACTTGAAGTGGTCGCCGGCATCGTACCAGCCTCCGGGTACCTTGTCGGTATCCTTGCCGCTTTCATCGACCATAGAGTCGGCTCTCCACGGAACGTTGTTCCACTCAGGGAGAACGCCTGACTGCTGGACTTCGTAGAAGAACATCGACTTCTGCAGTGCTTCTGCGTAGTTGTAACTGCTGTCGGCAGCATTAGCAGTCGGAAGTGCCGAAAGCATTCCAGCAGAAACTGCAAAAGCTGATAATGCAGCTGTTAACTTTTTGAACTTCATAATAGATTTCCCCTCTCAATTTATTGGTATGCTGCTCTGCACACCTATACACTTTAAATATACATGATTTTTCCCGATTTGTCAAGAAAAAAATCGCGCACAAGAAAAATCCTCATGCGCGGAGATCTTATTTTTTCAGCTTGCAGTCAGTGAGTATCAGCACCTGTCCTTCTTTGAGTGTGAGAGAAAAGTCTTCGTCACTCATGGTGTGGTGCTCCATTTCATAATCATTTTCATGCGCCATCATGTCATCAATGTTGTCGAACACCATATAGCTATCATAATGTTCACCGGCTGTCGGAACCAATTCATACGTGCCCGGTTCAACGTCTCTGCCGACTATAAATGTTCCGGAAGTTTCAAAAGGGTCAAACTTTCTTCCCGAATCATCAGCACTGCACATATCTGCGTGTGAAATCTCAATACGCTGACCGTCCTTGAGTTTGACGTATGTATGGTTCTGATACCAGTTACGGATAATATCCTTTCTGCCATCTTTTACAATAACATATATCTCGGGTTCGTAATACTCCCCTTTCTTCTTCAATTCCTCGTAGAATTCAATTTCATCTTCACTCGCAGCAATTATATACTCGCCGGCAGGTATGTCCTTGCCGACCTCGTACTCGCCATCGGAATAGACTTCAGTTACTTTTCCGCCTACTCCGAAATAGCCGTCATCAGTCGTCGGCTGAGTAGGCACTTCCGTCGCAGCGCCGCCTGTCGTCCGCTTGGGACGTGTCGTAGTTTCAGGTTTTTCAGTCGGTTCAACGAAGGTAACCACTCGTGACGAACTGCTGCTGTTGTCGTTTATAAAGCCCTTATTAATTGCAAACATGGCTCCTATAAGAATTGCCGCAACGACAAGTGCAAACGCGATAAGCAAGATATACAGCGGATTCATTCCCGATTCTGTCTTATTCTCCGGAACCGGTTGATAGTAGGAGTCCGGCACCTGCGGAGGCGGTATGTACGGCGGAGGTGCAGCCTCTTTCACGGGTTCCGGAGCAGCGTTCTTGTATTCCTCGTTCTTTTCAGAACTGTCCTCGGTCTGAACCGTTTCTTCTGTCACCTCTCCAGTTTTTTCGGGCAAAACATTTTCCTGCTCGATATGAACACTCTCCGGAGCATTTATTACAGGTTCAGGCGGAACTTTCACCGGCTCAGGCAGTTCCACCTCTTTCAGCTCCGGCGGAACAACAAATTCCGGCTGACGTCTTCCGCACGCATCGCAGAAGCGAGCTGCCATCGGCAGTTTCTTACCGCATTCCACGCAGAATTTCTCGGTCATATATTTCACTCCTTTCAGTCAAAATACCGTATAAACACAAAAAGCTGCACACGAAGTGCAGCTTTTGATATGCAATTGATTATTCAGCGTCCTCAGCAGGAGCTTCCTCGTCAGCTGCGTCCTCGAGGAGAGCGCGCATAGAGATACTGATTCTCTTGGAATCTGTGTCAATGTCGATGATCTTAACGTCAACCTCGTCGCCTACAGAAAGGATGTCCTTAACGTTCTCAACCTTCTTATCAGCGATCTGAGAGATGTGGATAAGTCCGTCAACGCCGTCGATGATCTGAGCGAATGCACCGAAGCTTGTGATAGATACGATAGTTGCCTTAACAACGTCGCCTACTGCGTACTTAGACAGGAAAATCTCCCACGGATTGTCCTCAGCCTTCTTGAAGCCGAGTGAGATTCTGTTCTCTTCGCGGTTGAGGTCCTTGATGTATACTTCGAGAGTATCGCCAACGTTTACAACTTCGCTCGGGTGCTTGATTCTCTTCCATGAAAGCTCGGAAATGTGAACCATACCGTCGATGCCGCCGAGGTCAACGAATGCGCCGAAGCTTGTGAGAGACTTAACCTTGCCAACGAATGTCTGGCCAACTTCAGCAGTCTCCCAGAACTTAGCCTTAGCCTCTTCCTTCTTAGCGTTCTCAACAGCCTTGATAGAGCCTACTGCTCTCTTCTTGCCGCCCTCATCAACTTCGATGATCTTGAACTGTACCTTCTGCTTGTTGAGCTGATCAAGCTCTGCTCCTCTGGGGAGACCTGTCTGTGAAGCAGGGATGAATACTCTTACACCGAGGTAGTTGAGAGTAACACCCTTATTAACAACGCGGTTGATAGTTCCCTCAAGAACTTCGCCCTCTTCCTTAGCCTTAACGATTGTCTCGTAGCCAGCCTGCTCGTCAACCTTTCTCTTGGAAAGAGCAGCTGTACCCTCAGCATCGTTAACCTTTACAACGATGAGCTCGATCTCATCGCCTACAGAAACGAGGTCCTCAGGCTTCTTTGTCGGGTCATCAGTAAGATCTTCAAGCTTAACATAGCCAGTGTGCTTTGTACCGAGATCAACAGTGATCTCTGCGTTATCGATGCTTACAACGATACCCTTAACTTTCTCTCCTGTATGTATTTTTTTGAATGACTGATCGAGAGCTGATGCGAAATCGATCTCCTCATCCGGATTTGCTGTGAGATTAACATTCTCTGTCATAGTGGTTTGTACCTCCTTGATTATATACGCCGGTGTGGAAGCTCCGGCAGTAATGCCTATCCTTCCGGCAAAGGGCAGCTTCAAAGATGAAAGCTCGTCCGAATTTTCTATGTGATACGTTTTGCAGTAACGGCTGCACACCTCGTACAGCTTTACTGTATTAGAGCTGTGTCTGCCTCCGACCACGAGCATGATGTCAGACTCCTTAGCAAGCTTAGCCGCATCGGACTGTCTTGTATCGGTGGCGTTGCAGATAGTATCGAATATAACAATATCGGGACTGTTCTTGGGGATCACCTTTAAACACTCTTCCCATACTACTATATTATACGTTGTTTGCGCGACAAATGCAAGCTTTTTTCCCAAAAAATTATCATTTTCCTCAAAAAGGTGTTTTAGCTCAAAGTTATCCTTAAACACAAGATAATTCTGTTTACAATGTCCAATGATTCCTTGGACCTCCGGATGGTCGATATCTCCGGCAATGAGTACAAGATATCCCTCGGCCGACTTCTCAGCCACAATTTTATGTATCTTCGATACAAAGGGACAAGTTGCATCAAGCATACGATTCCCCTTCTGTGCTATCTGTTCATAGACGTCCATACCTACTCCGTGGGAACGTATAACAACGGTCTCGTCAGGTTCAAGTTCGCTCACGTTTTCGATAACGCGTGCACCCTTGGCTTTCATATCGTTCACGACGTCCTGATTGTGTATTATCGGACCGAGAGTTGCAACCTTTGTATTCTGTTCAAGCTCGTTATATACCATCTTTACGGCTCTGTCAACTCCAAAACAGAATCCGGCTGAATTCGCTACTGTAACTTCACGCATTATCTGCTTCCTCCTTTGCCTCGTCACCCTCAACGAGTTTCTTTATCTCCGCCATATAGCGGTTTTTCAGCTTTACAAGCTGACGCGGATTAGGTTCGGAAAGGTCATCGATATATTCTTTCGGGTCTATAGGTTCACCGTATCTCACCGTTATCCTTGTGCGGAATTTCAGCTTCTCTCCGAAAACGATTCCCACCGGTACCACCCTTTTATCAGCCTTTGCCGCAATAAGTGCCGCACCCGAGTGTCCCCTGCCGACTTTGCCTGTCTTTGAACGTGTTCCCTCGGGGAATATCATAAGACTTCTTCCGCTTCCGAGACGTTCAACGGCAGTGTCGATAACACCGGTATCACCCTTGCCGCGTGCAACCGGAAATGCTCCGAGAATACGTATAAGCCACGCAAACAGCTTGTTGCGGAAGAGTTCTTCCTTAGCCATAAATGCATATTTTCCGCGTGCCCCTATACCAACGAGCGGCGGGTCAGCATTACTGCGGTGATTTGATGCGTATATGACAGCTTCGCCTTTCGGTATATTTTCTCTGCCTTCAAAGTGAAGGTTGTAGTAAACACTGAACGCTATCCATACCAGAAATTTCGCGATGTAGTACATAGGCGTCTCCTTTATAATAAGTCTTTTTTCATGCGTAAGCGGTCTCCCTCATCAGCGGCGACTGCATATCCGAGCCTTTTATACAGTTTGTATGCCGAAGTATTCGACTTCTCAACGTGCAGTACAGACTCAGAAATATTATTATCCTCAGCGTATTTTTCGGCAGTGTGAATCAGCTCCGTACCGATTCCTTTTCCGCGGTATTCTGCGGACACGCAGAAGTCGTCGAGGTAGATATACTTTTCGTAGACCTCAACTGAAATATATGCCGCAGGGTAATCATTTATTTCCGCAATGTATATCCGGTCTGCTCCGCCAAAGAATTTGTCAAGGTAGCCTTTTTCATACGGTTCAGGCTCCTGTCCCGGATATATACTGCGGAGCATTTCCTCGAACAGCGCTTCAACCGCAGGAACGTCGTCAGGCAAAGCAACTCTTATATTCATAACAAAAATGCCTCAGTTTATCTTTGACTCAATTACTTTGACGATAGCATCAGCAGATTCTTCAAGATTAAGCTCAGTCGTGTCAACAAGAACCGCGTCATCAGCCTGCTTGAGCGGAGCTATTTCACGGTGCATATCAGCATAATCGCGCTTGATGATATCCTGTAATATCTCATCGTATGTCGGGCAGTCAGGCTTTTCTGCAAGTTCCTTGTAACGGCGGTTAGCACGTTCTTCAGCGGACGCTGTAAGGAATATCTTCACATCTGCATTCGGAAGTACGACTGTACCGATGTCTCTGCCGTCCATGATGATATTGTTCTCGCGGGCGATTTTCTGCTGTGTCTCGAAAAGGTAAGCTCTTACAGCAGGTATAGCGGATGTTCTTGAAGCCGCCATTGATATCTCAGGAGTGCGGATAAGGTCGGAAACGTCCCTGTCTCCGAGGAATACACGCTGTGCACCGTCCACGAATCCGAGTGAAACGTTTGCATTTGCGAGCGACTTCTCGATGTCTTCATCAGCAATGTTGTTCTCAGTTATATAAAGTGCAACAGTACGGTAAAGAGCGCCAGTGTCAACATAGATGTAGCCAAGCTTAGCCGAAACCATTTTTGCTATTGTACTCTTGCCTGCACCTGCAGGGCCGTCGATTGCGATATTGATATTCTTCATTTTATTTTCCTCCGTTTTTTACATTTTTTCACATACACATCGCCGCAGTATAAGCTGTCGAAAAGGCGATTTGCAGATTGAATCCGCCGGTATAAGCGTCAACATCTATGACCTCTCCGGCGAAAAAAAGTCTCTCACAAAGCTTCGACTCCATAGTACCGGGGTCTATTTCCTTTACAGATACTCCTCCGCTTGTGACGATAGCCTCGTCTATAGGTCGGAAACCCGATATCCTTACCGGAAACGCTTTTATCAGTTCACCAAATTTGTGCCTTTGCTCTTTAGTGATTCCGTTTACCTTCTGCCCGGGAGATATCCCCGAAAGCTTCACGGCAACAGGTATCAGCTTAGCAGGCAGAAGCTTTCGTATGCCGTTGATGAAGTCGCGGTTGAGATTTTCCGCGAAATCACGCTGTATACGCGCATCAAGCTGTTCAGGAGTGAGGGCAGGTTTAAGGTCTATGAGGAGCTTGTAGCGCTCCGCAGACATCTCACGTATATGACTGCTCGCACTCAGCACAAGCGGTCCGCTGACTCCGAAGTGGGTAAAAAGCATTTCACCGAGTTCACTATAGATTTTCTTTTTACCATCGTAAAGATTCAGTGTAACATTCCTTAATGAAAGTCCCATCATCTCCGCGCAATACTTATCCGGAGAAACCAGTGGAACAAGACTTGGTTTCAGCTCTGTTACGCTGTGACCTGCGCTCTCCGCAAGCTTGTATCCGTCACCGGTCGAACCTGTATTCGGGTACGACTTTCCTCCGCACGCGATGAGAACACTTCCGCTGCGAAACTCCTCGCCGCCGGCTTTTACTCCGCAGCAGATGCCGTCCTCAATAATAAGCGAGCTGACACGCTTGTGTATAATCTTTACACCGAGCTTTTTCATCTCCCTGCCGAATGCTGCAACTATGTCCTCGGCATTGTCACTCACCGGAAAAACACGGTTGCCGCGTTCAGTCTTGAGCGGAACTCCAAGCTGCTCGAAAAAGTCCATAGTGTCCCCGGCACTGAACATAGAAAATGCACTGTACAAAAAACGCGGATTGACCGGTATATTTTTCATATGCTCGTCCATTGACGAGTTGTTAGTGACATTGCATCTGCCCTTGCCTGTTATGCGAAGCTTGCGCCCGATATTGTCGTTACGCTCAAAAAGCAGCACACTCTTGCCAAACCGAGCCGCCTGCACTGCCGCCATACATCCGGCAGCACCTCCACCTACAATAATAGTATCAATCATTACCTGTCAGCAGCTTATGTAATTTATCCCGCACATCGTCGCTGATACTGTCAGTCTCAGCGGCACTATCAATCGAGTATCCGCCATTATTGCAGCTGACCATATCACCCTCACGCGCAGCTGACGGAAGATGTGACCTGTGAACACTGATAAGCCCGTCTTCAGTCTGCAAAACCGCGTACTCGCCGTCAAATTTCTGAATCAACATAACTGCTCCTCCTTTCGCCGGTATTATTGATGTTCTGCCCATTTGCACCGCTTACTCTGTACAAAACTCTCGCAAGGCAGAAATCCCGATTATTTTCTTCCCCGCTTCTGGAATTTATTCTTTCCCTTTGAAAGTCCGCCGACTTTAGAATTGCGTGACGGTTTCTGACCCGGTCTGCGCTGTCCGCCTGAAGGCTTTATGTCCTCAACAAGACATTTCGGCGATGAGCCGATAAGGTCACGCCGTCCTGCCTTTTTCAGTGCTTCCAGTACAAGTTCACGGTTCTGCGGACGGAAATATTGCAGCAGCGCACGCTGCATCGCTTTTTCCTTCGGTGTTTTAGGTACATATACCTTCTCCATTGTGTACGGGTCAAGCTCGGTATAAAACATCGCGGTTGAAATAGTTCCCGGTGTCGGATAGAAGTCCTGCACCTGCTCGGGACGAATATGATTATCACGCAGGAAGAGAGCGAGGTCTATCGCCTCATTCAGTGTACTTCCCGGATGCGACGACATCAGGTACGGCACAAGATACTGCTCCTTGCCCATGCCCTTTGTAATCTCATAAAAGCGCTTCTGAAATGCCTTATACGCTTCAATATGCGGTTTTCCCATTTTATCAAGCACTACAGCCGAACAGTGCTCCGGTGCGACTTTCAGCTGACCGCTGACGTGGTATTTTATCAGTTCACGCATGAACTCGTCATTCTTGTCCTCCATGAGGTAGTCATAACGGATTCCCGAACGTATGAAAACTCGCTTAACACCTTTCACCTTACGGATTTTCCTCAGCATTGCAAGGTACTCGGTATGGTCAGCTTTCAGTGCAGGACACGGTTTAGGCGCAAGACACTTCTTTCCCATGCATAGTCCCTTACTAAGCTGTTTTTCACACGATGTATGCCGGAAATTCGCAGTCGGTCCGCCTACGTCATGGATATATCCCTTGAAATCGGGCATTTGTGTGATACGCTCCGCCTCCGCAAGAACCGACTCCTCACTGCGCACGGTGACACGTCTGCCCTGATGAAGCGCGATAGAGCAGAAGTTGCAGTAGCCGAAACAGCCGCGGTTATGGGTAATAGAGAAACGCACTTCCTCTATTCCGGGTACTCCGCCGAGTGCCTCATATGAGGGGTGTATCTGTCGGGTATACGGCAGGCTGTATATGTAGTCGAGCTCCTCAGTAGTAAGGCTGAATGCAGGCGGATTCTGAACCAGCATCATCTTTCCGTGGCGCTGTATTATTATCTTGCCGTAGACCTCGTCCTGCCAGTCGTACTGTATCTTCACAGCCTTTGCATACTCAGTCTTACTTTCGCGTACCTGCTCAAACGACGGGCACTGTGCCGCTCCTATCGGTGTATTTACCGGCTCTGTCAGGTAACAGGTACCGCGGATATCGGTCATGGTTTTTACACTTTCACCGCCTGCGATACGAGTACAGAATTCACGTATCTGATGTTCGCCCATGCCGTACATAAGCAGGTCTGCACCGCTGTCAACGAGTACCGACGCTCTGACATCATCGTCCCAGTAATCATAGTGGGCGAAGCGGCGGAGTGAAGCCTCAAGTCCGCCTATAGCTATAGTGATGTCGCCAAAATACTCGCGTATCTTCTGACAGTACACAATAACCGCTCTGTCGGGACGTTTTCCAGCAACTCCTCCGGCAGTATACGCATCGTCCGAGCGCTTGCGTTTAGCGGCTGTGTAGTGAGCTACCATAGAATCAATATTTCCCGATGTTACGAGAAATGCGTACTTAGGTGCCCCGAAACGTTTAAAGTCCCTGTCCGAATGCCAGTCCGGCTGTGCTATAATACCGACCGTAAAGCCCATAGCTTCTATGAGCCGCGTTATTATCGCCGCTCCAAAGCTTGGGTGGTCGACGTAAGCGTCGCCGGTTATGTATATGAAATCGAACTGCTTTATTCCAAGCTCGTCCATTTCTTTTCTTGTCGTCGGAAGAAATCCTTCGTACATAATCTCTCTCCTTTTCCAAAGGCGGTTGCTGTAGTTTTACCCTTGCGACCCGGCTCACGGACTTCCTTTGCACAAAACGTCAGTCCTCCTGCATACGGAGCTTCCACTCGTCAAACTGCATCTTAGACATAAGCACCTTTCGCGGCTTTGAGCCCTCACTCGGTCCGATTATTCCGCGTTCTTCAAGCTCGTCGATTATTCGTGAAGCCTTCGCATAACCCAGTCTCAGCTTTTTCTGAAGCATAGTTGTTGAGACTTGTCCGTTGTTGACTGCGACCTCCGCCGCACGAACAACAAAGTCCTCGTCACTTCCTGCGGTGAATCCGCTCTCACCTGCTCCGCCTTTATCGCCCTTGCCGCTCTGCGGTACATAGTTGTCAACGGCTTCGATTACAGAATTATCATACTCCCCATTAGCCTGTGAGCGTATAAAGCTCAGTGTCTCGTTTATGTCCTTGCTCGAAGCAAAACATCCCTGCACTCTCACCGGCTTGCTCATTCCTATCGGCATATAGAGCATATCGCCATTACCGAGAAGTTTATCCGCACCTGCCATATCAATAATGGTACGCGAATCGACCTGCGACATTACTGAAAGTGCGATTCGGCTCGGGATGTTCGCCTTGATAAGACCGGTAATTACATCGGTTGTAGGACGCTGAGTTGCTACAACAAGGTGCATACCTGCCGCACGTCCCATCTGTGCGAGTCGGCAGATAGAGTCCTCGACCTCTTTTCCGGCAACAAGCATCATATCAGCAAGCTCATCAATGAATATGACTATCTGCGGTATAGGCGTGATATCGTCGTCTTCCTCCGCAAGTTCATTATACGAACGCAGGTCGTTTGCACCGACCTCCGCAAAATTATTGTATCTTCTCATCATTTCAAGTACTGCCCAGTTAAGAGCGCCGGCGGCTTTTTTCGCCTCAGTGACTATAGGAATGAGAAGGTGCGGTATACCGTCAAACACCTTGAATTCAACGACCTTCGGGTCAATGAGAATGAGCTTTACCTCGTCAGGTTTTGCATTGTAAAGGATACTCATGATTATAGAGCGTGTGCAGACTGACTTACCTGAACCGGTAGTTCCGGCTATAATGACGTGGGGCATTTTCGTAATGTCTCCGACTATAGCATTGCCGGTTATGTCCTTGCCGACTGCAAATGCAAGCTTACTCTGCGAATTGCGGAATTCAGGCGATGAGAGTATCTCACGCAGTGTAACAGTATCCTTGTTGATGTTCGGTACCTCGATTCCGACTGCCGCTTTACCCGGTACCGGAGCTTCGATACGAACGCCCTGTGCCGCGAGTGAAAGTGCGATATCGTCCTCAAGTCCTTTGATTTTCGATACCTTTACACCTGCTCCCGGCTGAATCTCATAACGGGTGATAGAGGGTCCGCGGTAGATATTTCTGATTTTTACCTTTACACCGAAACTGTCAAGCGTATTAACGATAGTATCAGCTTTTTCACGCATTTCTGCCGCCGCTTCCGCACTGTTTGAACGTGCACTCGGTGCTGTCAGCAGGTCAATGCTCGGAAGTATGTAAAGCGGCTTCTGTACTGACGGTTTCTCCTCTTCCTCCGGCTCAACAACTGCTTCTCCGTCTGCCGCAGACTTAGTCTCAGCGGCTCTGTTTATCAGCTTTTCGAGGTCGGGGTCGGGTTCATCGGATATCGGTACATCAAGCGGGTCACGCTCGGGTACAGTCTCCGCAGGGGAAGTGTCCTCACCGGGTATCGGTATATCAAAAAACATACTGAACTCGTCCTCTTCCTGCTTCTGCTCTTCACTTACCGGCTCGGCAGGTGCAGGGAGTTTCTGAGGCTTTGAACGGCTGTTTACCATGTCTATTGCTTCGAGGTCATCAGTAAACGATTTCTTTTCTCTCTCCTCAGTCTTTTCATCGGTCTCATCTTCAAGTTCATCATCAAGGTCGGCACCCATGAGGTAATTTCTGAGTCCGATGAACGGCTTGCCTACTAAGCTGAAAAAATCAATAAGACTCTTGTTAGTGAGAAGGAGTGCAAGCACAAAAAACAGGAGTACCGCGACTATGCGCGCTCCCATTTTGCCGAGAAGTGCGAGAAGTATACCCGATATCGGGAGTCCGGCAATTCCTCCTCCGCGAAGCTGTGTTCCGTCCTTGTACACTTTTGATATGCTCTGCGTGAACGAATTCCCCGGAATCTCTCCGACCATGAACACCTGTATCGCCGAGCATATGAGAAATGTCAGAAATATACCGAATATCGCTTTGCGCACGACGTTTTCGCGGTCTTTTTCAAGTCCTATCTGTACCGAAGTGTAAATCAGTATCGCAGGCACGAAAAATGCCGATATACCGAAAAGTCCGAGCATAAAGCTATGTACCCCGTGCCATCCGGCACTTCCGGGGATAAAGGTCATGAGTGCAATGAGAACTCCCACTGCAAACAGTACGACCGATAAAATACGGCTGTTTTCCTTGTCTATCGGGTCAGTTGTCTCCGTCGCCGCATCTTCTTTTTTCTTTTTAGGCTTACCCTTGGAAGTGAATTCATCGTCGCGGAATTCCGCTCCCATTGGTGTTTTTTTCTTTTTGGCAGGCATATAGGTCTCCTTTTATTTGTTCTTCTTACTATTTATTCTCTTCTTTATCAGGATATCGCGGTTCTGTAGCTTCTATCATACCATACAAGCAGTCCATCGCATCTCCAAGACTTCCCAGTTTGTCGATAAGTCCGAGCTTTACCGCTCTTTCGCCGTCTACTACTGTTCCAACGTCAAGCACGAGTTCCTCAGTATTCATCATCAGCCGCCGCAGTTCCGCTTCCGGAATACGGCTGTTGCGAGTGATGAAGTCTATTATCCGGTCCTGCATCTTGTCGAAATAGGAAAGCGTCTGCGGGACCCCGAGAACAGTCCCATTCATGCGTACCGGGTGGATAGTCATAGATGCCGACGGCACTATAAATGATGCCTTCGCGCTCACTGCAAGCGGCACTCCGATAGAGTGTCCTCCGCCGACCACAAGTGAAACAGTAGGAGTTTTCATACCGGAAATCAGTTCCGCTATAGCAAGTCCCGCTTCAACATCACCGCCGACAGTGTTGAGGATTATCATTAGTCCCTCAACGCTTCTGTCCTGTTCGACTGCAACAAGTGCAGGGATAATGTGCTCATAGCGGGTCGTTTTGTTCTGTTCAGCGAGGACGTAGTGTCCCTCTATCTGCCCTATCACGGTAAGGCAGTGGATAAGATGCTTCGTATTCTGACCGCTGTTTTCAGCGGCAGTATCTTTCTCATTTTCCATAGCGGACCTCCGGACATTTTGTTAAGGCAAAGCCGTCAGGCAGTATTTCTGCGGTATTGCTTTAAGCTATTATGTCCTTTTCCGCAACAGACTATACATTATTTATTATATATCATTTATGACCCAATGTCAATATTGACCTTTCGACATAAAAAAACAGCCGCGGACTCAGTGTTCCGCAGCTGATATCATTTATTCTATTGTAACAAGGTTTCTGCCATTTTCCTTTGAAGTATAAACAGCCTTGTCTGCACGGTTGAACCATGATTCAAACACGTCGTCTTCCATGAGTTCAGTTCCGCCGACACTGCACGTAACTTTGCCTATTTCGCCAAAATCGGTATTTTCAACAGTACATCTTATTTCCTCAGCTACAGCTCTGAGTTCCTCGTTTTTCAATCCGTAAATCACCGCCGCAAACTCTTCTCCGCCCCATCTTCCGAATGAAGCGTTGCGCTTGCTGAGGATTTCGCGGATTATGCCTGCAAACTTTACAAGTGTCGCATCTCCTGCTGTATGTCCGTGTGAATCGTTGACCTTTTTGAAGTAATCAATATCAATTATAAGGAGAGATGCATTGGTTCCGTTCTTATGGCACTGTTCTATTGCATTGCATATCTCAGTTTCGATACGTCCGTGGTTGAAAATCTTAGTGAGCGAGTCTCTTGACGCAAGTTCCTCATAATGTTTGAGTGTCGCCTTCATTTCTACAGTTGTATCGTGGATATTCTGAACCATGTACACGAAACGGTAGTCGTTTTCGTTTGTGGTATCCATTCTGCTGAAAATGAGCTTTACCCATATGAAAAAGCCTTCAAGGTTCTGCATCTGACAGTCAAATGACTCCATATGTCCGGGCTCAAAATGAGTACGCAGATATTCAGGGTCAGAACGTTCCAGGAAGAGTTCCCGGTCATTCTTCCATATCATATTAACGATAGTCTGACGCCATGCGGTATAGGATATCTGAGAGTTCATGGTCTCTTCCGATACTTCCGTAAGTGAAAGACTGCTCGTTGTATCGCGGACGAGGTCGATGCACATTGAAAAGAGGTAAATATTCTGAATTGTATTCACCTTCTGCTTCGTCTCAACATCTTCTTCGCTCTCTTTTTCGTTAAGCTCGTCAAGCAGAATAAGATACTGCTCTGTATCGTCAACAGGCTCTATCATCATCTGAACAAAATGAGTTGTACCATTCATTACTATTTTGAGCCTTTTACTATACTTGCCGACAAACTTTCCGAGATTAGGTATAAACACCTGATACTCTTCAGTTATCTCCTTATCAGAGCCATTGAAATGAAACCACAGCTTCTGTACAAGGTCTTTGTAGTTTCCGTTATCTTCAATGAGTTCCTGAAATATTCCCCTGCGGACAAGCGACTTATAACTGTCAGCATTGGGGTCTGCAACGACCATAGCATCTATTGATCTGCCAAAAAAATCAAGAGCTTTTTCATAAGTGATCTCATGCATTATAATTCATCCCTTCAAACTATGTAGAAATAAAGTCTTTTCCGGTATCGCCACATATAAATGAATTATACCATATATATAGCGTGAAGTCAAGCAGAAATTCTATGCACGTCACTCATTTCACATATGTTACTGTCTGAATTTTTCAAGCGGATAAAGCTGTTCATCATTTGGTTCTTTTATGCCGTCTTTGAAATCATACCCCATTTTACGATAAAACTCAACCGCTGTCTTCGATGCCGGTACCTCTATACGCTTCGCCCTCAGGAAGTATTCGTCCTGTTCGATAGCTTCTATTATCTTCCTGCCTATACCTCTGCCCTGATAGTCAGGGTGAACAAACATCGTGAATAAACTGCTCTCATCCTCTTTTCCCCAGTACGCTCCTATCGCTCCACAGCCGATTATCCGTTCACCGTCACATACAACGTACATATGAGTCCAGCTTGCACGTTCCACAAGTTTTTCCGCCGTCAGGAAACTTATATCGTTTTCAATGTATTCCTCTGAGTAGTCCTTGATATTCGTCGTCCTCAGAGTGTATGCTATCACGTCTGCAACAGCCGGTGCATCCTCGTTTCTGAACCTTCTTATTTCCATTTTTCATTCCTCCATCATATCAGCTGTCAGTTTATATAATAAACTATTATATTCTATTGACCAAATATTGTCAAGTATGTTGTTATCAGCCCGTTCTCACCATTTTTCAGCACTATTGACCACGGATTTTTTAAAGTTTTTTCTGTAAATTAAAAGAAACTACTGGACAAAGTTCTCGTTATGTGTTATAATAAATTGTAAACTTTTTCATCGAGGTGGTAAACATGGATCTTTTCTCCATTTTTAAAGGCGGAAAATATTTCGATAAACACATTGACCCCAAGTGCGATTACTGCCAGTTCGGTAAACGTGCTAAAGACGGAAATAAAGTCCTATGCGAAAAAAGAGGTATCGTAGACTGCAGCTACTCCTGCAGCAAGTTCGTGTACTCTCCTCTTAAGAGAATCCCTGTTAAACAGCTCAGATTCGTCGGAAGTCTCGCCGATGAAGATATTTATATCGAATCAGCCGGCGACCGCGCTGAAAAAGAAGCTGCTGCTAAAAAGGAGGAGTCCCCTAAAGCTAAATCGGATAATAAGCCTGCAGCTCCTTCTAAACCTGTAGAGCCACCTAAGCCTGCTGACCCTGCAAAAACTAATAACAATAAGGCTGATTCCGCTGGTGATGCTCCCGAAAAATCAAACGCAGATCCAGCTAAACCCACTCAGGAAGACAGTAAGCCCGTTCTGAACACCGCTCCTGCTAAACCAGTCGCTCCTGCCGCTCCGAACACTGCTGATGTCCCCGAGAAAAAAACAGATGCGCCTCAGGCTAATGCCGCTCAATAAAATTCTTGCGGCTCTGTATCATCCGTTCAGAGCCGCTTCAATATGCGGGTGTGGTGAAATTGGCAGACACGTCAGATTTAGGTTCTGATGCCGTAAGGTGTGCAGGTTCAAGTCCTGTCACCCGCACCAGCGGGGAGCCCCCGCGGGCAGTTTCGCGTCTCAGTTTTTCCGGGACGCGAATTATTTTCCGCGCATGAAAGTCATATATTTCTTATAGATAAAACACAGTTTTTAGCCGCAGGTCTCCCTGCGGCTTTTTCTGTTTCAATCGTTAATCTCAAAGCACACCGTGCTCGAATTCTTGAAATCACCATTGAATTCAAGGTTTACATCAAGGCTGCCGTCCTCGTTTTCGTGGACATTTATCTTGCGGACAAGCAGGCGCATATTTGCATCCGAGATGTACGGTTCGAGGAGCACCTCGTCAAGCAGCTCTGCTGTGGACATCAGCTCGTCGCGACGCTTCTTGCTGAGTTCGTCGAACTTCCTGCAATCCTCTATCTTCTGCGTCAGCTCCGCTATCTCAGATTCACGCTTTTCGATCATAGAGTTGTAGACCTTGGCGTGTTCGCGGTCGCCGATACGCTCCATTATCAGTTCCTCAATCTGACCATTAAGGCTGACTATCTTCTCCGTAAACGCCTTTATCATTTTATCGTATTTCGGCTTCTTCTTGTTCCACTCCCTGAATATATCGTCGTACTTCTTACTGGAGTCAAGTATCTCGTTCCTGAGCATTGCAAGCTCCGTGTGGATAATATCATCGAGTTGAGGCTCACGGATAGTGTGAGCGGTGCAGTATTCGTTGCCGTAGCGGTGGTTGCTGTTACAGGTGTACTCCACCCAAGACTTGCCTGCGACTGTCCGCTTCTTGGCGATAAAGTTCGCTCCGCACTCGGCACATTTTATCATACCGCAGTATCTGTGGATAGTGTTTCCGAACTTAGCACGGAC
>ONBA01000055.1 GCA_900315975.1 uncultured Ruminococcus sp.
CAGTCCAATTACTGCTTTCAGTATAGCTTAAGTAACAAGTACGTGTAAACCCTTACCGGTGTGCAAGGTTTTACCCGTCAATTATATTGTAACAGAAAGAAGGTTAAGCGGAATGTACGAATAATGGTGTTACTCATTCTATTGACAAACTGACGTACTTGTGATATTATTAGAATATAATAAAGCAACGGCGCTTATCTGAATGGACGGGCGCCGCTCTTATTACAGAGTGGAGGCAATAAAAATGTGGGCATATGAAAGCGTTTTTTATCAGATATATGCTCTGGGATTCTGCGGAGCACCCTTTGAGAATGACGGAGTTCAGGAATCAAGGATACTGAAAGTTATAGACTGGGCAGACCATATAAAGGAGCTCAACTGCAATGCGGTATATTTTTCGCCTGTTTTTGAATCTGATACTCACGGATATAACACAAGGGACTTTACAAAAATAGACTGCCGTCTGGGTACTAATGAGGACTTTGCACAGGTATGTGCAGAGCTTCACAAAAGGGGCATAAAGGTCGTGCTTGACGGCGTTTTCAATCACGTTGGCAGAGGTTTCTGGGCGCTTCAGGACGTACTGCGTAATCGTGAGAATTCACGCTATAAGGACTGGTTCCATATAAACTTCGGCGGCAACTCCAACTACAATGACGGACTGTGGTATGAGGGCTGGGAGGGACACTTCGACCTTGTCAAGCTGAACCTCTGGAACAATGAAGTCGTTGAGCATATTTTCTCCTGCATAAAGGGCTGGGTAGACGAGTTTGACATCGACGGTCTGAGACTCGATGTGGCATATTGTCTCAACAAGGATTTCCTGAAGCGGCTTCGCAGCTTTACAAACGGACTGAAAGAGGATTTTGTGCTGATAGGGGAGCTGCTTCACGGTGACTACTCGCAGTATGTAAATAATGAAATGCTCCATTCTGCGACGAATTATCAGTGCTACAAGGGGCTGTATTCAAGCTTCAACAGCATGAATATGTTTGAGATATGCCATTCTTTGAAAAATCAGTTCGGTCCCGAAAACTGGTGCCAGTACAGAGGTATGCACCTTCTGAGCTTTGTTGACAATCACGATGTTTCAAGAGTTGCAACTATACTGTCAAACAAAAATCATCTGCCGCTGATATATGCGATCATGTTCGGAATGCCGGGTATCCCATGCGTTTACTACGGCAGCGAATGGGGCGCTGAGGGTGATAAAAAAGACGGCGATCCTGCTCTCAGACTTTCATATGACGCACCGATAGACAATGAGCTTTCCGCATATATTTCAAAGCTTGCAAAGATACACCGCGAGAGCAAGGCGCTGTGCTACGGAGATATAAGCGTTCCTGTGCTGACAAACAAGCAGTGTATCATTCAGCGCCGCTGTGACGATGAACGCATACTCATTGCGATAAATGCTGATTCTCAGCCGTTTACTGCTCATTTTGACGCAGGCTGCGGCATGGCAGACGAGCTTATAACAGGCTCAAAGCACGACTTCGGAGGCGGAAGCGAGCTGCCGCCGTATTCAGCTCAGATATGGAAAATGGAAAGATAGATCAAACAGCCAGCTTCACTGTTCAGTGAGGTCGGCTGTTTTTTACAGCTTTATCTATTTGAGATCAAGTCCGTTTATGCGGCATATCTTTTTAAGCCTTTTCACGGTACCGTTTCCACCGCCGTCATTGATATAAACGTCATATTGTCCCTTGATACTGCCGAAAGTTATGACGTCCTCAGCTTTTGTGTACTCTTTGAGTTTCTTCATCATATTCTGCTTTGAAGCCTGCGGAGAGAATACTTTCAGATACATGAAGCCTTCAAATTCGGACTCGGAAATGCTTATCCGCACACGTTCTCCGAGCTGTTTCCGCAGCCTGCCTTCAAGCGTGAAAACGCTGAATTTATCAGCAAGCACCGTCAGATACAGCACACGTTCCATGTTGTCATTTCTGCGGTATTCCGAGCTGATATAGTTCCTGTATGCAGAACGCCGGCAGGACTCAAAAAGCGCCTGTTCAGCGTCGTTTCTGAACTCGCCGTAATATATCAGCAGCGTTGAATCGAGCATTGCATTCACAAAGCAGTGCAGACCGCAGTCCGCGATGATCTTTTCCGCCTCTGACGATACATCGGCCGGAAGGAAGACCGTCTCAAGATACCGCTTTTCCTTTACATCATAAAGCGCCGCGCCGTCCATAACGATAACAGGCAGTTGAAGCTCCACGCCCTTCATTATTTCAATAAGTTCAGCAGCAGTACGAGTAGTTGATATTGTGAATTTCACACCGCTGCGGATAAGCCTGTTCAGCTCCACCTTGCTGTAATTGGAGGTTTGTGAGATCAGTACGTCATCAATGCCGCTGACATAAAGATCATCGGTATCAAGCCTTACTGGCAGACGGAAATCATTGACCGCAACGCCTATGATTATTCCGATAAAGGTGTCGATAACTCTGTTCAGCACGAAGAGATACGGATTGCTGTCGAACGAGTGCGTCAGTGCAATGCTGAGAAATACCACGCAGGAGAAAAACGAAGCGTTGCGCTTATTCAGCACTACGGCCGTGTATATCACAGGGATTATCACTGCACTTGCCGAAATATAGACTAACATCGGGACGGTAACACCTATCAGCCGA
The DNA here is from genome assembly GCA_900315975.1 of uncultured Ruminococcus sp. Next base: position 2,640 of record ONBA01000055.1, read on the forward strand.
AACAGCAGCAGAAAAACAAGTCCGTATGCCGCGCCGATGAGAGTTCCCACTGAGCGCTGAACTGCGTTTGTCTTTGTTGTGTCATTGTACTGCTGCATACACCACAAAGCCGCTAATGCACCGTAAAACGGTATGCCGTTGCCTATCGGCAGAAGCGTCCTCACGAAGTATACGAGCATACATAAGGCGACTGCTATTGCGGATTTCACGATCCTTGCCCCTATGGGCGGAAATGTTAGTTTCAATCTTTTCACTCCAATACTAAAGGCGCTTACCCATGAGGATAAGCGCCCTTGCTTAAATGGTTATCAGCAGATGTTCATTCTTTATGTCATTGTAAAGCTCACATTTGCATCGTTTCACATCGTAAACTCCGATAACGTCTTCAAGTCCGCTGTTTTCGTCAATGTCCTCGAGCATATTCCGCAGACCTCTGAACTTTTCGGGAGCAAAATGCAGAGTTTTACTGTTGTTGAACACAGCCGTATAGAGTATCTCAGCCTCCACCAAGTCCTGAAAGATGTGACTGCCGTAGGAAAGCTCGGGATTATAGCCAGCTCGCGCTTCCTCCATTTCGCATACGACGTCAAACTCGCTTATGTCCGAAAAAGCCGTAGGTACGCCGAGTTCTGGCGATGATGTTCCCACTCTGCCAGGAACCATAAGCATCATGTGCTTGCCCTGACCTCGATAATGCCAGTTTATCTTGCCTATCATTTTTGCAACGGAATTTTTCTCGGCATATGGCATATTGTAGTACACGACCGGATCGACATAGACGATGATATCGAGCTTTGAAGCCTTTGAAAGTCCCATTGAAGCGCCTTTGCTTTCAAGGAGGATATGCTCCTGCGGAACGTCGGGTACGGTAACTCCTGTTTTGTCTTTGAGCACCTGCAACGGACGGCACTGCAAAAGGTCGATTGAGTATTCGCCGCTGTCGGAAACGTTTATGGTAAACTCCGTATCTACGGGATATTCGTACTCGTCCTGTATGCAGCGAAGCATTCTCTGCATCTGCGACATGAGAGTTTTATTGCTGACAAGTCCCTTGCAGGAAATGAAAGTCGAGGACACTCTCCGTCCCATTTCACGCAGTCTGCTCTCGGCGTCGTAGTCGTGTTCGAGGAGGATATTTTGCAGATATTCTGGCATGACAGGCTCAATATCACGGAGCGGCAGCCGTTCCATATCGTAAACGGAAGTGTTTATTATTTCGACCTTGCCCTGCGAGAATCTGTGTCTTTCGGCATAGCCGGAATATACCGTTTTTTCGGGCATATCAAGGCTTACAAGTCGCGGATATGAGCCCTCAGTCCGGTCAACGGCAGACGTTCCGAGTCCCATGACAAGACGCAGCATTCCTGCGGACTGGTCGGAGCTTTTGAGAAAGCTGTACGGACTGTAGGAATATCCCACGCCTGCCGCACATGGCATATAATACGCGCCGTAGTATGAGCCTGAAACGCGTTGTATCAGCAGGGACATCTGCTCGTCACGCTTATCAAGTCCGCGGCGTTTGCGGTAATCGAGAGCGGAAAGGCTCATGGTGCTTGCGTAGACCGTTTTTATCGCCTTTTCAAATTCTTCAAGGCGTTCCTCGGGAGTACCGCGATTGGCGCAGAAAACAGACTCATACTTGCCTGCAAAGGCGTTGCCGAAGCCGTCCTCAAGGATACTGCTTGAACGGACGATGTAGGGGTCCTGACCGTAATATTCGATAATGCGGTTGAGCTGCTCGCGCATCTCGTCTGAGAATCTGCCGTTCATAAGCTGCTGTGCGAACTGGTCTGCAAGTGAAAAATAGCCTTCTTCTGTACGCTGCCTGATACGCATATCCCAGAAATCGTTGTCAACGATGTAGGTGTAGTAAACGTCCGAGCCGACGTAGAAGGAGTCGTGAGGTTCGAGGACTTCATCAATATCAGGCTCGGTATTCCTGATGATAGCCCTTGCAAGGAGCATACCGCAGGCTTTTCCGCCGATCATGCCCGTGCCTATCATGTGGTCGCGGACGCTGAAATAGTCTTCGGGCGTGAAGTGCTTCTTAACCATTTCACGCATTTTCGTGTCCCGTGTCATCATGATATTGCACATATTACTGCACTGTTCCGAAATATCGACGCCGTTGTCATACAGCACCTTTGCCCTCTTGAAAGACCTGTCCCACGAATCCATGAACTGCTCGTCCGCGGAACGCTGCGCATTGCCGAGGACCTGATAGAAACGGCTCGACTTTACGCCGTCAAGAATGGGACGGAAATGTCCTGTTTCGGGCTCGTAGGTGTGGGGGAGAAACATGGTATCGGAGCTTCTGTTCCACACCTTTTCGGGACGCACATAGACGTTCTTTTTGTCGGAGTAAACGTCGAAGAAAAGCTGCGTGGTATTCAGTATCTTGTTTATTGCGTGGACTGAGTGTTTGCCCCGAATTATAGGGAAGAATGCGACTGTGTCCAGTATGAAAAGGAACGGACAGGTAACTCTGAAAAAGTTGCCCATCATAAGGTCGGTAGCCCACATTGCCTGCAATTCGGAAAGGCAGTCGAATATGTAAAAAGCGTCCCTGCCTGCCTTCTCAATTTCGTTGTGAATATCAACAGTGAACGTCTCGAACCTGTGGGAAAGCGGCACTTCTATGGCCTTAACTTCGGGACAGTTCTTGACAAGAGGTTCGTGACTTGCAAACCGGAAATAAATTATATTTCTGCCGTCAGCGATAGCCTGCCTGAGATAGGGCTCCATAAACAGCTTGAACTCCGAGAGTTCGGAAACTCTCCACACAACATTGTCGCCGAGCCTTATGTTGTCAAGTGCCTTGTCCATTTCGGGAATTCCCGAACATATCCTGTCAAATGCAGCCATAGTGACGCCTCCTTTTATTTACAGGTCTTTCGCATAGCATACCGCACCTTCAAGTTTGTCGTAAGGCGGATAGTTGCTTATGCGGTAGTATCCGAGTTTTTCATAGAGCGATACTGCTTCCGTCATTGCTTCTCGCGTCTGAAGAATTGTTCTTTTGAAATGCTGCTCCTTTGCTTTATTTTCAATCATTTTCATCATCTCGACCGCAATATGCCTGCGGCGATAATAAGGTTCTACCCATACGCGCTTTATTTCTGCATCTGTTTCTGAATAGAACTTCAAACCCGCACAGCCAACAGCGGTATCGCTGATATACGCTATGAAAACTATGCCGATATTCTGCGAAATATTGTAAGGGATAAAGCCTTTCCTGTTATTTTCACCGCCGACTAAACTGCTGTAAAACTCCTCTGTTTTCAAATAAAAACGCTGAAAATCTTCATCGCTGCCGTCTGTCCATTTATATCGTATCTGCTCCATAAAAAGTCTCCTAATACAAAACGGCGCTCCTCAAAACGAGAAGCGCCGTTGCTCTTTATCTGCATTATATCACGCTAAAGAAGATTTGTCAAGTATTAGCTTGACAAAAATCCATGAATGTGTATGTAATTACGTTGTTATTGAAGCAAAAATAATAAGTCGGAGGAATATACACCGCCCCATTTTGTAAAAATCAGCCTCCTGTGATATTATTTCTATTTTATCACAGTTAGCTGATTTTTTACAGACTTTTTTTCAGAGGCTCGAGTCGATAAAACCACCGATTAATATCAGCTTTGTTACTTACATTATAACACTAAAAATCTTTATGTACAAATGGTGCGCAGCAACGTTGAGTCAAGCTAAGTCTGTAATCCTTGCCATTTTCAATACAGAATGCTACTATCTCTATGCGTTCTTCCCTGGTGGTTTTTCTGCCTTTATTCATGGTAATTCTTTTTTCCGAGCTTGTACGCTCCTTTAAATCTTTACCACTATTATAGCATGAAATCCATCTTTGTAAAATTATTTTTGATCTAATTTTGTATTTAGCACAAATTTCATTTAAACTTGATTTCAGTGACAGATATTCTTTCACTGCTTGAAGTTTGGTTTCAACTGAATAATTCCTGTTTGATCCGGATTCCTTAACCGCATCTATTTCTTCAGTTTTTGCAATTCTTACATACGCTCTTAAAGTTTCATGGTTTATTCCGTATTTGGGAGCGATTTGCTTACAGCCTCCATTTCCATTTTGAACATCTTGTACAGCTGCAATACGTTCCTCATCAGTTAATTTCCTTCGTGACATAAAATTACCCCCTTAGAATTTCCACACTTTTTGTGTGTCTACTCTAAGGGGATTATATCAAGAACCTGCGGCTTTCAACTTATTCATCATCTTTTTATAATTTCATTCAGATAACCTCCGGTAATTATACCTGATGGCAAAGCTAAGAATGTCATATACCGCAAGTTTTGCAGTGCCCGCGAGAAAGTAGATTTAGTTTAATTTCTTCATTTGACTTTACAGATTTGCGCGTTTATACAGTGTGACTTCTGAGAAAGTGATACTGCCTGTCTGCTCTCCAATCATAAATACGATTTCTGCATCTTCCGTCGGTTCGTTCAGATCAAAAGTTTCCAGAGTTGTTTCAGAATCTGTCGTGCCGCTTGCATAGACCGTTTTCGGATCGTTGATACTGCGGACTTCATACGGGATTTTGCCTTTCGATCCCGCTGCCTTGAAACTCAGCTCATATTTGCCAGCCGGCAGAACCAGATCAGGCATATATACAGTGATCGATTCCGGTGAATTGCCTGCTGCTGAGATATTGACGTTCATAGAGCGGTTCCACTCAGCATAGTAAGGCCAGGCGTTTGCTCCGCTTTCAGTAATAATATCAGATTCCAGTTTGCTGTCCGCTGCAAGGTCAATACCGATTTTATCCGACGGTCTGCCGAGGACGGTCGAGATCTTGTCCGCCAGCAGATATGCATTTTTTTCATGAGTCTTTGATGAGGGATGCCAGTCTGCACCGAGATCGTTCATATCCTGTACCGGCGATTCATAACAGGTGATCTTCGGATCGCCAATTTCATTGACTGCCTCGTAAAGCTCCTGATATTCGGCACCTCGCGTTTCCAGCTCCTTTGATGCATAGGAATCATCGTTTGTGCCGAGATTCAGCACGATCACATCTGCCGGATTTTTTGAGAAATCCCATTGGGTCTGATAATCCTTAGGTTTACCGACCATCTCATAATAAGGCGGAACGAGCGAATCAATATTCTTTGTCCCGTCATTTGTATAGCCGGAAACGATTCCGTGACCGCTGTAACATACCGCGCTGTAATCAGCATCAAGAAGCTGAGCTGTAAGATAGGCATATGACAGCGTGAAATTCTCAGTCGCTGTCGAGAAGCTTTCATACTGTGATCCTGCTTCAACACCGTATGCACAGGTGATCGAATCTCCTATGAACTCGATCATCAGTTCCTTTTTTGGTGTAGGTTTAACAGGAGTCGATGAAGACGATGTGACTGTGAGATCCTTTACTCCAATACAGCCGTTATTTGCTTCTGAAAGATGAATTATTTTGACTGCGGCGGTTCGTGATGCTGTTCCGCTGAAGAGCTTGACTGTCTGCTCCTTTTCTCCCATTACAACATCTTTAACGAGCTTACCGTCCACATAAACGCCATAACGCGGACGGTATTTTTCATCTGAATT
>ONBA01000005.1 GCA_900315975.1 uncultured Ruminococcus sp.
ACAGTTAAGACGTCCGGACAACTCTTGACATCATTCGTTCAAAAGCTATTGTCAATTTGAAAGGAAGATGTAAATGAAAAACAATATCAACTGCACAGCGTACTCAAATGGCGTAAACTCACCGCTGGAGTATCTCAACATCACTACGCCTGCCGAGTTCAAGGTGGTGATGGACTTACTCTGTTACTACGATAGTGAAAAGAAAACCTCGACCATAAGCCGCACAGGTATTGCAAGAGACACTGCAATGTCGGTGAGCAATGTTGAGCGTGCACTGAAAACTCTTGCGCAGAAAGACATCATTCGTATCCACAACAATTACGCTGACAACGGTCGTCAGATTGAGAACTCTTACGAAGTCGCATTCCTGAACTATGACATGGACGAGGACAAGCTCCGCGACGCAGAGCTTGCACTTCAGTTCAAAAGTTAATTGTCATAGGGGCTGTGTCATGATGTCATACGCTTATATATTAAGTATACAAGAGAATACATATTATATAGCAAAGAAGAAGGTTATATATTACTTGATAGTTATATAAACTATGCGCCTTCTTTTCTTTGCAATGATAACTGTGACAGTAACCGTGTAAAGAATGATTATCCGAAACACGCGCAAAAAGTCCCTTTTTAGCCGCCTTCAAAACCAAAATGGTATAGTTACCCCGCCGCTCCCGTTGAATGCGGTTGTCGCGCAACGTGGAGCGAGTTGCGGGATATATCAGAGGGAGAAAAAACGGACAAACCTGCGGTGCGGAAGTCGGTCCGCAAGACCGGCAAGCATAGCAAACGGCGTTCCGTTTGCCGCTGAAAACGGGAGAACCCGTGCCCCTTTTTGGTTTGCAGGAAAAAGGCTGGCGTCAAACCGCCAGCCAATTCACATCGGCTCGGCAAAGCCGACCGAAATATCGGGACTTACAGTATTTGCAAATTGGCGTCAAAATTAGAATACGCGAAAAATCTTGGAGTCAGAAAAAGAAAAAACTACAATTATCGCCTATAATCAGGGAGGTGTGACCGGAGTCAGAGAATCTTTTAAAACTGAATAGTAAGTTTGAAAAAGTGTGACGTGAAAGGAGTTCATATGAAATCTGAAACGAATGAAAAAGCTCTTTGCGTTGACAAGAAGATGACCATAAAAGGACAAACCTTTGACGTGACGCTTGTTTTCAAACCTCCTGAAAAGCCGAGCGAAACCGTTGAGGATAAGATCAAGCACTTGATAAACGGCGACAGGATCTGCTGAAAATAGTTCTGGACTTTCGAGCCGAGTAGGAGTATACTGTTGGTGTATCCTATTCGGTTTGATTCCCAGAAGCGAACGCTTCGGAACAGGAGGATATGATGAGAGAATCAAACACGGAACAGATAACAGCGCTCTATTGTCGTCTCAGTCAGGAGGACTTGCGTGCAGGCGAGTCGCTGTCAATAGAAAATCAAAGACTTATGCTGAAAGACTACGCTGAAAAGAATGGCTTCCGCAATTGCCAGTATTACATTGACGATGGTTATAGCGGAGTTGATAACACCCGTCCCGAGTATGTTCATATGCTCGATGATGTGCAGAACGGACTGGTCGGAACAGTCATTGTGAAAGATCAGTCGAGACTTGGACGCGACCATTTGGAAACGGACAGGCTCATGGAATTGGTGTTTCCAGCATATGATGTACGCTTCATTGCGGTAACGGACGGAGTAGACAGTGCCAACGGTATCAATGAGATGTCGGGCATAAAGAACCTGTTAAATGATATGTATGCCCGCGACTGTTCAAACAAGATAAGGGCTGTACTGAGAGCAAAGGGCGAACGCGGAGAACGTCTTGCAGCCTGGATAGCATACGGTTATATGAGAGATCCAAGTAACCCGAAGCAAATCATACCCGATCCCGAGACTGCACCTGTTGTCAAGCATATCTTTGAGATGTATGCAAGTGGAATAGGCATAAAGCGTATCTGTGGATCTCTTGAACAGGAACAAGTGCTGTCACCCAGCGCTTACAATTACCGAAAGAACGGCAGCCGTTCAAGAGACTTAAAGCTTGACAAGCCTTACGCATGGGCGAAAAATACTATACGCAAAATGCTATCGAATCAAATTTACTGCGGAGATACGGTCAACTTCAAGACCTATTCAAAGTCCAACAAGCTGAAAAAGCGTATCAAGAACTCGCCTGAGAATATGATGATATTTCTCAATACGCACGAACCGATTATCGACAGAGCGACGTTTGACCTTGTACAGAAGCACTTTGAAGGACGAAAGCGTGCTGATAAACGTGGTGAGCTGGACAAGTATGCAGGTTACCTTTACTGTGCAGAATGTAGTTCAAGGCTGTATCGTAATCGGGATAAAGCCCACGGATACGATAGCTACCGCTGCGGACACTATGAAAGCCGCAAAAGCGACTGCACTTCACATTACATTCGTGAAAGTGTGCTCGACGAGATAGTTTTAAGAGCAATGAAAAAGGTGACGAAATACGCAAGGGAGCACTCGGACGTATTTTACAAAGATGCCATGAGAAACGGCGAAGCAGAAGCAACCAAAAATCTGAAAGAGTCAGAAAGCCTTAGAATTGAATACGAGTCCAAGATAAAGCAGATCGACAACGCAATACAGCTTCTCTACATGGACAGGTCTAACGGCAAAATTACAGACGAGCGTTACGAACTTCTCTCCGCAAGCTTTGAAAATGAGCAGACTGAGCTGAAAGCAAAGCTCAGTTCCCTCAACTCACAGCTTGATGAAGTGAAAGTGCGTGAGAAATGTATCCGTGACTTTATCACCAAGGCTAAGAGGTATGTAACAATTTCAAAGGTCACTCCGGAGCTCCTGAGAGCCTTTATAGAGCGAATTGAAGTCCACGAAAAGGCTGTAAAACGTTCAAGGACTTGTGGTAATCATATAGTCATTTACTTCACATTTCATCCTGACAAAGCGTTCAGGCTTGACGGAGAGATGGACGAGCTTGGCATGACTAAGTTTGCATAATAAAAATCTCCGAGGATGACCTCCTCGGAGATAATACATAATTAACTGCGTTAAGAACACCATACAGACGATTTGGTGTTCCTTTTTTTGATATTTAAGCAGTAACTATGCTGTTTGCATTATGGAGCTTGAGCTTTTCTACAGCCTGCTCTCTCATTTTGTATTTGAGTATCTTGCCAGCCGCATTCATCGGAAATCCGTCAACAAAGTCGATGTATCTCGGACACTTATGCTTTGCCATTCTTTCAAGGCAGAAGTCCTTGATTTCCTGCTCTGTAGCTGTCTCGCCTTCTTTAAGAACGATACAAGCCATTATCTCCTCACCGTAGTCCTCATCAGGTACTCCGATGACCTGAACGTCCTTTATTTTCGGGTATGTGTAAAGGAAGTCCTCTATCTCCTTGGGGTAGATATTCTCACCGCCGCGGATTATCATGTCCTTGATTCGTCCGGTTATCTTGAAATAGCCGTCAGATGAACGTCTTCTTGCGAGGTCACCTGTATGGAGCCAGCCTTCGCTGTCGATAGCATTTGCCGTTGCCTCGGGCATTTTGTAGTAACCCTTCATAATGTTGTAGCCGCGTGCTACGAACTCGCCGTCTGTATCGTCAGGAAGTTCTTCATTGGTCTCAGGGTCAACTATCTTGCACTCAACACCGAAGATAGGTCCGCCAACGGTATTGACACGCTGTTCTAATGTATCAGTAGTCTTGCTCATGGTAGTTGCAGGAGATGCTTCGGTCTGACCGTATGTAATACATATCTCGCTCATGTGCATCTTCTCAACAACTTCTTCCATTGTCTTTATCGGACAAGGTGAACCTGCCATGATACCTGTTCTCATATACGAAAAATCAGTCTTGTCAAAATCTTCATGTCCAAGCATAGCGATAAACATAGTCGGTACACCGTGGAAACAGGTTATCTTCTCCTTATTGATACAAGCAAGTCCCTTTCTCGGTGAGAAACGTGTTATAGGAGACATTGTTGTACCGTGAGTCACGGAAGCGGTCATAGCCAGTACCATGCCGAAACAGTGGAACATAGGCACCTGTATCATCATACGGTCTGCTGTGGAAAGGTCCATACAGTCACCGATAGCCTTACCGTTATTGACTACATTGTAGTGAGTGAGCATTACTCCCTTCGGGAATCCTGTAGTGCCTGATGTGTACTGCATATTTGCTACATCGTGGATATCTATTGTCTTGCGGACTGCCTCAACTTCGCTGTATGCGACCTTGCGCGACTCGGCAAGTGCTGACTCCCATGTGTAGCATCCATGATTCTCGGAATCTATTGTGATAACGTTGCGGAGGAAGGGAAGCTTCGCAGAATGAAGCTGACCGGGTTCGCAGTTTTCAAGTTCGGGACAGAGTTCCTTGATAATATCAACGTACTTGATATTTTTGATTCCGTCTATCATAACGAGTGTCATTGTATCTGACTGTCTCAGCAGATACTCAGCCTCATGAATACGGTATTCTGTGTTCATAGTAACGAGAACCGCGCCAATTTTGGTAGTAGCCCAGAATGTGATGTACCACTGCGGCACGTTAGTAGCCCATATAGCAACGTGGTCGCCCTTCTTTACACCCATTGCAAGAAGTGCACGTGCGAAGTTGTCAACGTCATCGCGGAATTCAGGATATGTACGAGTATAATCGAGTTCAGTATAGCGGAACGCATACTGATTCGGGAACTGGTCACAGATACGGTCGAGAATATCGGGGAAAGTATAATTGAGGATACGCTCCTTAGGCCACGGATACTGACCGTCACCGCGCATATTTGTCTGAAGCGGGTGCTTGTGTTTTCTCTTGTAGGGAGCCATATACTCCGCAAACTGAGGTATAACGATACCTGCGTCACTGAGGTCAGGTGCCCAGCGCTTTACCCATTCAAGCGATATATAACCTGTGTAGTTGATAGTATCAAGGGCGGCAATCATTTCCTTGACAGGAATGTCACCTGTGCCCATGATGCGGTACTCTACGGTACCGTCCTCACGCATAACGCTGTCCTTGACCTGAATGTATTTTATGTATTCACCGAGGTTTGATATAGTAGTCTCGGGAGCTTCTCCATTGAAGCGGTAAGGATGATGCATATCCCAGAGTGCGGCTACCTTACGGCTGTGCACTTCAGAAAGAAGCTTTGCAAGACGTGCAGTGTCGCTGTATACACCATTGGTCTCAACAAGAAGTGTTACATTGTACTCTTCTGCTACAGGAACAAGCTGTCTGAGGCATTCTGCAACGTATGCATCGTCAACGTCTCCGCCGGGAGCAGGTTCGAGGTCGCCGAGAATTCTGATATATGATGTACCAAGCTTATTTGCAAGCTTTGCGTATGCTGTTATTTCTTCCTTTACAGCGTCGAACTTGTCCTTGAATTTAAGGCAGGCTCCTGATGTAAGGCAAGGTATCTCCAGACCTAGTGTTCTTAGTTTTTCGATAGTCTTAGGTAGGTTTTCCTCCTTAAACGGCTGTGCATTTACGGAGAATATCTCATTTCCGAGACCTCTTATCTCGATTCCGTCAAAATTAAAGTCTTTAGCCATGGAGTAGATGTCGGCCCATGAAAAATCAGGGCAAGCAAGAGTCGAAAAACTGATTTTCACTGTTATCATTCCTTTTTGGATAAATTTAAACATGATAATTATATCATAAAAAGCCGCAAAAATCAAGTAAATTCTTCGATTTTTTGCACGTTGTCACAACCGGTATACTTTATGCACAAATTCATCATTATAATATGTATCATATTAACACAAATGTAAAACATTTCCCGCAGTACTTGTAATTTTCAATTTTTAATATTATAATTATCATATCGGATTATATCTGATAATTAATAAACACAACAGGAGTGATCTTCTTATGCCATTTTGTCAGAACTGCGGCAGAGTTCTCGCTGAAAACGAGGTCTGCAATTGTACAACAGCTAACCCTAACCCTACAGGTACTAATTTCACTAACACACCTCCCCCTCCGATGGCTCAGCCTATTTACAACAACGTTGTAAATCAGCAGCAGCCTCAAAAAAAGAGCTTATGGTGGATCTGGCTCATAATCTTGCCGATAATCCTTGTAGTACTTATGATACTTGCAATTCTTGCTGCCATACTCGTTCCTTCGATGATCGGATATACAAACAAGGCGAAGCTTTCATCAATGAACTCAAGTGCAAGCTCACTCTACAAGGCTGCTAATTCATCAATCGTTGAACTCGATGAGGAAGGCAATAAAATTCATGGATATTACATCATCTCATCTGATGAGAAAAAGAATTTCAACATTCCTTCAGGCTTCGATACCGACGAATTCTACTCTAAGATGGACAATTTCTTCTCTGATAACTCCAAGGTAGAATGGTTTGTAGTTATGGAAGATTCATATGTATCTTATTCAGCTAATTCAGAAAACTGGGATTCCAAAAAACTCGTTGGTACATACCCTGCTGCAACTACGGACGGTCCGACATACTATGATGCTACCTATTCTTCAAACAGAAGCAAGGCTTCCCTTAACGAACTCTACAAAGACGCTAAGTCAAAGGTAGATGATAAGTCATCATCAGCCAGCTATGACGACTACTACACATATTATTAATGTATACGAAAAGTCCTCCGTAATTATGGAGGACTTTTTATTACCCAAAATCAAAAGCGGATACCATTAGGCATCCGCTTTTATGTCTTTTTACTTGCCTATTCGTTCAACCTTCATAAGGTTTGTAGTACCCGATACACCAAGCGGTACTCCAGCTGTAATAGCTACAAGGTCGCCGTCCTCAACAAGACGATGCTCCTCAGCTTCGTGCACAGCCGCTTCAAAGAGTTCATCGGTACTGTTCTTTTCGTCAATGATGTAAGGGATAACTCCCCAGCTCATATTCATCTGACGGCATACCACTTCGCTCATGGTACAGCTTATTATCGGACAAAGCGGACGATACTTTGAAATAAGACGTGCTGTCTGTCCGCCAAGAGATACTGTTATGATAGCTCTTGCGTCAAGGTCGTGTGCAGTTGTTACTGTCGCATGAGCGATAGCTTCAGCTATGCTTCCGTCCGGATTCGAGCTTCTCTTTGAGAATCTGCCCTTGTAGTCAATATTGTTCTCAGTTGTCTCTGCGATGAGAGCCATTGTCTTTACAGCTTCAACAGGGTAAGCACCTGCGGCAGTCTCGCCGGAAAGCATGATAGCACTTGTGCCGTCGTAAATAGCGTTTGCAACGTCGGTTATCTCCGCTCTCGTAGGGCGAGGATTCGTTATCATTGATTCGAGCATCTGTGTCGCTGTAACGACCTGCTTGCCTGCATTGTAGCCCTTATGGATAAGTCGCTTCTGTATAGCCGGTATCTGCTCAAACGGTATCTCTACACCCATGTCACCGCGTGCAACCATGATTCCGTCAGCCGCTTCGAGTATCTCGTCTATATTCTCTACACCGTCGGAATTCTCGATTTTTGCAATGATACGTACATCAAACCATCCAAGACTCTGTGTGAATTTTCTGAGGTAGTTTATATCAGCCGCCGAGCGTACAAAACTTGCGGCAATGAAGTCGAATCCCATCTTTGAACCGAATTCGAGGTCGTCCATATCACGCTCACTCAGGTAAGGCATTGAAAGCTGTACTCCGGGGACGTTTATTCCCTTATTATTCGAGAGCTTTCCACCGTGGATAACTCTGCAAACTATGTCTGTCTTCGTCACCTTTTCAGCAATAAGCTCAATAACTCCGTCGTTGATGAGTATTCGTGTACCTATACTTACGTCACGCGGAAGCTTACTGAAGCTTATGCTTCCGACTTCTGCTGTACAAGGCACATCTTCTGTTGTAAGAGTATAGGTATCGCCGTCGTGTATCTCTACAGGCTTATCATCAACAAATTTTCCGAGACGTATCTCGGGTCCCTTCGTGTCGAGAAGTGTCGCAATGGGAAGGTCGAGTTCCTTTCTGAGACGTTCTATCTGACGAAAACGCTTCTCGTGCGTTTCATATTCTCCGTGCGAAAAATTGAATCGTGCTACATTCATACCCGCGAGCATAAGCTCACGCATAATGTTTTCATCGTCTGTGGCAGGTCCTATAGTGCATACAATCTTGGTTTTTCTCATGTGTGTGTAACTCCTTTATTTGCCGAGCTTTTTAAGCTTCGCGTAATTTGCCATTATCTTTTTCGTACCGACCTTCTCGAACGCTATTTCAAGCATTGAATCGTTAGACATCGGCTTTACCGAGAGTATCGTTCCTTCTCCGAAAATGCTGTGAGCAACCTTTTCGCCGACAGTGTATGTGACACTCTCCTTAGCAGCGCCGGAACTGCGCTTTTCTCGTGCAAGCTGCTGCTGTAATGAGGACGAACGAACTTCCGTTACTGAGTTATCCTTCTCCTCTATGCGGCTGCGTACTGCTGCTGCATTGTCGTTCTTGTAAATCATGTCTCTGCCTATCTCACGGATAAAGCGTGATGTAACATTGTGCTGAGTCTGTCCGAAAAGCATCCTTCGGCTTGCACTTGTTATATAGAGCATACTACGTGCACGGGTTATCGCTACGTACGCAAGGCGGCGTTCTTCCTCGGTATCTTCTTCGCTGTCGAGTGAGCGTGAACTCGGGAATATACCGTCTTCAAGTCCGGTTACGAAAACATTGTCAAATTCAAGTCCCTTAGCAGAATGAATGGTCATGAGAGTAACCCTGTCCTCAGAACCGTCATCACGGTCAGCCTCGGTATAGAGTGCGACTTCTTCAAGGAATCCGCTTAGTGACGGCTCTTCCGCAGTGTTCATGTACTGCACGATAGAGGTACGAAGTTCCTCAACGTTTTCGGTCTTGGTATCGCCATTTTCAAGAGCTTTGAGACTGTCGAGATAGCCTGTTTCATCAAGCACTGCGTCAAGGAGTTCATCAAGCGGAAGAGTTTCTGCTTTCTCCATGAGCGAGGTGAACATCGCTGACGCATTTTTCAGAGCCGTAGTCTTTTTGGCAAGCGGAGCATAGTCCTCGCAGTGCGAGATGACCTCATATGCATTGAGTTTAAGGTCACGGCTTATGTCGTCGATAAGGGCGATAGTCGAGTCACCTATTCCCCTCTTCGGTTCATTGATTATGCGTCTGAATCTGAGCATATCATTAGGATTGTTTATAAAAGCAAGGTATGAAATGATGTCCTTGATTTCCTTACGGTCGTAGAAACGCATACCGCCGTACACTCTGTATGGGATATTCGCCTTGACAAGTGCACGTTCAATAGTATTAGACTGCGCGTTCATACGGTAAAGTACGGCATTACGCGAATATTTTCCGGTTTCGCCGTGGTCTTTTTTTATGGTATCAGCAATGAACTGCGCTTCATCATTTTCGTCATAAGCCTTGTACCAGTATATCTGTTCGCCCTTCTGTCCGTCAGTCCACAGTGTCTTCGCCTTACGGCTGCTGTTATTGGATATAACAGAATTTGCGGCATCAAGGATAGTCTGTGTAGAGCGGTAATTCTGCTCAAGACGTATTACCTTCGCGCCTTCAAACTGCGACTCGAATCCGAGAATATTCTCAATATTCGCTCCGCGGAACTTGTAAATACTCTGGTCATCGTCACCAACAACACAGATATTGCGGTGTCCGGCAGAGAGCATGGAAACAAGCAGGAACTGTACATGGTTAGTGTCCTGATACTCGTCAACCATTATGTACTTATACTTATTGCGATATTTTTCAAGCACGTCAGGGAAGGTTCTGAACAGCTCAACTGTCTTACAGAGAATATCGTCAAAATCCAGTGCATTCGCTGCCTGAAGACGCTCGCTGTAGAGCTTGTAAAGCTTGGCGATGGTCTTTTTCCGGTAATCCATACCTGCTTCTTCACGCAGTTCTTCAGGAGTAATCATTTTGTCCTTGGCACTGCTTATCTCGGCAAGTACTGATCTCGGAGCGAGCTGTTTTTCTGAGACATCAAGCTCTGCCATTACATTTTTCATGAGCCGCTGACTGTCGTCGGAATCGTAAATCGTGAAGTCTCTGCCGTAGCCGAGAGCCTCTATCTCACTGCGGAGAATCCTCACGCACGCAGAATGGAACGTCGAAGCATTTATCATTCCTGCTTCTTCCCCAAGCATTGCAGCAAGTCGCTCTTTTAGTTCACCTGCGGCTTTATTTGTAAATGTAATAGCGAGTATATTCCACGGTTTTACCGGTTCACTTGCAATTATCGAACGCATAAAATCGAAGTCGTCCTCTTCTCCGGCAGCGTATGCTTTGAGGAAAGATGCGTCCATATCACTGATTTCCTGTGCTTCAGAATAATACGCATTGCCGAAATTTATCATGTTTGCGATACGATTTACTATGACTGTGGTCTTTCCGCTTCCTGCGCCCGCAAGCACAAGAACGGGTCCGTTCACTGTAAAAACAGCCTCACGCTGTCTGTCATTCATGCGGCTGAAATACTTTTCAAGTGCAGCCTTTTTCAGTTTCATGAAAGAATCCCTGTCCATAAACATTCTCCCTAATAATGATTTATGATGTTTTTTACTTGTTTCATCCCTTTGAGAATCCGATTTCCCAACTACAATAAATGCATAGCAGCATTTAAAAACTTACTTTTATTATAACACATCTTTTCATAAATATCAATATAAATTTATAAGAAGATTTCTATAGTAAAGCAAACACAATTTGAAGCAAGTACAGTTCAGCAAAATGTTAATTATTTGTGTATTTTTAATATTTTCTATTGACGGCAGGCATACTATGGTGTATAATATATCATGTAAAGCTGCATACGTTTGCAGCAATCTTTAAAGAACGGAGTTGACAGCATGAATAATATTCTTTTCGCTGCATCAGAATGTGTACCATTCATTAAAACTGGCGGTCTCGCTGACGTTGTCGGCGCTCTTCCGCAGTATCTCAACAAAGACGAATTTGACGTAAGAGTAATCCTCCCTTACTATACTTGTATACCCGCTCGATTCCGCGACAATTTCAAATATGTCACACACTTCTATATGGACTACGGTATGCGTACCGACGGTGTTCATGTAGGTATAATGGAATATGAATACAACGGCATTAAGTATTACTTCGTTGACAACGAGTACTATTTCAAGTGCGACAAGCCCTACTCATCCGATATCAAGTGGGATATCGAACGCTTTACCTTCTTCTGCAAAGCTGTTCTCGCTATCCTTCCGGTAATCGGCTTCCGCCCTGACATAATCCACTGTCACGACTGGCAGTCAGCTCTTATCCCTGTATTCATGCACTCAACTTTTGCTACAAACCCATTCTATAGCTCAACTAAGACTATCATGACCATTCACAACCTTAAATTCCAGGGTGTGTTTGATATCGATACATTCAAGTATAACACCGCTCTGCCGGATTATATGTTCACGTCAGATAAGCTTGAATTCCACAAGGACGCTAATATGCTCAAGGGTGGTCTCGTTTATTCCGACTATATCACAACAGTCTCAGAAACATACGCAGAGGAAATAAAGTATCCGTTCTTCGGCGAACAGCTCGACGGTCTCCTTCGTGCACGTTCTGCTTCACTGCGCGGTATAGTAAACGGAATCGACTACAAAGTGTTCGACCCTTCAAATGACAAGAAGATATTCGCTGAGTTCAACTCAAAGAACGTGAAGGCTCAGAAAGCTGTAAACAAGGAAAAATTACAGGCTGAACTCGGTCTGCCGGTTGATAAGGATAAGTACATGATCGCTATCATTTCACGTCTTACCGACCAGAAGGGTCTCGACCTCGTCAACTATGCTATCGAACGCATCTGCGATGAGAATACACAGTTCGTCATCATCGGTACAGGTGAGCAGAGATATGAGAATATGTTCAAGCATTACCAGTGGAAGTACCCTGAGAGAGTTTCCGCTAACATCTGCTATTCCGATGAACTCGCTCACAAGCTTTATGCTGCTGCAGACACAATGCTCATGCCTTCTCTCTTTGAGCCTTGCGGTCTCACTCAGCTTATCGCACTCCGCTACGGTACTATTCCGATCGTCCGTGAAACAGGCGGTCTTAAAGATACTGTTACACCGTATAACGAATACGACGGAACCGGTACCGGTTTCTCATTCGCTAACTACAACGGCGACGAAATGCTCGGCGCTATCAACTACTCCAAGTCTGTATACTACGACCACCGCGCAGAATGGGATAAAATGGTCGTTCGCGGTATGGAAGCTGACTTCTCATGGAACAGCTCTGCTCGTCAGTACGAAGGTATGTACAGCTGGATGATCAATTGGTAAATGAACGCAAATAACATCATTAAAGGCGCAGTCTTTGACATGGACGGACTTATGATAGATACTGAAAAGCTCTATCTCCTCTACTGGAAAAAGGCTGCTGCTGACTTCGGCTATGACATGAAAGATGAACACGTTTACGCAATCAGAAGTCTTGCCCGGAAGTACTCTATCCCTATGCTCAAAAGCTTCTTCGGCGAAGACTTTCCTACAGAGGAAGTTCGCGCACGCAGAACCGAACTGATAAACGCTCATATCGAAAAAAACGGCATTGATCTCAAAAAGGGTCTCTTTGAACTGCTTAACTGGCTCAAAGATCACGGTGTAAAGCTTGCTGTCGCTACTGCGACTCCTCGCGAGCGTGCAACTCTATATCTCAGAAAAATCAACGCACTTGATCTTTTCGATACTGTAGTGTGCGGAGACATGATCGCAAACGGCAAACCTGACCCCGACATCTATCTTACAGCTGCAAGAGAACTCGATCTCCCGCCGGAACAGTGTGCCGCATTCGAGGATTCGCCTAATGGCATTAAAGCCGCTCACGCAGCCGGATGTCACGCTATCATGATACCTGACATGACTCCGCCTGACGACGAAATAATTCCCCTGCTGAGTGCTGTTTATCCCGACCTCGCTCAGGCAATATCCTACTTTGAAGGGAGGGTCTGAATTGCCGAGCAAAACAAGTGTATCAAAGATATTTGAGGTTCCGAAATTTTATTATTTTGAAAGTAAGAACGACTACTCCGGCAGTGTCGGCGATTTTGCTTACAAGATAAAATACGGCGAAAACCTTACTGCCCTTACTTGGCACGGACGTCTTTGCTCCGAAAAGGCTGACATCGAACACGAAAAGGAATTTCCGCTTTCTCAGGAAGGCTTCGACGAAATGATCAAGTGGATCGAGGAAATGTACTCACTCGGAAACAAATAAGAAAAGCGGTCAACGTGATGTTGACCGCTTATTTTTATTCTTCTATGTGTCCGAACTCAGCAGGTGTTTCAGCTTCTGTAGGAGCTTCTGTCTGTACTGGTGCTTCTGTCTGCTGCTGCGGAGCTTCTGTCTGCTGTGGAGCTTCCGTCTGCTGCTGTGGAGCCTCAGTCTGCTGCTGTGAAGTTTCTGCCTGAGTTGCCGGCTGTGTCTCCGGCGGAGCTACATTTGCGTCCTCGGGGAGATAGTAAACTATAAGCTTCTTACCGTCCTTATTGCTGTAATAAGTACCTGGAGCTACGGTCTTACCATCTACCTGAAGCTGTGTTATCGTATTCGGATAACCCCATGTATTATTCGATACAACAAGTGAGAAGTTTGAAATACCGGCTTCCTTGAGTCGGTTTTCATACTGTGATACGGTAAGTCCGTTGTAATCAGGAATATTTGCGCCTTCCTTGCCCTTACTTACCTTTACCTTTACGGTACATCCCTGTGAAACGTCTGTACCCGGTTCGATATCCTGTTCAAGTATAACATCGGCTTCTTTCTCATTGTCATAATCATAAGTTGCCTCGAACTTGAAGTAATCCTTATACTTCTCCTCTGTCAGACTGAAGAACTTGCCGACAAGGTCAGGCATTTCTGTATCCGGCTTTGCTTCTGTAGCTGTAGTGGGTTCGGTTTCACTTGTAACTATATTCTCTGAAAGTGACGACGATGAACGCGAGAAATCAGTCTCTTCCTCATCGGTATTCGAGAATGCTTTCAGTATGAACACGCCTATTATCAGTAGTATCGCAAGGAAAAGTATACCTATTATTATCGGTATTTTTATACGGTCAACTGTGTTGACTTTCTCGTAATTATACTCTTCCTCATAGTCGTCCTGCGGGTCGTTGTAATAATACGGCTGACGCGGAGGCTGCTGCTGATATGGCTCATTATAATAATTCTGCGGCTGCGGCTCACGCTGATAAACAGGCTGCTGCGGCGATTCATTATAAGAGTGGTTCATCTCCTGACGCGGAGGTTCAGGAGTATATGCAGCTCTGACCGGAGCAGGCTGCTCAAAAAGACGTGTAACAAGTTCGGTTATGGTCTGTATACGGTCTCTGCCGTTGAGGTGCATACCTTCCATTATAACGCGTGAAACGTGCGGCGGGATGCTGTTATTGAGCATAGCAGGCTCACACAGATCGTCGTGCTTCATTCTGTCAACGGAATCAGCAGGCATACAGCCTGTAAGAGTTCTGTAAAGCAAAGCACAGACTCCGTAGACATCAGTCCATGAACCCTGTCTGCTTGAACTGCTTGCTGAATACTGTTCAGGTGCGGCATAACCCTTGAAAAGCTCATACTCTAATCCGGCATTTGCAGTTCTTACAGCTGAAACGCAGAATCCTGAGAGTTTCAGCTCGCCCTTATCGTTGATATACACCGTATCAGGACTGATAGCACGATGAATTATTCCTGCGTTGTGAAGAATGCCTATCGTCGTGAAAAGCGGCGGGAATATCTTTGAGACCTGTTCCCAACTGAGTTCTCCTGCATTATCCTTGAGGTAATCAAGCATTTTTACACCATTGATATGCTCAAAAACTGTATAAGTCGTGTTGTTCTCAGCGAACATATCAAGCACAGGATTTATATTTGAATTGTTCCTTAGCCTTGCTATCGACTTATTAAGCTCAGTATATTCAGCCATGAAAGCCTTATACTTTGCAAGATTATTATAATTAACGCTTATAGTTGCCCTGTTTCTTACTCTTGTACAGAGTGTTACAGGCATATACTCCCTCAGCATAACTTTACAGCCGGTGGAGATATCATGACCAATATACGTTGCTCCCTCACCGTTCGAGCTGAGAAGTATACCAACGAGGTATCTGTCACGGAGGACGGTACCGGGTATTATGTACATAGGATCATATGGAGTTTTGTCGTCGAATCCGCAGTGGGGGCAGATATGCAAGTCGGAATCGTACTTTTCCATACATCTGTAACAGAATCTACGTTCTCCCAAAGCAGCTCCTCCTTTACGTAACAAAGATAATGATACCTAATAATGGTATCATATCTATTTTATCAGTATTTTAGTAAAATGTCAACCTAAAAATTGAATTATACACTCGCACAAGCGAAATTGTATTAATTTTGTAATAAATAGGCTTACCGATGTACTCAATTTGTAATAATTACATCTGATTATACGTTTCGTAAGCGTGCTCAGGGCTTCAGAAGTTCCTGTGCGGCAAGCATTACTCCAAGTTTTCCGCTTGTATAGGTTATACCGCCCTGCATCCATACCGCATATGGTTCACGAAGCGGTGCGTCGGCTGAAAGCTCTATTGATGCGCCCATTGTGAACGCTCCTGCCGCCATGATAACCTGATCTGTATAACCGGGCATATCCCACGGCTCAGGAGTAACAAATGCGTCAACAGGTGCACCGCTCTGTATTCCTCGGCAGAATGCACAAAGCTTTTCAGGTGTACCGAGCTTAATAGCTGTTATTATATCCCCTCTCGGGTCGTCTTTACGCGGTGAGCACTCGTATCCGAGCATAGTGAAAAGTTCACTTGCAAATGCAGATGTTTTAAGTGCGGCGGCAACTACATCAGGTGCCATGAACCATCCAAGCAGTATCTCACGGTTCATGCCGAGTGTACAGCCTACCTCCTTGCCCATGCCTACGCAGGTAAGACGATATGCGCACTTCTCTACAAGGTCGGCTCTGCCGGCGATGTATCCGCCTGTACGAGCAATTCCGCCGCCTGCATTCTTGATGAGTGAACCGATGAATATGTCAGCGCCTGCGTCGGACGGTTCGCGCACGTCCACGAACTCGCCGTAACAGTTATCGACCATTACCACTGCTTCCGGCTCGCCTTTCTTTATAGCTCTGACCATTTTTTCTATGTCATCAACTGTGAACGCAAGACGCAGTGAGTATCCGCGTGAACGCTGAATATACGCAACCTTTGCACCCTTTACTGCCGCAGTGATGCCCTCGTAATCGGGAGTTCCGTCTGCGAGGAGGTCGACCTGACCGTACTCAACACCGTAGTCCATGAGCGAACCGTTACCCTTTTCTCCGGCAATTCCTATAACCTCTTCAAGCGTGTCATAGGGTTTTCCGGTAACAGAAACTATCTTGTCGCCTGTACGCAGAACTCCGAACAATGCTGTTGAGAGTGCATGAGTTCCTGATACGAAATTAGCACGAACAAGTGCGTCCTCAGTACCCAGTACCTGCGCAAAGACCTTGTCTATAACATCTCTGCCGATGTCACCGTAGCCGTAGCCGGTCGAACCGTAAAAGCACTGTTCACTTACACGGTTATCAGCAAAGGCTTTAAGTACCTTTGCACCGCATAATTCAGCTGTCTCCTCAATTTTGCGGAATGCCGCCTGACAGTTTTCCTCTGCTTTTTCTGCAAGCTCCATAAGCTTTGCGTCGAAGCCGTATATATTTGAAATTTCCTTATTCATCGTAAACCTTCTTTGTAATAGTATTATGCCATGCGTCCCTTTGAAGCGCTTTCCTTCTCTACGTCGATTCGCTCAAGCACTATCTCGTGCTCAACCTCGCGAAAGCCTATTTCACGGTAAAAGCTGACTCTTATATCAAGTGCGAGCAGGTACGCTCTCTTGCCGTTATTATTAAGGAACAGTGCAAGCCATTTGAGAAATTCGCGTGCATATCCGCTTCCTCGTGCCGAGACTTTTGTTGCAACCTGTCCGATTAGCGCGACGTTTTCTATGTCGAAAACTACCGATGCAGTCGTCGAACCGCGGTACGTAAGCACACGGCTGATTCCGTGACGGCATCTGTGCGAGGTATCAGTGTACCACAGCGAAAAGTCAGCAATATTCGGGAATCCCTCACTCAGAATAGTATAAACGTCCGGAAGCGCCGGATCAAAGTCTACAAACTCCTCTGCAAACTTGTAGCTGTTTTCATCGGGTACAAGCTCGAATACTGTACGGTTGAGACGCTGATAGCGTGTGCCGATATTAAGTCCGGAAAGAATTTTCTGGTCGCCTTCAATACGGAAAGGCTGGTTCATATCCACAAACATCTGAAGTTCTTCCGTTGCTTCAAGTCTGCCGTCGCCGCAGATAATAAGCGTTGAATTTATTATGAACATATATGCCGTTCCGACTGAGCCGTATTCACCTTCAACCTTATAAAACCGGCAGAAATCGTATCCGGCGCCGTAAGCTTTCATATATGCAAGCATTTTGCGTCCTGACAGTGTTTTAAGAAGCAGGTCACGATCAAGCTCGCTGTCCGTTTTTATCAGTGATATCATAGGCTGTTTATCCTCTCGGCAAGCGACTTTACAAGCTGATACGACGGTTCAATGTCCGATTCCGCGATCACGCACGACGCACTATGGAGATATCTGCACGGCAGTGATATCGCAATAGTACGAACTCCGCCGCGGCTGATATGTATTGCTCCGGCATCGTTTCCGCCTGCGATCATTGTCTTGGTCTGACAGCAAATTTGCAGGTCACGTGCAGTGTCCATTGCGAGTGTATAAAGCCCCTTATCGTAGACAGTACTCCTGTCCATAAAGCTTATAACAGGACCGTCACCCAGCCAGCACACCCTTTTTGCTCCGCTTACTCCGTCAATATCTGCGGCAGTAGTCGCTTCAAGAACTATTGCAAAATCAGGCGCAACGCTGAATGCAGAAGCCTGTGAACCGCGGAGTCCTATCTCCTCCTGCACATTGAATACGAAATATGTATCGTACTCAGGCTGTTCCTGTATAAGTCTTATCATCATTGCACACCCGATACGGTCGTCAATAGCCTTCGACTTGATATTTCCGCCGAGCTGTGTAAATTCTGAATCAAAATACACACTGTCACCCAGTGAAACATACTTCATGGCTTCTTCGCGGTCACGCGCACCGATGTCGATGTACATAGAATCGATGACCGGAGCCTTTTCACGCTGTTCCTTTGAGAGATTATGTACTGCTGTAGAACCGATAACACCGGATATACGGTCTTTACCCACTCTAACCTGACGTGCAAGGGCAACTCCCGCATTAACGCCTCCGACAGGTGCGAAAGCAAGTGTTCCGTCATTGTTTATATATGTGACAATGAAGCCTACTTCGTCCATGTGGGCACATATCATAAGCTTCTTATCAGCTGTCTTTCTGCCCTTGCGGAAACATATGATACTGCCGAGCGGGTCAACTTTATACTCGCAATAGGGTGCTATCTTGCTGATTATTAATTCGCGTACCGCCGATTCTCCGCCGGATACACCGTCTGTAAGACAGAGTTCTCTGAGAAGTTCCTTCATTACTGCACCTCCTTTATGTATGCCGCAATGAGGTCTGCGGTAAGTTTAACATCTTCAAGGTCGATGACCTCAACAGGTGTATGCATATTTCTAAGAGGAATAGAAACTGTACAAGTTTCGGCTCCGCCCCTTGATACTGAGTAGCGGTCAGCATTCGTCGATGTAAGACCGTTCATTACCTCGGTCTGATATGCGATACCCGAGTTTTCTGCCGCTCTCATCAGTTCATTCGTTATATTCCGTGAAAGAGACGGCGATACCCCTATCATGGGTCCTTTACCAAGATATCCGCACTTTTTCTCATTCTCTCCCTGTGCCATAGCAAAGCTCACGTCAACAGCAAGTGCAATGTCGGGATTTAGCGTAAATGCGCCTATTTTCGCACCGCGTTCGCCTAATTCCTCCTGAGTTGAGAAATTCACTGCAACATTGTACCTGAGAGCTTCACCTTTGAGTTTATCAAGTGCAAGCAGTATAGCAGCTACTCCGCAGCGGTCGTCAAGAGCTCCGCCTGTTATGCGGTTTCCGAGAAGTGAGCGGCATTTCACATCGAATGTAATGCTGTCTCCCTGCGAAACTATGCCGCTGAGCTCATCGTGACTCATTCCTGTATCTATTGCTGCATCAGCAAAAGCAAGCACTTCAGCTCCGTCACTCAGATGCGGCGGCATTGAGCAGATAACTCCCGGTATATCGCGGTTTCCGTGAACTATTACAGGCTGAGCAGGCAGCAGACGGCGGTCAATACCACCGAGCTTGTCGAATTTTATAAAGCCTTCATCTGTTATGTCAGTCACAATGAATCCTATCTGGTCTATATGAGCATCAAGGACAAGAAGCGGCTTATCTCCGGCGTTTGCGCCGAATGTACCGATTACGTTTCCGCTCCTGATCTCTCCATCAGGACAGTACTCCCTGAGCATCGACAGAGCAAGCTCAGCAGCAGCAGACTCGCTCCCTGAAGCTCCTGACGCTTCTGATAGTCTGAATATCATATCTTTGAGTTCCATAAAATGCACCTCTTAAAAAACATTACCTTATATTATAGCATACTTGTCCTGAAATAGCAACAGTAACAGTAAAAAAACACATAAAAAGACTGCATCCGGTCAGGAATCCGGCTGCAGTCCATTATGTCAGTGATAATATGAATCAATATGAAGGTATTCTTCAAGTGTCAGGTCAGGGTCACCGGCCGCATCAGCTGCTTCACGTATCTTCTTTGCAACGTCCTTGCCTACATAGCGTATATGCCACGACTCATACTGATAACCGGTAATGTCCTCCTTGCCCTTCGGGTAGCGGAGTATAAAGCCGTAATCATTACAATGCGCAGCAAGCCATTCAGCCTCAGGTGTACCTGTAAAGGAGTCGTCGGCACAGTTAACATCTATTGCAAGACCGGTCTGATGCTCGGAGTATCCCGGACGCGCTGAAAACCTATCAGCTGCCGCCTGTCCGTACTGACTTACATAATTATTATAAAGTTCACTCTGATAGTCATATGAGCGGTAGCCTGATATTACACTCATGCTAAGTCCATCAGCAGCCGCATCATTTGCAAGTTGCTGAAATGCGTCGTAGGTCTCGGAAGTAAGTCCGCCGGGAGCGTAGCTTTCGGGAAGAGCATAGCTCTTATTTGCAACAAGTATGCCGTCTACGTAGGTGATACCGTCGATTTTCTGAGTACCCTCGTTCTTCCTGACGGTTACTTTTACCTCTGCTCCGAGTGATGAGTCCGTTTCGGCAACTACCTTGACTGTACACGTACCTTCACCTTTTCCGGTGATATTTCCGACACTGTCTACAGTTGCAACGCTCTCATCAGAGCTTGTCCATATCTCAGGCACGTCCTCGGATACGAGCGGATATTTAAGAGTCTGTCCCACGATAATATCTGCTGTCGTGTAACTGAGTGTAAGACCGCTGACACGCTTCTCACCTACTTCGACACCTGTTACTGTCGTCGTTTCCTCAGCCGATGAAGTATCAGCAGTAGTTCCGGAAGCAGAAGTGACAGCACCTCCCGATGCTTTCATCTCGGTAGTAGGCTGAACAGCTTCTCCCGATGCAGGGACAGTCGTTCCGCAGGCAGCTGCTGTAAGAAGAAACGCCATAGCGGCTGCAAAAACAGCACCTTTGATAAATCTATTATTCATTTCATCATCTCCATATTGTACAGTACGAATTGTGTTTACTTATGCAAACATTATAACCCATATCTTAACATTTGTAAAGCTTTTTTCTTAAATTCGTTCATTTTTCACAGACCTGACAAGTCAAAATCAGGAACATATCCCTCGTCAGATGACGTTTTATCCTGAGTGAACCCCTCAATTCCGAGGTCAACTGCATAACGTACTACGCTGTTATATTCCATTTTTGTGACACGTCGTCTGAGTTCTGAAAACTCTTCGGGAATGAAATCAAACGGTGTGTACTGGTTCATAATGCTGACAAGCACCTGCTCCGGTGATGTATTGTCTGCTATCCAGTCCATTATCTTCATACTGTCATGACGACATCCGGGCAGTACAAGATGCCGGATTATTGTACCGCGTTCAAGTCCGCCGTCAGCGTTAAAGCGGAGTTTACCGGTCTGCCTCACCATTTCAAGTACAGCCTCTGATGCACGTTCAAAGTAATCAGATGCCGCTGAATACCGCGAAGATAACTCAGGCGAATAGTACTTGATATCGGGAAGATAAACGTCAATTAGTCCGTCAAGCATTTTAAGTGTTGAAACAAGCTCGTATCCGCCTGTATTATATACCACGGGAATTGTCAGTTTATCACGGACTTTTTCGAGTGTATATATTATGGCAGGAACAAAATGAGTCGGAGTGACAAGTTCAATATTGTCGGCACCCATTTCCTGAAGCCGCAGAAATATATCTGCAAGGCTGTCACCGTTAAGTTCTCTGCCGAATCTTTCTGTGCTTATCTCATGATTCTGACAATACACGCACCGCAGACTGCAACCGCTGAAAAAAACAGTTCCTGCTCCGTTTTTATATGATATGCACGGCTCTTCCCACTTGTGAAGCGAAGCCTTTGCCGCCGAAGTAACTGCTCCCATACCACAGAAACCTGCTGAGTGATAACGGTCCGCCCCACAATTTCTCGGACAAAGTCTGCACGATGTATACTCTGAAAACGTCATATTAACTCCTCCATCTAAGTATTGATATTATATCACAGTCAGACAGATTTAGCAAGATATGCAAAAAACATAAATTATCGCAGTTTTTGGGTTGCATTATGCGCGGTTCTGTGATATAATAAGAAAGTATTACTAAATTTCAGGAGATACGATTATGAATAATTCTATTTACGCTAAACAAATAAATGATATCGTTGCCGAGGTAAAAAAAGCCGTTATCGGCAAGGACACTATCGTTATCAAGACTCTTCTCGCTATTCTCAGCCGTGGTCACATACTTATTGAGGATATCCCCGGTGTAGGTAAAACTACACTCGCACTCGCCTTTTCAAAGGCTCTCTCCCTTGAACACAATCGTATGCAGTTTACTCCGGACGTGCTTCCCTCTGACGTTACCGGTTTCTCGGTGTATAATAAGGTCAAGAACGCTTTTGAGTTCCGTCCGGGTGTTGCATTCTGCAATCTCTTCCTCGCTGACGAGATTAACCGTACATCAAGCAAAACACAGTCTGCTCTCCTTGAACTTATGGAGGAAAAAAGTATCACTGTTGACGGCAATACGTATAAGCTCCCGGAGCCTTATACCGTTATCGCTACTCAAAATCCTATCGGTTCAGCAGGTACCCACAATCTCCCCGATTCACAGCTCGACCGTTTCATGATAAAGCTCAGCATGGGTTACCCAGATTTCAACGGCGAAGTTGCTATCCTCAAATCCAAGTTCAACTCAAACCCACTCGACAACGTTCAGCCTGTCGTGAATGCACGCATGATAGTCGAGCTTCAAGACTATATCGCCAATATCCACGTTGACGACAGTATCTACGAATACATCGTCAGTCTCTCTGCCGCAACACGAAACCACCCTATGATAAAACTCGGTATAAGTCCGCGCGGAACTCTCGCTCTTATGCAGATATCCAAGGGTATCGCCGCCGCTGTCGGCAGAGACTATGTTATCCCCGACGATATTACATACATTTGCAGAGACGTTTTCGAGCACCGTATCATCCTCAGCTCAAAAGCTAAACTCTCTGAGGTCAGTGCCGGAGATATCATCAGTGACATCATCAAGAATACACCTGCTCCGGCAGTTTCTGAAAATAAGGTCTGATTATGCTCGCAATAAAAATATTCTTTGCCGTACTCATCATAATATGTGCGGTTTTCTATGTTATGTACCTGTGGGACTTCGCCCTTGTACTGCTTATCGTTATTGCGGCGATTCCTGTTGTTATGTTCGTGACTACGCTCATAACCAAACTGCTCATTAACGTTGAACTCGCTGCTGCCGGCAGTACAGCGTCCAAGCACGAAAACTTCCCTGTTCAGCTAAGGATACAGAACCGCAGCCCTTTCCCTATAGGAAAGGCTAACGCTCATATCGAATACTACAATGTATTCAATAATTCCATTAACTCCTTCGACCTGCAAATGCCGATACAGCCGCTCAACAGCCAGAGTGCATCATTTCAGCTCAACTCGCGCTACTGCGGTATGCTCAATATAACCTGTGCCTATATCACTATATACGACCCGCTCAGGATATTCAAGTTCCGCGTCGGCAAAAACAAAAGTACTCAGATAGGTATTCTCCCTGAAGGACAGGCTATCGGCGGAGAGGTATCATACGTTGACAGAATAACCGAGGAAAGTGAAGTATTCTCCGAATTCAAACCCGGTGACGACCCTTCAGAAGTCTTCGACCTCCGCGGCTATCACCCCGGTGACAAGCTGAATCGTATCCACTGGAAACTAAGTTCCAAACGAAGCGATTTCATCGTAAAGGACTACAGCCTGCCTGTGGATATCCCCTGTACCCTTTTCCTCAACCTCAAAAACTATGACAGCGATATTTCACGCTATACTCTCGCTGTTTTCGATACGCTTATAGAGTCGCTCGTCTCGCTCTCACAGTTCATGCTCGAAAACGAACGTATCCATACTATCGTTTACTTCAATGCGAAAAAAGACAAGTTCGTTGAACGCTCCATAACCGATTCGGACGCTCTCGCTCTGACTATACAGGAACTTATTCTCTCAGTCCGCGATGACCTTCACTGTCAGCCGCCGGAACTGTTTTTTGCGGAAAAGGGTCAGCTTTCCCTCGCTTCTTTCACGTTCATAAGTGCACTGCCGGATTCGCAGGTGCTTGAATACATCGACGAAAATGTTGACGCAGACATCAAAAATGCTCTGATAACTGTCAACTCAAACGAAACAGCTGAAAAGTACCGCGCAGGATTCGCTGAACTGCGTGTCATTCCGGTCGTTCTCGGAAGAGTAACTTCGTCGGTAAAAGATATAGAACTTTAAAAAGGAACAGCTATGAAAAAAAAGGTCACTAAGAACACAAACGGCATCGTTATCTGCGACAGCATTGTGATGTCCGTAAAAAAGAAACGTCCCGACCTGAGAAGTGTTGAAGCTGTAGGCATTGCGCTTATCGGCTACATTTCCGCGGCGATGGCTTTTCTTACAATGTTCGATTTCAACTACAGCAGAATTGCATTGCTCCTTTCAGCGTTTGTATTCGCTTCTGTTTATATCACCCTCGCCCTTATCGGCAAAAAAGGTGCGTGGATAGCTGCTGCAACAGTCATTCCCGCTATGCTTTTCGCTGTACGTATCATCGACTATATCTCGCTCGGATACAAGTATATGTACAACGTCATATACAAAACATCGTTCCATACTCAGATATCGTACTACAAACACCTTAAACCTGATATGGAAAGAATATCATTGACTGCTTTCTTTGTATTCGTCATGTGGATACTCGCAATAGTGATATTCATTTTCACAGTCTACCGCCCGAATGCTATCCCTCCTCTTATCGTAACCTTCCCCATGGTAGAGATAGGTCTGTATAACGGTATAAAAATATCGGTATTCTGGGGCATTCTCCTCGTCGCTTACTGGCTCGCACTGTTTGCCATGACCGCTACAGATATCGGCGAATACTCCGGCGGAAACAGCGGATTCGTCCGGAAAAACAATCTGTTCTTCCCGAAACGCCACATGAGACTGAAAGTCACTGAAAAATGCGGTCTTCTCATCATCAGCGAGGTCGCTGTTGTCGCTCTCATCTCGACCGCTTTCCTGAAAGTTACCCACTATCAGCGCAGTGACGAGATAAATCAGAAACGTACTGCCGTCCGCGACGCTGTAAACTCTTTCACTCTCGACGACTTCGCAGGAAGTATCTCAAACCTTACAAGTGCTTTCGGTCTCGACTTTGAATACGAAACACATGAACTCGGCAACGTCGATAAGCTTAAATACAAGGACAGGACTGACCTCGTCGTAACTATCTCTAAAAACACCGGTAACGCTGTTTATCTCAAAGATTATACAGGCTCAGTCTACAATAACAACAAATGGGATTCACTGCCGGAAAGTGCTTATAACAGTAAGCTGTTTGATGACTTCAGCAAGTATGAATGCTACCCTCAGACATTCCCGTTTATGTTCAATTCAATGAATATCAAAAATCCGGAAGATTTATTCGAGATAGAAATCGACTCAAAACTCAGGAATACAAACCGTACTTTTGCTCCGTACGGTGCAAGTCCGTCAAACATTAACACCTATAAGCACGACAGCGATGTTTCATCTAAAACCAAGAACGCTCCACTGCTTTCTTATCAGTTTCTCCCTGTAAACTGCCGTAATGCCGCTATGGCTCTGTCGGAGCCTTCAAGGTCGATACTTGACCTTAATGCCATTGAGGATAACAAATGGAGAGAGACTCTGCTCGGATACTGCGACAGCCACGGTTACGATACCTCGGATATCTATATGTCTTTTGACAGTGAACTTAATCTCAGAAACGGTATCGAAAACGATAACCCTGATATTCTGCTGACCGCTATGATAGAGGAAGAGTACGAGGACTTCGTTTACGACAACTACCTCGATTATCCGGATACTCCTGACCTTGAAGAAGTACGAAAGAAAATGGCTGACGTCCTCGCTAAACGCTCCGAAACCGGCAGTCCGGCAGCTGCTCAGCTTCTGAGGCAGAAGGGTAAGCCTGACAAGGACATGACTGCCGCAGAAAAGCTCGAAATTATGGACGCTCTTCGTGACGCTGTGTCTTCTCAGGTCGAGTACTCACTTACACCGGGACGTACACCGGGAAGCCGCGATTTCGTCAACTACTTCCTGCTCGAAAACCACAAGGGTTACTGTACTCACTATGCAAGTTCAGGTGTTATTCTCGCAAGAATGGCAGGTATCCCTGCAAGATATGCAACAGGCTATGTCATCGTCACCGACGACTATAACTCCGACAATCTGAACAGTCATGGCAAGTATACCATTAATGTAAAAGATAACCGCAGTCACGCGTGGATGGAAATTTACCTCAACGGCTATGGCTGGGTACCTTATGAATTCACAGCCGGCTACTCAGATTCCACAATAGACACTACTCCCACAACTGCTACAACGTCTTCCTCCACTACAACAACCTCCTCAACTGAAACTACTTCCGCTTCAAGCTCGGATACTGAAACTTCATCAGAAAAGTCAGAAAATGCTGCCGCATCTTCAAGTACACTTTCAACTGCTACTACTGCTGTAACAAGCAACAGTGCAAGTACATCTCTTCCTGCTAAGCGCGGCGGTAAAAAGGGTCTGAATTTGCCTGAGGAGACTAAATTCGTCATCATGCCGCTTTGTGTACTGGCTATAGCTATTGCCGCAGTACTGATACGGCGCAAGCTGATACTCAGTAAACGCAAAAAGAATTTCAGTGAAGGTTCAGCTGCAAAGCGTATGCGCTATATCTACGGCTTTGCCGAAAAACTTCTCGCACTTCAGCAGATAGAACGCGGTGACGCTTCATTCGTTCAGTTTGCTGACAATGTCGATAAACAACTCGGCGGTGAATACTACCCGTCCGGCGGATTTGCAATGTGTACAGACTCAGCGCTCAAAGCCGCTTTCTCTGAAACTGCCCCGACTGATACAGAGGTAGAACAGTGCAGAGTATTCGCGGAAGAATTCGCTAAGAACGTATATGAAAAGTCCGGAAGGATCAGAAAGATATACCTGAAGTTCATCAATGTTATATTCTGATACATTCAAGCTGACGCTGTTTTTATGCGTCAGCTATTTTTTTGTCCTTATTCCTTGACTTTGCCGTTAAAAAATGGTACAATAATAGTATCTGTTTTATGAAGGTGATAGTTTGAACGTTACGTTATTAGCATATACTCCCGAACCCGAAAAAACCGTTGCAACTGCTGCAAAGCTCTGCTATTCAAGCTCAGGTATAAATGACCTCCGCGACGGTCTCACTGACGAGAAAACAGCTTCTTTCATTGATATGCTCGTGTCTATCGGTCACGAAAGCGTAATGGAACACGTAAGCTTTACTTTCGGTATCGAAGGGATTTCCCGTGCCTGCTCGCATCAGCTCGTACGCCACAGAATTGCATCATACAGTCAGAAAAGTCAGCGATATGTCAACGAAAACGGCTTTGAATTCATTACTCCGCCCGAAATCGAGGCTATCCCCGAGGCAAAGGCTGAGTTTGACCGGCTTATGAACGATATCACTGCCGGATACGACAGAATAGCTGATATACTCACTGAATGCCACAAGGCTAAGTTCATCGCAGACGGTGCTGACGAAAAGTCGGCTGCTTCAAAAGCTCGCAAACTCGCTAACGAGGACGCGCGTTTTGTACTCCCTAATGCCTGCGAGACTAAAATAGTCGTTACTATGAACGTCCGCTCACTGTTCAATTTCTTCCGCCACAGATGCTGTAACCGCGCTCAGTGGGAGATTCGTGCAGTCGCTAATGAAATGCTCAGGCAGTGTCTTGAAGTCGCTCCGAATATCTTCGCCCATGCCGGTCCTTCCTGTGTTGCTGAAGGGAAATGTCCCGAGGGAAAAATGTCATGCGGCAAGATAAACGAAGTGCGTGAATACTTCAACGCAATGAAAAAGTCCTGACGGAGGGCACTAAATGCTCGAATTCAGATACATTGAACTCTCCGACAAAGAAAAAATCCAGCGTGCACTCACCGTGTCCGACTTCATGGGCTGTGAGTATACATTCGCTAATAACCTCGCATGGAGGAGACTCGCCAACTCTAAAATCGCCTTCTACAAGGATTTCTACATCTGCGGCGCTTTCGGCAATGAGTCCGGTTGTCCTTCATTCATTCTTCCGGCAGGAAGCGGCAGTTACTCCGAAGTTATCAGTGAGCTTAAACGCTTCTGCGGCGATAATGGGCATCCGCTCGTACTCACAGGTGTAACCGAGTCTTCCCTCGAAATGCTGAACGAACTCTTCCCCGACTCCTTCACCGCAGCAGAGGACAGAGACAGCTCAGATTACATCTACCTGCGAAGTGACCTTGCTGACCTTCCGGGTAAAAAGTATCACGCAAAACGCAACCACCTCGCCCGGTTTAATGAACTTGAAACTCAGTTCTCACTTATAACTGAAAACGATATCGAAGATTGTATCGTCTTCTGCACTGACACTTATAACTCTAAAGGAAGCTCCGTCCACTCTGCGATAGCTGAACAGTTTGCGCTGAACACCTATTTCAGCAATTTCCGCGAACTCGGATTGTCCGGTGCTATAATCCGCTCAGGAAGCAGAATAGTCGCCCTCACTATCGGTGAGAGGCTTAATTCCGACACTTTCTGCGTTCACATCGAAAAGGCTGATACCTCGTATGCCGGTATCTATGCCGGTATCAACAACCTCTTCGTGCGAAACTGCGTGAACGGTTTTAAATACGTCAACCGCGAGGAAGACCTCGGTATCGAAGGACTTCGCAAAGCAAAGCTCTCCTATCACCCTGCGTTTATCCTCAGAAAATATACAGTCACTTTTAAATGAAAGGATTCTAATTATGATCTACGTTTTTCTCGCTGAAGGTTTTGAAGAAATAGAAGCTCTTACTCCTGTTGACCTCCTCAGAAGAGCCGGAAAAAAGGTTATTACTGTCGGTGTAGGCGACAGCATTATCGTCGGTTCACACGGTATTCCGGTAGTGCCTGATACTATCGCTCAGGAAGCTCCGCTCACTGATGAACTTGAAATGATAATCCTCCCCGGCGGTATGCCCGGTACTCTAAACCTCGAAAAGTCGCCGTATGTTCAGTCTGCTATCGACTTCTGCATGGAAAAGGGTCTCACTATCGGCGCTATTTGTGCCGCTCCGTCTATACTCGGTCACAAGGGTATCCTTAACGGCAGAAATGCTGTCTGCTATGAAGGCTTTGAGGAACAGCTCGAAGGTGCTAAGGTCGGATCGGGAGCTGTAGCTGTCGACGGAAATATCGTTACCGCACGCGGAGCAGGTGTTGCTGTTCAGTTTGCACTCGCTCTCGTCGAAAAGGCTGTTTCCAAAGCTGAGAGCGACCGACAGTTCAAGGCTATACTTTGCGAAAAATGAGTGACAAAAAAGAACTCCGCAAACACTTTTCAGAAGTCCGCAGATACGCTAAAGACGACCTGAAAGACGATAGCATCGCCGCGAGACTGCTCTCTCTCGACGATATTAAAAATGCGGACACTGTTCTGCTTTATGCTTCTTTCGGCTCTGAAGTCGATACGTGGAAAATCACCGGAAAGCTTATCGAAATGCAGAAGAATATCGCTTTTCCAAAGTGCGGCAGAAATGGACATATGACGTTTCATGTCGTCAGCGGCTCGTCAGACCTCATCGCAGGCGCTTACGGTATTCCTGAGCCGGACATTTCTCTCCCTTCCCCCGACATCACTGACCGGACTGTTTGCATAGTCCCCGGGCTTGCCTTCACCGAAAACGGTTCAAGACTCGGCTACGGCGGAGGTTTTTACGACCGCTTCCTCGAAAAGTACCCGGCTGTCACTACTATTGCTCTCGCCTATGAAGCCGTTTTGACTGACAAACTGCCTGTAGAAAGTCATGACGCAACTGTAAAATACATCGTTACCGAAGAAAGGACGGTGCTCTGTAAATGAACGATAACAGAGATGCTATAAACGACATACTCAATGAGCTCGAACGAAAAAAAGAGCTTGACGATTCTGCTCCGGCAGAACCGGTACAGACCGATATTCCGGCGGAAGAACCTGCGACTGATTATCAGTCAGCTCCTGCGAATGAGGACAACCCCGAACCCGCAGGTATTCCCGGTTATCCGTCACATGAGTCTGAACCCGCCAATAACTCCTCAGCTCCTCAACGTGACCCAAGACCAGCTCCGCGAATGCAGTCCGCTGAGCCGGTCCACAAGAAAAAGAAACGCAGAAGGAAGAATTCCAACAGACTTCCCGGTGTCCTCATTCTTACTACGCTGATTTTCGGTATTTCTATCATTCTTTCACTCGTTATTATCAGCTTCGGTAAAGATATGCTCGGTATCGGCGAAAGCGAGAATACACAGCTTATTGTCGTTCCTGAGGGGGCGAATACCGAACAGATATCCGAACTGCTAAAGTCTGAGGGTATAATAAACTCTCCCAAAGCTTTCCAGCTCTTCTCACGAATGAGAAAAAGTGATAAGGGATACGTTGCCGGTCAGCATTTCGTCCGTCCGAATATGGCTTACGAGGCTATAATCGACGAGCTGACAAAAATCCCAAGCGTTGAAAAAGGTGACTCTATCGAGGTTACTTTCCCAGAAGGTATTACTCTCATTGATGCGGCCAATCTCCTCGAAGAAAACCACATTTGCAGTGCCAAGGACTTCATCTTCTACTTCAATTCAGGCGGCTACGGTTTCGACTTTGAAAAAGAGCTTCCTCTTGATACCTCTCTCAAGTTTGAGAAAATGGAAGGCTACCTCTTCCCCGATACCTACTTCTTCTTCGAGAACAGTGAGCCTGAGGAGGTCTGCCAGAAGATATACTACAACTTCAACGAGAAAATGACTCCCGACAGAATGGCTAAGATAAAGGCAAGCGGTCTCTCTATGGACCAGATAATCACTTTCGCCTCTATCGTTCAGAAGGAAGCTCCTACTGCTGACGTAATGACAATGGTAGCTTCTGTTTTCTGGAACAGACTTGAAAACCCCGATGTATTCCCGCTCTTACAGTCTGACCCGACTACAAACTATGCCAATGACGTTATCCGTCCTAATATGGAATACTTCGACGAAACGTTCGTTAACGTATACGATACGTACAAGACAGGAGGTCTTCCGCCCGGAGCTATCTGCAACCCCGGTACAGAGGCTATTGACGCGGTGCTTGAACACTACAAGAGCGACAACTTCTACTTCATCGCTAACATCTACACCAAGGAGACCCTCTTCGCTGAAACCCTTGAACAGCATGAAGCTAATGAGGCTGAGATAAACCGCCAGTATGAGGAAATGAAGGCTGCCGAGGCTGCTGCTGAGGCAGAAGGCGAATAAGGAGACAGATATGAATAAACTTGAAGTACTCGCTCCCGCCGGAGACTACGAAAGACTCACCGCCGCTCTTAATTACGGAGCGGACGCTGTCTACCTCGGTAGAAAACAGTTCGGCATGAGAGCATCACCGATGAATTTTGAGTTCGATGAACTCGTCAAAGCTGTTGAGGAAGCTCACTCACGCGGTGTAAAGGTGTATCTCACCTGCAACACTCTGCCGCGTAATAACGAAATCCCTTTCTTTGAGCGATTCGTCAAGGAAGCAGTCGATGCAAAGGTAGATGCACTAATCGTTGCCGATATCGGTCTGCTCATGCTCGTAAAAAAATACGCTCCTGATATGGAGATACACATCTCTACTCAGACAGGTATCGTAAACTACGTTACTGCCCGCGAACTTCACAATATGGGTGCAAAAAGAGTTGTTCTCGCACGTGAACTATGTCTTGACGAAATAGCTGAGATACGCGCTAAAACAAGTCCCGACCTCGATATCGAATGCTTCGTGCATGGTGCCATGTGTGTGTCTTTCTCCGGAAGATGTCTGCTCTCGCAGTACCTCGTAAACCGCGATGCTAACCGCGGTGAATGCGCTCAGCCGTGCCGATGGGGTTACCATCTCGTTGAGGAAAAGCGTCCCGGTGAATACTTCCCTATTTTCGAGGACGAAAAGGGTACTTATATACTCAATGCCAAGGATATGTGCATGATAGAACACATAGACAAGCTCGCAGAAGCAGGTGTGTACAGCCTCAAAATCGAGGGACGCGCAAAGTCTGCTTACTATGTAACAGTCGTCACCAATGCCTACAGAATGGCTGTTGACGAATACTTCAAAGACCCCTACAACTTCAAACTACCCGACTGGATTCGCGATGAAGTCTATAAGGTAAGCCACAGACAGTACAGCAAGGGTTTCTTCTTCGGTACTCCCGAAAACTCACAGTATTACGAAAACAGCGGATATATCCGCAACTACGACGTTGTTGCCGTTGTCGATGATTGTCACGACGGAACAGTGTTCTGCACTCAACGTAACCGCTTCTTTGCCGGTGATACTGTCGAGCTTCTCGCACCGTCACAGAAGCCGGTGGTTATTCAGCTCAATGACCTGTACAATGAGGACGGCGAGAAGATTGATGTCGCAAATCACGCGATGATGAAGTTCAGCTTCCCCTCTGATATGTCCTTCCCTGCCGGCACCGTTATCCGCAAGGCTACTGAATAAACAGACCTCCATCGGTCGTCACTACAGAATGAAACCGGAACTTTAATGTTCCGGTTTTCTTATTATTTAAGCCATCAAAAATAATTATTCTTAAATTTTCTGCAAACACTTGCATTTTCTCACGTAATATGATACAATATTAACGATAGGGTTTTATCTGCCCTTACATTGTTATTTTCAGGAGGAATTTTAAATGTTAGTTTCAGCTACAGAAATGCTCAAAAAAGCAAGAGAAGGCAAGTACGCAGTAGGTCAGTTCAACATCAACAACCTTGAGTGGACTAAGTCTATCCTTCTTACTGCTCAGGAGCTTAACTCTCCCGTTATTCTCGGTGTTTCCGAGGGTGCTGGCAAGTACATGACAGGCTTCGAGACTGTTGCTGCTATGGTTGCAGCTATGGATAAGTCTCTCGGTATCACTGTTCCTGTTGCACTTCACCTCGACCATGGCTCATATGAGGGCTGCTACAAGTGCATCAAGGCTGGCTTCACTTCTATCATGTTCGACGGTTCACACTTCCCCATCGACGAGAACGTTGCTAAGACAACTGAGCTCGTTAACGTTGCTCACGGTCTTGGTCTCTCTATCGAGGCTGAGGTTGGTGCTATCGGCGGTGAAGAGGACGGCGTTATCGGTAAGGGCGAGTGCGCTGACCCCAACGAGTGCAAGATGATCGCTGATCTCGGCGTTGATTTCCTTGCTGCTGGTATCGGTAACATCCACGGTGTATACCCTGCTAACTGGGAAGGCCTCAGCTTCGAGACTCTTGAGGCTATCAACAAGACTGTTGGTGAAATGCCCCTCGTTCTCCACGGCGGTACAGGTATCCCTGACGACATGATCACTAAGGCTATCTCCCTCGGTGTTGCTAAGATCAACGTTAACACTGAGTGCCAGCTCGTATTCGCTGAAGCTACAAGAAAGTACATAGAGGCTGGTAAGGATCAGCAGGGCAAGGGATTTGACCCCAGAAAGCTTCTCGCTCCCGGTGCTGAGGCTATCAAGGCTAAGGTTAAGGAGAAGATGGAGCTCTTCGGAAGCGTTAACAAGGCTTGATCAATGGCTTGGGGTTCTTCAGATCTTAATGCCGTTTACAATTTCCCGGTCGGTCTGGTCTATACTGCGGTAGTATATGCTGCTCAGTCTTTGAAGTATAACATCAGAGTTGCTGACCCTAATGCTCATACTATCACGATAAACTTTCCTATGTCTCTTTTCTCATACGGCGAAACTATGAATATTTCGCTTTACGAGATCGAGGGCGACAGGACTTCCGTTATCTTTAGCAGTAAGTCCGCGCTGGGTACTGAACTCGGTGCAAAGTCTAAAAACAAGAAGAATATCGATAAGCTTATTAATGCTATACCGGCTTATCTGCCGCAGCATTAAACTATGTTCATATAATATAAGTCTCCGGAGTTTTCTCCGGAGATTTTTTTGTAAAAAAACGCTCCCCGCGGAATGTTTTGCCATTTCCGCAGGGAACGCTTTACCTGAAGGACTGTATTGCTATATTGATCATTCAGCAGCCTTTAGTGTACTGCTTTTGCCAAGTACGAAATTGCTGATAGTTACAAGGTCTGCTACGCCAACTTCGCCATCTTCATTT
Source organism: uncultured Ruminococcus sp. (assembly GCA_900315975.1). Next base: position 33,925 of record ONBA01000005.1, read on the forward strand.
ACATCAGCCGCTTTCATTGCTCTTGCATCATCAGATTTCTCAACTGCAAACTTACGTGCAAGTACTACGTCATATACGTCAACACACATATCATCGTTGATATCACCGGGAATTACCGGTTCTTCGGTAGTTATCACGGGTACTCCTGCACCTTCTATAACTGTTCCGTCAACTGCCGCAAAGATATTATCCACGTAGAAATTGGTTGCCGGAGTCTCGTCATCAGAGTCACCCTCAGTCTCAACGTAAATCAAGGGTTTCTTAGCGTCAGCAGGTATCTTGAAGCTTGTGTTTGAAAGCTGTACCCACTCGCCTTTCGGTACCATCTGAGTGTCTATCTTCTCATAGTGAGTTTCGCCGTCTGAACCGTCGTACTGGAGAGTGAAATGGAACTTTGTCTCCGGTGCGCCTTCGTTGTATTTAACGTTTGCTGAGAAGCTGTAGCTCTCGCCTGCCTTGAATTTGTAATTGAGACTTCTTCCTATGCCCTGCCATGAGGACTTTCTGTCGGAGCAATATACTGCGCCTTCGCCGTCAAATGCTTCTTCACTTGTCGCTGTAACAGTTGCACCGCCGCGAGAGGTCCAGCTATCGAGTTTACCCTCGAAAGTGCTCTTGAAAATGTAGGTATCGTCGGTCTGACTTGCACTTGCACCGGGTCCGTCAAACTGCCACCAGTCGAAGTTGAGAAGATATCCGCTGCTGTTGCCGTTGAATACAAAGTATACATCGTGCTCACCGTGTACACCGGCAACGCTACATGAAACCTGTTCCCAGTTCTGCCAGCCGCCTGTTCCTGATACATTGCAGTTTCCTACAACAGGACCGTCCTTACTGTCAAGATGTATCTCGATATTTCCGCCCGACTCAGCAGAAGAAACGCTTGCTGTGAACTGGTCTGCACCCTCGCCGAAGTCTACACCGCTTACCTTTATGTATGCACCCTTCTTGATACTGCCAACGTCTACACCGCCTTCACTGCACTTTTCAGTCTTTACGCCCTGACTGTAGCATATCGTCTCAGCCTCTACCCTCTCAAACGGATTCAGTGCCTCTATCTGGTCGGGACCAGTTTTTGTCGAAGGCAGAAGCGGAATCGTACCGTCGGGATTGAATGTGAACTCCTCACAAGCTGCACTTCTGTTGAATACACCGCCGCCCGGAAGTCCGTTCATGTGGTAGAAATAGTAGGAATGGTCCTTATAGTCAACTATACCGCCGTGTATAGTGAAGCAGTTTGAACCCTTCTGAATCTGTCCGCGGTATGTCCACGGTCCGGTCACGGAAGGAGCAGTCGAATATGCCATACTCTCACCGTTGTCGCTGCCGACAAATGCCGCATAAACGAGGTAGTAGAGGTCGTCGTGCTTGCATATCCACGGACCTTCTCCGTATGCACTTGCTCTGTCCTTTTTGGACGTAGGTCCGAACGCGGTCTGATTCATATCAAACTGCTTGATAGGTCCGTCGAGAGTTACCATATCTTCTTTAAGCTTAACGTAGTAGCATTTCGGGTTACCGAACATAAGCCAAGCCTGACCGTCGTCATCTATCATAACGGTAGGGTCGATGTAGTCCCAGTTAGGACCGCACAGCGGCTTCTTGAGTACGTCTTCATACGGTCCCTCCGGACTGTCAGCCACACCTACGCCGATAGCACGTCCGCCGCCGGTCTTATTTGTAGTTGTGAAATAGAAATAGTACTTGCCATTTCGTTCGATACACTGTGATGCCCATGCATCGTTAGCACCACACCAGCTGAAACTTGTATCTTCAAGTATTCTTCCGTGGTCGGTCCAGTTCTTCATATCCTTAGTGGAGAAACACTGCCAGCCGGTCATTTTGTAGAAGTCGTTGACTGCGTCTCTGTCACAGCCTGTAAAAACATAAAGTTCATCATCAAAAACTACCGGAGCGGGGTCAGGTGTGAATGAAGTCTGAACGATAGGGTTTTCCGCATGAGTTACAGCTGGGATTGAAGCTGTTATTGTTACAGCAGAAAGTATGGCAGCAGCTGCCGATGATATAAACTTTTTCATTCTGATCCTCCTCAATTTCATATTATTGCCTTCAGGCAGATAGATTAAATTTCCCTTAATTATTTTTCGTACAATGTTAATAGTATATTAACACGTTTGTAACATAATTTCAACCACATTTTCACAGAAAGGGTGGACATTTTGAATATTCCGTGTAAAAACTTCAATTATTTTTGATAAAAATATAGCATAATGCCAAAAAGCTGTATTCCTCAGAACAACTCAATGTTGTCCCAAAGAAAACAGCTTTCTGGACCAGGGAAAATTCTATAGGTTTTGGATAGGAAATTTCTTATTCAGTGATCTCTTCAACACGTACATTCTTGATATATACGGTCGCAGTAGAACCCTTGTTTCCGAGGTTGAACTCAAGGCGTCCATTATTATCGTCCTTGTCATTCATCTCGAACTCATATGTAAATGTCTGAGGAGTTGTGTTAACAGTGAGGAGAGTATCTTTCAGATAGCGTATCCAGCCTGCTGAAGGAGCGGAAACACATACTATCATATCGCGTTCTTCATCAGCGTAAGCGTCAAAGGTAACACGGTACTTCTTGCCCTTTATCATCGGGAGGTCAGGCTGTACAAGCTGTACAGAATAATCGACTTTGCCCATCTTCTCAGATCTGATTATCATTGTGTTATCCTTTATCTCAGCCGCACCTTCGCCGCCTTCAAACAACAGGAACTTCCAGTTCTCATCGTCAGTGAGACTCTCAGCTTCTGCGAAATCACCATTATAGATGAGGTTTCCGTCAGCTGTGGGTTCACGGTAAACTTTCTCAGGCTTTGTAACGTTCATGTCATAAGAGTCCTTCTGATATACACGGACGTAATCTACCTCGAACTCTGCCTTATCAAAATCAGTTGTATCGTCAGGACTTCCCGGCCATGTACCGCCGACAGCAAGGTTCATCTGAACGAAGAACGGCTGGTCGAACGGTGCAGGGTAAGGTTTGTCATCCTCGCCTTCAACAGCTGTGAACCAGTCGTTGACCTTGAGGTACTCTTCACCGTCGATATACCAGCGAATTTCACCGGGCTCCCATTCTACCGAGAATTCGTGGAAGTCGGAAGCGAATGTATTGCCGTCTTCAAGTGTAACAGTACCCTGCTGTTCTGCATGAGGAGCACCGTAGTGAACTGTACCGTATGCAAGTTCAGGCGCACTTCCGAGCACTTCCATAATATCTATTTCACCGCATTTAGGCCACTGTCCATAGTAGCTCTCGTCCTGCGGCATCATCCATATTGCAGGCCATAGACCCTGTCCCTCCGGCACTTTTGCACGTGCCACAACTTTTCCGTACTGAAAAGGCTGCTTGTTCTTGGAGTTCACCTTACCTGATGTGTACTTCTTTCTGCCGTCAGCTTCTTCCTTTATTGCCTTGAGAACAAGGTTTCCGTCGCGGACAAAAATATTGTCGTCAGATGTTGTGTACTCCTGGAGTTCCTGATTTGTCCAGCCCGGCTGATGAGGCTCACGGTTCCAGTTTTCTTCATTCAGCTCTGTTCCGTCAAATTCATCGTGCCAAAGAAGGTTATAGCCTTCTAATTCGGGAGCTTCAGTGGGCTCAGATTCAGTAGCTTCTGTAGCTTCTGTAGCTTCTGTAGCTTTTTCATTCACGCTGTCGGAAACGCTTTTGTCGTTTGAACCTTCTGCGCCGCAGCCACTCATGAGCATCATTGAAGCAAGTGCTGTACAAAAAAGTCTCTTTTTCATGTTTTTACCTCCGTTATCTCTATCGTACGGACTATTCTCTATGTTTATATAATATCACAGTCTCTCCCCCGTTTCTACCATTTTCGATATCTTTTTGGTAATTTCATGTCATACACTGATAGTTTTACTCTCCCTCTGTTGTGGAAACTGTTTCCTCAGCCGATGTAGTCTCCTCAGTTTCAGCTTTCGTCGCCGTTACATCCTTGAACGTTATATCAAGCAGATTGTTTGGCATTTCAAACTCTGCTATATTGCCGTTTCCGTCAACTGTGAGTATGTAGTCTCCGCCTTCGAGTGAACCGTTTATTTCAAGCATTCCGTCATTTTCACTGCCGTGAAGTTCGGTCTCACGGGCATTAGTGTCAACAGCTTCGATAAGTTCAAGCATCATCGCCTTCACCGGAAGTGCCGATTTTGGTACAGAAAAGCTCAGTCCCTTATAGTCTGCGCACACGTTTCCCTCACTGAATGAAAGCTTTACTCCGCTGAGTGTATTCGGTGAATCAAATTCGACTGTCCACTCGCCGTCACCATAACGTGAAATTGCCGCCTCAGCTGTCAGCTTGTCAAGGGTAATAGTCGCCGAGGACGTGAATGCACCTGCAAGATTATTCTCGCGTGAAGTTCTGCCGCTCATGGGTGATGAGCACGACGTAAGGCATAATACCGACATAAAAATAAATACGGACGTAAAAAGTTTCTTCATAACTGCTTCTCCTGTCAAGAAATTATGGTTACTTTAAACATCCGTATTTTTCAGCCTCAGACAGGCTGTTTTTTCTTTTCTTTGAGTATCTTGAACGCTTCGGATATGTTCGCTATAATGTCGCGCGGAAGCATTGCCTCCTGCCCGAGTTTTTCTGCTGCTGCATCTCCTGCAAGACCGTGCATATATACTCCTGCACACGCGGCATCGTACATATTATACCCCTGCGCCGCTATAGCGCCTATCATACCTGCGAGCACGTCTCCGCTTCCTCCGCAGCTCATTCCGGCATTTCCGGTGTGATTTGAGCCGGTATTGTTACTGTCAGCTATGAGTGTCCCTGCGCCTTTAAGCACTACCGTAATGCCATATTTTTCGGCATATTTCTCAGCAACCATGACGCGGTTATCGTTTATCATTTTAGTGTCGCAGCTGAGAAGCCTTGCCATTTCGCCCGGATGGGGAGTTATCATGATATCCTGCTTGTGCTCTGCTAATATCTCTATGTCGCGGGCGATGCAGTTTATTCCGTCTGCATCAATAATCACCGGTATTTCTGCATTCTGCACAACAAACCGCACGATTTCAAGAGTATCATTAGTCACACCGAGTCCCGGTCCGATTACTACTGCGTCCGACTTCTTCATAGCTTCAAGCAGGGTGTCCTTGCTGCTGTCGTAGAGCATATATCCGTAGTCGTCGCATTCAAGCTGAATATACGTAGCCTCGGGCGCAAGCGCGGCAACGGTGTCTATACACTTCTCAACCGACGCTACCCTTACAAGACCCGCTCCTGTCCGCAGTGCACCGAGTGCAGCAAACGCTGCTGCCCCTCTCATACTCTCACTTCCTGCGATTATCAGCACGCTGCCGAACGTTCCCTTGTGAGCATCGCGCTCACGCTTAGGCGGAAATCCTGCGAGACTGTTCCTGTCAAGACGTGTATACTTCCTGCCCTCCGACGTTACATCATATGCTTTCAGTGGTATGCCTATGTCTGCAATTGTGATTTTTCCGCAGTATTTTCTCAGCGGGAACTGGTACATTCCGAATTTGAGACAGCCGAGACACAAAGTCTCATCGGCTTTGAATATTCCCTCCGAGACCGTTCCCTTTACGCAATCGCCGCCGCTCGGGATATCTACGGCTATCCTGTATGCACTCGTTCCTATTGCGAATATTGCCTTTATATCGCTGTCGATCTCGCCGCGGTAGCCTGTTCCGAACACACCGTCAACGAGAATATCTGCCGATACTACAGCCTCATGAACGTCGGTCATGCGCTGTTTTTCTTTGAGCAGGAGCCGTTCGACCGGTGTAAGCTCTTTTTTATCCTTCAGCGTTGAGACGTCCTTGTCCTGAATGGTCATGTAGTCGAGTTCAGCCGCTTCAATTGCGGCTTCGATGTTTTCACTGCGGTAGCCTGTGACTACTTTAACCTTGTCCGGTATCTGCCCGAACATCTCCTTCGCAAGCTCAGTTGACGGAGCCTTTACAAGATTCACGACCGTCACGTTGTATCCTTTATATATAAGGATATTCGCGGCTGCGTAGCAATCTCCGCCATTGTTGCCGCTTCCGGCAAGAAATGTCACGTTCGTCTCCTCGGGAACTGCTCCGTTTTCGCGTGAACTGCACTCTATAATGAGTTCAGCAAGCTTTCTGCCTGCGTTCAGCATCAGCATCTTCCGGCTTACTCCGATTTCTTCTGCCCGCTCCTCGATCATCTGCATCTGCTTAGGTGTTACGGTCTGCATATCTTCTACACTCCTTTTCAGAAAGTTGATTTATCAGTGAGAGACACGGCACTGCGTCCGCGCGCTCACTTTTTAAGCTTGTTCCTCAGTGACGGTGAAAGACTCCTTACCACGTTTTCAAGCATTCTCTCGTCAGGACAGAACACAAGACGTGTACTTCCGTACTGCTCATGCGGAAAGTCTGCATAGTACTCCTCCGACGCTATGTTGTTCGTCGCAAAGACTACCGTCATGTCGCCGTCTTCATCGAGAGCGTCCTCGCCGTACTTTCCGAATGCCGTGAATTTTCCTGTATCAGTGGAAAGCATTGACTTGCGCTTCTTCTTTGCTATTATCTTATCAATATCGAGTTCGCCGTTTGTGAAAGTGTACTCATACTCTACGTTCATACTCTGCAACAGGAAAAATGTACCGTATCCTGCTCCGGCGGCGAGTATAAGTCCCACGAATGATATCAGGCTGTGTCCGAGCATGAGAAGTGATGAAACAGTCAGCACAAGCACTATAAATATGCCGCCTGCAAGTATCAGTCCCTTCTTTACCCTGTCGCTTCCGCTAAGTTCTTTTTTAACAAGTTGTTCTGCAAAATTATCCATATTCTCTCTCCTGTTCTTTTATTACACTACTATGATATCACATTTATTCCGCTTTTTCAATATCGGCTGTGAATTTTTTTCCAAAAAGACTTGATTTTTTCCGCCCGAAGCGTTATAATATATCCATAACCCTATGACTGAGAGAGTAAGTATGAGGTATGTCTTCAGAGAAGAGCGGTTTGGTGCGAACGCTCCGGCAGATATCATTCTGAAGTTCACTCACGAGGGGCTGGCTGAAAGATGTGGGAAGTACTCCTTTGCAGGGTGTGCCTTGCTTTGATTGGAAGTATGCCTTGAAAATCGTGTAGGCTGTGACGTAGGTCTGCGTTAAAGACAAGAGAGTGTCGGCTCTCCTGACCAAAGGTGGTATAAAAACAAGGTTTGATGTCTTGTCCTTTAGGGCAGGACTTTTTTATTGTCTCGACACAAAAATATTTTCTGAGGTGAAAAAATGAAAGAACAGCTGGAAAAAATCGAAGCGCTCGCTAAGCAGGAGTTAAGCTCATGCACTGAGATAAAGGCGCTTGACGACCTGAGGATAAAGTTCCTCGGCAAGAAAGGTGAACTCACCGCTATCCTCAAACAGATGGGTAAGCTCACTCCCGAAGAAAGACCCGTTATCGGTCAGCTCGCTAACAAGGTAAGAGCCGACATCGAAGAAGCTCTCGGAAGCAAGCTCGCGGCTCTCAAATCAGATGCTCAGCAGGCTAAGCTCAAAGAGGAAACTATCGACATCACTCTTCCCGGTAAACCCGCTCCCTTCGGTAAACTCCACCCGCTCACAAAGGTCGAGAATGAGATACGCGAGATATTCATGGGTATGGGATTCGATATCGCTGACGGTCCCGAAATAGACGACGATTACCACGTTTTCGAGGCACTCAACCTCCCCCCTGACCACCCCGCAAGAGATACTCAGGATACATTCTACATAGAAAATACTAATGAGACAGTTCTCCTCCGTACTCAGACTTCTTCCGTTCAGGTACACGTTATGGAGACTCAGAAACCCCCGATTCGTATCATCTCTCCCGGACGCGTTTTCCGCTCTGACGCTGTTGATGCTACTCACTCCCCTCTCTTCCATCAGATAGAGGGTCTCGTTGTTGACAAGGGCATAAAAATGAGTGACCTCAAAGGTACTCTCGAAATGCTTATGAAAAAGCTCTACGGCAACGACTGCAAGCTCCGTTTCCGTCCTCACCACTTCCCCTTCACCGAACCAAGCTGTGAAGTTGATATAAGCTGCTTCAACTGCGGCGGCAAGGGCTGTTCCATGTGCAAGGACGAGGGATATATCGAGCTTCTCGGTGCAGGTATGGTACACCCGAAGGTACTCGAAAACTGCGGTATCGACCCGGAAGTATACTCCGGCTTTGCATTCGGTCTCGGTCTTGAAAGAATGGTAATGGGTCGCTACGATATCAACGACCTCCGTCTCCTCTACGAGAACGATGTCCGCTTCCTTGAACAGTTCTGAGAATACTCATGTCTGTGAAAAATGTGAAAAATGAATGTAAAGTCTCTATATAGAAAATTTCCAAAAAAGTTTACATTGAAAATTCACATTTTGCACATTACTATAAATCGAAAGGAATTAAGATATGAATTTATCTATGAAATGGCTCGCTGACTATGTCAATGCAGACGTGCCGATAAAGGATTTTTGCCACGCTCTTACTATGAGCGGCTCAAAGGTTGAATGCTATGAAGTTGAAGGCAGTAATGTCTCTAAAGTCGTAGTTGGTAAGATACTCTCAAAGGGTCCTCACGAAAACGCTGACGCTCTCTTCGTTTGTCAGGTCGATGTCGGTGCCGATGCCCCTGTCCAGATCGTTACCAACGCTAAAAATGTCAAGGAAGGTGACCTCGTTCCTGTCGCTCTCGACGGCGCTGTCCTCCCCGAAGGCAAGATAAAAAAGTGCAAGATGCGCGGTGTTGAAAGCTTCGGTATGTTCTGCGGTATAGACACTCTCGGTCTTACTGCTCACGATTTCCCCTACGCTGACCCCGAAGGTGTCTTCGTTATTGAGGAAGACTGCAAGCCCGGTGACGATATCCACGACGCTATCGGTCTCAACGACACTTCCGTTGAATTCGAGATAACATCTAACCGTCCCGACTGCCTCAGCGTTATCGGTCTCGCAAGAGAAACTGCCGCTACCTACGACCTCCCCCTCAACGTTAAAGAACCCTCATACAAGGGTGTTGACGGCGATATAAACTCTATGCTCAAAGTTGATATACACAACACTGAAAAGTGTCAGAGATACTGCGCAGGTATCGTTAAAAACGTTAAGATAGGTCCATCTCCACGCTGGATGAGAGAACGTCTCCGTGCAAGCGGTGTACGCCCGATAAATAACTTCGTTGACATCACCAACTACGTTATGCTCGAATATGGTCAGCCTATGCACGCTTTCGACCTCCGCTACGTTGAAGGTGCTCATATCAATGTACGCAACGCTGTTGACGGTGAGAAAATAATGACCCTCGACGGTGTTGAGCGTGAGCTTTCAAGCGATATGCTCGTTATCGCTGACGAGAAAAAACCTGTTGCCGTTGCCGGTATCATGGGCGGCGAGTACAGTGGTATCATGGACGATACCACTACAGTCGTTTTCGAGTCCGCTTACTTCGAGCCTACTCAGGTCAGACAGACCTCAAAGAAGCTCCGTCTGAAGTCTGACGCTTCTTCACGCTACGAAAAAGGTGTTGACCGCCTTATCTCCATGACCTGCCTCAGACGTGCATTTGAACTCGTTGAAGAGCTCGGTGCAGGTGAAGTACTCAATACTGTCATCGACTGCGACTATACCGACAAAACTCCTGCTTCCGTTGACTTCGACCCCAAGTGGACTAACGATTTACTCGGTACCGATATCCCCGAGGACAAGATGAAGGAATACCTCGGCAGACTCGGCTTCACTTTCGACGGCGGCAAGGTAATCGCTCCCTCATTCCGTATAGACATCGCCTGCAAGGCTGATATCGCTGAGGAAGTCGCTCGTATCTACGGCTACAACAATATCCCCTCAACCGATTTCCGCGGTGTTGCAAGAGCTGAGTTCACCCCCGAGCAGAAGTTCACACGCGCTCTCAGAAATGCGGCTGTATCTCTCGGCGGCTACGAAATCGCTACATATTCTTTCGTTTCTCCCAAGTACTTCGATAAGATAAAGCTTCCGGCTGACAGCAAGCTCCGCAAGGTTGTACGTATCGTTAACCCTCTCGGTGAGGACACAAGTGTTATGAGAACATCTACTATCCCCTCAATGCTCGACGTTCTCTCCTTTAACTACAATAACCGCAACGAAAAGGCTTGCCTCTTTGAAATCGCTAAGGAATACCTCCCTGTTGACGAAAAGAGAAACTATCAGGGTGATGAGGCTCTCCTCGCTAACAACGGTAAGCCGCGTCACGAGTATGAGTATCAGCTCCCCGATGAACCTCAGCGTCTCACTGTTGGTATGTACGGCGGTAATGCCGACTTCTATACCCTCAAAGGCATGGTTGAACAGCTCCTCGCTGAAATGAATATCAGCGACGTTGAGTATATCCGCGCTTCCGACTGCGATGTTTTCGATGAAAAATACGCTCTCCACCCCGGCAGAAGTGCTGTTATCATCAGAGACGGTGTTTGCCTCGGTATCATGGGTGAGGTTCACCCCGAGGTTCAGGAAACATACGAAATAGGTGTTAAGACTTATGTCGCTAAACTCAATATTCCCGAACTCATGGACGCTGCTGCTGATAAAATCACATACAAGCCGCTTCCAAAGTTCCCGGCTACTACACGCGACCTCAGCCTCCTCGTTGACGAGGATATGCCTGTTGCCGAACTCGAAAAGGCTATCAAGGGTGCTGTAGGAAAAATACTCGAAAAGGTCACTCTCTTCGACGTTTACCGCAGTGACGACATGATCAGAAACGGCAAGAAGAGTATCGCTTACTCGATCTCTATGCGCTCGCATGAAGGTACTCTTACCGACGAACAGGCTGACAGTGCCATGAAAAAGGCTCTCAAAGCTCTCGCAAATATCGGTGCTGAACTCAGAAGTTTATAATGTTTAAGATAGTATCTCCGTACAGATGATGTGCGGAGATATGTTTATAGGAGCAGCTTTATGAAAAAATTCCCTCTCAACTCCCGGAATACCAAGCTTTTCGGGCGAACTCTCTTTATAAACGACAAGCTGTGGCTGATACACTCTGCGTCAGGCTGTGAGTTCACTTTCACAGGCAGGAAACTCTCCCTCTCTATCGGCTGTGACATTGACGCTTACAAAAATGGTCTGCGCTGTAATAAGCCGCGCGTCGCTGTTCTCTGCAACGGCAGACCTGTCGTAAAAAAGGTCATTGACGAGCTTTGCGAGAACTTCTCAATTATAAGCTCTGACTCTGTAGTCACTAAAACTATCCGCATTGTCAAACTCTCCGAGGCGGCTTTCTCACTCGCTTGTGTCTCTGATGCTGTAATCGACGACGACGCTGTTATTTTCCCGACTCCCCGAAACAGTCTCAAAATCGAGTTCATCGGCGACTCTATTACCTGCGGATACGGTGTTGACGACTGCAACTCGCAGTCAGAGTTCGCTACAGAAGCCGAAAACGCTATGAAATCCTACGCTTACGTCGCTTCCGGTATTCTCGGTGCTGACTACAGCCTTTTCAGCTACAGCGGTTACGGTCTTATCAGCGGCTACACCGGCGACGGCAAGCGTAATACACGCGAACTTATCATGCCGTGGTACGAGACGGTCGGTTTCTCTTACTCATCTGTTGACGGTCAGAAAACTCAGGACTTGCCGTGGGACTTCAACAATTCACCAAACGATATCGTTGTCGTAAATATCGGCACTAACGATAACAGCTTCTGTACATTCGACAAGTCGCGGTACAACGAATTTGAAGATGCTTACCTGAAATTTCTCAGGTCTGTACGGCGCTGTGAAAAAAATGCACTCATTATCTGCACTATCGGTACCATAACTCAGGAGCCGATGCCATACATCGAAAACGCGGTCAGACGCATGAACGACCAACGCATTAAAACTCTTCTTCTCCCTCAGCAGGACGGTACTCTCGGATTCGGCTCAAACTGGCACCCCTCCGAGGATACTCATCTTGCCGCCGGTGAAGTATTAGCCGATTTTATAGCCTCTGTTACCGGTCAGTAATTCTCCCCATGAATACTTCAGGGCATGACCGCATAGTATTTATAAAAAAATCAGGAGGCTGACAATGAATAACAAAAATAAAATCAAGCTTATCGCTTCAGGTATCACACTCTGCTGCTGTGCGGCTGCGGTCGGAGCATTCTCTTTTCTCGGAAGAAACGAGACCGCTGTTCCTGCCGCTGTAATAGGTGAAGAGGAATTGCCTGTGATTATCCTCGATGCAGGACATGGCGGTTTCGACGGCGGATGTGTGTCTGCGGAAGGAGTCCCCGAAAAGGGTATCAACCTCAGTATACTCCTCAGACTCAGGGATATACTCGAAATTTCCGGCTACGATGTTGAGGTAACACGCGACAGCGATGTCTCAATTCACGACAAAGGCATTGAGGGTATCTCCAAGCAGAAGAGTTCAGATATGGACAATCGACTCGCACTCTTTAACAAGTACGAAAACGCAGTCTGCGTTTCTATCCATCAGAATCAGTTCACTGACCCTGTTTACCACGGTGCGCAGATGTTTTACTCCGCATCTAACAAGCACAGCGAAAGTCTCGCACGCAGTATCCAGTCGAGCTTTGCAGAGACGCTCCAACCCGAAAATAAACGTGAGATAAAGCTCTGCGGCAAGGAGCTTTTCCTATGCTATTACAGCAAAAATCCCACCGTCATGGTCGAGTGCGGATTTCTCTCAAATCCCGAGGAAGCCGCTCTGCTCAATACCGAGGAGTATCAGGAAAAAGTGGCACTGACCATTTTCGACGGCATCAACGATTACGTTAACGATAATTAAAAAAAAGCCTGAAAGCTTCATTCTAAGTGCACTTTCCTTAACGGAAAGGCAGTCTGCTTTCAGGCTTATTTTATTTGTCACAGTTCAATGAATGCTTTGTCCACCGTCTCGCACACGTCTGCAAAATATCCGCTGTTTCTGAGCGTTTCCGCACAGTTTTCAGCCTGCTCCCGACTTGTGAAAAATCCGAATACAGCAGAGCCGCTTCCGGTCATTTTCGGGTTCAGTGCTCCGCATTCGCGCATATTCTTCTCGATATCATCGACCTCTTCAAGCTTTATAGCCTGCTCGAAAAGATTGCCGAAATATTCATACGCTTTATCAGGTTCACTTTCAATAGCAGAAACAAGCCTTGATGTCAGCGGGTGGTCGGGCACTTCAAGTGCATCTATCAGCGAATACGCTTCCGCTGTCGAAACTCCTTCCCTGCCCTTTGCGATTACAAGTGTTCTGCCCGAAAAATCGGCTATAGGCTCGATTTTTTCACCTATTCCCGATACGTATGCTGTACCGCCTGTAAGGAAGAAAGGTACGTCAGCACCAAGCTTTTCCGGTGACGAAAAAGTTCTGCCGGTAATTTTAGCAAGGCAGTACAGTACTGCCGCGGCATCGGTGCTTCCTCCGCCCATTCCTGCCTGCGATGGGATTCCCTTTTTAATATGTATACTGCATCCGCAGTCCATACCGTTTTCCTCAAAAAAACGTTTCGCCGCTTTGTACGCGATATTGCGCTCATCGCACGGTATCGGGTCGGACTTCTCGAAAAATTCCGGAAGCTCACAGCTCACTTTTATTGCTCCGGTATCGTTTGTCTCTACCGTTACCTCGTCGTATAGTCCGACGGTCTGAAATACACTTTCAAGTGAATGATAGCCGTTTTCAAGTCTGCCGATAACATCGAGGGCAAGGTTTATCTTAGCCGCTGTTTTTACCTTCATTTCTGTTCCTCCCTGAGCTTGTTCAGGAACTTCTCTATCCTGCTCATCGCCTCCATGAGGTGCTTGAGCGAGTAAGCATACGATATTCGCATATAGCCTTCGCCGGACTCTCCGAATGCACTTCCCGGGACTGCCGCTACCTTGTTCTCGTAAAGCAGTCTCTCGCAGAATTCCTCACTCGTAAGACCTGTACTCTTTATGCATGGGAACACGTAAAAAGCGCCCTCGGGGTCAAAACAGGTAAGCCCGAGACGGTTGAACTCCTTCACAAGATAACGGCGGCGGATATTATACTCGTCCACCATTTTCGCTACCTCGGTGTCGCACGATGTAAGTGCCTCAACTGCCGCATTCTGACTTATGTACGGACTGCACATTATGCCGTACTGATGTATCTTTGCTATCTGCGATATTATCGGTTCAGGAGCCGCTACATAGCCGAGTCTCCAGCCGGTCATTGCGTAAGCCTTTGAAAAGCCGTTTACGTATATCGTTCTCTCGCACATACCTTCAAGCTCGATGATAGAAAAGTGCTTTCTGCCATAGGTCAGCTCGGAGTATATCTCGTCAGTCAGCACCATTATATTTGTACCGCGCAGAAACTCTGCAATAGGTTCGAGGTCTTCGCGGGTCATTATGGCTCCGGTAGGATTGTTCGGGAACGGCAGTATTATCATCTTTGTGCGCTCTGTGACCTTGTCCCTGAAGTCTTCAACTGTGAGCTTGAAGTTATTCTCTATCCTCGTAGGAACAGGTACAGCAACTCCGCCCATAAGCTCTACAAGAGGTGCATAACACACGAAACACGGCTCTACTACAAGTACCTCGTCACCGGGGTCAAGCAGTCCTCTTACCGCGAGGTCTATCGCTTCTGAACCGCCGACCGTCACGATTATCTCACTGTTGTCGTCGTATTCAACTCCGTGTTTCTTTTTGATTCGCTCCGAAATAGCCGTTCTGAGCGGCTGTACTCCCTTGTTAGGACCGTATATGATGTGCTTGCGTTCGAGTACCTGTATTGCCGCTTTGCGTATCACCCACGGTGTCGAGAAGTCAGGTTCGCCTACTCCGAGAGATATTACTCCCTCCATTGTTCCGGCTATGTCAAAAAACTTTCGTATGCCGGACGGCTTCATATTCTTTATCTTGCTTGAAAGGACCTTATCGTAATCTATCACGTTTAACAGAGTCCCCTTTCATCCGGCTCTTCTCCGTCGATGAAGATGCCTTTTTCTTTGTATTTCTTAAGGATAAAATGTGTTGATGTCGAAAGGATACCGTCGATAGTTGCCAGTCTTTCGGAAACGAAAAATGCAACGTCCTTGAGGTTGTTTCCCTTTACCTCGACTGCAAGGTCGTATGCACCTGATGACATGAGGCTAACGCTCTCGACCTCGTCGTACATCATAATAGTCTTTGCGATATCGTCAAATCCGCAGTCGCGCTGAGGTGTTACCTTCAGCTCGATAGTCGCATGGACTGTTGACTTGTCGTATTTATCATCGTCAAGGATAACGCTGTATCCGCGGATAACTCCCTCGTCCTCGAGTTTCTTTATCCATGACTCTGCCTCCGCAGGTGATATTCCAAGCATTTCGCCTAATGCAGTATTTGAAATGCGCGCATTCTGCTGTAATATTTTTATGAGTTCATTTTTCATATTATCGTTCCTTTCAATCAATATTTATAAACTGCGGCTTACGCTGTCTGAAGTAAGCAAGGTACCTGAATCCGGCGGCTTTCGCCAACTCGGCACCGTCCGCGACGTTTGCACCTATATCATTGACCGTATGCGAATCAGACCCTACTGATACTATCTCTCCGCCAAGTTCACGGTACATCTTCACGTATTTAAGGTCAGGAAATGTTGCTCCGAAGCCTTGTCTTATTCCGGAAGTATTTATCTCTATGCCTTTGCCGTTCTGAATGAGCAGTTTAAAGCTTTCAGCTATGATACCGTCAAAGCGGCTTATGTCGATGTCTATCCCTGCTTTGCATTTGAGGTAGCGCATGAAATAGGTCAGATGTGCGAGAACATCGAATTTTCCCCATTTGCACAGCTTGTAAATCTCAGCAAAGTACCTCTCGGCAAGTCCGTATATGCCTTCAAGAGTGTACTCGCTGTAGTCGATGAAGCAGAAATCCTCCGTCTTGGGAAGCTGATGCATTGAGCCGAGTACAAAATCGAGTCTGCTGTCGCTGACCACTCTTTCGGCGACTTCATAATCGTGAGTTGCCTGTCCAAGCTCGGTACCGCATATCAGCTCGATTTTTCCGGCATACTCCTCTTTCAGCTTTGTGACCGCTGAAACTGAGTTTTCAAAGTCTTTGCCGAAGTCGAAATACTGATACGTCGTCTCGTCGGGATAGTGCTCCTCAGAGTACCACCTGTTGCACTCGCAGTGGTCGGTTATCGCGTAGGCGGCAAGTCCGAGACTGCACGCTCGCTTTATGCATTCGTTTATGTCAGCTTCTGAATCAACCGAAAACTGAGTATGCGTATGACAGTCGATAAGGTTCATATCTTCACCTCTTGAAATCAATGTATTCTATAATTATATCACATTGGAGCAAGTTTTTCCACTGTTTTTAATAAAATTTCCAGTTAAAAAATAAAATTATATTATATGCTTTATTTTTTCATAATAGTATGTTATAATATTGTCATACAAATATTTTTCTACCCCATATTTAAACGGAGGTCATTTTTTATGAGAGCAGTTGTAACTGTTATTGGTAAAGACACTGTAGGTATCCTTCACAAAGTCAGCGGTATCTGCGCTGAATACAACGTGAACGTTATCGAGGTAACTCAGAGCGTTTTACAGGATATGTTCGCTATGATAATGCTCGTTGATATTTCAGCTATCAACGCTGACTTCGCTAAACTCGTTGACAGCATGGATACTCTCGGCAAAGAACTCGGTCTTTCTATACATACGATGCATGAGGATATCTTCAACTCTATGCACAGCGTCTGATGCTGAAACCTTAATGAAAGGATAATTCAAATGCTTAACGTTTATAATATACTCGAGACTATCCGCATGATTCAGGACGAATGTCTCGATATCAGAACTATCACTATGGGTATCTCCCTCCTTGACTGCATTGATACAGACATAGACAAAGCCTGTGAAAAGGTATACAACAAGATAGTTTCAAAAGCCGGCAAACTCGTTGAGACCGGTCAGCAGATAGAAAAAGAGTACGGTATCCCGATAGTCAACAAGAGAATCTCTGTTACTCCTATAGCTATGCTCGCTGCTGCGTGCCCGAACGATAATCCGGTTAAATTTGCAAAGGCTCTTCAGCGTGCCGCTGATACCTGCGGAGTCAACTTCATAGGCGGATATTCCGCTCTCGTACATAAGGGATTCTCAGCAGGCGATGAGGCTCTTATACGCTCTATCCCCGAGGCTCTCGATGTTACTCAGAATATCTGCTCGTCTGTAAATATCGGCTCTACAAAGTCCGGCATAAATATGGACGCTGTAAAACTCATGGGTCAGATCGTAAAGCAGACCGCTGAACGTACTGCCGACCGCGACTGTATCGGTGCCGCTAAGCTCGTTGTCTTCTGCAACGCTGTTGAGGATAACCCCTTCATGGCAGGTGCTTTTCACGGTGTAGGTGAGCCTGACTGCGAGATTCACGTTGGTGTATCGGGTCCCGGAGTTGTCCGCGCTGCCCTTACAAAGTACCCTGACGCTTCTATTAATGAAATCGCCGACATCATCAAAAAGACCGCTTTCAAGATAACTCGTATGGGTCAGCTTGTCGGTGCAAGAGCTTCT
The DNA here is from genome assembly GCA_900315975.1 of uncultured Ruminococcus sp. The sequence goes on from ONBA01000005.1 coordinate 51,451, forward strand.
GAACTTCTCGGCGTTCCTTTCGGTATCGTTGACCTCTCTCTTGCTCCTACTCCGGCTGTTGGCGACAGTGTCGCTCATATTCTTGAGGAAATGGGTCTTGAAATGTGCGGTACCCACGGTACTACCGCCTGCCTCGCTATGCTCAATGACGCTGTTAAAAAAGGCGGTGTTATGGCTTCTTCGACCGTCGGCGGTCTCTCAGGTGCTTTCATTCCTGTCTCAGAAGATGCCGGCATGATAGACGCGGCTGTTGACGGTGTACTCACTCTCGAAAAACTCGAAGCTATGACCGCTGTATGCTCTGTTGGTCTCGATATGATAGTTGTTCCCGGCGATATCTCTCCCGAAACTATTTCCGCTATCATCGCTGATGAAGCGGCTATCGGTATGGTTAACACCAAAACTACAGCAGTACGTCTCATTCCCGCTATCGGCAAAAAAGAGGGCGATACCCTCGAATTCGGCGGACTCCTCGGAAGCGGTCCGGTAATGCCTGTCAAGGAAAAGTCTGCGGCTAAATTCATCAACCGCGGCGGTCGAATCCCCGCTCCCATGCACAGTCTCAAAAACTAAAATAATAAGCGGCTATCGGAATCGTCCGGTAGCCGTGTTTGTATAAGGAGAAATTATGGATATCATCACAGCAAAAGCCTCCGACCTCGAAATTGTAAAAAGTATCAGTCACTCGACCATTAACGCAGTCTATCCTCATTACTACCCCGCCGGTGCTGTTGACTTTTTCCTCACCCATCACAGCAGTGAAAATATCCTCCGCGATATCGAAGCAGGACTTGTTTACTTAGCTGTCGCGGACGAGAAAGCTGTCGGTACTGTAACTGTTTCCGGCGACGAGATAAACCGTCTGTTTGTACTGCCGGAATCTCAGGGACACGGCTTTGGTGTCTCACTGCTGAGATTTGCCGAAAACATGGTCGCTGAGCACTTCGGTACTGCACGTCTCGATTCCTCGCTTCCGGCTAAAACTCTCTACGCGAAAATGGGGTACATGGTGATAAAGTCCGACCGGATAAAAACCGATAACGGCGACTATCTCTGCTACGACACTATGATTAAAAGGGTAACTAAAAATGCAGATTGATAAAATCCCCGAGCTGTTCGGTATCGCCGGAAAAACTGACGTTTCCCCGCTCGGAAGCGGTCACATCAACCGCACCTTTCTCGTCACCGCCTCCGACGGCTGCCGCTATGTTTTGCAGTCGCTGAGCAGCATTTTCACTTTGCCGGAAAAAGTGATGCGGAATATCGCCTCTGTTGAAACGGCTTTTGCTGAATGTGCAGACCTGAAAGTCCCGCATTTTCTGAGCTGCGGTGATAAGAATTATATTAGTATAAACGGCGATATATGGCGAATGTACCACTATTCCGACTGCCGCATCAACCCCGATTTCCGCTCTGCCGGATTCGCTTATGGTACTTTTATCCGCGTTATGAGCAAGTCAGGATTCGTTCCCGAGACAGTTATAGACGGCTACCACTGCTTCAACGCCTACCTCGCTAAACTGCGTGAAGTCTGTCCAGCCGATACAATCACGCTGTACACTGAAATGATTCCTGAAACATTCAGTGACGATATACCTGTCAGGGGCATTCACGGTGACGCTAAGCTCGACAATGTCATTGTCGGCTCGCCTTGTACGGTCATTGACCTCGATACGGTCATGTCAGGATATGCCGCAATCGACTACGGCGACCTCATTCGCTCAGTCTGCACAAACGGTATCGACATTACTGCGATTCACGATATAACAGAAGGATTCGCAGAGGGTCTCGCAGGACTGCTTTCCCCTGTCGAGGTAATGTCCCTTTTCGACGGCATTATAATGGTGACCTGCGAACTCGCGATTCGCTATCTCACTGACTTTTACAGCAGTGAACGATACTTTCGGAATAAGTCGCGCGAGCAGTGTCTCTTACGCAGCAACGAACTGCTCCGGCAGCTTGACGAGTTCAAATCTCACGAAAACCAGATAAGAAGCATTATCGTATCTTCATTCGCCAATGCATAAAAAACGCAGTTCAAGGTCTCCCCTGAACTGCGTTTCATTTTTTACTTTATAAGTCCGATGCCCCAGATAGTGAAGTTGCCTGATGCTGAAATTGATACATCAAGGTCTCCTGATTCCGTCTGGAAGTATCCGAGCTCTGCGTCCGGACCGCCCCATGTATACTGCTTGACGCCGTTGACCTTTGTGGTCTTGCCGTTTACTGTTACATTGATGCTGCCCATGTCTTTACTGTTTGCCTTGAATACGATTATGAGTCCCTTGCCCTTTGCCTTGAATGTCATCGGAGCTCCGCCGCTTGACGTGTAACCATAAGGAAGTGAGCTGTATCCGCTGCCTGCCTTGAATGAACCTGCGTTGAAGTTTTGCAGGTCGGTCTGCGGATTCGCATTGATGCAGGTGCTGTACTCTGAACCGTATACTGACTTGTTCGGTATCTCATAAGAATCTGAACGATTCTCAGTCTTCATTGCCTGACGTACATAGTATGACATTACGTCTGCCATGAGCTGACCGCCCTTTGCGTGTGGGTGATACTCGTCTGAGAAGTAGTCTTCCTTCTTGAGGAATCCGCTGCTGAATGCCTTGCTGAGTGCGTTATTCATACTGATTACGGGAACGTCGAAGCACTTGCCTATCTTCTCCATCTGCTCCTGACTTGAATATCCGCCCTTAGAACTTGTGATAAGAACGATTACAGCCGGTTCGTTAGGAAGTGAGAGGAACTTCTTTACAAGGCTCTCGAACGACTTCTTGTACATCTCGCCCTCGTGGTCATTAACCGAGAACTCGATTACGATTATATCAGGATTCTGACTTACGATGTCCTTTTCACTGCGGACAAGTCCGACTACTGACGAAGTACCCGAAAGACCTGCATTTACTTCCTTGAATGTGCCCTTTGCAAAGTTGTTCTTGATAAACTCTGTAAACGGTTTGCTGTAATTCTTGCCCTCGGTGATTGAACCGCCGAGATATGCAAGTGTGAGCTTTCCGCCTGCCTCTGCTGATTCAAGCTTGTTTGCGAGACGGTATGTATTACCCATGTTGCAGATACCGCTCTGATAGAAATTGATGTACTGCTGTGATGCAGTCTCCTTGTAGTCGTCCCAAGGGTTATCAGGCTTGGGAGGTATCGGGAATGAAGTTATCTTGCCCATAACAAATTCATAGATGAGTACGAGGTCGTTTACCTCGACCTTGCCGTTGCCGTCAGCGTCTGCCGCCTTTGAAGCCGCCGCATTATTGAGCTGACCTGTGAGAAGCTGTCTTGCAATCGTAACGTCGAATACTGAGATACGTCCATCGTAGTCAACATCTCCGCGTGAGAGTCTCTTTGAACCGCCTGCGCCATTGAATGTTGAACCTGCTGATGCTCCGTAAACGTCATCAACGTAGAAATCGTTGGTACTGTCAGGAGTTTCAACGTATATCTGCATATCTGTTGCGCCTGCCGGAAGCTTATAATTTGTGTTTGTAAGCTGTACCCATGCACCCTTTATCGTTTCTGCCTCAGCGATACCCTCATACTTTGTCTCGCCGGAAGAGTCCTTATACTGCAATTTCAGGTAGAATGTATCGGAAGCGCTTCCGCTGTCGAACATTACATTTGCACTGAAACTGTATGCCTTGCCAGCTTCAAAGTCGCTGCCGAGCGCCCTGCTCGCACCGTTCCATGCAGATGTTCTGCCGGATACATAGATAGAGCCGCTGCCCTCGTAAGCGGTGTTTGATGCTGCGACCTTTGCTGCACCTCTGCCAGTCCAGTCGCCGGCTCCGCTCTCGAATGTATCGTGGAAATACACCTTTTTCTCACCGGGATCTACTACCGGCGGGTCGTCATTTCCATTGCCTGAGAAGTTGTCTTCGATAATGCTTTTGAACTCTGTACTGAGTGCAGAGTCTCTGAGTTTGCAGGTACTGCGGTCGTAGTGTCCGCCGACAGGAGTGTCCCAAAGAACCGGGCAAAGCTCACGCTCGCAAGCCTCACGGCATACTGTTGAAAGGTACTTGCGTACCGATTCGGGGTCTTTGTTCTTCGTAGGACAGCCATATTCACCGATGATTACCGGTACTCCCTTGTCGTAGAATGTAGACTTTACGAGGTCGAGATTCTTCTCAAGCTCTTTAACGTCAGAAGCTGTTCCCCATGAATACTGTGATTTTCCCCAGTCAGCGTCCTCTTCAAGGATAGCAAATGTTGAGGGGATATAGTAATGTACCGAGACTGCAAGTCTGTTTACCGGGTCATACGGTATCTCAAAGAGCGGGTCACAGGTGAGATTGAGGTCGGTGTTGTATCCGGAAATAAGAAGGTGACGGAAAGAGTTGTTCGAGCCGGTCGCTCTTACGGTGTCTATAAACGTCTTATTTACCATGTTTACCAGCGCATACGACTTCTTCTTATCGCCGGCATTGCTCCACTGATTCCATAAATCGTTCCAGCCGAGTTCCTCATTCTGAGCCTCGAACATGAGGTGGTCGCCGTAGTCCTTGAAGTTTTCGCCTATCTGCTCCCACATTGTCTCAAAGCGCCTGATGCACTCGTCCTCATTTTTAGGGAGGTCGTTCATCCAGCCGTTGTCCCAATGGATATTTACGATAGCGTACATTCCGGTATCAAGTGTCCAGTCGACTATCTGAGTAACTCTCTTCATGTACTCGCTGTCGATAGTGTAGGTACCGTCATTCTTCATTCGGTTAGACCACGCTACAGGTATTCTCAGTACGCCGAAGCCTTCATCAGCATAACCCTGTATCATTTCCTTTGTTATCTCAGGGCTGCCCCATGCGGTCTCGTACGCCTTGACTGAGCCGTCAGTACTTGTAGCTATCCAGTCGCCGGCAGATTCAAGGGTGTTTCCGAGGTTGATGCCTATACCCATGTCCTCTACAAGTTCGATAGTAGAGATATTCCGCATTTCACCGCTGTCTTTTGCAGAGGCAGGAAGTACGGAAGGTGCTGAGTAAGTGAGAAGCATCACCGCAGAAACCGCGGCTGAAAGAGATTTTGTTAACTTCATCAATATCAACTCCTTAATGTTTTTTCTGATAATGCAGGATTTCCTTAACGAAAATCGCCCACATTGCCTCATGTTAATTATACACATTCCAGCCCTAACATTCAACCCCAAATTTAGTAAACACGGTGGATAAAATGAACATTTTGCAATTTTATTCACAGATATTACATTATGGAAAAAGCCGCACGGTGTGTACCATGCGGCTTCATGCTTATTCTTCTGTGTCGTTATTTTCTGAATCTGTCGCCGGAGCTTCGGGAATTTCTTCCATGAACTCGTTCTCGTCCGAAAAAGTATCAGCTGTTCCGGACTCGTCTGCTGAGATATCGTCCGTAACTGCTTCTGCACTCTCTTCGGGTGCGCTTACCGCTCTTCCGCCGAGGAATCCTGAAAGGATACCCCTTATGTCTACGCCGGTCGCTTCTGAAAGTCCGTCTGTGACCTTTGTGGTCGAGCTGATTATGTCGCCTACCATTCTGCTTGAATTGCCGTCGCCGTACATTGTGATGCGGTCAACATTTTCAAGAGGAGCTGCGGCATTCTTTACTACCTCAGGCAATGCCTTGAAGTACATTTCAAGTACGGCAGCTTCGCCGTATTTCTTCATAGCCTCAGCTTTTGCATTGATACCCTCAGCCTCAGCAAGTCCCTTAGCACGGATAGCGTCCGCCTCAGCCTTACCTACAGCTGCGATACCTTCTGCCTCCTGCATACGTGCAAACTTTGCAGCCTCTGCCTCTGCCTTCTGTGCCTCAGCCTCCTGCTCACGCTGGAAACGGTCTGCCTCGGCTTCCTTCTTGAGCTGATAGAGCTTCGCATCAGCTTCCTGCTGTGCCTTGTAGCGTTCAGCCTCAGCCTTTTTCTTGATTTCAGCGTCGAGAGCCTTTTCCTTTACCTCAGCTTCCTTAGCCTTGAGTTCAACGTCCTTTTCAGACGCTGCGATATTTGCGTTAGCCTTTGATACCTCGATAGTCTTACGCTGCTCTTCCTTCTGTATCTCGTACGCTGCATCAGCTATAGCAAGCTGTGTATCAGCTTCCTTTTTGAGTTCAGCCTGACGTATCGCAAGCTCGTTGTTCTTCTGAGCTATCTCAGTTTCTGCGAGTACCTTTGCATCGTTTGCTTCCTTCTTAGCCTGTGCCTTTGCGATCTCTATTTCTTTTTCGGACTCAGCTCTCGCAATTGCTGCTTTCTTCTGTATTTTCGTTGTGTTGTCGATACCGAGATTCTCAATAAGATTCTGGTCGTCGGTGAAGTTCTGAACGTTGAACGATACTATTTCAAGTCCCATTCTGTTGAGGTCGGGAGCAGCGTTCTCCTGTACCTTCTCGGCGAATGCCTTACGGTCGTTGACCATTGCTTCGAGAGTCATCTGTCCGACGATCTCACGCATATTGCCTTCGAGAACTTCTCTTGCAACCTTTGCAACGTATGTAGTCTCTTTGTTGAGGAAGTTTTCAGCACCAAGCTTGATGAGCTGCGGGTCACTGCTTACCTTGACGTTTACGTTCGCGTCAACATTTATATTGATGTAATCGGCTGTAGGTACTGCACTCGACGTCTTTACGTCTACAGCGATGAGCTGCAATTTGAGCTTATCCACACGTTCAAAGAACGGGATACGGATACTTGCCTTGCCGATTATTATCTTCCTTCTGAGTCCGGAGATGATGTAGGCGGTATCCGGCGGAGCTTTGATATAGCCCATAGCGAGTATGATTATCAGAAAAATAACTGCTGCTGTGATCAGAATAGCGGGGATCACCGGAAAATCCTGTAACATAATTTACCTCCTTTAAAGTATATGTACAGATGTGTGTGTGACGTACACTGTCCGTGTACATGATGTATTATACCCTGAGTTTCATTTTTTGTCAATATACCCCTAAACAAAATCATATATACGTGTATTTGACAGCAAATCATCTTCGATATGGTTCACAGACCTTTTTAGAGGTTCATTTGAACCTATACTACATAATCGCACCATTTTTTGTCCCTGTAAGATAATATTTTCAATATATGTCATATAATTTTTGCTATGTAATTATTCCGACAAAATATGCGCCGCCACTGTGGTATAATTGCTTTTATCAGATTATTATTCTACCGGAGCGTGATAAATCATATGAAAAAGGTCAGAAAATTTTTGCAGATACCCACTGTCAGAACTTCCGCGGCACTGTTGCTGTCGTTTGCCGGAGGATTTATTTTCTCCGATTCCGCAGTAGCCGGAGTCGCCTCATTCGCCGATATATCCCTCGCCGGAGCACTTAGTCTGCCTTTTTCATCGGCAGTTCTCATCGGTGCAGTCATTCACGGTCTGTCCGCTGATTCCATCGGGAAGGGAATCGTCAAGCTGACCGCAATGACCTTCCTGATAATCGTAAAACTCTTCACGGGAACTAAAATATCCCCGATTTATCGCGGTTTAACTACAACTGCCGCTGTCCTTTTCTCCGGAGCGGCTATATCCGCACTCATAGGTGAACTGCTGCAAAAAATCCTGTTTTACGCCTTTTACGCCCTCTTAGCCGGTTTCACTGCCTTCAGCGGTACTGAGCTGCTCAAAAGCTGCTCAGAAGAACGTGTTATATCTTTTCGCGGTAAAAACGGTGTCTATTATGCCGTAATCTATATAGTTTACATAGCCTCACTCTTTTCGTTTCAACTTCCCGCAATCAACGTCGGTTTCGTAATCGGAGGCGCAGTCACTCTTCTCGCCGCTTATAATTACGGCTGCATGGGCGGAATTGCACTCGGCGGTCTCACTGCTTTTGCTGCGTACCTCGTCTCAGCCAAAGCCGGAATGAGTTCAGCTGTACTGCCGGCTGCGGGTCTTTTTACCGGAACTCTGAAAAAACGCAGTATACCGCTTAGTGCCGCTGTTTTCTCCATGATTTGCTACGCTATGAGCGTTCTGACCGCATCGGCGCGTGACGGTATAGACATTACGCTGAGTGTCGTTTGTACCGCCGGAATATTCATAATTGCCGCACCTAACTGGTCGGATAAGTGGCTCGACACTTCTGCCGATTTCTCCCCTCTTCCCGAATACAACCGATTGAAAATGAACTTCCTTTCCTCAGTCATCGACACTGTTCGTACAGACGCAGGAAGAATTTCTGCTGCACTGTGGGAGTCGGAAAAGCGTACACCGTCTGCTGCCGGTTCTGTATGCGGAAAGTGTGCACGTAACGTTGTCTGTGAGCGTGCCGACTTTGAAGCATCAGACGAGCTTATCCCCGATATTCCGGAAAGATGTGTGAAAAAATCGGAGCTGTCCCACGAATTTCAGCACCGCCTTATCGAACAGACTGCCGCTCAGCTTATGAAGCTGCGCTGCTCTAAAGAAAGAAAACTCCTGAACGAACAACTCATGCTTACTGCCGAGATACTGCGCGATTCCGTTCAGACCCGAAACATTCGTCAGTCGCCGGAAATGAGCCTGAAAATCACGTCTCTTCTGCAATCTCACGATATCACTGCCGACTGCGTTTACGCGTATTACAACTCAGCTAACAGACTTATTGCGGAGATTTATTTCGGCAGCGGCAAAATACCCGCAAATTCTTCACGCGTCTGCGACATCGTTTCCGACGAATTAGGTATCAGTCTCCGCGAAGCTTCTTCCGCTGCTGCTTCTGACGATTACCGTATAAGTCTTTATGAACCGCCTGAATACAGCATAGAGGTCTACTCCGCCGCTGTTTGTGCAAACGGTTCAGAAGTCAGCGGCGACAGTACAGTTCTGTTTACTGACAGCGAGGGTATCTCTTATGCGGCACTCTCCGACGGTATGGGAACAGGAAAAAGTGCGGCTGTGGATTCTCACATGGTCATAGGTCTGTTCAGACGGCTTATCAGCGGCGGTATGGAGTGTACATCTGCTGTTAAGCTCATAAATTCAGTAATGGTAAGCAAATCGCGTGAAGAGTCTTTCGCAACGTTTGATGCAGTCAGATTCGACCCCGACACCGCTTCGCTGACTTCCGTCAAGTCCGGTGCTGCTGCTACTCTCATAAGGCAGAACAACAGCGTTATCAAGGTTTCTGCACCTACCTTCCCTATCGGTATAAACGAATCAGCGGAAGTGTCAACCTGCGATTTTCAACTTAGTGACAACGACATTGTTATCATGTTCTCAGACGGTATTTGTGAAAATGAATATCTGTTCATAAAGGAACTCCTTCTCAGCAGTGATAATATTGAGGATATTGTCAGGGAAACTGCCGTAAAAGCTTCAACTTTCGCGCATTCTCCCCATAATGATGACGTAACTGTTATCGGGATAAAAATAATAAATAATTCATGAATCGTATATATAAATTTGATAGAGCTATACGTCGTGTGTGCACATTAACAACGTTTTAGTTGAAATCCATTTGTCTCATGTGTCAAATTGCACAGAAGAAACTGTACAAATTTATCGTATTAACTGAATTTTTGTGCAGATTCGCAAAAATGCTTGAATAATTATACCATTTCTGATAAAATGTATATAGCAAAGGAGGCTGAATTATGTCTGTTAATACTACTAATAATAATCCTAACGATTTTCCGCTCTATCTTTTTTATCAGGGAAAAAATTACGAAGCTTGGAAATTTTTCGGCGTACATTCTCACAAGAAAGGCAGAGGCAAGGTTTTTACCTTCCGTGTTTGGGCTCCTAATGCTGTGAGCATTTCAGTTGTAGGCGATTTTAACGGGTGGGACAGGTCCCGCAACCCGATGTACCTTATTGCTGATGGCGTTTGGGAAGCTCAGATATCTAAGCTCGGTCAGTTCGACACCTACAAGTACAGCATCGAAACCAAAGACGGTCAGATTATGAACAAGGCTGACCCATACGCTCACCATTTCGAGACCCGTCCCGGTACTGCTTCCAAAATTTATGAGAGCAGCTATGAATGGAACGATAAGGAATGGTACAAGAAAAAGGCTTCAAACAGCATTTATAAAAGTCCTGTAAATATTTACGAGGTACATTTCAGTTCATGGAAAAATTACGGCAACGACGTCTTTATGGATTACAAGACTTTCGCTAAGGAAATGATCCCTTATCTCAAAAAAATGTCTTACACCCATATCGAATTCATGCCGCTTACTGAATTCCCATACGACGGCTCATGGGGCTATCAGGTAACCGGATATTTCGCTCCGACTTCACGCTACGGAACTCCTGACGACTTCCGCAGTATGATAGACTCCTTCCATGCTGCCGGTATAGGTGTTATCCTCGACTGGGTGCCTGCGCACTTTCCAAAAGATGCGGCAGGTCTTTACGAGTTTGACGGCACTTGCTGCTACGAATATACTGACGAACGCAAAAAGGAACACAAGGCATGGGGTACACGTGTCTTCGACTACGGCAAGGCTGAGGTTTGCTCGTTCCTCATTTCAAGCGCTAATTACTGGTTCGATGAGTTCCACGTTGACGGTCTCCGCGTTGACGCTGTTGCTTCAATGCTTTACCTCGACTATGACCGCCGCGACGGTGAATGGGCTGCCAATATCAACGGCGGCAACGAAAACCTCGAAGCTGTCGCTTTCCTGAAACGTCTAAATGAGGCTGTTTTCTCAAAACACCCCGACGCTCTCATGATCGCGGAAGAATCTACCGCATGGCCGCTCGTTACCAAGCCTACCGACATCGGCGGTCTCGGCTTCAACTTCAAATGGAATATGGGCTGGATGAACGATATGCTCAGCTATATGAGCCTCGACCCGATCTATCGCTCGTTCAACCACGACAAAATCACTTTCTCTTTCTTCTACGCTTTCTCCGAGAACTATATACTTCCTATCTCTCACGATGAGGTAGTATACGGTAAGTGCTCGATGATCAATAAAATGCCCGGCGAGTATGACCAGAAATTCGCTTCATATCGCGCTTTTCTTGCGTATATGATGGCTCACCCGGGTAAAAAGCTGCTCTTCATGGGACAGGAATTCGGTCAGATGAAAGAGTGGGACTATCAGGGTCAGCTCGACTGGGATCTCCTCGACTTTGAAAGCCACAACAACCTGCTGAAATTCAACGAGAAACTCAATAAATTCTACGTTGAGAATCCCCCTCTCTGGCAGAATGATGACTCATGGGGCGGTTTCAGCTGGATTTCCAACGACGACTACAAACAGAGCGTTATCGCATTCAGACGTATCGACGATAACGGCGAAGAAATAATCGCTATCTGCAACTTCGTCCCTGTTGAACGCCATGATTACCGTATCGGTGTTCCTAAGAAGGCTACTTATAAGGTGCTCTTCAATTCGGATTCGACTGAGTTCGGCGGAAGCGGCGTTTCTGCAAAGTCGTATAAGTCGGAAGAAGTCGCTATGCACGGCTTCGATGACAGTATCTCGCTTACTCTCGCTCCCCTTTCAGTTATGTACCTGAAAGCTGCTAAGCCGAGAAAGGCTGCAACTAAGTCTGCTTCTTCAAAAGAAGCTCCAAAAAAAACTAAAACTCCGGTAAGACGTAAAAAAGCCTCGTCGGAGACCAAATAAACTTTATAGGCATATCACAGGAGGAATATTATGTACACTAAGAAAAAAGTCGTAGCTATGCTCCTTGCAGGCGGTCAGGGCAGCAGACTTTATGCTCTTACTAAAAATGTTGCTAAACCAGCTGTTCCATATGGCGGTAAGTACCGTCTTATAGATTTCCCGCTGTCAAACTGCACTAACTCCGGTATAGATACTGTCGGCGTTCTTACTCAGTATCAGCCGCTCGTGCTCAACGAGTATATCGGAAACGGTCAGCCGTGGGACCTCGATAAGATGAACGGCGGAGTTCACGTTCTCCCACCTTATGAAACTCAGGCTGGCGCTTCATGGTACGAGGGTACAGCTAATGCTATCTATCAGAATATGCGCTTCATCGAAAGATATGACCCAGAATACGTCGTTGTGCTCGGAGGCGACCATATCTACAAGATGGACTACTCTAAAATGGTCGACTTCCACATCGCTAACGATGCCGACTGCACTATCTCTGTTATCGACGTTCCGCTCGCTGAAGCTTCACGATTCGGTATCATGATCTGCGATGAGAGAAATCAGGTAACCGACTTCGTTGAAAAACCCAAGGAGCCTAAGTCAACCCTCGCTTCAATGGGTATCTACGTTTTCAGCTGGGATAAACTCAAAAAATACCTCATCGAAAACGAAGAGGACGCTAATACTAAACGCGAGCGCGGCGAGGCATGGTCTAAGGACTTCGGCAAGGATATCATTACCTCTATGCTCCGCGACAGACAGCGCCTGTTCGCTTACGAGTTTGAAGGCTACTGGAAAGACGTTGGAACCCTCGATTCCCTTTGGGAAGCTAATATGGACCTTCTCAGCCCCAACGTCCCTCTCGACCTCTACGACCCTAACTGGAAGATCTATTCACGCAGCAGCTATATGCCGCCGCAGTATATCGGCGATAACGCAAATATCGAAAACTCTATGATCGCTGAAGGCAGCTTCGTTGACGGTTCTGTTGACTTCTCTATCCTCTTCGCCGGTGTTACTGTCGAGGAAGGCGCTACCGTAAATTACAGCATTGTTATGCCCGGTACAGTTATCAAGTCAGGCGCAGTTATTGAGTATGCTATCATCGGCAGCGACTGCGTCATCGAAAGCAACGCTCATATAGGCAAGAGTCCTGAGCAGGTAGAAAATAAGGACAACTGGGGTATTGCAGTTGTCGGACATAACGTTACAGTCTCCGAGGGTAAATCTGTTGAACCTAAACAGATCGTCGGAGAGAATATCTGATCGGAGGAATCATAATGAGCAGTGTTAATTATAATGTATTGGGTCTGATTTTCGCAAGTATGCACGACTCCTATGTCAGCGAGCTTACGAAGCAGAGAACTATGGGTTCTATCCCTTTCGGAGGAAGATATCGCCTTATCGACTTCCCCCTCTCAAATTTCGTTAATTCCGGCGTTTCTGAGGTCGGTGTAATTACAAAGTCTAACTACGGTTCACTCCTCGACCACCTCGGTTCAGGACGTGACTGGGACCTCTCACGTAAAAAGGGCGGTCTTCACCTTCTCCCGCCTTACAGCCAGACCGGAGGCATCTACAAGGGCAGACTCGATGCCCTCGCAGGTATTTGGGGATTCGTTGAACACTCCAACGCTAAGTACGTTATCCTCTCTAACTGCGATGTTGTAGCTACTATCGACTTCAACCCTGTCCTCAAACAGCATAAGGAGACAGAGGCTGATATCACCCTTATCTACAGCAAGGGTATCTACGACAGCACAAAAAATAACTGCGCTACTATTCTCGAATTCAAGGAGGATAATTCCCTCGGCGGTGTTCTCGTTGACCCCGATATCTCCGGCGAATGCAATCAGTGGCTCGATATGATGATAGTCAGCAAGGATTTCCTCAAGAAAATCGTTTCTGATGCCTCAAGCCGCAACCTCTACAGCTTCACACGCGAGATACTCCAGAATAAGAGCGCTGATTACAAGATCCTCGGCTATGAGCATAAGGATTTCTTCATGCGTATCGACAGCGTTCAGAATTACTACCGCGCTAACCATATGCTCCTCGAAAAAGACAAGAGAGCCGCTCTCTTCAAGAGCAAGCTCCCTGTTTATACCAAAATCGGCGATAACGGTCCGGCTAAGTACGGTCTTGAGTCAAATATCAAGAACTCTCTCATCGCTGACGGCTGTATTATCGAGGGTACCGTTGAGAATTCTATACTCTTCCGCGGCGTAAGAATAGGCAAGGGCGCTGTTATCAAGGACTCTGTTATCATGCAGGGTACAAGAATCGGCAATAATTGCAGCATTTCTTCTGTTATTACAGATAAAAACGTTGAGATAAGCGACGATAAGGTCCTGACCGGTTCAGAGACATATCCGCTTTATATCGGCAAAAAAGGCAAGATATAAAGGGCGGTGACGCTATATGAAAATTCTATTTGCTGCCAGCGAGGCTGTTCCATTTGCAGCCTCAGGCGGTCTTGCTGACGTTGTCGGCTCTCTCCCGAAGGCTATCAGCGCTAAGGGACATGAGTGCGCAGTCGTTATTCCGCTTTATAAGTGTATTTCCGAGGAGCACCGCTCAGATATGGAGTTCATCACCAATATAACTGTCGATGTCTCATGGCGCAAACAGTACTGCGGTGTCTATAAAGCCGACTACGAAGGCATAACTTACTTCTTTATTGATAATGAATACTATTTCAACCGCGACGGTATGTACGGCTTCTACGACGACTGCGAAAGATTCGTCTTCTTCGACAGAGCTGTTCTCGAAATGATAAGGCATATCAAGTTCAAACCCGATATCATTAACTGCAATGACTGGCAGACTGCCCTTATACCAGTCTATTATCAGGTGTATTATAAGTACCAGCAGGGATATGATAAGATAAAAACTTCTTTCACTATCCACAATATCGAGTATCAGGGCAAATACGGCAAGGAAGTGCTCGGCGAGGTAATGGGTATCCCCTCTTACAACACCGGTCTGCTGGAGTACGACGGCTATATCAATATGCTGAAGGGCGCTCTCGAAACTTCCGATATGCTGGTTACTGTTTCACCAAGCTATGCGTGGGAAATCCTCGACCCATGGTACGCTCACGGTCTCGACCGTATCCTCGTTACCAAACAGTATAAGCTCAAAGGTATTCTTAACGGTATCGACACTAAGCTATATGACCCGCAAAATGACCCCTACATCGCCTGGAGATTCTCTTCTGATGACCTCTCAGGCAAGGCTAAGTGCAAAACCGAACTCCTCAGCGAACTCGGTATGTCCGACAACGGTGAGCCGCTCATCGGTATCGTTACTCGTTTCGTCCGCCATAAGGGTATCGACCTCATACGCTGTGTATTTGAAGAAATCGTACGCAGTGGAGTGAAGTTCGCAGTTCTCGGAAGCGGCGAGAAAATGTACGAGGACTTCTTCCTCGAAATGGCAAGAAGATACCCCGACAGAGTCGCTGTAAATGTCGGATTTATCCCTGAGCTGTCTCATAAGATCTATGCCGGATCGGATATGTTCCTGATGCCGTCGCAGAGTGAGCCATGCGGTCTCGCTCAGATGATCTCTATGCGTTACGGTACTATCCCGATAGTCCGCGAGACTGGAGGTCTCAGAGATTCTGTTCGCGACAACGGCGGCGTAAACGGCAACGGTTTCACGTTCAAGACCTATAACGCCTACGATATGCTCGATGCGGTATGGCGTGCCAAGGCTGACTACAGCGACAAGAAACGCTGGGAAGAACTCGAAAAACGCGCTATGGACTGCGATTTCAGCTGGTCTGCATCGGCTGAAACATACATAGAGATGTTCAACGACATGATTAAAGATTAAAACAATGCCGGACTTTTCAGTCCGGCATTTCAGTTTGTCAAAAAAGCCTGATTGTTGTTACGAATTTCTCGGTTTATGTTTAACCCTTCTTTTTCTACAAGCAAAGGGGCGGATCAAATCCGCCCCTCTTCTTATTTATCAGGGATTGTGCAAACTTACTGGTTCTCGTGGAAGAAGTAAGGAAGTGCGTCGTAGATGTAGTGACGAACCTGCGGCCACCAGTGTACATTGCCCTTTGCTTCGAGGAAGTACAGATTGCCCTGTGAGAAGTCAGAAGTGTATGTGAATACATCTGTGTTCTTCTTCAGCTCGTTTATCATCGGTACCATGTTGCCGTATGCAATATCTTCTGTACCTGTTGCAGCGAGTACGAAATACTCGTTCTTCTTGAATCCGGAGTTTCTTGCTGCGTTGCAAACCTTTCCGGCACCGTCCCAGCAGTGACCAGAGAGAGGCATGAAGTATGCAATGATGTCGAGGTTGTTATTGAAGTTTGCCCATGTTGAGCCGCCGCCCATTGAGAATCCGCCGTATGCACGGTGATATCTTGAAGCCTTGAGTCCATCGATACTTGTATTCGGTGCGTATGTTGAGTACTTGCCTTCTACGTAAGGAATTATCGACTTGCGCATTTCTTCCCATACAGCGTCAGCACTGGAGCACTTGTTGAATGTAGGAGTTACTACTATCATCGGCTCGATATCGCCGTTTGCTATCATATTGTCGAGCATAACGTCGATATTGATGTTGTTGTCGTTGAAGCAAGTTTCTTCACTCTCTCCGCCGCCGTGCATCAGGTAGAATACGTTATACTTCTTGGACTTGTCATAGCCGTAAGGCAGGTATACGTACATATTCTTGTTGCCGTTGATACCGTTGTAGTTTTCCTTTACTACTGTACCGTGGTTAGCAGGCTGCTTCTTTACATAGTAGTCAGGTGCAGCCTTGTACTGGAGATTCGGGTTATAATTAAAGTTTGAAACTGCTATCTCGCCGACTGTACCGCCGCCTGTTGTTACCTTAGAGGGAATACCCTCTGCTGCGAACTGAACATCGTCAACGTAGAAGTTGAATGTACCCTCAGTGGACTCGATGTAGAATACGAGGTCTGTTGCGTCTTCGGGGATAGTGTAGGAAGTGTTTTCAAGCTTTGTCCACTTCTTGCCTTCAACTGAAGCCTTTGCAATGTTTGCGTAGTTTGCTTCACCTGATGAATCCTTGTACTGGAGCTGGAGTTTCATCTCCTGTGCGGTATCTGTAGGCTGCATTACTGCTGCTGAGAAGCTGTAGGTACCGCCTGCCTTGAAATCGTCGCCAAGAGTGTAGCTGATACCGTTCCATGCACTGCTTCTGCCGGATACCTTAACTGAATTGCTGCCTGAGTAGTAGTGGTTATTCTCGGAAGATACGGATGCACCGCCTCTGCCTTCCCAACCGCTTGCTGCTGTCTCGAACGACTCGTTCCTGGTATTGATAGAAGGAACTGTTGTAGTTGTAGTTGTAGTAGTTGTTGTTGTGGTGGTAGTTGTTGTAGTTGTAGTCTGCTGCATTACACCGTCAGGAAGTGACTTGACGATGCCTGCGTCATACTTCTGAATCGTAAGAGCATCGTTAGCTGTGATGCCGTCGCCTGTATTATAAACGTCTGCATTTG
Organism: uncultured Ruminococcus sp.; assembly: GCA_900315975.1. The sequence goes on from ONBA01000005.1 coordinate 68,493, forward strand.
CCTTGCTCTTTGCGTCGAGTGAATACTTATCCCTGTTTCCGAGGTACTGGAGAATAGCAACTGCGTCAGCTACAGTAACGTTGCCGTCAAGGTTAACATCGCCGTACTTAATAGTTGTCGGCTCTGTAGTTACAGTAGTAGTTGTTGTAACGGGGGCTGTCGTTGTAGTTGTCACAACAGGAGCCGGTCCGTCTATCTTGGTATTTGCAACTGCACCGATTGCCTCGTCAACATAAAAGCTTGTAGTGCTTTCTTCTGTCTCAACGTAGAAATTGTAGTTTGAAGAGCCCTCGGGGAGCTTATAATTTGTATTTGCAAGCTGGAGCCATTTGCCCTTTACAGCTGTACCCTTAGCTATCTTATCGTATGTTGTAGTTCCGTCCGCAGCGTCGTACTGGAGAGTGAGGTAGAACAGCTCTGAATCGGAGGTTCCCTCGTCGTACATTACGTCAACGTTGAAGCTGTACTCCTGACCTGCCTTGAATGCTGCTGAACTGAGTGTACGGCTTGCACCGTTCCATGCAGACTCTCTGCCTGAGCAGTAGAGAGCATTGCTGCCTTCATACTTTGACTTTGAGGACTTCTCTACAGATGCCGAACCTCTTCCGCTCCATGACTCTGTACCGTTCTCGAATGTATTATGGAAGAAGTAGCCGTTCTCGTCAGGCTCTACAACGTGAGCTGAGCCGCTGAGGACCTTGCTGCCGTTGCAGCCGTTCCATGACTGGCGGTCGTACTCGAAGAAGTCGATATCAGCGTAACCGCCGGTAGTCTTTGTAGCGTAGCTGTAGATACCGCTGCGGTAGCCTGTGAAGAGCTTGAGGTCGTAGGACATTGAGAGTTCCTGACCGAGCTTTGTCCAGTTCTGACCGTCGTAGGAGTAGTAGAAATTAGCCTTGTCGATGTTATTTGAGGAGCTTCCGTCGGAGTTTACATTTGCGAACTTGAAGTCTACCTTAACGTATACAACATCGCCGCTGAGATTCTGCTCTGCAACTATCTTATTCGAGGTAGTAGCAACGTCTGAGCCGCTGTTTACGGACATATATATCTTCTTTGAGCCGTCGTCGTTGACGTGAACACCGATACAGCCGTACTTTAACTGGAACGCGGAAAGTCCTGCATAGTCGCCGGGCTTCATGTTCTTGGTATCGAGCTTGATATAGCTGCTGCACGCCGGTCCCTCTGTACGCATTGTGAGCGTATTGCGGGCATTGAGAAGGTGTGAAGCGATAGACTTATTTTTAAGACGGAGCCAGCCCTCACGCTCTGTCACAGACCATGCTGTGTTATCGGGGTTATGGTTCCATGACCATTCAAGAGCGAGGTCGTTTGACTTATAGTCGAAGCTGTCGTCGCCTGCAAGGTCGGAACCCTTGCTTGTACCGAGGTCGAGAGTAAGCGGAGCCTTGCCGTTTACGCCCATCATCGGCCAGTCGTTCTGCCATGTTACAGGAACGAGAACAGGGATTCGTCCGACTGCACCGTGGTCCTGGAACAGGAGACCGTACCACTTTCCGTCGGGAGTGTCAACGATACCGCCCTGTGCACATCCGCTGCCGTATGTACCGAGACCTGAATCGAGGATAGTCTTGCTCTCCCAGTTGCCGTTGAGGCTCTTTGAACGGTATACGAACTCGAGACGTCCGTGACCCGATGGCCAAGCGATACCGAAGATGTAGTAATAACCATTTATCTTCTGGATATGCCAGCCCTCACCTGCGAGGTTATTGAAGTTGGTCTTGAAGAGCTGTTTTTCCATACCGCCCTGCTTCCAGCCTGTCATATCGGAGTTGAACTCCTTTATGCTGCAGGTACCGCCTGCACCTGAGACGAGGTAGTTTCTTCCGTCGTCGTCGAAGAGGATAGAAGCATCGTGGTACATACCGTTGAGCTCAACGCGTGACCACTCGCCGTTTTCGATATCATCAGTTGAGCAGATATATGACTTTCCTGAGCCGTAGCTTCCGAAGAAAGCGTAATACTTGCCGTTTTTCTTGTTGTAGCGGAGCGATGTAGCCCACTGACCGTGAGCGTAGTCGTGCTTGCCGTTTTTGAGATTCTGAACGTCTCCGTTAGCGTAGGTATCGAATACGTAGTTGCATATCTCCCAGTTGGCGAGGTCCTTTGACTTCATGATAGGAGCGCCGGGACTGAAAAACATGGTAGTGCTTACCATATAATACGTATCGCCCACACGGATAACATCGTCATCGGGAACATCTGACCAGATGACAGGATTGTTGATAGTTGATGCAGCTGATGCCTCAAGCGAGACCATGTTATTCACCTGCGGGATAACTGAACCAACACTCATCATGGCTACGGCTGAAACGACCGCGCCTGAAACAAATCTCTTGAATTTATTCATAATAAAACCCTCCTTGTTGTGTTAAAATTCTGTTAATACAATTTTACATTTTTCTTAACAACTTTTCAACCTAAAAAATGCAGAAACGGTGTACTTTTTGAATATTTTCATTCATTTTTTGTGCACTTCAACACCTGCTGTCTAAAAAATTTGAGCAACCTGCTCACCAAAAACGCAATAAATCGGTCAATTATTGTCGTAACTTGTTATTAGTTATATGTTATTACTCAATATGGAATCATATTTTTATGTCATTAAAATGCAAAAATGTGCAAAATTTTACCATAGTCCTAAAGTATGCTACCGGGATATAAGTGCCAAAAGTTTGTATTGCGTACACTTCTCTCTGCGATTTAATCATGTTTCAGATGAAAATGTCATTATTTAAGTATTTCATACACCTCTATAACAGTTTATTTACAATTATGATTATGCATTTTATGTAAAATCTATTGCAATCCATAAGAAAATATGGTATAATTTATTCAATAGAATTATACCCCAACAGAGGGAGTTGATATACTGTGACCAAAATCAAACTCGCTACTATTATTATGGCTGGCATTTCGATTATCGTTATTATCCTTTGTGCCGCCGAAATCGCTCTGCCTTTCCGCGGCAACACTTACTCGGCGAAGGAAGACCTCCTCGCAGGCTGGAAAGATGAAAACGGCAAAACGGTCTCGCTTTACCAGTCCTTCAAAAATAATGAGATATATCACACCTTTTCTTATGATATAAACGGTAACAATATCAACGGCAGAAGCCTCTGCCTGATCTCTCATAACACTACCTTCACCGTATGGCTCGAAGGTGAGCTTATCTACGACTATCAGCCCGAACTCGGCGGTATCTACGGCGAAAGATACGGCGAGGCTGTACACACTGTCAATCTCCCCACATATTCCGATACCCGACGGATTTACATTATCGCCAAGTCGCTCCGTCAGGACGGTACAAGCGGCTTCAACGAGGCTTACCTCGAAGATTCACGCGATTTTATCCGCGATCTCGCTGAGGCTTACGGTATCAAGCTCGGCTTCTGTATCATCACTTTCTGCTTCGGCTTTATCCTGTTCGTCATCGGTATCATCGAAGACCAGCTGAGCGGCAAAATGATCGAGGGTATCTGCCTCGGCTGTGTTACTATGATCGTAAGCGCATGGATAGGTTCGCAGACTATGCTTATCCGTCTGCTGTCGCCTAACCCCGCTCTGCTGCGGTTTCTCGAGTATATCTCCCTCGACACTATCCCTATCCCTACCCTCGTTTTTATCGCTCATTACACCAAAAATGCCAAGAGCAAAATCGTTTTCGTTCACATTCTCCTGAGTGCCCTGAACACCGTCACGTCAGTTGTGTTCGTATTGATGAATATTTGCGATTATAACGATATGCTCCCTGTTACTCATTTGATGATTTTCCTCGGCGTCGGTGTTATCATATTCCTCATTTCAAAGGCTGTCATCAGACACGATATAAGCCGCAGAAAAGGCATTTATATCATCTCTGCCGTGAGCGTTCTCATATTCTCAGGTGCACTCGATATGCTAAGATATTACATCCGTAAGAACGCTAATACAGCTTTTCTGACCGTTATCGGTCTGCTCATTTTCACCATTATCCTCGCCGCTTACGAGTACAGGCGCATTATAGATATGCAGGTACGCGCCACTAAAACCGAACTTATGCAGACTATCGCTATGAAGGACGCTCTTACCGGGCTCGGAAGCCGTGCCGCTTTCGTTGCCTATGAGAAGGAGATTCTAAGACGTAAGGAAGGCTGCTGCATTTTCGTCCACTTTGACGTTAACAACCTCAAACAGGTCAACGACGTTCACGGTCACGCTGAGGGCGACCGCCACCTCATCGCTACTGCTAATGTGCTGAGGGAATCGTTCGGTTCGTTCGGTAAGCTTTACCGCGTCGGCGGCGACGAGTTCTTCGCCATTCTCGACGAGGAGACCTGCCACCCCGATTATACCTCCGCAACCTCGCGCCTTATCCGTGCACAGAATCTCTACAATTCAACCGCGAAACCGCCTGTTCCCCTCGCTATTGCCTACGGTATGGCTGAGTACGACTACTCAACACAGAACCCCGAAATCGCCGAACGCCTCGCCGACAGCCGTATGTATGAGGAAAAACGACGCATGAAGCAGGCTGCCGCCATCGCTGAGGCATAACACGGTTTATAAATTGTTTACAACTTTGTATTAAAAAGTGCTTGATTTGTTATACATTTTATGCTATAATTACTATATTGATTCAATATTTCCTCATGAATATTGAAAGGAGTGATTGTTTTGGAGAAAGACAGAGAAGCCAGATTCAATGAGATTTTTTTCCGCCTGCTCAATGCCATTACCGATATGGAAGGCAATCCGGTACGCAAAACTATCAAGCAGTGCACTGTCGACTTCTGCCACCTGTTCAACCTTTCACGCGGTACTACTGAGTTCTACCGTACAATTGGTCACGAAAAAAGCGGCAAAGGCGAGATTTTTACCGATTATGATACCGGCGAGCCAAGTGTGCCTATCGTAGAGAGACGTCTTGTGACCCCTTCTATGGCTGTCATAAAGGGAAGTCTCTATATCCCGAAGGGTGCCGCTCCTCCGCCTGACGACGAAATCGAAAAGGCTGACCTCGTTCTCCGCTGTCTCCTGAGTTACCTGAGCAGAAAAAGACTGCAAGCAGTTGTTGAACAGTTAGCTTTCTACGACGACGACGGCTACCGCAATCTTCGTTCGTTCTTCCGGTATATCGAAAAACTCAACGAGAAATCCGCTCTCGGCGGCTATTCGGCTATTCGTTTCAACCTCCGCCATTTCACCCTTATCAATCAGGAAATCGGCAGAAACGCCGGCGATGTCGTTATGCGCAACTACTTCACCACTATCGAGGAAATTATCGGTGAACAGGGCATTGTCTGCCGTGTCGGCGGTGATAACTTCGTTGCCGTCTTTGAGGACAGCCTCCTTATCGATGTACTCGAAGTCATCAAGGGTACCTCCGTTATCTACGACGTAAATACCTCCAACCGTGTGCTCGTTTCTGCGTGCGCAGGCGTGTTCCGTATGCCCGACGGCTACAGGTTCAATTCCTCAGGCGATGTCATGAACAAAATCACCAATGCCTGTCAGACTGCTAAACTCGGTCACAACGAGAATATCATATTCTTCGACGAAAAATCCCTCGAATACAAGGAGAAGGTCATGCGTATTCAGCAGCTCTTCCCCGTTGCTATCGAAGAGCGCGAGTTCAAGGTCTTCTATCAGCCTAAAATCGATATTCATACCGGTGAACTTATCGGCGCTGAGGCTCTGTGCCGCTGGTTCAGGGAAGGTAAGATAGTCCCCCCTATGGACTTTATCCCTATCCTCGAACAGAGTACCGATATCTGCACCCTCGACTTCTATATGCTCGACAGCGTTTGCTGTGATATCCGCCGCTGGCTCGACGAGAAACGCAAGGTCGTCCGCATTTCCGTCAACCTCTCACGTAAGCACATGATGGACGTTGACCTCCTTGAACATATTATCGAGATCATCGACAGACACAGAGTTCCCCACCAGTATATCGAGATAGAACTCACCGAAACTACCACCGATGTCGAGTTCCGCGACCTCAAACGTGTCGTAAGCGGCTTACAGCAGGCTGGTATCTATACCTCCGTCGACGACTTCGGTATGGGTTACTCCTCTCTCAACCTCCTTCGCGAGATTCCGTGGAACGTTCTCAAAGTCGACAGAAGCTTCCTCCCCCTCGACGGCGATAATGCACAGAGTACGCGCAGTGTCATGTTCAGGAACGTCGTCACTATGGCTAAGGAACTCGGTCTCGAATGTATCGCAGAAGGTGTCGAGACCAAGAAACAGGTCGATATCCTCCGCGACAATAACTGCCGGTTCGCTCAGGGATTCTACTTCGATAAACCACTCCCCATCGAGAATTTCGAGGAGCGCCTGAGTACACACCTCTACAGCATAGACGAATAAAAATGTCCGGAAGCGGCTTTGCACCGTTTCCGGACTTGCTTTTTTACCTGTTCATGTACTCGTCCCTGAGTATCGAGAAATACAGCCTGCCTACGTATTTTCCGTCCATGCAGAAGTAGTCGCGCAGAGTTCCCTCGTACACGAAACCACACTTCTCTATCACCCTCTTCGACTTCGCATTTATCGTCTTCGTACATATCTGCACCTTGTGAAGATTGATTTTCTCGAATCCATACGCGATTACCGCCTTCGTCGCTTCCGTCGCGTATCCCCTGCACTGAAACTCCTCTCCTATGCAGTACTCGATTTCAGCAAAGTGATTCTTGCTGTCTACAAGAAAGTAGGCTATCTGTCCGACACATTCCCCGCATTCCTTGTCTATGACCGCCCACCTGTAGCAGTCTTCACGTTCGTATGAACCTATGTACTTTTCAAGAAGTCCCTTTACCTCGTCTATGGTCAAGTATACAGGCTCAGAGTACATCTTCTGTACATTCTCGTCGCCTGCCCAGTTCCTGAGAACCGCTTCACAGTCTGAGTACTCAAACCTCCTGAGTATCAGCCTTTCCGTTTCAATTGTCTGTGTTCCTGTGTGGGTCAGCATTTTCTTACCTCCGTCTGTAGAATATAACAAAAAAAGCTACGCTCTTGCGTAGCTTTGGCTTTGGAGCTGATGATCGGACTTGAACCGACGACCTACGCCTTACCAAGGCGTTGCGCTACCGACTGTGCCACATCAGCATCAACGATATATATTATACAGCAAAAAGATGAACTTGTCAAGCGGTCAAAGATATATTTCAATATATTAATTTAATATCCCCCTTGACATTTCTCACACTATGTGTTATCATAAAAAAAAACGATGAACGGTTCAAACGTACATATTCACATAATCAGAGAGCTTCCGGACGGTGCGAGGAAGATATGGCGTGTACGGAATTACAGCCGGGAGTTGCTGTGCTGAATCAGCAGTAGGCTCAGTCGGGTATGCCCGTTACAGCTTAATGAGGTCGGAGATTCCGGCGAATCAGGGTGGTAACACGAGTAACTTCGTCCCTGACGGTCTATTTGGGCTGTCAGGGATTTTTTATTTAAAAGGGGGCAGATATGAAAAACAGAAAAAGAGACATTATCTACCTCTTCATTTGTACTCTCCCCGTCTCAGCAATAATTATATACTGGCTCATTTCAGAACAGGACTATGATACGCTCCCATGGGCATTGCTTCCGCAGGGATTTATGGTTATCTGCATATTAATAATGCTGTTGCAGGAACGAATTCTGAAATCGATAGCTGATAAGATAAAGAACCGTCCGGAAGCTGAACTGCGCGAGTTGGTGCTCGAAAACTTTGAGAGTAACTCATTCCGCGAGATAACAGCAAATTCCATGTCCGCAGACCTCAAAAACCTGTATTGCAGAAAATTTGCGCCGAAAAATCTTCTGCTCGGAACTGTCAGCCTTGTCTATGCATACTTAATGGCAGCATATATCGTAACAGGTATCGGAAACGGCATAATGCCGGCATTCTTCAACATCGTCGCAGGTATTGCCGCGATATACTTTGGCTTATCAGGCATTATTCTCGTCTGTGAAGCAGCATCGCAGTTCGCAGGATTTCCCGCAGACAGATTCGAGAAAAAATACCGTGAAGAGCTTCCGATGATAGAGCGCTCTTACATGGGTGGGAGAATGATTATTGCGTTAAATTCCGTGCTCAACATCGGCTTGGACTACATTGTTTCCGTCAGTACCTCAGAATGCGAGGCTGTCAGTATATCTGATATCATCGGTGCTCAGGTGACCCGGGTACATAAGGTCAGGCGCGACCGAGCCGGATTTATCACAAAGCAGAAATTTGAATATGTCATCTGCATATATGCCAGACAAAGGAATAAACCTATAAAGCATATAGTAAACGAATTACAAGCAGAATACATCCGCGATGAATTAATTCGCCGCGGAATCAAATAAAAAGGAGAAAAATCATGACAATTTTTGAAGAACTCAAACGCAGAGGACTCCTCGCACAGCTTACAGACGAGAAGGAAATCGAGGAACTCATCAACGCCGGAAAGGCAACATTCTACATCGGCTTCGACCCGACAGCCGATTCTCTCCATGTTGGTCACTTCATGGCACTCTGCCTTATGAAGCGCTTACAGGAGGCAGGCAACAAGCCGATAGTGCTTATCGGCGGCGGTACCGCAATGATAGGCGACCCCTCAGGCAAGACTGATATGAGAAAGATGATGACTCCCGAGACGATTCAGCACAACGTAGACTGCTTCAAGAAGCAGATGAGCCGCTTCATCGACTTCTCTGACGATAAGGCAATAATCGTAAATAATGCTGACTGGCTCATGAAGCTAAATTACGTGGACATTCTCCGTGAAGTAGGAGCACATTTCAGTGTAAACCGAATGCTCTCACACGAGTGCTACAAGCAGAGAATGGAACGCGGACTCACCTTCCTCGAATTCAACTACATGATAATGCAGAGCTACGACTTCATGGAACTCTTCCAGAAATACGGCTGTAATATGCAGTTTGGCGGAGACGACCAGTGGGCAAATATGCTTGGCGGTACCGAGCTTATCCGCCGCAAGCTCGGTAAGGACGCATACGCTATGACTATCACTCTCCTGCTCAACTCAGAGGGTAAGAAAATGGGCAAGACAGAGAAGGGTGCAGTATGGCTCGACGCTGAAAAGACTACTCCTTACGAGTTCTTCCAGTACTGGAGAAACGTTGACGACGCTGACGTTATAAAGTGTCTGAAAATGCTCACATTCGTTCCTGTAGAGCAGATAGAGGAAATGGAAAAGACTATGGAGGGAGCGCAGTTCAATGCCGCAAAGGAGCTTCTCGCGTACGAACTCACAAAGCTCGTTCACGGTGAAGAAGAGGCAGAAAAGGCTAAGTCAGCCGCAAAGGCACTCTTTGGCGGTTCGGGTTCAAACGAGAATATGCCTGTTGCTGAAATCGACTCCGCAGACCTCACAGACGGTTCACTCGGTCTCCTTACACTTCTCGTAAAGGCTGAGCTTGCACCCTCTGTTTCAGAGGCACGCAGACTCGTACAGCAGGGCGGCATCACAGTAAACGACGAAAAAATGACAGACCCCAAGGCGATGATAAAGCTCGAAGGAGAAGTAATCGTGCGCAAGGGCAAGAAGGCATTCAAGAAAGTAATCGTTAAATAAAACATCGGCGGGTACAGACTGCTTCCTCAACGGAACAGCAGAGTACCCGCCTTTTATTATTTATTCTTTCTGCGCACAAGCACCGCAACGAGGTCAGGACCGATGTTAGAGGTCACGACACCGCCGATATGGGCGGTCATTTCAGCCTTGCGTCCGGTACGCTTTGTCAGTTCCTTTTCGACTTCTTTTGCGAGGGAATCGTCCTTTCCGCAAATCATGATATACGGAGTCTGCGGAGTCATTCGCTTCTCGACACACTCAACAAGCTTCGGCACTATATTCTTCTCGCCGCGAATCTTGTCAACAGTTTCAGTGGTATTGTCGGCGAACTCAATGATAGGCTTCAAACCGAGAAGTTCACCCGCAAACGCTTTTGCGGCAGAAATTCTTCCGGAACGTCTTGCATATTTAAGGCTGATAGGCACAGCGTACATCGCACACACACTGAACCATTCTTCAAGAAATGCAACAACGTCCTCAGCCTCAGCGCCTTTACGAATCTTCTTAGCGGCTTCGATGAGCGGATAGCCGTAGAAAATCGAATACGAGCGTGAGTCGATATTGAAAATGCGTATCTTACCGACAGCCTCGGGGTGCTGCTCGAAGAAGTCATCTTTAGCGATATTCGCATTGTTGAAGGTACCGGAGCCTGCGCTGTTTATAGAAACGCAGATGATATCGGTCGCTCCCCTGCTGTAAAGCTGTTCATACGCCTCTGTAAAGCGGGTCGGAGAGATTTGAGAATGCTTTGGAATCTCGTCTGTCATCGAGAGCATTTCGTAGAATTCCTCGGTTGACTTATCAAAAATCTCGCGGAAGCTCTTTCCGCCAAGCGTAATCTCGAACGGCAGAACATTTATGCCGTATTCCTTTATCATTTCCTTAGGCAGGTCACAGCCGCTGTCGGTGAGAATTTTAATTTTCTGTAACATAATAAACTCCTTTACCATGTATATTTTGTGAGCTTTCCCTCGCGTGAGAGGTCGGGATAATCCCACTGACGCAGTGCCTCATAGACCGCAACAGCGACGGAATTAGAGAGGTTGAGGCTTCGCAGCTCGTTACGCATGGGAATACGCAGGCAAGAGTCGGGATTATCGTGGAGAAGCTCCTCAGGCAGTCCCTTGTCCTCACGTCCGAACACGAGGAAGCAGTTATCGGGATAAACGGCATCGCTGTGAACAGTTCTGCCTTTGGTCGTAAAATAGAAGAATTTACCATTCCGGTGCTTCTGAAAAAGCTCATCAAGGCTGTCGTAATAAGTTATGTCGAGTTTGTCCCAGTAGTCAAGACCGGCACGCTTCAGATGCTTGTCTGTTATCTCGAAACCGAACGGTCGGACGAGGTGAAGCTTTGCACCGGTAACGGCGCAGGTACGGGAAATGTTCCCCGTGTTCTGCGGTATCTGAGGTTCTACGAGGACAATGTTAAGTTCATGCATTTTCTTTCCTCACGAATAAATTATATGTTTTTGCAGATTATATTATCAGCTGCACTGCGCAGCTGTCAGGAGTGATAATATGGATATGAAAGCAATAGTCAAGGGTATGACAGCCGGAGCAGCAGTCGGACTCGCCTGCTACGCAATGTCATCGGCATCTCCGATGAAGAAGCACAGTATCAAGCGCGACGCTGCCAAGACCATGAAGGCGGCTGAAAACCTCATACAGGACATTACGTCTGTATTTTCGTAATACGGCATATGCCGGCGGAACGCCTTTTAGCGGCGTTCCTACATATTATTTTTGCGGTAGCCGAGGTAGCTTTCAAGAATTATGACCGCTGCGACTGCATCAACGACTGCCTTTCGCTTTTTGCCGCGAGTATTGGTGTCGTTGAGGTAATTATGGGCTGAAACCGTGGTACAGCGCTCGTCCCACAGCTTAGTCGGGATACCCGTCATCTCACCGAGCTTTTCCGCGAACAGGGCACATTTCTCGCACCGCTCCCCTATTGAGCCGTTCATATTCTTAGGATAGCCGACGACTATCTCCTCAGCACGCTGCTCTTTGGCGAGGGCAGCGGTTTTTTCTATACATTTGTCGAAGTCCTTCTCGTGTATGACTGTAACGGGAGAGGCGATGAGTTCGCTTTTTCCGCAAACTGCGATACCTGTCCGGGAGTCTCCGAAATCTACTGACATTATTATCATATCCGCGACCTCACCACGGCTGAACGGTGCCGATAATGTCTCTTACGGAGGCAATACCCTTACTGTCGAGCCACTCGTTCATTTCGTCAGCTATGCGGACAGGTGCATACGGGTCAGTGAAAATAGCAGCACCCACCTGTACAGCACTCGCACCTGCCATCATAAGTTCAATAGCGTCGCGACCGGTCGAAACACCGCCCATGCCGATAACAGGAATATTTACAGCGTTAGCAACCTGCCATACCATGCGAACAGCAATCGGGAATACTGCCGGACCGCTCATACCGCCGACATTGTTGCGGAGAACAGGTCTGCGCGAGTTAACGTCAATTCTCATGCCGAGGAGAGTGTTTATAAGTGACACAGCGTCAGCACCGGCTGACTCGACAGATTTTGCGATATCAGCGATACTTGTAACGTTCGGCGAAAGTTTTACTACAAGCGGCTTTTTCGTAGCATTGCGGACCCTTTTCGTAACCTCAGCCGCCATTTCACAGCTTGTACCAAATGCCGCACCACCCTGTTTTACGTTAGGGCATGAGATATTCAGCTCAATCATGTGGACATCAGTCTCATCGAGCTTTGCGGCAACTTCCGCGCATTCGTCAGGGGTCGAACCCGCGATATTAGCGAGGATAACGAGGTCTTTTGTGAGCAGATAGGGAAGCTCAGTCGAGATAAAGTGGTCGATTCCGGGGTTTTGAAGTCCTACAGAATTGAGCATACCTGAAGGAGTTTCAGCGATTCTCGGAGCAGGATTACCTGTTCTCAGATGGAGAGTAGTACCCTTAGTAGCTATCCCGCCGAGCTTATCGAGAGGGAAGAGTTCCTCATATTCTCTGCCGTAGCCGAACACTCCTGATGCCGGAATTATCGGGTTTTTGAAGTCAACACCGCAGACTTTTACAGACATATCAGCCATTACCAGAGCACCTCCTCAGCCTTGAATACCGGACCGTCCTTGCAGACGTGTGCGAAGTATTCTTCATCGTTTCTGACAGTTCTGCAAGCGCATCCGAGACACGCTCCTATACCGCAAGCCATACGTTCCTCAAGCGAGATCTCGCAGTATATGCCCTTATCCTTGCAGATAGCGGCAATACCCTTCAGCATAGGCATAGGTCCGCACGCATATACCGCGTCGATACCGCCCTGCTCGGCAAGCTCGGTGAATGGCTGAGTAACGAAGCCGTGAATACCGGCAGAACCGTCGTCGGAGCAGAGGACAGTCTCTGCTCCGGCAGCCTTGAAATCGTCCTGTAAAATAGCTGCCGCAGAGCTGCGGAAACCGGATATAGCAACCGCTTTTTCGCCGTATATCTTAGCAAGCGGAAGCATGGGAGGAGTACCGATACCGCCGCCGATGAGCACAACCTTCCCGAAGCTTTCATCTACCGTGAAGCCGTGTCCGAGTGGGGCGAGCATATCAATGAGGTCGCCCGCATTCAGCTTTGCGATTTCGGCAGTACCCTCTCCGCGAATCTCAAAAACGATACGGAGAGTCCCCTTATTCTTGTCGATACCGCAGATAGAGATGGGTCTGCGGAGCGTATAGCCGTTTGCGCGGATATGTACGAACTGTCCCGGAGCAGCGACTTCCGCAACCTCGGGGCAAGCTATGGTGAAGCTGTAGGTATCACGCGCAATAGCCGATTTTTCGGTGATTATGTATTGTCCTTGTGTGTATTTCATGGTTACTCCTTTGCTTTTATGCCTTCTTTGCACCGCATGAACGGCACTTGCCGAACATACCGAATTTACTTCCGCAGTTTGTGCAAAGTCCCTCACCACGGAGGTAGGTGAACAGGCTCTTATGTTTGAAAACATCTCCCGCGTTGAAAGTCTGCTGCTTGAAGAAGATACGGCTTACTCCGTTGCCCTTGCCATTTTTGCTTATCCAGAACGACGGATTAGTTGCCTCGTTGTCGATTTCCCATGTAGTGTTGCTGCTCTCGAAAACGATTTCTTCAAGTCCGCAGCACATGGAATTGTACATTATCTGCTCAACAGCGGCAGGGATAGTGATAGTTTTGAGCGAATCACAGCCATTGAAGGTCTTGTAGTTGATTTTTTTCAGTCCGGCAGGCAGACGCACGCTTTCAAGCGATGTACAGCCTTCAAAGACAGAGTCAGCGATTTCAGTGACAGTATCGGGGATAACTACAGTTTTTATGTTCTTATTGCCCTTGAACGCTCCCGAAGCTATCTTAGCGATATTCTCAGGTATCTCGACGTCTTCAGCGTCGCCTGCATACTTATAGAGGGTATCGCCTTCACGCTTGAAAATCTCTCCCTTGAGGACAGGAGCCGGCTTTTCCTTTTTGACAACCGGTTTTGCGCTGAGAGCTTCTTTCATGTCGAGCTTGTTGCCACAGTGACCGCAGTACCAGAAGTCCATATCCTTGTCTGCCATGAGCAGAGCCTTGCACTTCGGACAAACGACCTGTATGAAGTCTTTGATGTCGATATAGTCTTTAAATTTCATGGGTTCCTCCTGAAAATGATATGCACGTCTGAGTGCAGAGATACTGCACTTCTTCATACTATGTTACTATTATAACACATATAAATGATAAATGCAATATCTACAAAAAATAATTCTCAGAAAGTTCATCATTATGACAAAAACACCAAAGAATCTGAACAAAAAATACACACTGTAAACAACGCAAAAACAGGCAGATAAGTTCTCACTTACTCTGCCTGCCGGAAATCATCTGTAATCGCTGTCGATAGTTTCTGCCTTTGCGACCGCTTCTTCAAGCGTCATACCCGCAAAATCCTGCGCTGAGAATATACGTCCCGACTTTTTATCGCTGAGGAACGCTCCAACAACGATTCCCGGAATCGCACTCTCCGGTGAATTCGGTGCCTTAGGACCACCGAGTTCAGTTCTGCACCAACCGGGGTCGGTAAGGTTTATCATAATGTCTGTACCGTCGTACTTCATACCGATATCGTGAGTCACCTTGTTGAGTGCCGCCTTAGCCGCGGAATAGCCTGCCTGTTCGGGTTCGAGGTCGATGCCGCTTGTCGTGTTGACGATTCGTCCGAATCCGCGCTCTGCCATTTTCGGGAGATAGTGATAGCATATCATCATAGGTGCGATAGTGTTTATCCTGAAGCTTATGTCATAGTCTGAAACAGGAGTCGAGAGATAGTCGGTCCTGTAAGCTATCTGAAGTCCGGCATTATTAAGAACGATGTCGATTTGTGTATTGTTCGAGTCGATTTCAGCAAGCATATCTGTAACAGACTCCGGCTCTGAAAGTTCAGCCGATACAGCGTAAGCTTCAACTCCGAGTGCCTTCACTTCACTGAGGACCTTCTCGCAGTGAGCAGCGTCTCTGCTGTGGAGAACAAGATTACAGCCGTGCTGTGCCATGAACAAAGCTGAAAGATAGCCAAGTCCGCGGCTTGCACCGGTGATAAGTGCCCATTTGCCTTTAACATCTGTCATTTTTAAACCTCCTTGCATAAAGCAATTTTTTTTATTATATCATTTTTATTTTAAAAAATCAAGGGATTTTATCACTTCAAATCGTTGACAAATATGAAAAAATCTTGTATAATGTAAAATGTAAAAATGTGTGAACAGGAGGATAAATATGGACCACAAAAACAGACCTCGCGCTCGTCAGAAGAATGTGACTTCCGGTGGAAGCGGTGTCAACAGAAAAGGCGAAGCTTTAGGCAGCGGCAAAGCGGGTTCTGCCGAACATACATCCGGCAATTCCCACAAAGGCATGACTCGTGCTGCGGCAGGCGGCGGAGGCGGTCTCATCGCCCTTCTCCTCGGACTTTTCCTTCTCCCTAAGCTGTTCGGAGGCAGCGGCGGAGGTACTTCCGACGGCGTCAATGACCTCGTAAACGGTATGCTCTCAGGCGGCAGCGGAAACGCTCCTGCCGGTTTTAATTTCAGCAACGACGATACAAATACCGGCGACTTTTTTTCCGATTCCGCAGCCGATGTCAACGAATCCGTCGCAAGCGGTTCCCGCGAAAAAAGAACCAAAATTATCGGCGACAATAAAGACACCGTCACACTGATGGTGTATATGTGCGGTACCGACCTCGAATCACAGCACGGTATGGCTTCGTCAGATATGGCTGAAATGGCAGCTGCAAAGTACGGCAGCAATGTCAATATAATCGTCTATACAGGCGGTTGCAAAAACTGGATGACCAAGGGCATAAGCAACAGTGTAAACCAGATATACCAGATAAAGGACGGCGGTCTCAAACAGCTTGTCGCTGACGACGGTAACAAGGCTATGACCGACCCCAACACCCTCACAGGATTTATCAAGTACTGCACTGCAAACTTCCCCGCAAACCGCAACGAACTCATTTTATGGGACCACGGCGGCGGTTCCGTCAGCGGATACGGCTACGACGAGAAAAAAGGCAACGGCTCAATGAACCTCGCCAACATTAGCAAGGCACTCAAAAACAGCGGCACTAACTTTGACTTCATCGGGTTCGATGCCTGCCTTATGGCTACCGCCGAAACTGCCCTTATGCTTGACGATTATGCCGATTACCTCATCGCTTCAGAAGAAACAGAACCCGGTGTCGGCTGGTACTACACCAACTGGGTCACAAAACTCGGTGAGAACCCCTCTATCCCTACCGTTGAACTCGGTAAGAATATCGTAGACGACTTCGTCGGCACCTGTGCACTCAAATGCAGAGGTCAGAAAACTACCCTCTCAGTCATCGACCTCGCTGAGTTCTCACACACAGTCCCCGGCAAACTCAATAAATTCGCCGAAAGCGTAAGCGGACTTATCAGCAACAAGGAGTACAAGAAGCTCTCAGATGCGAGGTATTCTACACGCGAATTTGCTCAGAAAAGTGCTATCGACCAAGTCGACCTCGTTCACCTCGCTGATAATATGGCTACTCAGGAAGGCGCTGAACTGTCAGCCGCTATAAAGAGTGCCGTTAAGTATAACCGTACATCACGCAATATGAGTGACGCTCACGGTGTCTCAATTTACTTCCCATACAATCGCACTTCCTATGTCGACCCTGCCTGCTCTACTTATTCGCAGATAGGCATCGGCGATGCTTATTCCAAGTGCATAAAGCAGTTCGCAAAACTCGAAACAAGCGGACAGATTGCCGCCGGCGGTACAGGTTCGCCGCTCGGTTCACTGTTCAGTCTTGCAGGTTCCGGTTCAACAGGTTCGTCGGGCAACTCTGACGTTATCGGTTCACTTCTCGGTGCTTTCCTCGGCGGCGGACGTTCTGTAAGGATAGACGGTCTTAACAGCAGTAATACTGACTTCATGAACGAGAAAAGTATCAAGAGCGACGATACCGCCGACTTCCTCTCCCTCAATTATTTCGACGTTTCTAACCTCGTATGGACTCAGAACGGCAACGAGTATAAAATGAACCTCCCGGAAAATCAGTGGGAACTCGTTCACAAGCTCGACCTTAATATGTTCTACGACGACGGCGAGGGCTACGTAGACCTCGGTCTTGATAACGTATTTTCTTTCGACGCGGAAGGTAACCTTATCGCCGACACCTCTCGCAACTGGCTCGCTATCGACGGTCAGACTATCGCGTACTATCACACTGATACTCTCGAATACGAGGACGGCTACTCTATAAACGGCTACGTCCCTGCCCTGCTCAACGGCGAACGTGTCGACCTCGAACTCGTCTTCGACAGTGAAAACCCCGACGGATACATTGCCGGTGCAGTTACCGACTACAACGGAAACGGTCCCGACACCGTAGCAAAGAGTATACCCGAACTCAAAAACGGCGACAAAATCGAGTTCATCTGCGACTTCTACTCCTACGACGGCGAATATCAGGACAGCTACGTTCTCGGTAACCCGCTCACATATCATGACGACCTCAAAATCAGCAATACTGATGTAGGAAGCGGCGATGTAAAGATTATGTACAGATTCTCCGACATTTACGATCAGTCCTACTGGACCGAGCCAATTACTCTTTCCAAATAACAAAACAGCTCCTGCTAAAAAGGCAGGAGCTAATTTTTATTAGTGATAAAATAAAAAAGTCGCAGCTCAGATGAACTGAACCACGGCGGAGTGACAGTGCTGTCGGAGCGGAAGTATCATCCGCGTAGCTGAATCATTTGGTAAATAAAAACGCGCTTCGGAAACCGAAACGCGATTCGTTAGCGCACATGCGCTGGAGGCGCCACCCAGATTTGAACTGGGGAATCAGGGTGTTGCAGACCCTTGCCTTACCACTTGGCTATAGCGCCATTGGAGCGGATTACGAGGCTCGAACTCGCTACCTCCACCTTGGCAAGGTGGCGCTCTACCAGATGAGCTAAATCCGCAAAATCCGCAATGGCGACCCGGATGAGGCTCGAACTCACGACCTCTAGCGTGACAGGCTAGCGTTCTAACCAACTGAACTACCGGGCCATTGGTGGGGACTACAGGGCTCGAACCTGTGACCCTCTGCTTGTAAGGCAGATGCTCTCCCAGCTGAGCTAAACCCCCGCACCAATTTGTTTTCATCAGGTGTTGTTCCCTGACGACTTAATAATTATAGCATAGTATATTTGATTTGTCAAGCATTTTTTTGAAAAAAATACAAAGTTTTTTTATTTAACTGATTGTACACATATCCAGCTCGTTACGTCCTTGGTGTGAATGTGAACTTTCTCAAATCCGGCAGCACTCAAAAGTCCCGAAAATTCGGCACGTGTAGGGTTGAACAAGTTATACTTTGCTATGTCACGCTTACTGCTTTCGGAAAGCTCAGCATCTCCGTATACGTCTGCAATAATAAGAAAATTACCGCCTTTACGCAGTACCCTGCGTACTTCTTCGAGAGATTTCGCAGTATTCTTCCAAAAATAGAAACTCTCAACTGTATAAATGAAGTCAAAACTATCGTCCTCAAACGGCAGACACTCAACCGAGCCCTCGACAATTTCCATTTTCCCCTGCTCTATAAGCTGCTCGTTATTCATTCGGCTGAGCTTGACTGAGACAGGTGAATAGTCCACACCTGTCAGGTGTCCGGTGGTTATGCTTCCGGCAACTCTTCCAAGTGCAGCACCGCCTCCGCAGCCTATGTCGAGCACATTTTCGCTGCCCTTTAATATTATATGCGAAAGTCCCCACGCTGTTACATCTTTGTGCGACTCATTCATACGTGTGAGCATTTCAGCTCCGGCAGCTCCCTTAGGCTTACTCGGGTCACCGAGCTCTGTGATTGACGGTATTCTCTCTTTATTCATATGCACACCTGCTTTCTTTTATGTTATTATTATACCACAATTTATGCAGCAATGCAAGAAAAAAGCTCCCCGCGAAGAAGTCCGCAGGGAGCATTGAAATTATTCTGATATCGGCAGGTCTTCTACACTGTATACACCTGCATCAATCTGCTGGATAGTGAGTGCATCTTTACCTGTTAAACCGTCGCCGTTGTTGTAAACGTCAGCGTTACGCTTAGCACGGTCGGTAAGTACATACTTATCCTTGTTACCTATTGCCTGAAGGATAGTAACAGCGTCTGCAACTGTGACCTCGTTGTCGAGGTTAGCATCGCCCCATACTACAGGAGCATCTGTTGTAGGCTCTTCAGTAGTTGTTGTGGTAGTCTCGGAAGTGGTAGTAGTTGTTGTGGTGGTGGAAGTAGTTGTAGTTGTAGTCGTTGTGGTGGTAGTTGTCGTTGTTGTTGTCGTAACAACCGGCTTCTCCATAACGAATGCTGTGTAGCCCATAACATTACCCATCATGCCGTTTGTACCAAGTACCATTGACTGTCCTGCCGCAAGCTCGCAAGAATATACGTCAAACGGCTTCTCGCCCTCTCCGTCAGTGATACCAACGATATCGCTTGTCTTAGTGAATCTGCCAAGCCATGAAGGAAGTGTGACATTTCTCTCGTCCATCGCAACGTATACGATAACGTCCTTAGCGGCAGTTATTGAAGCAAGGTCGGAGTCTGTCTTCTTTGAGTCGCAGGCTGTAACGATGTGGTCAGCACCTGCAAGTGACGAGGGAAGAGATGTGATAAGGAAGTCACGGTCAGCGAATGCCTTGTCACCCTGCTTAACATTTTCAGCGATGCCCCAGAGTGCACCATAAGAAGCGTCCATAGGCTTCATCTCAGCAATAAGAGAGCTGTTGACGGGTGTATCAGGCTCCTGACCGCCGTCAGAAACTGTTCCTGCGTTGTATGACTTCTGCTGCATACGTCCTGCGAGGTCCTTGACAGTTGCCTTTGCCTGGTCAGGAGTCTGAGCTGAATACTTGTACATATTGAGGTCGAAGTTATCGTAATTGTCTCCGCCGGACTTCAGATTGTATATCTGAGCTGATTCATTTCTGCTGTATACTATCTTGTAAGCAAGTCCGCTGCCCATACTACAGTTATCGAACTTGTCGTTATAGGACTTGATAGTGCCTGAGTAAGCATCATTGCCCATATTTACCGCATCAAGCGGGAGATTTGTCTTCTCGAAGTAGTTAGACTCTGAGAATACCTTTGAATTGTACGAAGCACCGATTCCGTACTGCTTGTTCGTTGAGAAATAGTTGTTGTAGCTGTGGATATGAGCTCTTCTTGCACGAGGATTACGTGACTCTGTATTATTGAACCAGTTATGGTGGTAAGTGATCCAGTCCTGCTCATGAGCTGTGCCGCCGCCAACGAGCGAGGTCTTGTGGCAGTCGATATAAACATTGTAGGAAATAGTAACATAGTCTGTCCACTTTACATCTGTAGAACCGTCGCCCTCTGCCTTGTCAGCGTCAACTGTTCCGTTGCCTGCATATGCGTTGTAACCCTTTTCTACTGTGTTGTTGTGCACCCAGATATGTGCAGACTTGCTTGTGCTTCCGCCTGACATTGAAATACCGTCGTCAGGATACTTTGCAAGGTGAAGGTTTCTGACCTCACAGCTTGTTGAGTGCTTCATATCAAAGCCCCACTGATTGAGGTTAGCATCGTAGCCGATGCCCTCAATTGTAACGTTCTTACCGCCGTTGAGGTAAAGCATATTAGAGCCGTCGTTCTGCTTTCCGTCGTTAGCCTTTGCTCCTGACGGAACGTCGATAGTACCGATAAGGCGGAAAGTTACATTATCAAGCTGTGCCTTGTTGAAGATGTTGTAGAGACCTGTCTGTCCGCCGTATGAAACGGAGTCTTTGTTGGAATTTGTTACGTAGATGACTGTTGCACCTGACTTGAGTGTACCGTCATCGTTGTAAGCACCTACACCCTGATAATTGTAGTGAGCATAGCCGCTGCGGTCGAATGCCATTGTCTGAACTGTGCAGACAGCCGAACCCGATGAACCTGCAACCTTGATGTCATATTTTGTGTTGCCCTTGAGTCCGGGAATGTCAACTCTGCTTCCGCGAACGAGCTGAAAGTCAACAGATGTGTAGGAAGAAGTGCCGGAAGGTGCATAGCTTACCTTGACACTGCTGCCGAGCTTTGAGCTGTCCCACTCAACGAAAGCTTCCTCAAACCAGCCGCCGCAGCTCTTTATAGCTCCGGACACAGAAGGATTGTCATTTCCGGGCTGTGAGGACTGTCCGTTGCCGTTTATGAATGCGGGAGTCCAGTTGTTCATATAATTCTTGATATTCACGTTTGCAGCATCGCTGTCGGAAACGATATGACCCTTGCGCTTTGAAAGGTCAACTTTTGTGCCGTTTGAGAGCTTAGTACCGTTCTCCTTGAAACCGTCAACGCTCTCAGGCTGAACTCCGCTCATAGAGTACCAACCCTCTGCACGTATCATATTGCTGTTCTGAAGAGTTGTATTAAGGAAGAGGACCTGTGCAGTCTGTCCCCACGGTCTGCCGAGGTAGCCGGGAGTTACTGCAAGCTGTGAGTTGCCTGTTACCTTACAGTTATTGAAAAGGTAGCCTGTGTATGGACTGCCCTGACTTCTTGCAGCTGTGATATAGCCGCCTGTAGTTCCTGAGCTGTAGCCTTTCCAGCGGAGTTCACAGCTGTCGAATACAGCGTTGCTGCCGCCGAAGATATAGTCGGTCTGACCCTCGATAAGGCAGTTTCTGTAGTACTGAGGCGAGCCGCCTGTGTAGAGTGTGTCCTGACTTGAATAGAATTTGCAGTTGAGGAATTCGCAGTATCCAGCATCAGCCGAGAAAGCTGCGGCACGCTCTGTATATGCCTTTGAATTAACGTCAACGTTTGAATAGCGCTGAACAGTAAGGGTCTCATTTGTACATTCTACGCCGTCTGCGAGTTCTTCCTTTGTTATATAGCGGTTGAAGGAATTCTCAAAGACAATATTCTGCGCCTTGAAATAAGTTGCCTTAGGCCAAAGCTGTACAGTTGCGCCCCAACGGTAGTTTGCGACATTCTTGCCCGACTTTGAATTTGCGAGAGAAGAGTCGTAGTAACCCTTTGAGTTAGCACTGTAGTACTTGTATCCGATACCGTAGTACCATGTAAGCACAACGTCACCCTTTGAGGGTTCATCGTTCACAAATGAGATATATGGTGTCTGAACGATTACCTGCTGACGGTATGTACCGGGAGCGATGTGGATAGTTACACGATTGCTTTCGCTTGAAGGATTGAGACTTGCTGCTTTGTTGACAGCGTCCTGAACGGTTGAGAAGTTGTTTGACCTGCCATTGTAGCCGACATATAGGTCAGTACCGGCAGCATCAGCAGTAGCTTTCGGAAAATACACAGACTGTCCGAACAGCATACATATCACTGCAAAAACTGATACAACGTTCAGGGAGATTTTTCTTATATTCATAATAATACTCCTTTTCATGTGATATTGTTTTAATATTTATTAAACTTGAACAGTTTCACCTCCCATAAGCACAACTATTTATTGTATTATATCACATTATGAAGTTTTTGTAAATGAACTATTGTGTTCTTAAACTGATATATCATACGCATTATTATACACATCAAAAAAGAGGACACTTCCGTGTCCCCTTTCTGTATTATTCAACTGTAACACTCTTTGCGAGATTTCTCGGCTTGTCAACATCAAGTCCCTTTGCAACAGAAACATAGTATCCCATGAGCTGAAGCGGAACAACTGCAAGACTTGCTGCAAACAGCGGGTCGGTTTTGGGGATATACGCTGTGAAATCGGCATTATCCTCGACACTGTAGTTCCCATAAGTGGTAAGACCCATAATGTACGCACCGCGTGACTTGCATTCAACCATGTTCGACATTGTCTTTTCAAACAGGTCCTGCTGAGTTATAACGCTTATAACGAGAGTACCGTTCTCTATCAGCGAGATAGGACCGTGTTTAAGTTCGCCGGCAGCGTAAGCCTCAGAGTGGATATAGCTTATCTCCTTCATTTTGAGGCTTCCCTCAAGGCTGACAGCATAGTCTATACCGCGTCCGATGAAGAATGCATCATGAATATTGGCGAATTTAGCCGCAAACCACTGAATACGCTCCTTATCCTCAAGTATCTTTGATACCTTATCGGGAATGGTCTGAATTTCAGCAAGGAGCTCCGCGAACCTCTCATCAGTTATCTCACCGCGAACCTTTGAAAGCTGCATAGCAAGAAGATATCCGGCGATAAGCTGAGTGCTGTATGCCTTTGTTGTGGCAACAGAGATCTCAGGACCTGCAAGTGTATAGAAGACATTATCAGCGTCTCTTGCAATATTAGAGCCAATAACGTTAACGATTCCGAGTGTCTTTATACCGCTTTCTTTTGCAAGTGTAAGAGCAGCACGGCTGTCAGCAGTCTCACCTGACTGGCTGATGATAATTGCAAGGCTCTTTTTGTTAAGCGGCATTTTTCTGTATCTGAACTCAGAAGCGAGTTCAACTCTTACCGGTATAGAGGTGAGTTCCTCTATGACATACTGTATAGCCATACCAACGTGATAAGCAGAGCCGCACGCAACAATGTATATCTGCTGTATCTCCCTTACTTCCTCATCACTCAGACCGAATTCGTCAAGAACGATATTGCCGTCCTTTACAACTGAATTGATAGTATCACGAATAACCTTTGGCTGCTCATGGATCTCCTTGAGCATGAAGTGCTCGTAACCGCCCTTTTCAGCAGCTTCAGCGTCCCACTTTATCTCAACGAGTTCCTTTTCGATTTCCTCGCGGTCGATATTATAGAATGTTACTGCGCCCTTTTCGAGCTTGGCGATTTCCATGTTGCCGATATAATAAACATTTCTTGTATATTTGAGTATTGCCGGAACGTCAGAAGCTACATACGACTCGCCGCCTGTGATTCCGATAATCATAGGACTGTCCTTACGGGCAGTGTATATTTCACCTGCGAAGTCCTTGAACATAACGCAGAGTGCATAAGAACCGCGGATACGTATCATTGCGCGGGCAATAGAGTCAACGGGTCCGAGGTTGTATTTCTTATAATAGTAGTCAATGAGCTTGACCGCTACCTCTGTATCAGTCTGAGACTTGAACTCATAGCCGCTTTTTGTGAGTTTCTCGCGGAGTTCTTGATAATTCTCAATGATACCATTGTGTACGGCAACAACATTTGCATCGTCACTTGCATGGGGGTGAGCATTTAAAGTTGAAGGCTCACCGTGGGTTGCCCAACGTGTATGACCTATACCGCAGCAGCCTTTTACAGCGTTGCCGTCATTCGTCATTTCCTTCAGCACATTGAGTTTGCCCTTTGCCTTGATCACTTCAACATCAGATGAACCGTCTCGTACAGCGATTCCGGCTGAGTCGTATCCTCTGTATTCAAGCTTTGAAAGTCCGTCAAGCAGTATAGGAGCTGCCTGTGAGGTACCTGTAAAGCCAACTATTCCACACATAAAAAGTTTACCTCCAGTTTCTGCGTATCGTTAAAACGCAACTTAAAGTAATTATACTATTTTTTATACTATTTGTCAAGTTTATATTCATAAAAGTGGGAGAAAACAAAGTTTCTCCCATAATAATCATCTTTTCTGCTGAGTCTGAGTATTTCTCGGAGTTTTTTCGACTTTTTTACTGAGGAATACATCACGGTTTACAGTAAGATGCATACTGTTGTGAACGGTATAAGCTGCTGCACCTTTCTGCATATGCACATTTTTCAGCTTAGATATCATTGAGCCGACTATAATTCCGGCAACAACGAGTCCAATAACAAGGCTAATCAAAAATCCCATTCTTCATCAGCCTCCTAATTTGATAATAAAAGCGATATCACGAAGCACACCGCCGTTACGACAGCAGCTATTATCGCGAACAAACGTACAGCCGCTCCCTTATCTACGGGGAGATTTCCGACAAATTTGCCGGTCTGACCGTTCATAGCAAATGTGTACTTTTCGTTGTTCCATGACGTTGTAAGAATCCACACAGGGTAGAGCGCGTAAATCGACTTTGCATTTCTGAACTTTACACTGCTGCTTTCACAGCGAACCGTATCGTAGCCGGTGACAGTGTCACGGAATGCCGATTCTGCGCCAGTTTTTATACGCTCATTAGCTCTGCCGACACTCTGCTCTCTTGTTACATCGTACTTGTCTGCAAGATATCCTGAAAGGAATGCCGTACTGAAGTCCACAGCCTTTGTAAAGTCGAAAGGCTCTATAGACTCCATGAGGTCATCGGGCATTTTTGATGAACCGTCAACAGGCACCTGTGCAAAGCTGATATTACCTGCACGCACCGCCTGATAGTAGCTCGTCTCAACGTAGTTGAAGTTAGCATCGCTCCAGCGTCTTTTCTTCTCGGCGCGGAAACACATATTTGTATCTGCCTCAGCGCTGAACAGCCATACAGGAACATAAAGTCCCTTTATCTCCTCGATATGGTTTTCGTCCTTGAAAACCTTTGGAAGGAGCTTTTTGCCTTCAAGATGCTTTTTGAGTGCCTGCTTGGCAGCCTCTCTGTCAAACTGGAAAGGTATGATTCTGTCAGGACGCAGTGCACCTGAGAAAACTCCTGCCATTACTACAGGATTTCCGCAGTATGGACACGATGAAGCTCCGGCAGTATCGTCCGCGATTATCGTACCGCCGCACGACTTGCAGCTGTATTCTTTCATATTCGCGGTTTCTGCCGAATCCCACTCCGCAGTGCCTGAATTGTCCCACGACATTTCATCTCCGGAAGCATTGTTCAGTTCAATATTGTAGTTCTCAACTGTCTCAACCGGAAACTCCGAGTCGCAGTAAGGGCACTTCATGTTCTGAACTGTGCTGTTAAATTCGAGCCGTCCACCGCAGCACGGGCATTTATATTCGTTTACTTCGGTCAAGTCCTCACCTCATTTCAAAGGCAGAGTTATTACTTGACCATATCGTCATCGTTAAAGGGGTCGCCGCACTCGCCGCAGAATCTCGGAGGATTGAACGGGTCAGCCGGTTCCCAGCCGCACTTGTCGCATCTGTACTTAGGTGCGCCTGACGGCTTAGGTGCGCCGCAGTCAGAGCAGAACTTGCCCTTGTTGAGTGCACCGCATGAGCAGGTCCAGCCATCAGCGTCAGCCGGCTTGGGAGAACCACACTCTGCACAGAATTTGCCTGTATTTGAAGTTCCGCATGAGCACATCCATGAGCCAGCAACAGCTCCTGCAACTGCACCGGCAGGACCTCCTGCTGCACCGCCTGCGATACCGCCGGCGACAGCTCCGAGAGCAGCTCCGCCAAGAGCAGCACCAGCGTCAGCCATAGCACCTGCTGCCGGAGCAGCAGCTTCCTTGGCAGCCTGATTCTGAGCAGCCATGTTGAAGAGATTGTTTGCGTTTATTCCGCCTACCTGCTGAGCCATGTTCATTCCGTAGAAGCCCATTACGGCTCCGTTCGGGTTAGAAGCAGCAGCTGTAAGAGCCTCTGCCTGAGCGCCGACCATGATACCGGCAGCATTTGCAGGGTCGCGCTGCCATGCGAGGTCCTCATACTTCTTGATATGCTCCTCGTCCTCGGGAGAGATATTAACGCTTTCGATAGCAACAGTACCTATCTGTATACCGCGCTTCATGAGCCATGGTTCGCGGAGAACTTCCTCCATTGCCTCTGTTATCGGTACTGTATTTATAGTAAGCTCATCGTATCTAACCTTTTGAGAGAGCTTTCCGAATGCAGGGTGGAGATGGTTGAGGAACTCTGTCTTAAGCTGACCGTCGATCTGTGAACGGTAATATTTATCAGTTACGTTTCCGCATACCTTCTCATAGAATTCAAGAGGGTTGCCTATCTTGTAAGAGTATGTACCGAAGCAGCGAAGACCAACTGTGAAGTTTCTTCCGATGTCCTCATACGATACTCTGAACGGTACCGGACGCGGAGTTCCAAACTTGTTGTCGAGTATCTCCTTGGTATTGATAAAGTAGATACGCTGATCGCGGGCAACATCTCCGCCGAATGTGATACGTCTTCCTGTAGCAGCGATGAAGTCCATAACGTTCTTCTTGAAGTCACCGAGGAAGTCACCTGCAAAAAGCGAAGGCTCAAGAGATGTATCGTAAACGTATTCACCGGTCTCTGCGCAGACTTCAACTACCTGTCCCTGATCAACGATGATCATGCACTGACCGTTGTTTACAGCGATAACACTTCCGTTTGTGATTATATTTTCGCTGCCCTTTGTATTCTGTGACTTCTTGCCAATTCTTTTCTGTCCCTTTGCAACAAGGACATCAACAGGCAGAGCATCGCAGTAGAAATATTCTTTCCACTGGTCAGCAAGCATATCTGAACCGGCATTTATAGCTGCCTGTCCAAGACCGGTATCCATACCTGCCTGAATAATTTTTTTAGCAATTTGTCTAAGACCCATGGTAAAAACTCCTTTCGGGCAGAGTGCCCTTTGTTTTATTATTGAAATTCTTTCCTGTTAAATAATGTCAGTCCGCCTGACATATTTTAATTATATCACAGTATATTAAAAATAGCAAGAAAAATTTTTCACATTCACTCCCAATCGCTCCATTCTTCAGGGAAAAAGCCGATTATTGCCTTTTTTCCGCAGCGGACTATCGGTGTTTTTATGAGCTGCTGATTCTCAAAGAGCTTTTCCTCGCGGTCACTGTCAGTCAGATATTTCATCAGTGTGAGAGTCTGCTTGTCCTTAGCCGACTCATTTATCATGGAGTCAACTCCGCCGACTGCCTGTTTTACGCTGTCGAACTCTCCCCTGCTCATTCCTTTTTCCTTCATGTCGATAAGCTGATACTTCTTGCCGCGCTCCTTGAACCAGCGTTCAGCCTTTTTAGTGTCGAAGCATTTTTTTGCTCCGAATATCTGTATACCCAATGTCAGTCCTCCTTTATGCTGATATCGGTAAGTTCTTCAAGTTTTTTGGTCAGGTCGAATCTTATATTGATAAGGTCAAGACCATTCTGTGCAAAATATAGGCGCATAGACGTAAAACGCGAGAACATAGGTATGTTTGCTTTAAGTGATACCGGTTCTCCGCCTGTGCCGTTCCATGTAAGAGTGCCGCTTGCTGTACCCATTGCAAATATCGTCAGCGGAATCTGTGCAAGCTCACTCTGTGTTGATGAAGACGTTATCGTAACATCGTACCAACCGGGTTCAAGAACAGTAAGAGCGAAGCTGTGATTCGTTCCCTTGACTGCTTTTACTGCGGAAAGGTCAAGTTCAAGTCCGTCAGTCAGGTCGTAGAATACTACCGGCTCATCAGATGCGTTTTCGTCAGCCGGACGGTTTATTACCTCAACCTCAACAGGTTCACAGCAATGCCGTCTGAACGCATTGGTACCCATTACAAATCGGCAGATATTTGCCGCATTACGCTGCAATTCACTGCGTCTGAGGTCGCCTGATGCAAGTGAAGCGAGTGTATTGTCATCGTTTTCGTCGCCGTCCGCACACACCATGTAAACGTCATTCTGCGCCATTGCCATTGCTGCGAAGTCGGTCTTATCAGGTTTACCGCCGCGGCGGTTGATATTTGCCCACCAGTCGGTCATGGTAAATCCAGTGAATCCCCACTCATTGCGGAGTATCACTGTATTCAGGTCGTAGTTTCCGGCAGTCCATACACCATTGATGCTGCCATATGTCGTCATTATCGAATCCGCTCCGCCTTTTCTTACAGCTATCTCAAAGCTTTTGAGATATATCTCACGGAGTGCACGCTCAGATGCTACAGTGTCAAGGAAGTGACGGTTCGTTTCCTGATTGTTTCCGCAGAAGTGTTTGATAGTACCCGTAACACCCGAATCGTGAAGTCCCACGAGTTCAGCCGCAGCCATTGTTCCGGTAAGGTAGGGGTCTTCGGAGAAGTACTCGAAGTTTCTGCCGTTGAGTGGGTGACGATGTATATTCATTCCGGGTCCGAGCAGGCAGTCTACCTTATTAACTGTCATTTCAAGTCCCATACAGCGGAAAAGGTCCGTGATAAGCTCCTTGTTGAATGTCGAGGCTATCATAGTTCCGTTCGGCAGGCTGAACGCCTTTGTGCCGCAGTCAAGACGCATTCCCGAGGGTCCGTCCGAGCAGCAGCACGCAGGTATACCGAGCTTGTTCAGGCGGTCGGTAACTCCACCAAATGCAGAAGCCGTTCCGGCAGTAACACGCGGACTTCCCATGCCCTCTCCTCGTATAATACACGCAAGTTCCTCATCGCTGAGCTGAGCAATAAAGTCGTCCATAGTGCACGTACCGCGTGCAACATCAGGCAGACGGTACCCCATGTCACCGGTGTAGGGAATCTCCTCAGGCAAGCTGAAGAGTCTCCTTGCCTTTTCGTCTGCTCTGTTGAGGGGTACCGGTTCCTTCACAAGTCTGAAGCCGTTCTTCGACTGCTCAGGTCTGAAACGTTCAAACTCCTCTACAGGTGCAAGTGCCTGTTCACACTGGCAGAGTTCGACAGTATCAGAAAGGGTTATAACTGCCGAACCGTCGCTGACATCATCTTCTATAAAGAAGCGGTGCGCACCCTCTTCAAGGACGTAGCAGTTTCTGTGACCGGTAACTCCTGAATCATCATACGATGCAAAGTCTCGGAGGTCGGCAGTAAGAATAAGAGTCTGTTCCTCATTAGGAGCGAGATTGCGGGTCTTTTCAAATCCACAGAGTATCCTTACAGGCTGTCCGAGTTTTCCCTGCGGGTGGCTGAGGTACATTTTTATTACCTCTTTTCCGCAGTAATTGCCGGTATTCTTTACTTTTACATATATGCTCGCAGTCGTGCCGTTTATGTCCGAGGTCTGCGAAGATATTTCAAATGTTGTGTAGGAAAGTCCATATCCGAACGGATATCGTACCTTCTCAGGTGCAAACGTATCGAAGTATCTGTAGCCGACGTAAATGTCCTCAGCGTAGTAGTTTTTATTGCGGTCACCAAAGTACTCATGCGAGGGGTAGTCTTCCACGCTGTAGGCTATAGTATCGGGCATTTTTCCGCTCGGACTGATTTTTCCAGTCAGAATTTCCGCCACACCAGTGCCGCCTGTCATTCCACCCTGCCACACGTACAAAACAGAATCAGGCTTGCAGTTTTCTATGAATTCAAGGTCGATAAGTCCGCCGACATTCAGCAAAACCACTACCTTTTTGAATGCCGCCCTTACCTTAGTAAGCATATCCTTTTCCTTATCGGTAAGAAGAAACGAACCAGCTTCAAGCCGCGCGTCCATTTCCTCTCCGGCAGTTCTTCCTATGATGACTATCGCAGTATCACTGACCTCAGCCGCCTTTGCAACAGTCTCATCATCAAGCGGCATTTCCTCCTGTGACCATGGTTCTCCGCCCCAGCCGTTACCGAGGTCCATAGGGTTCTCATCGTCCCATTTGCGGTATATATCAAGGAGTTCCTCATTCAGCCTGACTCCGGCTTCGATGAGTCCGTCGGTGATGCCGGTAACCTTCGAGACATTGACCATTCCGCCTGAACCGGTACCGCTTTTGTAATAATGAAGCTGAATCCGTCCGAAAACTGATACAGTGCTGTCGTTTTTCAGAGGAAGGGCATCGTTGTCGTTGCGCAGCATTACGATTCCCTCAGCCGCTACATCAGCAGCTGTGCGCAGGTATGTATTCCAATCAAGTATTTTACTCATAGTATCGGCCTCATTTCGTTGAATGATATCTTATCGTTGTCCTCTAAGCTATTTATATAGTTACAAGGGCACATTAATTATAACATTTTTACAGAAAAAGCGCAATAGTCTACAATAAAAATATAAGATTTCTTCACAAATTAAAAAGGCGGAGAAGTGAATCATCCGCCTTCTTTTATTTATGCAATTGCCGTTTTTATCCCGAAATAGATGAGTACTATCGTTCCGAGAACTATTCTATACCAGCCAAATACCTTGAAATCGTGCTTTTTGATGTAGTCCATGAAGAACTTGATAACAAATACTGATACTACAAATGCAACTATCATTCCGACTGCAAGAATGCCCAGCTGTGATGCTGTAAAACCGCCGTCATACTTAACAAGTTTGAGTAAACTTGCTCCGAACATTACCGGTACAGCAAGATAGAATGTGAACTCAGCCGCTACTGTTCGGGATATACCAATGAGAAGTGCACCTACGATAGTAGCGCCGGAACGGGAGGTTCCGGGGAAAAGTGCCGCAAGAAGCTGGAATCCGCCGATTATAAGTGCCGACTGATATGTAAGTTCCCTTATGGAGTTTACTTTGGGTTTGCGTTTTTTGTTCCAGTTTTCAACTACTATGAACGCTATACCAAACGTGATAAGTGCCAGTGCTACTACCCACGGATTGTAGAGATGTTCATCAATCCAGTCGTCAACAAGAAATCCGATAACTGCGGCAGGTACACAAGCGACTGCTACCTTGAACCACATACGTATGATGTTCATTTTCAAATATGCGCCGAAACCTTCTTTGCGCCACGGATACTTGTTGTTCTCCTTTCCGAATGGGAAAAGCTTTTTCCAGAAAATCACGACTACAGCCATTATCGCTCCAAGCTGTATCACGACGTCGAACATCTCAATAAAGCCTTCATTAACTGTTTCGTTGTCACTGACATGAAGATTCAGAAACTGATTGAACAGTATCAGGTGACCGGTACTGCTGACCGGAAGCCACTCGGTTACACCCTCGACAATACCGAGGATAACAGATTTGATAAATTCTAAAACCATTGCTCTATCCTTTCTTTAATGCGTATTTTAAGCCTATTGATTATATCATACTTTACTGTTTATGTCAAATCATCAGTCATTATTACCCGCAAGCCGGAATTTTCTCTTTGAAATTGTCAGAACTCCTGATTTTTTCAGCTTTGCGATTTCTCGCTGAAGTGCACTCCTGTTGACACAGAGATAGTCCGACAGTGCCGTAGTTGAGAACGGTATCTGCGGTGATTTTCCGTCAGGAGTATTGTCTTTGGTAATCTGAAGGAAGCTGATAAGTTTATCCTCGATAGTCCGCTGACTGAGTACCTCTATCCTCTCGCTGAGGGCAATAGTTTTTTCCGACATAAGCATAAGCAGATTTTCTACTACCATCGAGTGACACTGGCACGCTTTCTCACAGCGTTTCAGTATCTCCTCACGCCTTACAAATAGAATTTCGCAATCTGTCTCTGCAACTATCTCGACCGAGTTCCTGTGAGTACCGGAATACGTAAAAAATTCACCAAATATTCCCTGTTCGCCAAGCTTTTCAACTATAGTACGAACTCCGTTGATATCGTATCTGACCATGTTGGCAGTTCCGCTGAGTACTATGCCTACCTTGTCGATATTGCGTGAAAAATCAACAATACAGCTGCCCGCACGGTATTTTTTAACCTCAATATTGAAGCACGACATCATACGTTTGCAGTCAACAGAATCGACTCCTTTAAATAAAATGTTTTGTTCTGGTAACATAAAATTTTCTCCTTTGTTGCAAATGCAACAGATTTTTTGCTTTTATTATGATACAATATATTCAGACAATTGTCAAGCATAATCATTCTTTAAGCTTCATTTTTATGAATAATACACAGGAGGCGCTTGATATGAAGGTTAATATCATCGGTGAACAGATCTCTCAGCAGGAGATCGACGCTTACATCGATTACGGCAAAAATAAGTACAAGAACAGAGAGATATCTGAAATGACTGTCAAAACTGACGGCGATTTCGTCGACCTCAAGTTTGAATTCGCTGACGTTCCTTTCGACAGGATCAGACGCATTACCGGCTATCTCGTCGGCACTCTCGACCGCTTCAACGATGGTAAACGCGCTGAAGAACACGACAGAGTCAAGCATAACGTATAATCGCTCCGGAAGTTCTGACGATTTCCGCAGCTTTTTATAACACTAATCTTACTAAAACGGAGGAAAATTTTATGGCAAAGTATGTATGTCCCGTATGCGGATACGTTCACGAAGGAGACGCTCCGCCTGAGAAATGTCCGCAGTGCAACGTTCCCGGTTCAAAGTTCATCGAGAAGAAGGACGAGAGTGAACTCGTTTACGCTGCTGAGCACGTTCTCGGTGTTGCCAAGAACGTTACTGACCCCGAGATTCTCGACGGTCTCCGCTCTAACTTCACCGGCGAATGTACAGAAGTTGGTATGTACCTCGCTATGGCAAGAGTTGCCTACAGAGAAGGTTACCCTGAAATAGGCGCATACTGGGAAAAGGCTGCTTTTGAAGAGGCTGAGCACGCTGCTAAGTTCGCAGAGCTCCTCGGTGAAGTTCTTTCCGATTCTACTAAGGAAAACCTTGAGAAGAGAATAGCTGCTGAGCACGGCGCTACAGAGGGCAAGTTCAAGCTCGCTAAGAAGGCTAAGGAACTCAATCTCGACGCTATCCATGACACTGTTCACGAAATGGCAAGAGACGAAGCTCGTCACGGTAAGGCTTTCGAGGGTCTCCTCAAGAGATATTTCGGCTGATATTTTCAGACATCTTCTTTAAAGAATACATAAAAAAGGACTGCTTCATGCAGTCCTTTTACTTTTATTCCCAACGAATTATCATTGATGTATGACCGGCAGATACTTCGGCACCCTTATTGATTTCGGCTCCGTTTATTCCTACCTTTTCACCGTTTACATATGTTCCTGTAAGCGAATTATTATCAGTAATAAAGCATCTTCCTTCTATGTATTCAATGGTGAAATGTACTCGCGACATATTCATATCGTTGAAGAAAATGTCGTTCTCCTGTGAGCGACCAACTACTACCTTGTCACGGATATTTACCCTGAGAGTACGTCCGTCGTTTACTCTGATTATCATATGATGCGGTACAATATTCTTGTCATCATCCTGTCTGCTTCCTGAGTTATCACCGACATCGTCATTTTTCTTCTTGCGGAACGCAAAGCCGAGTATTGCAAGCAGAACAGCAATTACAAGTATAACCGCCGCAAAGATAAGATATGTCATGGTCTTATCGTTTTGGTACGGGTCTTCAGTTTCGATGAACTCTTCGGTTTCTTCACCTTTCAGATTAAGCGACATGGTTCCTGTAAGAGGATTGTTCTCGTTCGAGATATCATAAATATCTCTTGTTGACAGCATATAGTCGGAAGAGTCGATTTCATTCTTAGTATTTATTATTACACTGAATTCACCGTCTTCCTCGCCGTAAATTACCGACTCGACAGGAAAATCACTATAGTGCCTTTTCAGTGTATAGTTTTCGATATTGTCGGCTCCGCGGACATTCTCACTGAATCCAACTTTGAACTGTGTATCCGATATCTTTTCAAAGTAAGTCATCTCCGGAGGCGCAAGGTCAGGTATCCATCTCACCGGAAGCACTGAAAAAGAACTGCTGTAATTCTGTGCAAGACATCTTACAGTTATCGTTCTTTTGTCACCGACAAGGTTATTCTCAGCCTTGCCCTTTATTACCTTACAGCTTGTAAGACGTTCACCGAGTTCGTCAAAAACTGTCTCACACTGGTCAGCCGTGAACGGCGTCATGTCACCGCCTGTTCTCTTGGCTAATTCTCCGAACGAACCGAGGTCAGAACCATAGTTTCCGCTGATTCCCAGTGCATACACCGGAACTCCGGTATTAATCAGTTTTACAGCTACATCTTCAAAAGTCGCTCTTCCGTCAGAGTCGTCAAGTCCGTCTGAAACGGCAATTACTATGTTTCTGACGCCATAGTTTGAATTCTTTGATACTATGTCATCGTTCACGTTTTCAAGCGCTTCATATAAAAATGTATCCTGTTTATTGTTTTCAAACGAATCGACTGCTTCGCTGTATCCCTCGTCAGCGATACTTCCGGTAAAAAGCGTTTCAAGAGTACCGATAGATATAAGGTTTACCATATCAGTTTCACGTATGAAGCCGCAGTTGTTTTTCAGTGCATTCTTCACAGCACTCATCTGCGGTTCTGTAACCGAACCGGAATCATCTATAAGCAGGTAATAACAAGCCTGCATATCCGTTGAGAGGAACGGCTTAGGCTCAGATGTTTCGAGGGGAACATTGTCAAGAAGGAGTTCAACATTTCCCTCGCCAGTATCAGATGTATAGAAAACATTTATGTCGGGCATTTCGGTCTGTATCTGTTCCACGCTGAATGCCGATGCACACATCGGAAAAGCTGATATCACTGCTGCTGAGAGTATCGCAGATGCAGAAACAGCAAGTTTTTTTATCATAAGAGGACCTCCTCATATAGATATTTTTTTGTCGCCAGCATTATTCCCTGATATTATATCACTTATTGCATATTTTTTCAAGTGTATTTTAATATTTCTTATAAAAAATTTAAAATTTGCACGGTTATTTTTCAATCTTTGAAAACACTTTTCTAACGCCCTCAACAAAAATCGTAAGATACCTTAGCATCGGCTCGGCAATTATTGCAAAATTCACACAGAGCAGTACACACTGTACTGACATTCCCCCTACTCCGAAGAAACTGCTGAGGTATATCATGCTTAGCGCGAGAAGAAGTCCGCACATTACCCATATGCCCCATTTGAGTGTATTCATCGGCTTGCTTATACGGAAAAGTATCATCATGCCGACTACACTGAGAAGTATAGTTGAAGCTGTCGAAATATCGGTCTGTTTCGAGTTGAAGATATTCCCGAAGAATATCATCGCCGCTACTATTATCGCGTCAACGATTCCGGCAGGCAGTGCTTTCAGCAGTATGTTGCTCATGAACTTGCCTTTTATGAGTTCGTGATTCGGTATCTGTGACAGACAAAGTCCGGGCAGTCCTATAGTGAAGACGCTTATCAGCGATATCTGCGCAGGCTTTAGCGGATAGCGTATACTCAGGAATATAGCCATTGCAGACATCAGCAGTGAGAATATATTCTTTACAAGGAACAGACTTCCTGAACGTTCAAGGTTGTTGACAACTTTTCGTCCCTCCATTACTACATCAGGCATTTTTGAAAAATCAGATTCAAGCAGTACAAGCTGTGACGACTGCGCCGCCGCTTCACTTCCCGATGCCATTGCTACTGAACAGTCAGCGTCTTTGAGTGCGAGAACGTCGTTTACTCCGTCTCCGGTCATTGCAACCGTCCTGCCGGCTTCTTTGAGTGCACGTACAAACATACGCTTCTGCTCAGGAGTCACTCTGCCGAACACAGTGTAATTTATCACTGCGCTCTTTATTGCTTCCTCAGTTTTAAGAGTTGATGCGTCAATGTAGCGCTCGGCGTTAGCTATTCCTGCCTGTCGTGCTATCTCAGACACTGTTATCGGATTATCGCCCGATATTACCTTTATCTCTACTCCCTGTTCAGCAAAAAACCTGAACGTATCAGGTGCGTTTTTACGTATCGGATTAGCGAGAAGCATGAAGCAGTAAGGCTCAAATTCAGCGGTAAGTTCCTTGCCGTCAACACTTCCGCTGTATCTGCCGAACACGAGTACACGGTAGCCTTTGCGGCTGTTTTTCTTTATTATTTCAGCGTAATCCGCCGCCGTCTCCTTCATTATGAACTCCGGCGCACCAAGTACGTATGTGCCGCTTTCAAGTGATGTACTGCTGTATTTGAACTCGGACGAGAAGCCGGTATAGCTGAGTATACTCTGTCCGGTCGGGGTGCAGAAACGGCTCTTGACAGCTATCATAGTCGCATTATCGGCAGCCTGTGCTGCTGCAAAGTCACTGATGACACTCTCCAAAGAAGTTTCATCTATCCCGTCATTTACCGGTATCACTGACAATACACTCATTTTGCTCTCGGTTATAGTTCCTGTCTTGTCAACGCAGAGAACGTCAACACGGGCAAGAGTTTCGATACACTTCATGTCGTGCACGAGAACCTTTCCCATAGCAAGCCGCATCGCACTTATTGCAAGAGTTGTACTCGCAAGCAGGAAAAGTCCCTCCGGAATCATTCCTATCACAGCCGCAACCATAGACTGTATACTTCCGCTGACAGCTCTGCCCTCAATAAAGTGCTGCTGATAGAATAGCAGAAAGCCGATGGGAATTATGATTATTCCCGCTATTTTTACTATCTTGTTGAGTGAGCGTATCATCTCTGACTGCTCTCCCTTGCGGGTCTTTTTTGCCTGAATCGTCAGGCGGGAAATGTACGAATCTTCGCCTACTCGTTCAAGTCTTGCGCGGCATGAACCTGATACGATAAAGCTTCCGGACATGAGAGTGTCACCTGCCGACTTCACTATTTCATCGGATTCACCGGTAAGAAGCGATTCGTTGACTGATACAGTTCCGTCAATGACTATCGCGTCTGCACTTATCTGATTTCCTGCACGGAATACCGCAATATCGTCTATCACAACGTCACGCGAAGGTATACTCTCTTCCCTGCCGTCACGTATGACCGCAGTAGTCGGAGCATTCATCATAGAAAGCTTGTCCAGTACACGTTTCGAGCGAAGCTCCTGAATTATGCCTATAAGCGTGTTTGCAATGATTATCGGCATGAATGAAAGGTCGCGGTAAGTACCGGCATAGATTATGAGTCCGGCAAGTATCAGGAATATGAAGTTGAAGTATGTGAAAACGTTGTCTGCAACTATTTCCCCGACTGACTTTGAAGGAGGTTCAGGCGGAGTATTATCATAACCGGTCTCTCTGCGTATCATGACCTGCTCCGATGTCAGACCGCAGTCCGGCGAAGCAGTGATTCTTTCCGGAGGTTCGGGAGAACGGTGATTCTTTTTCTTGCTCATATATTAAACCCTCTTTTTTTGACAATTACGTGTTTATTATACCACAATTATTTATATAATGCAATTGAAATCATTTTTTAAGGCAACACCGTACAAAGATTGTGCTGAAGATGCGCCGACAGATTTTTCGTCAGATTGTATAGAAATTCCGCAGGCATACTATCGTATGTCAAGGGATTTCTGTGCAAGATGACGGAAAATATGCAAGCAGATTCAGTGCAAAGCCGTCAGGTGGGCTTTGTGCGGTGTTGCCTTAAGTATAACAGATTCATATAGCATTTTTCTGCGTATACTAAGCTAACTATACTTGATTATTTCATAGTAAAGTGGTATAATATGTTTGCAGAAACTAATAAAAAGGTGATTTTTATGGAACAATATAATGTAACAGGCATGAGCTGTGCTGCGTGCAGTGCCAGGGTAGAGAATGCCGTGAAAAAAGTTGACGGTGTGACCTCCTGTGCAGTAAGTCTGCTGACTAATTCTATGGGAGTTGAGGGTACTGCCTCTCCGGAAGCTATTATCGCCGCTGTTCAGGACGCAGGCTACGGCGCTTCTAAAAAGGGAGCAGAGTCTGCCGCACAAAACAACGATAGCTCGCTCGCTGATACGGAGTCCCCGAAACTTGCAAAAAGACTTGCCGCTTCGCTCGCATTTCTGCTTGTGCTGATGTATATTTCAATGG
The DNA here is from genome assembly GCA_900315975.1 of uncultured Ruminococcus sp. Next base: position 106,972 of record ONBA01000005.1, read on the forward strand.
GCAGTCATATGTTCGGCGCTCCCCTGCCGTCATTCTTTGACGGCAACCATATTGCAGTTGCAATCGCTCAGATGCTTCTTGCGGCTATTGTCATGGTAATAAATCAGAAGTTCTTCGTCAGCGGTACAAAAAGTCTGCTGAAACGTGCTCCGAATATGGACACTCTCGTCGCAATGGGTTCGGGAGTTTCTTTTGCATGGAGTGTTTATGTGCTTTTCTCAATGACAAGAGCTTCCGCAGACGGCGACATGACGCGGTGTGCCGACCTGATGAACGACCTCTATTTCGAGTCAGCGGCTATGATAGTTACCCTTATCACAGTCGGTAAACTCCTTGAAGCACGCTCAAAAGGCAAAACTACTGACGCACTGAAAAGCCTCATGAAGCTCGCTCCGAAAACTGCTAACCTGATTCGTGACGGCAAAGAAGTAACTGTGCCCGCAGGAGAGGTTCTCGCCGGAGACGTATTCGTAGTGCGTCCCGCTGAAAGCATACCCGTTGACGGAGTTGTAATTGAGGGAAGCAGTGCCGTGAACGAATCTGCTCTCACCGGTGAAAGTATCCCCGCCGATAAAACCGTGGGAGACAGCGTTTCCGCCGCTACTCTTAATCAGTCGGGATTTCTCAAGTGCCGCGCTACCCGCGTAGGCGAGGATACCACTCTCTCGCAGATAATTAAAATGGTAGGAGACGCTGCCGCTACAAAGGCTCCCATTGCAAATACTGCCGACAAAGTCGCAGGTATATTCGTTCCGGCTGTAATCACTATAGCTGTACTGACAACGATTATATGGCTTCTCGTCGGAGAAAGTACCGCATTCGCACTCGCAAGGGGCATCTCGGTACTTGTTATAAGCTGTCCGTGTGCACTCGGACTCGCTACACCTGTCGCAATAATGGTCGGAAACGGTGTCGGCGCCCGAAACGGTATACTCTTCAAGACCGCAGTCTCCATTGAAGAGACAGGCAAAATGCAAATCGCAGTCCTCGACAAGACAGGCACTATAACTGCCGGTCAACCGGTCGTGACAGACATTATTCCGGCAACAGGTGTAAGTGAAGACGAACTCCTGCGTTTGGCATACTCACTTGAAATGCGCAGTGAACACCCTCTCGCCCGCGCGGTCGTCGCTCTCGCAGATGAAAAAAATCTTAGTGCGGAAGATGTCAGTGACTTTGAAGCACTCGCCGGAAACGGTCTGCACGGTATGGTCGGCGGAGTTGAAATTTGCGGCGGAAGTATGGACTATATAAGCACTGCCGCTAATGTAAGTGATTCCGAAATCGCTGCGGCACAGTCCCTTGCAAAAGCAGGAAAAACTCCGCTGCTATTCTCTAAAAACGGCATATTCATCGGAATCATCGCTGTCGCGGACGTAATCAAGGACGACAGCGCTCAGGCTATCCGCGAACTCAAAAATATGGGACTTCGCGTTGTGATGCTGACAGGTGACAACAAAAAAACCGCTGACGCTATCGGCAGAGAAGCCGGTGTTGATGAAGTCATTGCCGGTGTACTCCCCGACGGTAAGGAGTCTGTTATCCGAAGACTGAAAAAGCTTGGCAAAGTTGCAATGGTCGGAGACGGTATCAACGATGCCCCTGCCCTTACACGCGCTGATATGGGTATAGCTATCGGCGCAGGTACTGATGTTGCAATTGATGCAGCGGACGTAGTCCTAATGAAAAGCCGCCTGAGTGATGTTCCTGCCGCAATTCGTCTCAGCCGTGCCGCCCTCAGAAATATCAAGCAGAACCTGTTCTGGGCTTTCTTCTACAATGTACTGGGTATTCCTCTCGCTGCCGGAGCGTATATTCATCTCTTCGGCTGGGAACTGAATCCGATGTTTGGTGCCGCAGCTATGAGTCTTTCAAGTTTCTTTGTCGTTACTAATGCACTGAGGCTTAATCTTGTTGACATACACAATACCAAGCACGACCGACGTATAAAATCTGCTCTGCCGGAATCTGACATTTCTGCTGAATCCGATGAAAAATCGACAAGTATCAGAGTAAAAGGTATGATGTGCGGACACTGTGAAGCTCGCGTAAAAACCGCACTGGAGGAAGTATCCGGAATAGAAGAAGCACGTCCGGACCATGAAAGCGGTATTGTAAAATTAGTAATGAATGCTGAAGTCAGCGAATCTGAAATAAAAGACGCTATAGAAAAAGCCGGGTACAAGTTCAAGGGATATGTCAAATAATGTCACCATATATGTGAAGTATAGTTGACAAATTAGGCGGGATGTGTTATAATTTGTTATCATATTAAGGAGATAATTCAATGGATAACTCTTCAACTGCTTCCCGTTCAAAAAAATTCTTCACTACCAAAGAACTCGTTTTTACTGCCCTTATGTCAGTACTTATTGCCGTAGGGGCATGGATATCAATACCGGCTGAGGTCCCGTTTACACTTCAAACCTTCGCCGTATTCAGCGCTCTTGCTCTTCTCGGCGGTAAAAAGGGTTTCTTTGCGGTTTTGGTATATATACTTCTCGGCGCGGTCGGAATCCCGGTTTTTCAGGGGTTCACCGGAGGAATAGGTTCACTCTTCGGTATGACCGGCGGGTATATACTCGGATTCCTGTGCATTGCCGGTATTTACTGGCTCGCGGAACTTATTCCCCTCAAAAATAGTATTGCAGTCACAGTAAGGAATATCATCGCCATGCTGATAGGTCTTGCTGTCTGCTACGCTTTCGGCACCGCTTGGTTCATGCATATCTATGCCGAAAAGGTTGACAGTATTACCCTCTCAGAAGCGCTGAAAATGTGCGTTTTACCTTTCGTTTTCATCGACATCGTAAAGCTTGCCGCCGCTTTCGCCTACACAACTCCTATAAAAAAATACGTCAGATTATAATACAAGCCGGATACTTCAAAAGTATCCGGCTTTATTTCTGCACTATGAGAACAACCGTAAAAAGTATTGACAAGTGTTCGTTTTATGTGTTACACTAAATATGTATATTATCAAATAAAAGATTATACAGGAGGTAGCCTTGATGAAACGAAAAAAGAGGAAATCCTTGTTCTCAGTAGCATTCACACTGATTTTAGTGCTGACTGTTCTGCTCGGAACACTCGACGTTGTCGTGTATAACAGGTTTTACAAGAGCGGCTGGTATAAAAACAAAAAGAACCCCGCAGAAATAGTTGATGTTACCGACCCCGAAGCCAATACAGATTTCGGCAGATTGTACTATTCCCCTGTTAATGAGGAACACATCACTGAATACCCCGACAGCAACGGCGAGGGTTACATAGATAATGAGGTCCTCATAGTTGCCGCCGATGGTGTAACACACGAACAAGTCGCAGAACTTGCGGCTTCATACAATGCCGAAATAGTCGGAGAGATAGAGGTAACCGGCGATTATCAGCTTAGACTTACTACTTCTCCCGATTCGCTCGATTCAACTTTAGAAAGCATCTCTGCTGAACCTATTGTAGCTTCTGCGTCACTGAACTACGTTACACCCCTTTCTCAGGAAGGCGATATAGGTGATTTTTATTACGGCAAGAAATGGAACAGTGAATTCAGAGAGTTCCTTCCTATAGTGAAAAAATCGTGGGGTTTCAAACAGATAAACACTACTGCCGCATGGAATGAGCTTTATACCCACTCCTCTGATGTCAGCCCTGTTAAGGTTGGAGTATGCGATGAAGGATTTTCATCAAGTCACCCTGACCTCGGTTTTGCCGGTTTATTTTATGATAATTACGACAAGGGTATCAAACTTTCTGATAAAGAAAAAAGCCACGGCACTCATGTAAGCGGTACCTTTGCCGCTAATACTGATGACAATATTGGTATCTGCGGTGTTTATCCATACGGCAAGGGTAATCTGTACGGAGCGTCTGTATCGGGAAGCGTGAGAAATCCTGACAACGGCTCCTTCTTCAACTCTGTAATGTGTGAAAAGGTAACATTCGGTGAGCTGATAGTCAGAAACGTCAAGGTAATAAATTTCAGTATGGGATTCAATTACAGAGCAAACTGTTTTACTGATTCCTTTGGCATTGTCAATTCTTCTGCTCTTGCAAGCTTCTGGAACAATCCATCTTCTCATACTTATACCGCACAGCAGGCAAGTATACTCGGAGATTTCTATGACAGACTGCTCAAAAAAGGCTATGATTTCGTCCTTTGTGCTTCTGCCGGAAATGATTCTGATGATAAAACCGGTCACCTTGAAGCTAAATATAATTCTCCCCTCAATCTGATAGAATATTCGGAGTATCCGGACGTATATGACAGAATCATCGTTGTCGGTTCTCTTGACAGAGACAAGTCCGCCTCTTCCGGAGTTTCCGTATCTGAGTACTCTAACGGCGGTTCAAGAACCGATATTTATGCACCCGGAAGAAATATTTATTCCACCTACCACAAAGATTATTCCGACTATTATGAGTACCTTTCAGGTACATCAATGGCAACTCCTCACGTATCAGGAGTTGCCGCTATGGTATGGAGCGCTAATAATTCACTCACAGGCGCTCAGGTCAAGGACATTATCCTTAGTAACCCAAATCCGAGTGAACCGTCCCTCGTTACGCTTGATGCATATTCCGCTGTGCTTGCTGCTTTAGGTTTACCGAATACTACCGTAACCACCGACAGCAATGAAGGTGCATTGTACGGATTCGTGATTGATAAGGGTATTATTGACAAGGACATTGTCGGTGCAAAAATCACTATAACAAATATGGATACTCACGATACCTATACAGGTGTTACAGATTCGTACGGCCATTATGAGATATCCGCTCCTGAGGGCAAGTACTCCATACAGGTAAAAGCCAAAGGCTACAAGGACTATAAGCCTGCAAAAACTGTTAATATACAGAAATGCCAGATAACATACCTCGGCAAGCTTGCTCTCAAAAAAGGCAAGAGCAGTCTTGACGATGAAAAAGATGAACTGCCGGCTCCTGAAATAGGTAAGATTTACACACCCGATGACCTCAGAATCTTCTTCCCTGACGGATTGGAAGACTATAACTACCTTGTCAAACTTCTGAATATAAAAGCGTGGACTTACTACGACGGACACCTTTATGCCGTTCTTGACCGCTCTGTACCGCCCTCACTTATCAACTTAATTACAACCTTTGACGATAGTTTACACCTTATCACTGTCGGCAGTGAAGGTGAACAGAAACTCGCTGAGGAACTTATGACATACGGTGAGCGCGACGTATACAGTTCCGGCGGAATCGTCGGCGATGACGGCAGTATTTTCAGTGCAAACAGTGAGGACAATGATTATACCAACTGGCAGGCTGGCTGTCCTAACCGCTACGGCAATGAGTACAGCGATGATATTATCACAGTCTACCGCGGTCCGGGCGAAAAGCCTAAAACCAACACCGACTACGGTCGCTGGATAGATATGCCCGAATTTGAGTATGGCATTTTCGTAAGCGACGATACCGTAGTTTCAAGCGGTATCATAATCGAAAT